>CAJBYO010000001.1 GCA_903959905.1 uncultured Bacteroidales bacterium
GATGGAACGAAATCAAACTGGAAAATGAACTCTTCCAATGCAGTTTGAGAACACTGGTGTTATTTTAACCACTAAGGCGTCAAAGGATACACTAAGTCGCACGAAGGGTTGATGATATGGAGTAAACTTCGTGCGCCTTCGAGACCGTTACCTCATCATCTCACTATTTCACCATCTCACCATTTATTCCTGCTTCCATGCTAAAACCATATTCATAGCTCCCCGCCGGCAACGAAAACTCCTCATGCGTCCGCGCGCCCCAGCTGTCGTCGCCGCCTACGCCCATCTGCTTGTAGTCAATATTCAGGTCAACAAACGGGCTGCGCACCAGGTCGTGCAGATGCCTGCCGCCCTGGAAAAAGCCCTTCATTTCATCATAGGTATAAGGTAGGGCACTGAAACAGATCAGGGGGGATCCTGTGAATTTAAGGAGATAATGCTTTTCGTTTTCCAGGATCATCCACCTGACGTCGGTTTTGTATCCGTTCTCCTGTGGACGAACATAGGGCGTGAACTGGTCTTCCACATTGCTTTCGTAGATGCCCATAAATGCCGACCTGTTGCGGTCCTGGTAGTTTTCCCAGGGGCCACGGCCATACCAGGCGACTTTACTGAACTCAGGGCTAACCCGCAGATTAAGCCCCACGCGCGGGATTTCGGGCAGTTTCTGTTTCAGCGGTTTCAGTGAAACGGCTACATCCACTTTCCCACTGGCATGAACCGTATAGGCAACGGTTTCAGTGGCAACGGAGTCGGGAAAGAGAAAACGGAAGGTGATCAGCGTTTCTGTTTCAGAGGTCTTCTTTATTTCCGTGCCGGTTAACGTGCGTTTCTCAGACGCATCAAACCAGGGTTTGCAGCGCTTGGGCATGCCATTCCCGATGTCGTTGTCGGTGGGTGCCCGCCTGAAGTTGGGGAGCGGACCCTGTACCAGCAGTTCGGTGCCATGGAACATCCAGGAAGAGAGTGACCCGGTGATTTTACTGAATTCAATGGAAAGCTGATCCGAGGTAAACGAGACGGAGGTTTCGTCTTCCTTCACGGTCATGTCGGGATGCCGCCCGGCAACAAAGGTCCCTATTGTTCCGGCAAGTTTGGGCAGTATGAATTGCTCCGATGCCAGGGTGTGGCCTGCGGGCAGCAACCCCCAGGAAGACGTGGTCTTCAGGTAAACATTCACAAAATATTCTGTTTCAAAGGTTGGTTTCAAGTCGGGCAGCGCAATGGCCAGCTCTTTCTTTTCGCCCGGGAGGAGTTTGAACGGTGCCAGTTTGCCTGATTGAACCACCTTGCCGTTGGCCAGCAGTTCCCATGAAAGCTGTGTGTTAGCGAGATCATAAAAATCATATTTATTAACGGCATCGAAGGTCATTCTGGCAGAATCCTTGAGGATGAACTTCACATACTGGTACACCTTTTTTACTTCCCAGTACCCCGGATGCGGCCGGCGGTCGGGGAAAACGATGCCGTTGCACATGAAGTTGCCATCACTGGGCACATTCGACGGTCCGTAATCCCCGCCAAAGAGATAGCTGGTATCGCGGAGCAGCTTCGGGCTGGCTTCGCCGGAGTTGTTCAGCTTCAGGATCCCCTGGTCGACCCAGTCCCAGATGCACCCTCCCTGAAGCTGCGGGTACTTTTCAATCACATCCCAGTATTCTTTGAAGTTGCCGGTGCTGTTTCCCATGGCATGGGCATATTCGCACATGATGAGGGGGCGGAGCTGCTTTGAGTAGCCGTACCATTTCAGGTCATCCGGGGTCCAGTACATCGGACAGAAGATGTCGGTGTTGGCACCCTGTTCAGCGCGTTCATACCATACCGGCCGGCTGTTGTCGCGGTTTTTAACCCAGTCGTAGGTGGCTTCAAAGTTGCACCCGTTTCCGGCTTCGTTGCCCAGCGACCAGATGACGACGCAGGGATGGTTTTTGTCGCGTTCCACCATGCGCTCCGTGCGGTTCAGATGGGCTTGCTTCCATGCCGGTTTGTTGCCGAGGGTGCGGTCGGGACTGTAACCCATGCCGTGTGATTCAATATTGGCCTCATCAATCACATAGAGTCCGTATTCATCGCAAAGCTGGTACCAGTAAGGATCGTCGGGGTAATGGCAGGTACGCACGGTGTTGATGTTGGCAGCTTTCATCAGGGTGATGTCTTTCAGCATGAGTTCTTTTGAGATGACATGACCGGTTACCGGATCGTGTTCATGGCGGTTCACACCTTTGATCAGAACAGGTTTGCCATTGATGAGAAACTGACCGTTTTTTACCTCGGATGTCCGGAATCCCACGCTGCAACCGGTTGTCTCCAGGATGTTCCCGGCCTGGTCTTTCAGGGTGAGCACAAGTTGATAGAGGTTTGGTGTTTCGGCACTCCATTTCCTGGGATTTGGGATGTATTTTTCAAAAAACAGGGTGTCTTCTGAATTCGTTTTCAAATGAACATTGAATGTTTCACTGAATTCAGGGGTTTTTGATGATTTCGATTCAAACAGTGCCACCTCCATTCGCACATCTTCCCCCTCCCTGTTTGGGGAGGGGGTCAGGGGGTGGGGTACAACTACCCACCCCTTCAACAACCCATGCATATAATTTGAGAACAACCCACCCACCACAAAAAAATCCCTGATCCTGGTTTTCGGGGTGGAAAAGAGGTAAACATCGCGGTTGATGCCGCTCATGCGCCACATATCCTGGCATTCGAGGTAAGAGCCGTCCGACCATCTGAAAACTTCTATGCCCAGGGTGTTTTTGCCGGGCCGCAGGTATGGTGTGATGTTGAATTCGACGGGTATTTTAGCATCTTTTCCCATGCCGATGCGCTGGTTGTTGAGGTAAACATAGCAGAATGACTTCACGGCGCCAAAATGGAGAAAAACATCGCGTCCGTCCCATGTTCCCGGGACCTCAAAATCACGTCGGTAGCTTCCCACCGGGTTGTAGTCGTGCGGAACCTTTGGCGGGTCGGGTTTCATCAGGTGTTTGAACTCGTATGGCTGGTTTACATAAATGGGATACCCGTAACCCTGGATCTCGATGGTTGACGGTACCTGGATATCCTTCCACTGGCTTACATCAAAGGTGTCTTTGTAGAAATCAAGTGGGCGCGTTTCGGGAGTTTCGGCCCAGTTGAACTTCCAGGTTCCGTTGAGCAGCGAATAATACGGGGAGGCGGCCCAGTCGTTTTTTAGTGCATCTGCTTCATTGTCGAAGGGGATGAAGGTGGCGTGGGGCGGCTCGTTGTTGATCCCGGTGAGGGAGGGGTTTTCCCAGTCGGGGGGGGTGGGGTTTTGCGCACAGGTTATGGAAGTAATAAACAGTGAAATGGTGAAACAGTGAAACAGTGAAAACAGGGAGTTAAGGGTGGTGGTTTTCATGGCGGGAGATTTTGTCCGAAATTAGGAAATATTTTGTGTGGCATAATCGTAAATTCATGACTATTTTTGCGGTTAAAGCCGATAATTTAAAATTTCAATATGTTAAAACTTGTGGTGCTTTCAGGTGCCGGGATCAGCCAGGAAAGCGGGATAAAGACTTTTCGCGACAGCGATGGCCTGTGGGAAAACCACCGGATTGAGGATGTTGCCACACCGGAAGCATGGGCACGGGATCCGCTGATGGTGCTTGATTTTTACAACATGCGGCGGAAACAGCTGCAGGAAGTGGAGCCGAACCATGCGCATGATGTTCTTGCAGGGCTTGAAGGCCTGTATGATGTTCAGATCATCACGCAGAATGTGGATGACCTGCACGAGCGGGCTGGGTCAACCAAGGTGCTGCACCTTCACGGGGAGCTGAAAAAGGTGCGCTCAACCGTTGATGAACACCTGGTTTACACCCTTCCCGGGTGGGAACTGAAACCCGGCGAACTGTGTGAGAAGGGATCGCAGCTTCGCCCACATATTGTGTGGTTTGGGGAAGCTGTTCCCAACATCGTGGTTGCAGCATCCATGGTGGAAATGGCAGATATCCTGGTTGTGATCGGAACTTCCATGAAGGTTTACCCTGCGGCCGGGCTGATGCAGTATGCCCCGGAAGGCATTCCGGCGTTCCTGATCGACCCGGAGGCATCGCCGCAGTATTATATTCCAAACCTGACGATCATCAGGGAGAGGGCTACAACGGGGGTGGAAAAATTACTCGACATCCTCAATCACTGAAAATTGTTGCGTACCGTCGGCCAGCCCTGAAGGTACACAGGTAAAGTGGGTTAGTTGACTGAGGCTGCGGTTTTTTTATTAATTTTACCTCCTCAAAATTAACCCAAACCTCTCCGATGAAAAAACTTTTCCTCTTTATCTCCATGATTGCCTTTGGCAGCATGGCCATGGCTGCGCATGTACCCCAGAATGAGGCATGGACCTTAGCCGGCAATTTCTTTAAATCAACACATCCCGGATACAAAGGAGTTGTTGGGGTTGGAGACGGCAAAGTGTTTGAATACGAGGGAATTCCGACCATATATACATTTATTTATTCTACCGGAGGATTTGTGCTGGTCGCGGCAGATGATGCCTCCATCCCGGTACTGGGTTATTCATTTGAGAACGAGTTGCCGGCTGATCCGAAGAATCCTTCGGTGAGAGAATGGCTGGAGGGGTATTCAAAAGAAATTTACCAGATCATCAGCCATAAACTTGACAATAAAGAGACCCGGAAAGCCTGGGATGATATCAATGCCGGTAAGGGTGATCTGTCCGTTCTGGATGTGAATCCGTTGCTCAGTACAACCTGGGACCAGGGGTGTTTTTACAATGCACAGTGTCCCACCGACCCGGGTTCCTCTTTCTCATGCGGCCATGTGTATACCGGCTGTGTTGCCACCGCAATGGCGCAGATCATGAAGTACCATAATTTCCCACCCCAGGGTGTTGGATCACATACGTATACGCATCCTGTGTACGGCGTGCAGACTGCGAATTTCGGTGCAGCGACCTACAACTGGTCCTCCATGCCAAACAATGTCAGCAGTGCAAACCCGGGTGTTGCCACCATCATGTACCACGCCGGAGTTTCTGTCAATATGCAGTACGCACCCAGCGGATCTGGAGCCTACAGTGAAGATGTACCGGATGCTTTAATGGATTATTTCAATTACAAACCCGGTTGTGAGATCAAATACAAGAACAACTATGCCAATGTGGAAGACTTTAAAGCCTTGTTGCGTGCCAACCTGGATCAGAGCCTGCCCATGTACTACAGCGGATCCGGAAACGACGGCCATGCCTGGGTGTGCGACGGATATCGTCTCAGCGACGGAAAATTCCATTTTAACTGGGGATGGTCGGGATCAAGCAACGGCTGGTATGCCATTGGCGCACTGAATCCGGGCGGATCAACGTTTAACAATGACAATGCGGCCATTGTGAACATCAGGCCATACAACCCCAATCTGATTGTCAGGATTTCACATCCTGTCAACAATGCTGTGATCGGTGTCGGTTATCCTGTGGCTATTGAAGCGACCACAGTGCTTGGAACTCCTTCGGCCATGAAACTTTTTATTGATAACGTGGAGAAGTATTCAGTTACTGGCACTTCGCTGACCTACACCTGGAACACATCGGCTTCCGACCTTGGAAGCCACAATGTCAGGGTATTCTCATATACAGCAACAGATACGGTTTACAACGAGATCAACCTGAATGTGGCAGAATGGATCACCCAGGAAAGCGGCTTTCCAACAGCGGCAAGGGGCATCAGCTACATGTCGGCTGCCGACAGTAACTTTGTATGGGCTGCTGCATTTGATGACAACAACCCTACTGCAGCATGCTCTGATTTTACAAGATCCATAGACGGTGGTGCCACATGGACCCCCGGCGTGATCACCAATACGACGGGACTGGCTTCCGCCATGATATTCGCGATTGACGATAACAAAGCTTACGTTCCCATGTACAGGGTTTCAGGAAACAAACCGATGGGAATTTACGCGACGGTTGACGGTGGTGCCACATGGGCGCGGCAGACTACGGCAACTTTCAGCAACAGTGCCTCATTCCCGAATTGCGTTCATTTTTTCAATGAAAACGACGGATGGTGCATGGGCGACCCGATCGGCGGGGAGTTTGAGATCTACACAACCACCAATGGAGGAACGAACTGGACCCAGGTCCCGGGCGCCAACATTCCAAATCCCGTTTCCGGGGAATTTGGTGTGGTTGGATATTATTCCGCGGTGCACGATACCATCTGGTTCGGCACGAACATGGGGAGGGTTTACCGCTCCACCGACAAAGGACTGACCTACAACGTTGCCACCGTTCAGCCATTCAACGGGAAATATATTGAACCGTCTTTCAGAACAGGTTTACACGGGCTTGTTCAGGATAAGAGTGCCGGAACGACGGGCGCCATGTGTGAGACATTTGACGGCGGGTTAACATGGACGGCTGTCACCCCGACAGGCCCTGTTTTTGCCACCGACCTGGTTTATGTTCCCGGTACGCAGAATACATGGGTAAGTTCCGGGTCAACAGGAAATATGGGCTCTTCCTATAGTTTTGACGGAGGGCATACCTGGAGTGAATTCCTGGGAACCCAGGGAGCACGGTATATGCAGATGACCTGGGTGAACAATCACTGCGGATGGGCCGGCGGCGTGAACGTAAGTGCGACTGAAAACGGTGCATACAAATTTATCGGTTTGCTGAGGCCGCCTTTGCCTGCCCCGACCAATTTACAGGCCACTGTTTCCGGACACGATGTTCATCTTACCTGGAATGCACCGTCTTCAGGCATCAACCAGGGATACAATATGTACCGCAACGGTCTGAAACTGAATACCACGCCGATCACCGCACCGGCTTATACCGACATGAATGTTATAAGTGGCGTTTACACCTATTGTGTGAGGGCGCTCTACGCCGACGGTGAGTCGGAGGGAATTTGTACCACGGTTGATGTGGCGGTGGGTGCAGGCGAACTGGCGAAACCGGCATTTGCATTTTATCCGAACCCGGCATACAACCGGCTGACTGTTCAAACAGGGAGCAGGGGCCAATACCGCATTTTAAACTTTTCAGGCGCAATGGTCATGGAGGGGAGCGTTACCGCACAGGAAACAGTCATTGACATCCATGATCTGCCAGGTGGCATCTACTTTTTCACAATACCTGTTTCAGGAATATCAGCCAAATTTGTGAAAGTTGACTGATGCAACCTCATGTCATCCAACAATAGGAGGAGCATTAACATGAATTTCATATCCCGGATTACCGCCACCTCAGTAGTCATCCTGTTTTTCAGCATGATGGCACAGGGTCAGGGTGTTTATACGCCCTATGATGAACTGCCAGGCATTATCAGGAGTTATAAACCTTCTTACAGTGATGATCTGCCATCCTGGGGAAGGATGCTTTACCAGTTCCCGGCAAACTACAATGAGGTCGGCCTTGAGTTTAATGCCTACATGATAAACCATCCCGGCGAAGAGAGCGCCATCATTCGGTATTACAGGATATGGGACCGGGCTGTTGCCTCATACGCGTTGCCCGACGGGAGCATTGAGTTGCCTGATATCGGACAGTATTATTCCAACCTGAGGGAATCACAACTCACCGCCCGGCATGAGATAAATTCACCCTCACTGACCGGGTCGGACTGGACGTTCCTTGGCCCGAAGGAGACATTCTGGCTTAATGAGTCCGGTACACCGGTCGCTCCCGGGCCATGCCCATGGCAGGTTAATGTTTATTCCTTTGATGTGGCGGCATCAGACAACAATGTGATCTATGGCGGAACAGAGACCGGTTATGTGAATAAAACCACCAACAAGGGGCTTTCCTGGCAGTTAACAGGGCAGAACTATCCGTTTGGCGGCGGTGTCACGGCGGTGGCTGTGCATCCTTCCGATCCCAATACAGTTTTTGCAGCAGCGGGCAACCAACTCCATAAAACGGTGAACGGCGGGCTTACGTGGACTCCCTTGCTACCCTCCGGCGGCCAGTTTTATGCCGACAGGCTCAGGATCGATCCCGTGAATCCTCAAAAGATCTTTGCCGCATCGTCGAACGGTCTTTACCTCAGTACCAACGGGGGCACTACATGGTCACAGAAATGGGCTGCCCAGTCATACGATGTGGAGATCAGGCCCAATGACAACTCACAGGTGTTTGCGCTCACCAAAACCGGGGGCAAATTCTCTGTCATCACGTCGGTTGACGGGGGCCAGACATTCCAGGTACAGTCAGCCTTTCCCAACAACATCGTTGACAACAGCGGCGGACTGCTGGCGGTCACACCGTCCAACCCGAATGTGCTGCTGGCCATTCTTTTAAGTGCAAACAACACACCCTACCTGGTAAAGGGAACCCTGGCAGGGACAACATGGAGCTGGGTACTGGTTGCAACGGGTGGGTCAGGATCGTTCCCGATGAACAACGGGCAGGGATATTTTGACCTGGCACTCGACATTTCCCCGGTAAATGAAAATATCATCCTTGTCGGGACAACTACCTTATACAAATCCTTGAATGGCGGAAGCACTTTTACTGCTGTTGGAGGCTATTCGGGGAGTTTCAGCATTCACCCCGACATCCAGGATATCAAGATGCTGCCAAACGGCGAAACATGGGTCTCCACCGACGGCGGGATGAATTTTACCACAGATAACTTTGGCATTATTGCGAATTACTCCCCCCGCGTCAATGGGATTATCGGTTCCGACATGTGGGGTTTTGACCAGGGATGGAACGAAGATATCGTGGTGGGTGGCAGGTATCATAATGGGAATACCTCCATTGCAGACTTCTACCAGCCGAAAGCCCTGAGGATGGGTGGAGCCGAATCTCCCACAGGCTGGGTGCTGCAGGGGAAAAGCCGCCATGTGGCCTTTGACGACCTTGGAAACGGCTGGATTTTGCCTCAAACCGCAGAGGGAAAACCTGGAGGAAGGTTCATCTTCAGCAAATATCCCAACATGGAGGAATACGGTGGCCGCAGAAGCAACCTGGTGCACCACCCAAATTATTACAACACACTTTTCCTCGCTGAAGGAACAGGATTCTGGAGGAGTTCTGACATGGGGGCATCATGGGAGTTGCTAAATAATTTCCCGGCCAAAATGAGATACTTCCAGATCAGCAGCAGCAATCCGGATGTATTCTATGGGGATCTTGTTGGCGCGGGGTTGGTCAAATCAACAGATGGTGGCCTGACCTGGCTCCAGAAACCTTCGCTGACAAGTCCGCCTTACGGAACTTCCAACTGGAAGGGCAAGTTGTTCATGGCTGTTTCTCCCGCAAATGAAAATGTGGTTTATGCCTGCCTGCAAAACGGAACATGGTCGGCCGATATCGGCAAAGTTTTCAAGTCGACCGATGGTGGCGACACCTGGACAGACTGGACCGGGAGCCTTTCAGAATACATGAAATGCATCGTGATCCAGCCCGACTCTGCAGGCAATGACCTTGTTTACCTGTTTACAAATGCCACAAACGGGAAAACGGCAAAGGTGTTCTACCGAAAGGTTGGCATGAGCGACTGGAGCCTGTTCAGCAGCAATTATCCTGCCGGGATGGTTGTGAACATGGCCTTGCCATTTTTCAGGGACGGCAAAATAAGGGTTGGAGGCAACGGTGGGGTTTGGGAATCACGCATGGCAGATACAGCCTTCCTGCCACGCATCAATCCATGGGTTGAAAAACCGCATTACGACTGCATGTTCGACACACTGTCATTTGACGACCATTCCATACTGGCCCACCAGGGAGCAACCTGGCACTGGACCATTACTCCGCAGCCTGCGTGGATCGACAATCCAGATATTCGCAATCCACGGGTGGTTCTGGGAAATCCCGGCCCGTTTGATGTTATGCTGACTGTTACGAAAAATGGCCAGACCTACACCAAAACGGTGAATGCCATGGTTTCGGCAGAACCCTGTCCATCCATCTATGACTGTACAAACCCTGCCGAACTGCCGAAGCACCTGTGGTCGCTTATTTATGTTGACAGCGAAGAAACCAATGACCCGGGACTGGCTACCATGAGTTATGACGGAAATCCTTCCTCCATCTGGCATACGCGCTGGAGTACCGGTAATGATCCTTACCCGCATGAGATCCAGATCGACCTCGGCGAACGTTACAGGATCAGCAAGTTCACCTACCTTCCGAGGCAGGATGGGTCAAACGGCTGGATTAAAAACTATGAGCTGTATTTTAGTTACGATTCGTTAAACTGGGGTACGGCCGTTAAAACAGGCCAGTTTGAAAATTCAGGTGCACCCCAGACGATCACCTTTGACACGCCAAAAACAGGGAAATTTTTCAGGCTGGTGGCCCTGTCGGAGATGAACGGAAATCCGTGGGCGTCAGCTGCCGAGTTTACCATGACCGGGTGTGTTGACTGGCCAACCGGAATCAACCCGGGTGTTAAAAAGGAGAAAATCACTGCTTTTCCGGTGCCTACAACCGGAATCCTCAACATTCCCCTTCCCCCGGGAAACAGTTTCAGTTACAGGGTCTTCTCGTCACAGGGAAGCGTTGTTGGATCAGGAAGCACAGGAAATCAACATGATACCTGGCAACTAAGCCTGGATGGGTGCATCCCGGGCCTTTACATTATTCAGTTAACCGATGACCAGGGTGTAGTTTATAACGTTAGGGTTGAAAAACGGTAACGATAGCTGCAGCCTGGTGTAATAAAAAATATATGTCAAGAAACATCATTCAATTTGTCCTTTCATCTTTTCTTTTGCTCTATTTCCCGGCTTCATTTGCCTGCACCAACCTCATCATTACCAAGGGTGCGAGTAAAGACGGTTCGGTGATGATCACCTATGCTGCCGATTCGCATACCCGGTACGGGGCGATTGCTTTTTATCCGGCTGCCGACCATCAGCCGGGCGACAGGTGTGCAGTATATCACTACGAATCCGGGCAATTCCTCGGAATCATCCCCGAAGTGGCTCATACCTGTTCTGTGATCCAGTTTATGAATGAACACCAGGTGGCCATCGGTGAAACTACTTTTGGCGGGTTAGACTCCCTGTCGGGTCAGCCCGGTGCCATCCTTGATTACGGATCCCTCATGAAAATCGGGCTTCAGCGGTCAAAAACGGCACGTGAGATGATCAGGGTGATAACTGATTTGATGGAGCGTTACGGATACGCCTCATCAGGTGAATCATTTTCAATTTCCGATGCCAATGAAGCATGGATCATGGATGTCATCGGTAAAGGAAAGTACGAAAAAGGAGCGGTGTGGGTGGCCAGGCTCATTCCCGATGGGTATGTGAGCGGCCATGCCAACCAGGCAAGGATCACCACATTTCCTTTTCAAAAAATCAACAACTGGAAGGACCCGGGGCAAACCGTTTACCATTCTCCCGACGTTGTCAGTTTTGCAAAAGCACACGGGTTCTACAAAGGGAAGGATGCAGATTTCAGCTTTTCGGATGTTTACAACCCGTTGAATTTCGGAGGGGCCCGTTTTTGCGATGCAAGGGTTTGGTCGTTTTTCAGGAAAGTAAGCAAGACCGTAAGGGATCAGTCGGCCTACACCGATTATGCAAAAGGCGTTTTATCACATGACTCACAACGAATGGACGGTTCTGCCAACCCCAACGGATATGTTTCAAACCGCCTGCCTTTGTGGGTGAAGCCTGATTCTGCTGTCGCTTTGCGGGATGTCATGTCGGCCATGCGCGATCATTACGAGGATACACCGCTCGACATGCGCTATGATTTTGGTGCCGGCCCGTTTCACCTTCCTTACCGGCTGCGCCCGCTTGAATTCACCATCGACAGTGTGATGTACTGCAATGAAAGGGCGATCTCCACACAGCAAACCGGCTACAGCTTTGTGGCACAGTCGAGAAACTGGCTGCCCGATCCCGTCGGGGGAATCTACTGGTATGGGGTTGATGATGCCGACGGCTGCGTGTATGCCCCGATGTATTGCGGTATCAGTGAGGTTCCGCAAAGTTATGCATGGGGAAATGGATCAATGATATCCTGGTCGGATAACTCAGCGTTCTGGACTTTCAGCCAGGTAAACAACCTGGCCTATTCGCGGTATGACCTCATCCACCCGGAGATTGAAAAATACCAGTCAGAACTAGAGAAAAGGATGATCCGGGAAACGGAGATCGTTGACGCCAAGGCGACTGAACTGTACAAAGGGGACCCGGCTTCCGGTGTTTCCTATGTAACTGATTATTCTTCTTATACCGGTAGTTTGCTTGTTTCCAAATGGAATGCATTTTATCATTATCTCTTCATGAAATATGTGGATGGGAACGTTAAACAAACAAACGGTTTCCAGCTTCTCGACAACGGCAACGGTAAAGGAGTTCCTAAAAAGCCCGCCCAGCCCGGTTACGGAAAGGCATGGGAGCGCCGTATGATCGAGGGCACCGGCGACCAGTTCAAAGTGCCCGAAGCCAAATAATTGCTAACTTTGCACCCGTTTTTAACCAATTAGTGATATTTTGACAAAGAAACCAACCGTAATCGTAGGTCTGAGCGGGGGCGTTGATTCATCGGTAGCAGCCTATCTTCTGAAGGAGCAAGGCTATGATGTGATCGGCGTGACCATGGCGATCTGGGACGGACAGTATAAATCAACAGGCAAACATGCCTGCTATGGCTCCGATGAAGAGGAGGAGATTCACGATGCCCGTGAAGTAGCCAAAAAACTTGATATTCCATACCACGTATTCAATTGTTCCGCTGAATATAAGGAGGCCGTTTTAGACTATTTCAAGTCGGAGTACCTTGCCGGCCGTACGCCAAATCCATGTATCCAGTGCAACCAGCTCATCAAATTCGGCATGCTGCCGGCCATGGCGAGAAAAAGCGGTATTGCCTTTGACTTTTTTGCCACCGGCCATTATGCCAGTGTGGAGTTCAACGAAAAATACCAGCGCTTCGCCTTAAAAAAGGCAGCTGACCTGAAAAAAGACCAGACCTATTTCATCCACCGCCTGTCGCAGGACCAGCTTTCACAGGCATTGCTGCCAATCGGCGGATTTCAGAAACCTGAGATTAAAGAACTGGCAAGGAAGGTCGGCATCACCATAGAGGACATTGAAGAAAGCCAGGATTTTTACAGCGGCGATTATAAAGACTTGCTTGATGTTGAAGATCTTCCGGGGCATATTGTTGATACGAAGGGAAATGTGCTCGGGCAGCACAAGGGTACCTGGAATTATACCATCGGCCAGCGAAAAGGATTGGGAATTGCATTTTCCGAACCGCTTTATGTCATCGGACTGAATGCGGAAGAGAATACAGTTATTGTCGGCATCCGTGAAGAAACATATAATACGTCGTTCATTGTGGAAGATCTCAACTGGGTTGCCCTGCCAGGTTTGACCCAGCCCATGGATTGCACAGCGAAGATCAGGTCTGCGCAAAAAGAACGTGAAGCACGCATTGAACCCATGGAAAACGGTGAGATAAAGGTGACATTCTTCCATCCGAACGACGCGATTACACCTGGACAATCAGCAGTTTTTTATGATGAGGATGTGGTGTTGGGAGGGGGGATAATAAAGGTGGTGAGTGGGTGAGTAGTGAGTGGGTGAGCGGGTGAACGAGCGGACAGGCGGACAGGCGGACAGGCGGACAGGCGGACGAGCGGACGAAGGGATAGTGCCAGGTTTTTTACATTGTATGCATTGATTGCATTGCCTTCATTGATTGTATTTGTTTACATTTTAAAGTTATTGTTTCCAAACCAAAGGATTATATGAAAAGATTTTCTCTCATGCTGGTTACAGGGTTCATTGCGGCCCTGGGTTTTGCTCAACAATCGCTGATCACTTCAAAGGAACTGCGTGAATACGTTGAGTTCCTGGCGTCAGATTCGCTTAAAGGGCGTAAACCGGGAACGGCTGAGATCAACGTGGCAGCCAATTATATCCTGGTTCATTTTCTTGCCGCCGGATTGAAACCGATGGGAGAAAAAGGATTTCAATGGTTTGACATCGTAACGGATGTTCAGCTTGGCCAAAAGAACAGCCTCAGTTTTGACGGCTTTGAATCGGAGGTGAAAAAGGATTTCATTCCACTTTCTTTTTCAAGTAGTGCAAAAGTAAAAGCACCTGTCATTTTTGCAGGCTACGGTTTTGATATTGATACCGACAGCCTCAAATGGAGTGATTATAAAGGCATTGATGTAAAAGGCAAATGGGTGATGATCTTACGTGCTGATCCTGACCTTGATAATTCTGACAGTAAATTCATCCCTTTCAGTGACGTTCGCAGCAAAGTACTTACTGCCAAGGATAAAGGGGCAGCTGGCGTCCTGCTTGTTACCCCGAAGGGCGTTGAAAAAGAGGATAAACTGATGCCGCTTGTTGTTGAAAACAATGAAGTTACGGCAGGTATCCCCGTCCTGAACATCACCCGCGACCTGGCTAGCAAGATCCTGAAGAAAACCGGTATTACTGTTGACAGCCTCGATCGGTCCATCATCTCATCAAAGGCCCCGAAAAGTTTTGAAACCAAAGTTGTTGTAAACGGAAATGCTGATGTGTTTCAGAAACGCGAAAAGACTGCCAATGTCGTCGCCCTCCTTGAAGGCAGTGATCCCGTGCTGAAAGATGAATATTTTGTGATCGGCGGACATTACGACCATCTTGGTTTTGGCGGACAGAGCTCCGGTTCCCGGATGCCCGACACCAATGCAGTTCATAACGGGGCCGACGACAATGCCTCCGGAACAGCCATGGTGATGGCACTTGCCCGACAGCTTGCGCCGTTAAAAAGCAAGCTGAAGCGGAGCATCATTTTCGTTGCTTTCAGTGCCGAGGAGATTGGCCTCCTGGGCTCTAAATATTTTGTTGACCATCCACCTGTTGATCTGAAGAAAATAAAAACCATGTTCAACTTTGACATGGTAGGCAGATTTGACAAGGATAATAATTCAATCTCCCTCAGTGGTACCGGTACCTCTGTGGAAGGCGACTCCCTCGTTTCACCGCTTGAGACCAACCTGCCGTTTAAAGTAGTTCATGCCCCGGATGGGTACGGCCCTTCCGACCACGCTTCGTTCTATGCCTCCAACATCCCGGTGTTTTATTTCAATACGGGCGTTCATACTGACTATCATACACCGTTTGATGACACAGAACTCCTTGATTTTGATACCGAGAAACTAGTCGGCGATTATGCTACGAACATCATCCTGACCGTTGATCAGCAGCCTGCTGCATTAACTTTTAAGGAATCTGGGAAAAAGGAACAGGCTGGCCGCAGCGGCAGGCGCCTTAAAGTGACCCTTGGAATTATGCCTGATTTCGCCGGTACTGAAAAGAAGGGCTTGCGCATTGACGGTGTTACCAAAGATGGTCCCGCAGACAAGGGAGGCATGAAAAAAGGCGACATCGTCACAGGGATCAATGGCATGCCGGTGGGCAACATTTATGAATATATGTCACGCCTGCAGAAGCTGAAACATGGAATGACTGTGAATGTTGAGGTGATACGCGCTGGGAAGAATGAGGTGCTGATTATTCTGTTGTGACAGGTGACAGGTGACGCGTGACAGGTGACAGGTGACGCGTGACGGGTGACAGGTGACGCGTGACGGGTGACGGGTGATGGGTGGTAGCGGAACTTTGCATTTTACATTTTACATTTTACATTTAATTCTCATCACGTGATATTGCTGCAATCATTCTTTACTGAGGCCTTTCTACTGAAGTTTGTCAAGTTCTCCCTGGTTGGTTTTTCGGGTGTTTTTGTTGATTTCGGAACAACATTTGTCTGTAAGGAGATCCTTAAGATCCAGAAATATGTGGCCAATACATGCGGCTTTGCACTCGCCGCCACCAGCAATTATTTCATGAACAGGTTATGGACCTTTCACAGTGCAAACCCCAATATTGCCATGGAGTTCACACGGTTTATCTTTATTGCGCTCATTGGGTTGGTTATTAACCTGTTGATCATCTGGGCGATGACAGGCAAATTCAAGGTGAATTTCTACGTCGCCAAACTGGTGGCAACCTTGCTGGTGACATTATGGAATTTCCTCATTAATGCGTATTATACCTTTGCCTGAGAAGAGGCTATCCTTCTTTGATTAGTACTAAAGAGCACTATTTTCCTTCTGCGCCTGGCATCGAGGATGGGATGACAATGATGAAATCGGCTTTGGCCGCATCCTTGCCGGAGATGGTGTCAATGTTTTCCTGTTCTATACAGGTGATGGTGAGTATTTTCAGATCAAAGCTGGTTTTTCTGATGGCTTGCTTTGTGTACCACACGATCCCTTCGTGATTGTCACTGTGATAAGCACCGTTGAAATGAAGAACGGTTTTGCCGTCAAGTGCCCCGCCTTTCATGATGAAATGAGCCATGGTTGCATCTTTTATGGCCTGTGCCTTGCCAAGGTTTGTCGACAGGTGGGCAGGCATCCCGTCACCTACATTTTTAACAATACTGGCATAGCAGTCGAGAGAATCGGGGTATTTAATCGGCAATGATGCAATCATCCCGCGCTCCATCGCATTGATGCTGTCAAGCCCTTCAAATCCTTTGCTGTTTACAAGGGCTGCAAACCGGCGTGGAATATTCGTAGCCTTTACTTTGATCCCTTTTTCCCAGGCAAAATCAATAATTGGGGCGTAATCGTTTTTATAATTCGGCCAGAGTTTTGCCTCGGCTTCAAAATCCTTCTTACGGATCATCTTTGAAAGGTACTCGTTGATCAGCAACTGGTTGTCAACCTCAAACATCTCAGCGCCAAGTACCAGTTTATCACCTTTTATTGCATAGAGGTCTTTTGTCAGTTCCAGCTCAAGCCAGTGTGCAATCGGGTTTTTATGGAGCTCCCCAAAGAAAATAATATCCGATTTCCCGGCAGCTTTCAGTATATCATCATAATCAACCGTGTGGCCTTTCGCGTTATAAACCTTATAAGCCGATTTATCACTTTTCATCCCGAGAACAGGAATCAGCAACAACATTACAAAATACAAAGCAGGAACCTTCATAATAACCTTTTTATTTACAATTTCATCACGCGCCACTCACTCACTTACTTTCTCATTCATTCACTTCGCCAACCCCTTCTCATGAAACGCCAGTGGCAACAGCGTCCCCATTCCGTTAAAAACAAACACTTCCCCCGACTGTCCACCCAGTATGATCCGGATTTTATTGCCGAACTTCATCTCGTATTCAACGATTGCCTGTCTGCACATCCCGCAGGGCGGTACCGGTTCACTTACATCAAATTGTTCTGCCCGTGCGCTGATGGCAACCGTGGCAACGGGCACTTCCGGAAAGGAGGAAGCCGCTGCAAAAATGGCAACCCGCTCTGCACAAAGGCCGGCAGGGAAAGACATGTTCTCCTGGTTGCTTCCCTTGAAAATCATTCCGTTTGCCAGTCTGACCGCAGCACCCACATGATAATGTGAATAAGGTGCATATGAGCCGTTGATGGCCTCTTTGGCTTTGTCAAGCAGGTCCCGGTCGGCAGGCTGCAGTTCAGAGGATGAGTCGAAGATCTGGTACTCAAAAGAGTGGGTGATCTGTTTCATATGATTGTATTAATCAACTGGGTTTTCATCATCATCTTCGGCCTTGGCAGGGATTTCAGGCTTGGGTTGAACATATTTCCCGGCAAGGATTCCCGCATATTTCTCACTGTCCTGCAGGGTGGCAATGGCATCAGAAATTTCCGGGTCATGCTTGAGGGCTGCAATAACTTTGCCCTTCTGGAAATAATATCTTGTTACGACTTCCATCTTGAGGAGTTCCTTGATCTGGTCGCTGTATTTTTTCAGGTCCGATTGTTTATCCTGTTCCATGCGGGTTTTCAGGTGCTCATACTCCTCTTTCATCGCATCAAAGTAATTCTCTTTCAAGGCAACGTTTTTCAGGTCTTCAAGTGCGCGTTCACTCTTGGTTTTATAGGTGTAATCTTTTCCCTGGATGAACGCAATGAAACCGTCGTAAGTTGAATCACTGATCTCGAATACATCGGGGGGAGGGATGGTTGGGTGCATGCGGGCATATTGGGTGGCATAGTCGAAAATCAGGTACTTCCCGTATAGCGATGTGGCCACATTGCTGAATTTCCTGGGTTTTGTCACCACGTCCGGGTTAATGCCCCCGCCGTCGTAGACAGACCGGCCGTTTTTGGTTTTGAAAGCCCTGATCAGGGAGTCGGGTATTTTCCCGAATGACCCGTCCTTCTTTTTATGTTCATAATCAATTGCCTGGATGCACCTGCCGCTCGGGATATAGTACTTGGCAACAGTGATTTTCATCTGCGCATTGTATGAAAGGGGCACTACATTCTGCACCAGTCCTTTTCCAAAAGTGCGCTGTCCAACGATCACTCCACGGTCGAGATCCTGCAGCGATCCGGCGAGGATCTCGCTGGCCGACGCACTTGAACGGTCAACAAGCACAACCACGGGCATGGCCAGGTCGGCAGGTGGGTTCATGGTGAGGTGGGTGTGGTTTTTATCGGCCATTTTCCCCTTGGTGATTACGATCTCCTGTCCGCGTTCCACGAAAATATTCGCAATGTCAACAGCTTCATTCAGCAAGCCGCCGCCGTTTCCACGCAGGTCAATGATAATTCCCTTCAGGGTGTTGCCCTCTTTCAGCTTCAGGAAAGCCTGTTTTACCTCTTTGCCTGCATTCTGGGTAAACCCGGTCAGTTTGATATAGCCGGTTGTTGCATCAACCATTCCGTAGTATGGAATGTTGTCAATTTTAATATTCTCCCGGGTGATGGTCTTTTCAAAAGGTTTTGCTTCGCCGTCGCGCTGCACCAGCAGGTTTACCGTTGTGCCGGCCTGTCCTTTCAGGATGGCGCTGACATCATCATACGATTTGCCTTTTGCCTGTTTTCCGTTGACTTCCAGTATTTTGTCGCCGGCTTTAAGCCCCGACTTCTCGGCAGGCGAGTTTTCATACGGTTCAGAGATCACGATAAAATCACCCTGCTGGTGAATAAGTGACCCGATTCCGCCATATTGTCCGGTGGTGATGAACTTGTAATCTTCCACCTGCGACTCAGGGATAAAGTTGGTATACGGGTCAAGGGATTCCAGCATGGCTTCAATCCCGGTTTCTGTAAGTTCGCCGGGGTTGATTTCATCCACATAATCCTGGTTGAGTTCCTTGATCAGGTTGGAATAAATGTCAAGGTTTTTCATTATTTCAAACCCCTGCTGGTTCGGCGCTTGGCTATAAGCCCTGACTGAAACTGATCCGCAAATGAAAATCAATAATATATATGCCGCAATTCTTTTCATTCTCTGTAATTTTAATCTTTAAGTTCAGACAGGTCACGCCCCATCTCTATCCACTAATTTGACTATTTCACTACTTCACCATTTCACCATTTTGCCTTTTTGCCATTTCACCATATTGCCATTTCACCATTTCACCATTTTACCACTTTATCACTTTACCGTTTTACCAATTACTCCGGCACCGGGTCATACCCCCCCGGGCCCCCCCATGGATGGCATCTTCCCAGCCGTTTCAATGTGAGCCAGCCTCCGCGGAAAGGCCCGTGTTTGGCGATGGCTTCTGCGCCATAAACCGAACAACTGGGTGTAAATCGGCAGGATGGCATAAGGTAGGGGGATATGGCTGCCTGGTAAAACCTTATTAATAAAATGAAAAAACTACCCAGTAACTTTTTCATCCTCTTCTGTTAAACGTTGTAAAAGTAAAATTATTTTCGGTTGGATTTGCGCGTATGCCGCTATATCTTTTGCTGTGTAAGTGATGCTGAAGATGATTTTGTGCCCCGATCCGGCCAGGTATTCATAAAACGGGTGTTTGTTTAACCGATAAGCTTCTTTCATCCGCCTGCGGATGAGGTTCCTTTCAACTGCCTTGCGGAAGTTGTATTTAGGCACACTCATCAGAACCTGCGCGGGTGGCGGAGCTGTGTCCGGATTATGCATCCAGGTGATACGGAATGGTTTAAGGTGAAAAGTTTGCCCTTTTGAAAATAAAATCCTGATCAGCCGCCGGCTGCAAAGCCGTTCATCTTTGGAGAAGGTTTGCTTTAAACCGTCGGTCACTTCTTTTTGGCTTCGTTCTGCAAAAACAGCTCTATGGCTGTTGTCATGGAGGCCGCCTGCTGGGTGGGTGCCTCAACATTCAGAACAAGCCCGGCATCTGTAACTGCCTTGTGGGTTGAAGTTCCGAATGCACCGATGGCAGAATCTCCCTGTACAAAATCAGGAAAATTCTTGAAAAGAGATTTGATCCCGGAAGGACTGAAAAACACCAGCAGGTCATAATTGCTGATGTTGATGTCGGCCAGGTCAGCTGCCAGGGTGCGGTAAATGATTGCTTTCTTGTACTGGATCTTGTTTTCGTCAAGCATCTTGGGGATTTCCAGCTTGTGGATATCCGAACATGGCAGGAGGAATTTCTCGGTCTTATGTTTTTTGATCAGTTCGATCAGGTTGGCATAATTCTCCTTGCTGTGGAAAATTTTCCGTTTCCTGAACTGGACATATTTCTGGAGGTAGTAAGCTGTTGATTCTGAAATGCTGAAGTACTTCATGGTTTCAGGCACGTCAACACGCATCTCTTTGCAAATCCTGAAGTAGTGATCTACCGCATTCCTGGAAGTAAAGATGACAGCCGTGAATTCCAGGAGGTTAACTTTGTCTTTGCGGAAATCCTTGGCAGGAATACCTTCTATTTTAAAGAATTTACGAAAAGTGATGTTAACATTGAATTTTCGTGCTAGCTCACCATACGGTGATTTCTCAAAATCAAGAGGCTGAGGCTGGGAAACCAGTATATTCTTTATTTTCAAGGTCGTAAGGTATTTGCGTTCTCACTCTCGAAATCCTTACGCTCCCGTGGCGCGGGTGATGTTAATCAGAATTTTTATGAGAACCAGCAGGGGTAAAATTTCGAGGCTGCAAAGATACACAAATAAAAATAAATACGAAAACTTCCGCAGGGCCATTCCGATAAAAAAACCTCTTAAAAATCTAAATACCATCAGGCAGGCAAAAACGGCCAGAAAAATATTCAGGATCATAACAGATTTCAGGTAGACGATGAATACCATGGCCAGCAACAGGACAGGCCCTGACAACAGTGAAAAAAGGAGCAGGTTGAGCAGGTAGTTGGAGGTGGTTTCCCTGGTTTTGAAGATAATGCCCAGGAACCGGACAAGTGTTATTTTAAGGATGAGCATCCCCAGGATGACTGCATTGATCAGTCCGTAGAGGAGGATTCCCTTAATGCCACTGAAGGTGAACCCGAATACCAGCTCATTGGCTTCATAAATGAGCAATGAAAATGTAATTAAATAAACAATACCCATTGCGATGGAGATCCGTTCGCTGAAAAGGTTGCCGTCGCGGGTAAGCTGGTTGATGAACCGCTTTGAGAAAGGGGCGCGGAAGATCTGCTGTATGCGCTTGTAGTAGAATACCTGGCCCCATGCCAGCAGGATGAAACAGAATATCAGCAACCCGGCGATCCAGTCCGGTTGCGTAATGTGTGGCTTGATGGATTGAACCCGGGTTGGCTGAAGCTGGTGGGAACTGAACATGGATTGACCGTATACGGGCTGCGCAGGGATGTCACCAATCCCCATGAAGGTTGTGTCCGGTGATGAGTGCAGCCTGCTCATCCTTTTAGGTTTTCGTGTTCCTGGTTCCGTACAAAAAAATCCCATAAACTGTCGGCAGGCGGAACTGCCGACACCTTGATCACCTCTTTTTTTACCGGGTGTATGAATTCAATGGTGCGTGCATGAAGGTGTATAAAACCACCCGGGTTGGATCTGGGGTAACCGTATTTCAGGTCCCCCTTGATCGGGCAACCCATTGCGGCAAGCTGCGCCCGGATCTGGTGATGGCGGCCGGTAAGCAGGTTTATCTCCAGCAGGAAATACCCGTCACTTTTACCGATGACTTTGTAGATCAGCTCAGCTTTCTGTGATCCCGTGACTTGATTGTCATGCACAAATGACTTGTTCTTTTCCGGGTTGCGCGTAAGGTACTGTACAAGGTGGCCCTCCATATTTAACGGAGCATGTTTGACCACGGCCCAGTAGGTTTTACGGATCAGTCCGTCGCGCAGCATGATATTCAGCCGCGACAGCGCTTTTGACGTGCGTGCAAAAATCAGCGCCCCGCTCACCGGGCGGTCGAGCCGGTGCACTACACCAAGGAATACCTCCCCGGGCTTGTCGTACTTGTTTTTAATGTAAGATTTAAGGAGGTCACTCAGCGGTTCATCCCCGGTTTTATCCCCCTGAACAATATCCGAAGGCCGTTTGTTCAGGATGATCAGGTGATTGTCTTCATAAAGTACAGACTGATCAATACTGCTCTTTTTCATTCGGGAAGTCAAGCGTTTTCACATCCTGTATATAATTGTTTACCGCACCGCGCACTTCTTCAGAAAGATTCTGGTACCGCCGCAGGAAACGCGGAGAGAAATCCATGGTGATGCCCAGCATGTCGTGGAGAACAAGCACCTGGCCGTCGACACCGCCGCCAGCCCCGATGCCGATGATCGGGATTTTGACAGATTGTGTCACTTTGGCACCCAGTGCGGCAGGTATTTTTTCAAGCACAATGGCAAAGCACCCCGCTTTTTCCAGGAGATGTGCATCATCAATCAGCTTGGAGGCTTCTTCTTCATTTGTCGCCCGAACGACATAGGTTCCGAATTTATGGATGGATTGCGGCGTGAGGCCAAGATGACCCATCACCGGGATACCTGCCGAAAGGATCCGGTCAACAGATTCCAGGATCTCCCTGCCCCCTTCAAGTTTAACCGCATCAGCGCCGGCTTCCTTCATGATCCTGATGGCCGAATTGAGTGCCTCCTTTGAGTTTCCCTGGTAGGTCCCGAAAGGCAGGTCGACCACAACCAGCGCACGTTTTACTGCCCTTACAACGGAGACGCCGTGATAGATCATCTCATTCAGTGTGATGGGCAGGGTGGAGGAGTGTCCAGCCATAACATTTGATGCCGAATCGCCAACGAGGATCACGTCAATGCCAGTACTGTCAAGGATGCGGGCAAAGGAATAATCGTAGGCTGTGAGCATGGCGATTTTCTCGCCCTTAATTTTCATTTCCTGGAGGACATGTGTCGTTACTTTTGACACATTCCGGAACGAGATTGCCGATGACATAATATCAATTTTAAAGCAAAATTACGATAAATTTATGTACTTTTGCGAAATACAAAATATCAACCTGCATGCGCTACTTTCGTTTACTGCCGCTATTCGCGCTCTTCCTGCCTTTACTGTTTTCATGCAACAAGGATTTGAACGTCAATGCCAGCTGGAAGGATATTACGGTTGTATACGGATTGCTTGACCAAACACAGGATACAAACTATATAAAGGTAACCAAGGCATTCCTGGGCGAAGGGAACGCACTGGAGTTTGCCAAAATACCTGATTCAAGTAATTACCTTCATGGCCTGGATGTAAAACTGGAGGAATGGAACCAAGGCAATTATTTAAACACTTATCAGTGTGATTCAATCAGGATTCAGAACAAAAACCCTTATGACGATTCAATCTCGTTTTTCTATTATCCTAATCAGCTATTGTATTACACCACAAAGAAGTTGAACGAGAATTTTACCTATATACTGGTCGTTACAAATAAACAGACTGGCAAGGTGATATCCGGACAAACCGGTTTGATGCACGATTTTGATGTGACCCGGCCCAATGGCACCGTCAGTTTTATCCCAAACTATAATTTTGAAGTGAGGTGGACCCAAGCGAAAAATGGAAAACGTTACCAGTTGGTAATACGGTTCTTTTATATGGAATCTCTGAAATCCTCCCCCAGCATTAAACAAATGAAATATATTGACTGGCAGGTTTTCAACAATGTCAAGCCAATTGATGCAAATAGCACCCTTCCTTTTTCCCTATTTTTCCCCGGCAATGCATTTTACGCCGTGGTTGGCGCTAAAATTCCCGTTGACCCGCTTGTTGACCGTGTAGCCCACCATTGCGAATACATTTTCACGGTGGCAGCCGCCGAACTTGATACCTACATGGAAGTCACGGAACCTTCCCTGTCACTTGTACAGGAACGCCCATCCTATACCAATATTACCAATGGCATCGGCCTTTTCTCCGCCCGCTTCATGAAATCAGTTGACTCCCTGAGCATTAGCCAGATAACCAAAGACTCCCTCAAAATCAACGCCCACACCAAAAATCTTGGTTTCTAGCGTTCCACCATTTTACCATCTCACCGTCTCACCATCTCACCATCTGTCTTTTTGTCACCCTCCTGCCACAAAATCTATTTTGGTACAATGATTGACTATTCAGGTTCACATTCTGAAAATTATTGTTTATTAATAAAGAGATTTGAACATGGCAAAAATTATTGGTATTGACCTTGGAACCACCAACTCCTGTGTGGCTGTGATGGAAGGCAACGAACCTGTTGTGATTCCCAACAGCGAAGGGAGACGCACCACCCCGTCTGTTGTCGGGTTTACAGAGAACGGAGAGCGGAAAATCGGAGACCCGGCCAAACGCCAGGCGATCACAAATCCGAGAAACACCATTTTTTCCATTAAGCGCTTTATGGGAGAAACCTGGGACCAGGTGCAGAAAGAGATTAAGCGTGTTCCTTATATGGTCGCGAAAGGCGAGAACAACACACCCCGCGTAGACATTTCGGGAAAATTATATACTCCACAGGAAATCAGTGCAATGGTTCTTCAAAAAATGAAGAAAACCGCCGAAGATTACCTTGGACAAACGGTCACTGAGGCGGTTATTACCGTACCTGCCTATTTCAGCGATTCACAGCGCCAGGCAACAAAAGAAGCCGGAGAAATCGCGGGGCTCACTGTCAAGCGTATCATCAACGAGCCTACAGCGGCAGCCCTTGCCTATGGCCTTGATAAAAAACATAAAGATATCAAGGTGGCTGTATTTGACCTTGGTGGAGGAACCTTTGACATTTCCATCCTTGAACTTGGTGAAGGCGTGTTTGAAGTGAAATCAACCAATGGTAACACACACCTTGGCGGCGACGACTTTGACCACGTTATTATTGACTGGCTCGCTGATGAGTTTCAGAAAGATGAAGGCCTTGACCTCCGCAAGGATCCAATGGCACTTCAGCGTTTGAAAGAAGCAGCTGAAAAAGCAAAGATTGAACTTTCAAGTTCTATGGAAACCGAGATCAACCTGCCATATATCATGCCGGTTGACGGTGTGCCAAAGCACCTTGTGAAAAAAATTACACGTGCCAAATTTGAACAGCTCGTTGACAACCTGATTCAGTCAACCCTTCCTCCGTGCCAGAAAGCATTGCAGGATGCCGGTTTGAAAGCTTCGGAAGTTGATGAGGTGATCCTTGTCGGCGGTTCAACACGTATCCCGGCAGTACAGAAACTTGTTCGTGATTTCTTTGGAAAAGAACCCTCCAAGGGCGTAAATCCCGACGAAGTTGTTGCCATTGGCGCAGCCATCCAGGGAGGTGTACTTACCGGTGAAGTGAAAGATGTTCTGCTTCTTGACGTCACCCCGCTGTCACTGGGTATTGAAACCCTCGGCAGTGTCATGACACGCCTTATTGAATCAAATACCACGATACCTACTAGAAAATCTGAGGTGTTTTCAACTGCCGCCGACGGTCAGACTTCCGTTGAAATCCATATTCTGCAGGGCGAAAGACCAATGGCCAACCAGAACAAAAGCATCGGAAGGTTCCATCTTGATGGCATCCCGCCCTCACAGCGCGGAATCCCGCAAATTGAAGTTATCTTTGACATTGATGCAAACGGGATCCTTCATGTAACAGCAAAGGACAAAGCCACAGGTAAGTCGCAGCAGATCAGGATTGAAGCTTCATCAGGCCTTTCAGAGGACGATATCCGCAGGATGCGCGATGAGGCCCAGGCCAATGCCGATTCAGACAAGAAAGTGAAAGAGGAGGTTGACAAACTGAACCAGGCTGACAGCCTTGTCTTCCAGACTGAAAAGCAACTGAAGGAATTTGGCGACAAACTTCCGGCAGATAAAAAAGGCCTGATTGAAAAGGCGGTTGAGGAGCTGAAAAACGCGCACAAGAACCGCGATATTCCCGCAATTGATGCTGCAATGGCAAACCTCAATTCAATCTGGCAGACTGCAAGTGAGGAAATGTATAAAAACTCTTCACAGGCGGGCCCCCAGGAAGGTGGCCAGCCACATGACCAGGGCAGGCCTGACCAGGGACAAAAAGGCCCGGGTAATGATGAGGTTACCGATGTTGATTTTGAAGAGGTTAAAGACAAGTAAACCCTCGTTTTAACTGCTTGGTGAAGGGCTGATCCTGTTCGGGGTTCAGCCCTTTTCATTTGTTAATAAATTACCGGAAAAAATCCAAAAAATATTATCACTTTTGTAGATTAATTCCTATGCGATTATTAATGGGTCAAACTATGAAGTACAGATTTACATTTTTAGGCTTCACACTCCTGATGATGTTCCTTTTTGTTTCCGGAGGATTCAGTCAGACAGTAACGGAATTGGTTGTTCCTAAGTACTTTGGCGCTAAAACTGCCGCCTCTGCAAACAATGCCCGCACTGCCTTCGCAGTCGGCCTGAAAATTGACGGCCTTGCTCCCAACACGGCATACGATGTCAAGCCCGGCGTTGGCCTTGTTACCGAAGCCGCCACAGTTTACGGGGCGGGTAATTATTGGAACGGAACAGCATTTGCCGGAACGACGAATCTTACAGCCTATTTCACAACGGATGCTACCGGCAGCAGCGGCCCTTTCTGGGTGTTCATTCAGCCTACCGGCAATGCCTCACGCTTTGATGCCGGCCAGATTCATAACATCCGGCTGGGCTGGGTTGTGACCGGGGGCACCATGCCTTCATCCCCATTGTTTGTGGGCGCTAAAACACTCACAGCGCTTGATGTCGGCCTGGTTGCCAGAACGCCTGCGACAACCGATGACGGTTGCTTTGTGAAGGGCAGTTCGCTGGCCCCTTCCAACGGAAAATATATGCTGATGTATGACAATGAAGCCGGAACCGGCGACCCCCTGTTCTGCTACATGATCATGCCGACCATCCCTACACAGGTTGCAAACGCTGAACTTCCTGTCGCAATTAACGATGTTTATATGCAAACCGGAACGGCTGTTGCAGGTGACTACCCTGCGGTTGTTCCCATCGGAGCTAACAACCCCAGCGGTGTTCGCCGCGTTGAATCGCGTAATCCGAACAACACGGTATTTGCTTTTAATACCAACCCGACCGGTACATGGCCAAGCGGAGCCAATACAACTGCAGCACTGCGCCGCGACGTGGTGGTGCTGACCAATTCTGACACACCGCTTACCCCGGCCGGTCCGGGTATGGCAGCGGTTACAACAAACCCTGTTGTGACCAACATCTCCTACAGTTCAGCCACAGGAAGCGGAAATGTCACCAACAACGGTGGAACCAATATAACTGCCAGGGGATTGTGCTGGGGTACGGCAACAAACCCGACCATCACGGGTTCACACACCACCGAGCCTGGAACACTTGGCGTTTTTACGAGCAATATGACCGGGCTTTTGCCAAGCACAGTGTACCACATGCGTGCCTATGCCAGCAACACTGCCGGAACAGCTTACGGTGCCGATGTCACTTTCAGCACATTATGCGAAATTATCGCCCCTTTACCCGATTTTGTTGCCAGCAAACTGAATGTGACCGTGGGCGAAGCCATCAACTTCTTTGATTCAACGAAATACTGTCCCGAAACATGGAGCTGGTCTTTCAACGGCGGTGTGCCAAGCACCTCCACAGCGCAAAATCCAGCGGGTATTACCTACAATGTCATCGGCGACTACACCGTTTGCCTTACAGCCACGAACCAGTGGGGACAGCAAACCACCTGTAAAAATGCATACATCCATGTGACCGGGCCCACGAATGCTCCTTTGGTGTTAACCGAGATCAACTACCGGTCGCCCATCATCGGAACTGATTCACTTGAATTCATTGAATTGTATAATAACGGGACACAGCCAGTCAATATGGCGGGGTTCTATTTCAGCAAGGGAGTTGAATTTACATTCCCTGCTGTAACACTCAACCCACAGGCGTATGTTATTGTGAGCAAGAGTTCAGCATGGATAAACACATATTACAGTGTCCCATCCTATCAGTGGGGTGTCGGTTCTGCACTGACAAACCAGGGAGAAGCCATCGTTTTAAAGGACCTGTACGGCTATGTGGTTGATTCGGTGTTCTATATGCCAACATTGCCCTGGGATACGCTGGCCAATGGCAAAGGGCCTACACTTGAATTGTGCGACCCCAATGCCAACAATGCACTGGCCGCTAACTGGCGCCATGCTGTAGAATATACCGGGATAGGGCCGACGGGGGATTCACTTTATGCATCGCCGCTTGCAGGGTGTTCTTACCTTCCTGTTGCCAACTTCCTCACAAGCGATTCAACCATCATGGTTGGCCAGACTGTTACATTTACCGATGCTTCAACCGGCAACATAACATCCTGGGACTGGGTGTTTGAGCGGGGTGTCCCTGAGACATATTCAGGCCAGACGCCACCTCCGATAACTTACAACATACTTGGCAGTTATGATGTCACCCTGACGGTTCATAATGCTACCGGGCAGAGTGTCAGGTATAAGCCGGCATTCATACAGGTTGGGCCTTCAGGGATTGAATCAGATGGTAAAACCCCAGGATTCTCAATTCAACCTAACCCGTCGTCAAACGGCAGGTTCTCCATCATCTTCGGATCGCGTGGCAGCCATTTTGTTAACGTGATTTCATGTGTCGGAACTGAGGTCGCGCAACAGGTCACTGATTTGCCTGCCGTCGGTTTTGATCTGCCGGAGCTGGCCAAAGGCCTCTATTTTGTCCGGGTAAAGGACCAGGCTTCCGGCAATACTCACATTCAAAAACTTGTTATTCAGTAATCAACCTTAAATTTAAGCAATCATGAAAAAACAATTACTCTCTTTATTCATGCTGGTAATGATCTTCCTTGCCTCCTCATCTTTCGGGCAGGGATTGGAAAATTTCAATAATTATGCAGGCTCATCAGGTACTTATACCAGTGGTACATTTGTTGGCCAGGACGGTTCTACCTGGAGTTATACCCAGTGCAGAAGCGATCGTGCCATTGTTGCACCGTCACCCTGTCTTGGAAAGGGCAGAAACCCGACTGCAAATGTAACCTCCGGACTACTGCTCAATGGTTGCGGAACGCTCAGTTTTGACTACAAGCAGGGTTTCTCCAGCGCAGTTAACCTGAATGTCCTTGTTAATGATCTTGTGATAGGTAACGTAACCAGCCCGGGTGGAACAGGTGATACGGCCAACGTGCACAACTCAGGCCCGATCCTTGTCAATGCTTCAGGAAGTTTTATCCTGAAATTCAAACAGGCCGACAGTCTGACATCAGGACAGGTAACCATTGACAATGTTACCTGGACGGCAAACTCAGGGGGTCCGTTACCCGAGCCTACCAATTACCCAACCAGTTTCACGGCAACACCATCACCGTTTATGGTAGGCCTTACCTGGGTGGATGCCACAGGGGCACAAGCACCAGGGGCTTACCTGATCCTCGCCAGTGATCAAAACAATATCACTGCACCCGTTGACGGAACCCCGATCCCAACCGATGCAAACCTTGCCGACGGACACGGAGCACTCAACATCCTCCAGGGAGCTCAGTCCGGATCATTTGGCAGTTTGCCTTCAAACAAGACCTTCTATTTTAAAATTTTCCCTTATACCAATTCAGGGTCACTGATCAATTACAAAACAGACGGCACTGCTCCCTCTGCAAGTGCACTTACCCCGCCAACTGTTATCATTGACAGCATCCATTTCACCAACAAGACCTTCTCAAACTGGATCCTGAAAAATGTGACCGGCCCGCAGGTATGGAGCATTGACTCAATCCACCTTGCAGGGAATCCCTTTTCCAGCATGAGCGGATATTCGGGCTCGGCCATTGTAAATGAAGACTGGCTCATCTCACCTTCCATGAACTTCAACAATTACAACAATGAAGCCTTGTCATTCGTTTCTGCATACAAATACACGGGATCACCCCTGGAACTCTTTATTTCCAAGGATTATGACGGAGTTGGAAACCCGGGCGACTACACATGGACCCCGCTGAGCGCCAACTGGTCTGCCGGTAATTTTGTATGGACTCCTTCAGGGTCAATTAACCTCAGTGCTACCAATGGCGCAAGCGTTTACATCGGGTTTAAATACACCTCAGATGCCACCGCAGCTTCCACCTGGGAACTTGATGACATTGTGATCACTGGAGACCTTCTCATTGGAATGAATGAAAAGACTGCCAATGAAGCTGGCTTCTCTGTTACCCCGAATCCGGCTTCAGACAAATGCAATCTGAAATTCAATTCAACCGGAAACAAAGAAATCCGCATGATTTCAGTCATTGGAAATTCCGTTCTGGAAGCCACCACAAACCAGATGAGCTATTCACTGGATATTCATTCACTTTCACCGGGAATTTACTTTATCCAGGTCACGATGCCTGAGTCAAAGTCAACCCAGGTAAGTAAACTGATCGTTCAGTAGTGGAGCGAAAATGATGTGTTAACGATTTTTATATTGTTACAGGTCATTCAGTTTATCATATTTTTTAAAGATTTTGGAAAAGGTCACCTTAACAGGGGTGACCTTTTTTTTCTACTTTTGTGATTCAGAAGCACAGTGTACATGATGCGAATTGTTTTACTTGTTTTAATTCTTGCAGGGTTCCCCGTGATACCACTCATGTCACAGAAACAGGCAGGGGAGAATGCTCCTGAAAAGCCGCTTCGTATTGAAATTCAGGCACGTTCAGTCAACGAAACCTACCGCGTTATTCTATGCGGCACCAATGGACTGGTCATGTTTTTCAGAAGCCAGGAAGTTGCCGACGCTGCACGGACGAAATGGTATTTCACCTGTTATGATACCAATTTCCGGCAACGGTGGACAAAGGATGTTGCCCTTTTCAATGATCAGGATGTGATGTTGCAGCAAACCGGAACCGATACACTGGCGCTGTTTTTTGGACGTACCGCGAAATCTAAAAACCCTGACAATCTTTTTGAAATTCTGCGGATAATCCCCGCGAAGGGCACCCTGATACTGAACGATGGCAAACTTGACAATGGTGCTTTAGTGGATTTCTTTGGATTCAACGGCGATCGTGCATGGCTTGGCGCAAACATTAAGGGAGAGGCCGGGAAAATTGTTGCCATCGGACTTAACAAGGGGAGACAGAATTCATTTTCACTCGGAAACGGAAGCCAGATCTCGGTGTTATGGTTAAGACCTGACCACCGTTCCGCTACCGTGTCGGCCATTGTGAAACGGCAGGTTTCAAAAAAAAGCGCAGAATATTATATGGTCAGGTATGATACACTGGGAGTTATTAAACGGGAAATACTGATTGATGTCCAGTCGGGCGAAAGGGCTCTTTCCCAATTCAGGGTGACAGAAACCGCAAATGGTGCGGAGTTGTTGTTGGGCAGCTATAGCCAGGGAGGAACAGGTTCAGGGCAAAAAAACAGGCCTGCTGATAATTCAACCGGTTTTTTTTCCTGTCTCCTGGAAAACGGAGCAAAGAAATCTCTCAATTTCTTCAATTACCTGGAATTTAAGAATGCAGCGTCCCTTGTTGGGGAGAATGATATCATGAACCTGCAGAAGAAGGCACTCAAGAAAAATAAAACCATCGGTGAATACTCCCTGGATTATTCTGTTCTACTTCATCCTCTTCTATCGTCAAACGACGAGCATATCCTGTCGGCAGAAGTTTTTGCCCCTCAATACCATACTGAAAACTTCACTGATTTCGATTTTTACGGGCGCCCCTATACAAACAGCTATTCCGTTTTTGACGGGTATCGGTTTTACCATGCTGTTGTCGCAGGATTTGACGCTGAAGGAAAGATGAAATGGGATAACAATGTGGAAATAAGGAACCTGGTTTCATTTGATTTGTCTCCTAAAACGGTCATCTTCCCCTCTGAAAGCAATATGGTGTTGTGTTATGAAAGCGATGGAAAAGTTGGCTCACAGATCATTTCCGGCAATATGGTGGTTGAAAAGCTTGACTTCGCCGTGATGGAGATGCTGAATCCCAACGATAAACTGCTTTCCGAATCGAAAGGCATCATGGAATCCTGGTACGGTAATTATTTTCTTGCTCACGGATACCAGGATATCAAAAACGTGGCGCTGGAATCCAACAACAAAAGGCTCGTCTTTTATTTCAGCAAACTGCGGTTTGAAAAATAGGCCTATTTTGCAACAATGAACATCAGGTTATCGCAAAAAAGAAGCATGATGGTGGTATCCTTATGATACTGCGGACCGTCAATTGTTAGGGTGTAAGGCTGATTACCGGCAAGTGAAAAAGGCATGGTGTAATCTTTTGCAATGCTTTTGGTGTCGTGCGTTTCCATTATCTTGACCGAAATGGCCGAATCAAGTTTATTCTCCACGTTCAATACCCCTGTACCATTGCAAGGATCTGCTGTTTTTTTCTGAGTACAGGATGAAAAGAAAAGAAATGTTGCGAGGAAAAGGATGGAAATGGCAAGAGTCGTCTTTTTCATGGGATTCAGTTTGTTAATTGCAAAAATACAAGGTTTCATTCAATATCAATCACTCACAGTCATTTTTTTTCGCCTGTCATGCATACCGCACTTTAAAAAGGCATTGACAAAGTATTGTACATGTTTTAAAGTGTTGAAAAACAGATATGTCAATAATGTATGATTTGGTTTATTGAAAAGGGCGGAAAACCTGGCAATGCCAAATTGTCGCGTGAATTTCACTTTTGCGGATGATTTCACAATAGCTTGACAAAATTATTTGTGTTATGGTTGTCTCTATTTGTTGAAATTTGCTATTATTTTGTTATTTTTGTTGATTCAGAGATTCTGTGATAATATTATCAACCGGATTTCTCCCTTACAGGCAACCTTTTGAGTGAAACTTTTGTCGTATATTTGAGTATAACAAAACTGAGCGTAAACAGAAATAAATCCCACACCTATGTTCCATCGATTGATACGCCTTCTCTTCCTTTCGGCCTTGACTCTCACCACCTGGTTTGCCTCTGCAGCAGATTGCCCGGATACGCAGCCTAAAATAACCGGTCCCGACGTGGTGGGGGCCAGCATGAATTCAGTTCAGTATGTCACCCCTTTTGTTGCGGGCCATACCTATTCATGGATTATTACAAGAATATCCGACGGAAGTGTTGTAGGCACATCTTCAACCAATTTACTCAATCATGTATGGAACACTCCGGGAGATTTTAAAATTGACCTGAGCGAAGGAATTTCCGGCAACCCCACATGCCTTTCTGTTGCCGCACCCATGTTCATTGCTGTAAAGCCGATGCTTACAGCCTATTTTTATTACGAATTTGATGCTACTCACGGATGCTTTTACAATGAGGTAACCTTTTCAGCTACTGGCAACGGGATATACCCGCCGCCATCCGACGGTACGATTTCCTATACCTGGTCATGGGGCGAGTATGCTCCTCCCGCCGCAGTGGTATGGGGAACCACGGGCATTACACCAATCGTAACGGACAACAGCATTGTAAAGATTAATTTTCCAAGTATCTCCGGCAAAACATATGCAACCAAACTGGTTGTTGCGAAAACATTTGCGGGTGTTGTTTATACCGACGAGATCATTGACTATGTGTATGTTGACCCAGATAAGTACAAGCCGGTGGCGGTCCTCGCCATCCCTACCACGCCTAACTGTCTCAACCAGGAGTTTAACTTTAGCGCAGTGGGCAGTCTGCCGACAATCATGGCTACCAACGAAGCATTCCTTTACGTTGACTGGGATTTCGGTGACGGTACAACCCAGCATTACGAACTGCTCGGTACTGTTCCACCGCCTCTTACCACAACGCATACTTACAGCACCCCGGGGAACGGGATCGTTGTAACGGTTACACTGACAAACACCATCAACTGCAAAGCAAGTAAGTCAATCACCATTGATGTGCCGAACACCATGCCTGTTGCAGGGTTTACTTTCGCTCAGACCTGCGTGTTTGAGCCAGCGCCATTCACTGATGTTTCTACTGCCGGACAAAACCCGCTGAACATCACCGACTGGTGGTGGACCTGGGGCGACGGAACTTCCGACCATTATTACATTCCCGGAAATCCGCCACCGACTCCTGTAACACACGTTTTCACTGACCTTTTACCGCATAATGTTATTTTGAAAGTCAGAAACGGCAACGGTTGTGAAAATACAACCATTGGCACTACAGTACTCGCCGAACCTTCCCCCAAAGCTGATTTTACTTATCCAACCGTGATCTGTGCCGGCGACGTGGTGCAGTTTACCAACATGAGTTCCCAGTTAACCGGTAGTCCGATTGTTACCTATGCCTGGGATTTCGGTGACACCGGCTCGCCAAGCAATCTATCCAGCCTGCCAGATCCGTCACACATGTTCTCCGGGACGGGCAATTATATTGTATCACTTACTGTAACAAACCAGGCCGGCTGTTCCAACACAAAAGTACTTCCGGTCACCAACCCGCTGGTTGTCAGCCCGCATCCTGATATTGACTTTACTGCGGTGCTGGGTACCACAGCGTACCAGCAAATATTTACGTCAATCATCAACCCGGCGCAGAATGTTGGTAACAATGTTTACTGGGAATTCGGTGACGGTAACAGCGATTTCGGATCACCCTTTACCCATAATTACCCGGGTCCTGGTCTGTACACAGCAAAATGCACGGCTATTGACATGCTTACCGGGTGCAGCAACATCGTGACCCACCCCATTATGCTTGGTTCCCCACCGGCACCATGTTTTACGGCCAATCCGCCCAACCAATGCCAGAATGTTCCGATTTTATTTGTTCCATGTCCGCCGGGTGGAGTCATTGCACAGGAAGACTGGGATTTTGGCGACGGCAACACAGCACAGTATTTCCCACCCAATGTTCCGGCCTCACCGGCACATCCTTACAATACACCGGGACTGTTCCATGTAATCCGTATACTTAACCAGGGTACGCCCCAGGAGGTTCAGTTTGACCTATGGGTGACCATCTTTGATGCCCCCACGGCGAACTTCATCTGGTTCAGCGACCCTGCACACATGCACCAGGGAATGGCATGCGACGGACAGGACGTATATTTTGCGGATGAATCATACTCCAATACCACACCCCCGGGAACGATCTACAAGTGGCAATGGGATTTCGGCGATCCGCTGTCCGGGCCAAACAATACATCTACAGTGCAGAACCCGAATCACACCTTCACGCCGGTTTCCGCCGGAGGTTTTGCCTCCTACAATGTGACGCTGAAGGTATGGGAAAACCTTCAGGACTGCCCAAGTACTGTAACAACGATCAACGTTCCCATCAACCCGCCCATTCCTGTTGAGTTTACCTACAACAACAATGTTTGCCTTGATCAGACTGTCAATTTCGCCACTGATCCGACAGTCCTGCCGCCAGCATCGTATACCTGGTTCTGGGACTTTGGAGACGGCATCACATCGCTGGCTTCAGGTGGCACATCGCATCTTTTTGCCTCCGTGGGCGATTATACTGTTACGCTCATGCTGACTGACACAAATGGCTGCAGCAAATCGATCCAGCATGTAGTAAGCATTATTCCAAAACCGATCGCGAATTTCTCATTTGAATCTCCGACCTGTTTTGGCAAACCGATCCAATTCACAAGTCTTTCATACGTTCCGTTACCTTACAATGATGTTATTGTAGCATGGAACTGGGATTTCGGCGATGGGGTAGGAACCGCAAATACAGCAACTCCTTCCTACATCTATCCGGTTTTCAGTGCAACAGGATATAATGTAACACTCACTGTTACCACTAACCGGGGCTGTTCGGAATCCAAGACCATCAATGTTCAGCAGATACCTGCCCCGATCGCAGAATTTGAGGTTGAGGCAGGGACCTATTCCTGTATGACGCCTCAAGCGGTTCAGTTCAACAGCACCCTTTCCCAAACCAACGGAGGCGGTGCCATTTTGTATTGGAACTGGAATTTTGGCGATATGGGAACCAGCACTGTTCAGAATCCTGCGCACGTCTATACCACTGCGGGCACAAAAACAGTTCAGTTGGTAGTAACCAATTCCAACGGATGCAGTGATACGATATCACATGATATCATTATCAATGCTTTGCCTGATGTTAATTTTACAACTGACACGGCATGCGAGGGGACTGACATGCAGTTCACTGATGCATCAACCACTCCTGCCGGGTCAACCATCGTATCCTATGCATGGTCGTTCGGAGATGGCGGACTTGCCACCATTGCTTCGCCAACCCACAATTACGCGTCCTACGGTGTGTATGATGTTGTTCTGACCATTGTCAATTCAAACGGTTGCTCCAATACTATCACCAAGCAGGTTACCATTCATCCAAACCCGATTGCTGCTTTTACCTTCTCCCCGGCAACCTGTATCGGCAACCCTGTTACCTTTACCAACCTGTCATTTGTTCCTGCAGGATTTACCGAATCCATTAAAACGTGGACCTGGGATTTTGATGATGGCAGCACGCCGACAACCATTACATTCCCCAATAATCCGAATATTACATACACCTTCCTCGGAACGGCAACTTCTCATAATGTCAAGTTAACGGTAACCACGTTCAACGGATGTACTGCGTTTATTGTGAAAACTGTCAACAGCATACCTTCACCTATTGCAAACTACAGCATCTCCCCAACGACCTGCGTCGGACAACCGGTTCAGTTTACCGACCAGACACAGACCAATGGCGGGGGAAGTCTTCAGAGCTGGTTGTGGAATTTCAACGATCCTTTATCCGGCACATCCAACACCTCGATTCTTCAGAATCCGACACACTCCTTTACCGGACTTGGACCTTATAATGTTACACTTACGGTCACAAGCGCCAACGGTTGTGTGAATACCTATACAGGGCCTCCGATTACCATCCATGCACTTCCGGTTGCCAATTTCACCAATACCGACGCATGCGAAGGCAATCCAACCCAGTTTACCAATACGTCTGTTTCCAACTCCACAGGTTTTATTTCTTTTGCATGGAGTTTTGGCGACGGCGTAACCGATACCCAGGAAAATCCGCAGCATACATACCTGTCATTCGGGAGCTATTCAGTTACATTTACCGTGGTTAACGACAATGGATGCGTAAACACGGTAACAAGAACAGTTATTGTAAATCCAAAACCTGTTGCTGACTTTACATTCACAGCTGCAAGTTGCGTTGGTAACCCGGTGAATTTCACCAGCCAGTCATATGTGCCTTCAGGAACATCATCGTATATCCAGAAATGGGAATGGGACTTTGGCGACGGCTCAGTTACACCGCCAATCATATTCCCGGGTAATCCGAATATTACGCATACATTTCTTGGAACTGCAATATCACACAATGTAACCCTGACAGTAACAACCTATAACGGCTGCGTTTCAACTATTACTAAAACAGTTACCAGCGTACCATCACCCATTGCAAACTTCAGTTCTTCACCAACAACGTGTCTGGGACAGAGTGTACAGTTCAACGACCTCACACAGACCAATGGTGGTGGAGCCCTTGCAGGCTGGGCATGGGATTTTGGCGATCCGTTGTCAGGAACCTACAATTCATCCACACTGCAAAATCCAACACATTCATTTTCCGGAACAGGCGCGTTCACAGTTACGCTGACTGTTACCAGCGCCAACGGATGCGTGAGCACTTATTCCGGTCCGCAGATCAATATCAACCCGCTGCCGGTGGCAAATTTCACCTATGCTTCTGCATGTGAGCAAAGCCCGACCACGTTTACCAACACGTCTGTTTCCAATTCCACGGGATTCATTTCCTATGCATGGAGTTTCGGCGACGGTGGAACATCCGGGGCTGCCAGTCCGCTACACAATTATCTGACCTACGGAAATTACAATGTCACACTGACCGTTGTCAATGACAGCGGATGTATCAATTCTGTCGTGAAACCTGTGATTGTCAACCCGAAGGCGCTGCCTGACTTTACCTTCTCGGCAGTGACCTGTCTTGGTAACCCGGTCAGCTACTTTGATCAGTCAACCGTTCCGTCCGGGTTCACATCCTATATTCAGACATGGCAATGGGATTTTGGTGACGGATCAACCACGGCACCGATCAATTTCCCGTCCAATCCGGATATAACACACATCTTCCAGGGGAATGCCACGGTGCATGTCGTTCGGCTCACGGTGACAACAACTGCCGGATGTATAAGTTTCATCGAGAAAACGGTTACCAGTGTACCGGCACCTGTTGCGAACTTCTCCTATTCAAGCATCAATTGTGAAAACCAGCCGGTTCAGTTTACCGACAATTCACAAACCAACGGAGGAGGCCCGATCCAGACATGGAACTGGAACTTTGGAGATCCTGCATCAGGTCTGAGCAACAACTCAACAAGTCAGAACCCGATACACCAGTTCTCCTCCGCCACCGGAAGCCCGTATACCATTACCCTGATCGTTACCAACGGGAACGGATGCGCCGACACATTGCTGCCAAAACCTCAAATTACCATCAATGCCAGGCCATTCTCCAACTTTATCGCTGATACGGTTTGCCAGGGTACTGTCACAACGTTTACCAGCCAGGCTACTCCAAGCGGCTCCATCGGCTCCTATTTGTGGGATTTCGGCGACAGCCAGACCGGAACATCGGCTAACCCCACGCACTTATACGGAACTGCGGGAACCTATCCTGTAAAACTTACAGTTACCAGCTTACAGGGGTGCGTGAAAGATACGACCAAATCAGTTCTTGTTCTTGGAAAACCAGTTCCATCGTTCAGTTATTCTTCACCAAACTGTGCAGGAGACTCTGTTCAGTTTACTGACCTTTCAACAACACCGCATGGTTCAATCCTCAACTGGACCTGGGATTTTGACGACGGAACCATCGTTGGACCGATTGTTTTCCCGAACAACCAGAATGTGAAGCATAAATTTACCAATGGTGGCACGTACAATGTGAAGCTTACCATCAACACCACCGACGGTTGTACTGCTGAAAAGATCACACCTGTGGTGATCGGCTTCAGCCCGCTGGCTAACTTCAGCTTTGCAACCAATGCGTGTGCGAACACAGCGGTCCAGTTTAATGATTTGTCGCAATTGAACGGAGGTCCGGGCCTTACAAGCTGGCTTTGGAATTTCGGTGACCCAGCTTCCGGTGCAAACAATATTTCAACGACACAGAATCCGACCCATGAGTTCTCATCCGGGGCAATATTTACTGTAAGGTTAATGGTTACCAATGCAAACGGTTGTATCGACAGCCTTGCAGGTGGTAAGCAAATTACAGTGAATGCCGCGCCTGTTGCCAGCTTTACTGCTGCAACCGCCTGTATGGGAAGCCCGACGCAGTTCACCGATGCATCCACTCCACCAACCCCCGCTACCATTGCAGCCTGGGCATGGAACTTCGGCGACCCTGCCAGTGGTACTAACAATACCTCTACACTTCAGAACCCGACCCATATTTACAATGCTCCGGGTACCTATAATGTTCTCCTTACTGTCACCAACTCAAATCAGTGTCCGAAGGATACGATCATCGAGGTTATTGTCAATCCGCGGCCACAGGCTATGTTCGATTACAGCGCTGCCTGCGTGAACGATTCTACCCAGTTTACCGATCTTTCCATCGCACCGGGAAGCCAGGTGTCTGAGTGGCTGTGGAGCTTTGGATGTATCACCGGAACATGTACCTCTACCATTCAGAATCCAAAATACGCCTACACAACACCGGGCACTTACCAGGTTAAACTGGTTGTGACCAATCTTGACGGATGTAAAGATTCCGTTACCATTGCCGTCGTTGCGCGTCCGACACCTGTTGCAGCGTTCACCTCATCGGCTTATTATTGCCCGGCAGGAAAAGTTGACTTCCAGGATCTGTCAACTGCACCGTCATCTGCAATTGCCGAGCGTTTATGGACCTTTGAACCGGGATATACTTCAAACGCACCTAACCCATCGCATACGTTCCCGGTGACGAATATGAACTATGCTGTTAGCCTCATCGTTACGGATACTTATGGCTGCATGGATACGATTGTTGACAGTGTTTTTGTGAAACCCGGTTTCGTCTTCTCATACAGCAATGACACCGTTTGCCAGGGATTGCCAACCCATTTCACGCCGTTGAACCAGACTCCGGGCGATTCACTGTATTCTGTAACCTGGAACTTTGGCGATCCTGCATCAGGTCCGAACAACAACTCACAGTTGTACAATCCATCGCATATCTTTACCCTGCCGGGTTCCTACATTGTGAAGATGAAGGCCTATAACACGGATAATTGTGTTGACAGTGTGTTTAAAGAGGTACGGGTTTACAAGACACCTGAACCGCTCTTCAGCTACATTTCCACTCCGTGCGACAGTACGCTTCATTTCAGTGATTCTACCATTGTCAATGGAAGCGGCTGGATTGCCAACTGGACATGGAGATGGGGTGACGGAGGTTCTACCGTCTTAAATTCTCCGCCAATCATATCCGGTGACACTGCGCATAAATACATGACCCCCGGAATCTACCCGGTTACACTGGTGATGACCAGCAACCATGGTTGTGTTGACAGCATTACACGCAACGTGCAGCGGTTCCCGTGTATCTCAACCGGATTTACATACAATGATACTTTGTGTGCCAGGAATAAAATTGCATTCACCGACAATTCGTTGCCTGTGAACCTGATCAATCAGTGGACATGGTCATGGGACGACGGTACACCGGATACATCCTATACCGTGCACAATTCTCCGATCACGCACACATTCGCCGACAGCGGAACTTATCACGTAAAGGTGAAGATCTCGGCACTTGTAGACGGGACCACCATCAGTGACAGTGCTACCAGTGTTGTGAAGGTGAGGCCGACACCCATTCCGTTCTTCTCCAATGTTCCGGTATGTCTTAACCAGAAATCACTGTTCAGGGATACGTCGAAGACATTTGGTGTTGGTGTATCAAAGTGGGCATGGACCTTCGGATCGAAGCCAACAGACACTTCCACGTTCAAAAATCCGACGCATACCTACGATACTGCCGGCATCTACGATGTCAGGCTGATCGTGACCAACAAATACGGATGTAAGGATTCGCTGACCAAACCGAACAGGATTTACGGTCTGCCGGAAGCACATTATACCAACACCATTGCCTGCGTGGGCGATCCGACATTCTTTACGGATAAATCAATTGTATCTGACACGACATTGAGTCGCTGGCGCTGGATTTTCAACTACCCGGTAAACCTGAGGGATTCATCAAACCTGCAGGATCCGGACCACCGGTATCCGACCGACAGCACCTACACTGTACGTATGATTGTCAGAGACCACTATGGCTGTCTGGATACAATAGATTCAACGGTTAAGGTAAACATCACTCCGCTGAGTTCGTTTACTGCTACGAATGGCTACAACGGCAAGCAAGGACAGGTAAAACTGAACAACCTTACTACCGGGGCTGACACTTACAAATGGGACTTTGGTAATGGAAAGACATCCACGGAAACCGATCCGGTTGCCCTCTTTACCGAAGACGGCACCTATACAATCAAACTCATCTCACTCAACGAGTTTAACTGTACAGATACCACCTATTATACATATGAATTGCTGTTCAAGGGATTGTACGTTCCCAATGCCTTCTCTCCGTCAGGAACAAACCTTGGGGTAAGGTTATTCCAGCCTGTTGGTGTCAACCTGAAACAATTTCATGTTACAGTATTTGATTTGTGGGGACACATGCTTTGGGAGTCAACCAAACTTGATGACAATGGTTCCCCCACCGAAGGATGGGATGGTACATACCAGGGTGTGCTGATGCCACAGGGTAATTATATGTGGAAGATCAGTGCTTTGTTTGTAGATGACTCACAGTGGGAGGGATCCGACATTGGCGTGGGTGGCTCCGGCAAAACAATGGGTACAGTTGCTTTAATCCGATAACCGCTAACAACTTTCTCGATGAAAAACCGATATATATCTTCAATTGTAGTGTTTCTGTCGTTACTTGGGATTGCATTGTCTGCGGAAAGCCAGGACATGAATTACTCCCAGTATTTCAGTACACCCATATACTATAATCCTGCGTTTACCGGGATCAATACTGGCGTAAGGGCGCGGTTTTTATACCGTAACCAATGGCCAAGTCTCCCGATTTCGTTCAAGTCGTACTATTTTTCGGCTGACCTTGGCGACAGGAGCCTTCCTGGTGCAGGCGGGTTAGGGATCATGATCAACCAGGATACCCCCGGCGCAGGGCTTATCAATAATTTCGGTGCAGCACTGACGATTGGTGTACGTATCCCGATTACCAGCTACATGATAACACAGTTCGGTATCAAGGCAGGTATTATGCAACGCAGAGTGAACTGGGATGATCTCGTGTTTGCCAGTCAACTGGACCCCAAATACGGCAATGTATATGTTTCTACATTTATTCCCCCTGATGCCAGCAAGCGTGTTGTGCCTGATTTTGGTGTGGGTGGCGTGATGCAGTTCATCAACCCGGGTGGTAATATCAGCGGGAATATCGGACTTGCTGTTGACCATATTTTCAAACCGGATGTTAGTTTCCTCTCAACAGGATCATCACCCTATCCGCGCAAGTGGGTTGGACAGTTTGATGTGATCATCGCAACCGGTCCTGCAAGTTCTTCGATGATGTCGAGAGGTTCAGATGAACCTTTAAAGGTAAATATCGGTGGTATCTATCAGAACCAGGCCAACCTGAGTTCCCTTCAAGTCGGGCTTAATTTGCTGAAATACAATATTTATGTAGGGGGCTGGTTTAAAGCAATGATGGGCGGTGATAATTCAAACAGTGCCATTGCGCTGGTTGCAGGCTACAAGTATAATTTTTATGAAGACATGAACATCAAGTTCATGTACAGTTATGACCTGCAGATTTCCGGTTCCCTTCAGGGTACCGGCGGTGCCCATGAGATCAGCCTCATCCTTGAGTTCGACAAACTGTCAATCTTCGGCGGTGGCGGCGGTGGCGGATATATTCCCGGTGGCGGTGGCCGCAGGGGAGGTGCCGGCCCGATGGAATGCCCGACATTTTATTAGAATGCCCGTTAAAATAATCCGAATAAAACCCGTAGAGGCGCACCGCAGTGCGCCTCTGCTTTTTACCAGGAACCCTTAATTCATGCGCACCGCGCAGCGCCGATGCACCCCATCATTTTTTGATGCAAAAAAAAGGACGCACCATGGTGCGTCCCTACGTCATATCCTGTGATGGTTTGAATTACATATTGGCAATTATTTCCGTGCCGAATTCCGAACATTTCAATTTTGTTGCACCTTCCATCAGGCGCTCGAAATCGTAGGTAACCCTTTTTTTGCTGATGGCACCTTCAAGGCCTTTCACAATCATGGTAGCTGCTTCCGTCCAGCCCATGTACTCCAGCATCATAACACCAGACAGGATTACTGATCCCGGGTTAACCTGGTCTTTGCCTGCATATTTGGGGGCTGTGCCGTGGGTTGCTTCAAATACAGCATGACCTGTTACATAGTTGATGTTGGCCCCAGGGGCTATGCCGATTCCGCCTACGATGGCTGCCAGTGCATCGGAGATATAATCGCCATTCAGGTTTAATGTGGCAATCACCGAGTACTCTGCAGGACGGGTAAGGATCTGCTGGAGGAACGCATCAGCGATGACATCCTTGATGATGATTTTTCCATTTTTAATTGCTTCTGACTGCGCTGCATCTGCTGCTGCATCACCTTCTTTGGCTTTGATAGCGTCATATTTCATCCAGGTGAAGACCTTGTCACCGAATTCCCTTTCGGCAAGTTCATAACCCCATTGTTTGAACTGGCCTTCGGTAAATTTCATGATATTACCTTTGTGGACCAGGGTTACTGAAGGCTTATTATGTGTGATGGCAAACAGGATGGAAGCCCGCACCAGTCGTTCGGTTCCTTCTTTTGAAACAGGCTTGATCCCAATGGAGGATGACTCGGGGAAACGAATTTTTTTAACTCCCATCTCATCAATCAGGAAGCGGATTACTTTCTCAACCTCGGGTGTTCCCTGCATCCACTCAATTCCGGCATAGATGTCTTCGGAGTTTTCACGGAAAATCACCATGTCGGTTGTTTCAGGATGTTTAACCGGAGAAGGAACCCCTGCAAAATAACGTACCGGCCGAACGCAGGTATAAAGATCCAGGATCTGGCGCAATGCCACATTGAGTGACCTGATCCCGCCGCCAACCGGAGTTGTAAGCGGCCCCTTGATGGCAACGAGGTATTCCCTGATGATATCCAGCGTTTCCTGCGGAAGCCATTCTCCTGTTTGCTTAAAAGCCTTTTCACCGGCCAGCACTTCACGCCAAACGATTCTCCGTTTTCCGGAATAGGCTTTTTCTACAGCTGCATCAAGCACACGAACACTTGAATTCCAGATGTCGGCGCCGGTTCCGTCGCCTTCAATAAAAGGGATAACAGGATTGTCGGGTACGGTAAGAACACCGTTCTTTAAGGTTATTTTTTCTCCGTTCATAGATTAATAATGTATAAAAGTTAATAAATCAAAATGCAAGGTGCAAATTTACAACTATTTCAGCTTCTTAATCAGGGCGCCCCATTTCTTATCCACCTCAAAGAAGTGTTTCAGGTAATAGTTCCCGAAGAGGAAATGTGCCTTGATTACCTCAACGCCCCTTGCGGCCATGCTCACAAAGAAATTCTCCATCATGGCGGAGGCGATGCCGTTGCCTTGCAGAAATGAGGTAACAACGATCCCGTCGAGCAGGATGTTATTGTCCTCCATATACCTGAATGTAATACCCCCTACGATCTTTTCGTTTTCATCTGTCAGGATATACTGATGATCCTTCTCTGAAATTTCTTTGGGATAATTTTCGCGGAAAAAAAGCTGGTACAGTTGCCCGATCTCCCTGGCTGCAACCGGCTCACGCAGCATGAAGTTCCTGCCTGACCTGTCGTGGAACGGAAATCTCACCACGATATGTTCCTGCTGACTTTCACCCACGCGGATAAAATCAAAACCTTGCTCTCCCTTTAGTCGCGGGAAGACCATGTGGCTGAAAATGGTTTTATCATCGGGGTTATCGAGCGACGACTGCAGCTCTGACAACTCAATCAGTTGGATTGCCAGTCCTTCGGGGTGTTCCGACATGCGCGCAAGCAACTTGTCGAACGCCGTTTTTATCTCCTCACCGGCATCAGCAAAGCAGGTGTGCCGGAAGAAGAAGTACCTTTCCAGTTCGGCATGGTCCTGTAGTTTATACAGTTCAAGCAGTTCGAAACAGGTTTGTTCCCGGGCCTCAGCCGTTGTCAGCGGATTCATCCGGTACCAGTCAAGATACTGGTCAATGGCACTGTACAAGGCAACGGGCAGGTAATACTGGTTGAATGAACTGATAAGGTATTCCTCAAGATGCCGTGCAACTTCCGAAGAATCGTGGCATGTCAGCGGTTTTGATTGCAGGTCACCAACGAGTTGTTCAAGAAACAGGCCGGCTTCCTTGTTTCCCAGTGCTTCAATGCATGCATCAAAAATCCATGAAACCTTAAGCTCGTCGCGGCTCCATGGATAAATAGATGCAGTTTTCCAATAGAAATCCTGAACCATGGGTTCAACCAGCGACAGGGTGTTTTTGTACTGAGACCAGCCGGCAAGCGACAGGATCACGGCACTTTCACGAAAGTCCATTTCAGGAATCGTCACGTTGGCAGGCGAGACAGCACCGGGAACGATCTGTTTGCCGCTGTGTTGCCAGGCCCTGAAGATCACGGCAAAGGATTTGATGAAGATCTTTTTCCATGCCGACCCTTTGATGAACCCTGATGCGCGGTGGATCTCCGACAATTCGCGGATTTTATCCCATGCAGTGAGGCCGCCGATATACTGGGTGGTAAGAACGCCCAGTTTCGGCCGGTTGCTTCCAAGCATAGGTGCTACTGCCGGACCGTGCGGGAACCCGGCAAGGGAAGCCAACCAGTAAAAAGTGTCGGGCCTCGGCCTGAAATCGGGCTTCTCACTCATCACCATATGGAGGTCAAAGTGCTTTCCCTGGCGTGTGTTGATCGATAAACGATAGTGCCTGAATTCCTTGAATGCCAGCAGCCGGAGTATCCATATTCCCTTAAGCGGCACATCTTTGATGTCGAAATTACGCTCGTTGAAAGTCAGCATGATGCTCTCTTTCAGGAACGTAGTTGTCTGGAAGATCTTCGTGATCCGCTGTTTTTCAGAGTCGGAAATCACATGTTCAAATACGAGCCTTGACTTCCATTCAGCCATGGGGCGCTTTAATGATTGCTTTTCAACCTCCTTTTCAAAAAATGCCGCCAGGGAGTAAAACAGTGTTTCAGCTTTGGCAGAGAGGTACTTGTCCTGTTTGTGCAGGATCCACCGGGCAAGTTCGGCACGAACAGGAACATAATATTCAAGGTGCAACAGGGCGAATTTGTACAGCATTTCAAGCACATCTTCAAATGCGACGCGGTGTTTTTTAACGGCTGGCCATTTCAGGTGGGTACGGTACCAGTAAAGTCGCTGTTTTAATGCATCCAGCCTGTGTTTTCCGAAATTACCGCCGGCAATCTCACGGATTGACTTCTCATTAAGGAAAGTAAGGCCCGACTCAATGAACGACGGCATATTCTGAATGTCTTCGGGATTTGGCGCTTTCAACAGGATCAGCCGGTAAGCCATACAACGGACCTCCTCGTGTGGATGATAGGCCAGTGCTTCAAGGCGGTGGCGGGTAACAACCGCCAGCCGGGGTTCGGCCTGTATCATGAGTTTCCCAAGATCGTCGGTGGCCTTGAGGGCCTCGTCAGTCCCTGAAAAGTAGGCCAGGAAAAGCAGGTTGTTCACGTCAATGAGTTTCCGGTCGCGGATGGATTTAAAAACCGGGAAGCTCTCTTTTCCAGCCGACGAAAAACCGGGAAGATATGCTCTCTCCGAAATGCCTTTCATCGGCAGGTCCCAGCCCTCTTTCACAGGGCAAAAGGCGATCAGGGCCGGGTTCCCCGACCATATCTTAGGCTGGCGTGTTAAAAGTCCCAGGTCAATAACCGGGTTTTCAACGAGGTATTTCAGATTTCCGATCTGGAACCACTTGTCTTTCAGTTTTCTGATAACAAGTTTGGTTTTGTTGCACCGGTTGATCAAAAGGTCGCCTTCAAAACGGATGTCCTTTTCAAGAATGCCCAGGTCGCGGAAAATCCATTTGGGAATGGTCACGCTGTAATCATCGGTTTCGATTTTTACCACACTGCTCTGGTACAGGGAGTCAATGATCTCTCTGAAGTTTGAAGCAATGACTTTCCTGTTGAAAGATCCTTTCGGGGTGAGTTCACCCTTCTCACTGCTGAATCCGCGATCAAGGAGTGTGAAATTGATTACCCGTTCGTAAGGGGCAACGTCGGTATTTGCCGCCATGACGATCTGGTGGAAATACTCTTCAAGGTTATCGCCTTTCAGGGCGTCAAAAATCGGGTCGGATTTGTCAGGAACGATCAGCAGGACATTGTACGGCCGGTTGTCGCCCACCAGGAAAACGCTTTGAATCCCCGGCACCTTATAGAATTTCTTTTCCATCACCTGGGGTGCAACGGTCTGGCCCCGGTTATTTTTGTAGATGTCCTTGACCCTGTCTACGATCTGGTAAAAGCCATCCTTTGAAATCTTAAAAACATCTCCGGTTGACAACCACAGGTCGTTTTCCGCTGAAACGGGGAATGGGATCATATCTCCGGGCCCTGCAGATTCGAGATATCTGCCGATATAATGGCCGCTGAGTTCAAGTTCTGCAACGGAAGAAAGCCGGGTTCTCACACCGGGCAACGGAATGCCGACAGTGAAATCCTTATAGTTACCAGGAGGTGTCATCGTTATTCCCCCGGTGGCCTCGGTCATGCCGAATCCGCTGTTGAGATGGATGCCATAATGGTTGAAAAACCTGAATACTTCGGGGTCAAGGTAGCCTGCGGCCGACAGTCCCCAGTGCAGCCGGCTTCCAACCACCTCGCGAACCGCCTTTTCACGCAATGCAGGGTTGGGAAGGTTGATGATCCTGTCCTGGCATTTTTCATACAGTTCCTGCCACCGGAGCGGGATGCTGATAAACCCGGAGGGGTTCATCTTCGGAAAAAGCGAAAGGAGCGTTTCAGAGGAGGTATTCCCGGCAAAAATGTAGGTGCCGTTCCAGAAAATCGCCCCGGTCATTTCGAGGTACCGGCCAAATGTGTGGAACAGAGGCAGAAAACTCAGGAAGACTTCGCCACCCACCTCCGGCAGGGCGGCGGCACGTGCAAATCTTTTGGAAACAATGTTGTAAATTGAAAAAGAGACACCTTTAGGTATGCCGGTGCTTCCTGAAGTGAACATCGTTGTGGCCACTTCATTAATCGGCCGTGCGGGAACCTTTTTCAGTATCAAATCCATGTCCCAGCGTGAAATCTGTTTGGCTTCCTCCACCAGGTAGGGAATCCCGCGTGTTTTGGAAGTTGACGGCTGAAGGGAGAAGATGACAAATTTCGTCTCTGCCTTTTCAAGGATCTTCTGGAGCACAGTCAGGCGCTCTTCCGTATCTGCCAGTGCAATATTGATTTTAAGCTCGTTAAATATGGGTAGCAGCACGTCGGTCTTGAAATGGGGGCTGAGCGGGGTGTCAAAGATGTTGAACATGAGGCAGGCAAGGTCGGTACAGGCACCCTCCAGGCAGTTTTCGGTGTAGATGGCCACCCGCGGCTTAACGGGTACGGTTTTATGCAATACACAGGCAATTTCGCGGAGATGATGGTAGATCTGGGCATAAGTCCAGTCAACCGCGGATGCCGATGACATATCCCTGAACAAAACGTGCTGCGGATGTTCAGCAACCCGCTGTTCCATCATCGCACGGAGATCGTAATTTGTATGTTGAATGATGCGGAAAATAGTCTCCGACCATTTTTGCCTGTTTGTTGCAGTTTCCAGGGCAACAAGGAACGGGCTCTTTTTCGTTATGTCGAGAAAGGCTGCCCATACCGAAGAATCAACAGATTGTTCCAGCCCCTGTTCGAAGATTTGTTCAGCTTCCGCCAGGATGCTGATGGCTTTCTTTAGGTTGTCAAGGTTGTTCTTTCCCGGAGTCTTCCATTCTTCCAGCAGTGCTTCCAGCTTCAGCATATGAAAATTGGCGTATTGATGAAATTTTTCATAAAATTAATCGTTATTTTTGACAAAAACTTTACTGTGAATATTTCCTGGTTTTACAATTCAAAAAATTAAATTATGTTGGTGGATACTAAGTTAATACAAAGCACTTACGAAAAAATTTCAAGCGGTGTGGCCCATGCAAAGACGATGCTTGGCAAGCCATTGACCATGACTGAAAAGGTTCTTTACGGACATTTATTTGCGGCTAACCCGTCAGTACCGTACCGTCGCGGCGTTGATTATGTCAACTTTTTGCCTGACCGTGTTGCCATGCAGGATGCCACCGCACAGATGGCGCTGCTCCAGTTCATGACAGCAGGCCGCAGCAGTGCTGCAGTTCCGTCAACAGTGCATTGTGACCACCTTATCCAGGCTCAGCTGGGTGTTAAAACCGACCTTGCCACTGCCATGGTGCAGAATAAAGAGGTATATGATTTCCTTGAAACCGTTTCAGCAAAATATGACATCGGATTCTGGAAACCGGGTGCAGGAATCATTCACCAGGTAATTTTTGAAAATTATGCATTCCCTGGCGGGATGATGATCGGAACCGATTCACATACCCCGAATGCCGGGGGATTGGGCATGGTCGCCATTGGTGTTGGCGGCGCCGATGCCGTGGATGTCATGTCGGGCATGCCGCTGGAGTTGAAGATGCCGAAAGTGCTTGGTGTTGAACTCACCGGAAAACTGAGTGGCTGGGCCTCCGCCAAGGATGTAATTCTGAAACTTGCCGGTATCCTTACCGTTAAGGGAGGAACCGGGTTCATCGTTGAATATTTTGGTGAAGGTGCCGAGTCACTTTCGTGCACTGGCAAAGGAACGATCTGCAATATGGGTGCGGAGATCGGCGCAACATGCTCCCTCTTTTCCTATGATGCGAAAATGAAGGCCTATCTTGAAGCTACCGGACGTTCGTCGGTGGCCCAACTGGCCGATCAGTATGCGACTTTCCTTGGTCCGGATGCAGAGGTTCGCGCCAATCCTGAAAAATATTATGATCAGTTCATCCGCATCAACCTTTCCGAGGTAGAACCTTATATCAATGGCCCGTTCTCGCCGGATGTGGCGCATCCCATCTCTGAGTTCAAGGCATTTATGAAGGAGAACAACTATCCGGAAGCGTTGGAGGTTGGTTTGATCGGGTCATGCACCAACTCATCTTATGAAGATATTTCACGCTCGGCATCCGTAGCAAAACAGGCCAGCGAAAAACATTTAAAGGTGAAAGCAGAGTTTGTTGTGACCCCAGGATCAGAGCAGATCAGGTACACCTGCGAACGCGACGGATTGCTGGATGTTTTTGACAGCATCGGCGGGGTGGTGATGGCCAATGCCTGTGGTCCGTGTATCGGTCAGTGGTCAAGGACGATCGACAACCCCGAACGTAAAAACTCCATCCTCAATTCCTTCAACCGCAATTTTGCCAAACGCAACGACGGCAATGCTGGTACACACAGTTTTATCTCTTCACCGGAGATCGTGACCGCGCTTACGCTTGCCGGGAGCATGATGTTCAACCCCATCACCGACACGCTGGTGAATGAGGCAGGACAGCAGGTGAAACTTGATGAGCCCCGGGGAGAAGAACTACCACTGAAAGGGTTTGATGTGAAGGATCCGGGTTACCTGGCGCCTCCGGCCAACTCTTCTGCGGTTGCAGTCAACGTAAATCCTGATTCCGAAAGGCTTCAGTTGCTTGCCCCATTTGCACCCTGGGAGGGAAGCGACCTTCACGGGATGCGCCTGCTGATCAAGGCCAAAGGCAAATGCACCACCGACCATATTTCCATGGCCGGACCGTGGCTGAAGTTCCGCGGACACCTTGACAATATCTCTAACAACCTGCTGATGGGCGCCGTTAACTTCTTCAATGAGAAGACCAATGCCGTGAAAAACCCTGAAACCGGTGAATATGGCACTGTTTCCCAAACTGCCCGTTTATACAAGGCCAAAGGCATTCCCACGATCATTGTTGGTGATGAGAACTACGGTGAAGGCTCATCCCGCGAGCATGCAGCCATGGAGCCGCGCCACCTTGGCGTTCGCGCAGTGCTGGTGAAATCCTTTGCACGTATTCATGAAACAAACCTGAAAAAGCAGGGCATGCTTGCACTCACATTTGCCAGTCCTGAAGATTACCTCAAAATCAGGGAAGACGATTTATTTGACCTCATTGGGCTGGAAACATTTGCACCCGGGAAACTCCTTTCATTGAAGCTTCGTCATGCCGATGGCACCACCGAAGAGATTGCCATTAACCACAGTTACAGTGATCAGCAGATTGAGTGGTTTAAGGCGGGGAGTGCGTTGAATTATATGAAAACGCTGTAAAAAGTGACGGGTGACAGGTGACAGGTGACGCGTGACAGGTGACGCGTGACGCGTGACAGGTGACAGGTGCCAACTATCAAATGCCAAATGCCAAATGAGCGCTAATCTGGCACCTGATATTTGGCATTTGACATTTCATTCAATGAATTACTGAGATTTTCTTCACCACGGTTCCTCTGGCGTTTTTTATCCGTACCATATAAATTCCCTCCGGTAAGACTTCAACCGGCAGACTGAATTCTGTTTCATTTACAGATTTCAGGGAGTATTGCGAAACTCCAACCAGGTTGAACACTTCGCATGATTCAACAGGGGTGTTGCTTTTAACAAACAATACTGTATTCGCGGGCTGGGGATAAAACTGAATCCCTGATTTACCAGCCGTTTCAATGCCTACTGAATAATCAACAACCAGCGTGTCGCAGGGGGCTTCGCATAATACCGTATTCGACAGCATGTCACGTTGTACATCTGTGATGATGTATCTGAAGGTACCGCCCAGGATGGAAGAAGGAATGACATCAATGTATTGTAAACTGGTGATGAGGCTGGCGTTGAGTTTGTTAAAAGGAGGCAGCCCGTTTTCATCGGTCCGGTAAACATTGTAACCGCTTACACCCTGCAGACTGTCGCAATCGGGATGTTGCCAGGAGAGTTGGATGCTGTTGCCTGACCGGCTGTAGATGCATGCAGCAGGTCCTTTGCACACAGGGGAAAGCCTGATGTTGTCCACCTCCCAGCCGGCAATGCCGGTGCTGCTTGTGCCAGATGCTTTAAACCCAAGTTTCAGTCTTTTTCCGGATACCTCCGAGATATCCAGTTTCTGGTGAATCCATCCGGTTGAGCCCTCATTTTTCAGTTCCATGACGGGAATCCAGGTGTTATCCATGAAATACCCGGCTGTCAGTTTCTCTGTGCCGGATAAAGAAATATCATTCAGCGTATAATCAAACTCCAGGTAAATGTTGGCACATTTCCACGGGGTGGCAGGCAAGGAGAGGCTTTTCATGGTCACTTCATAATTCTGGAGCAGGGGTGATCCGGAGAAAACAGCTGTTGGAAGCGGGTTTCCCTGTCCCGTATCAATGCTCCAGTTGCTTTGGGAGGGCATGAACTGCCAGTTCTGGAACATGAAGCTGCCTGCATCCCAGGGCTCGTAAAACGGCATGGGCGCATCGCAATTGAAAACAATGGTTATCGGGCCTGCCGGGGATGATTCTCCGAACTGACCGGGCAGGCCATATGGTGTGAGATCATATTTTGCGGTTATTGAGTAAGTGTATGTTCCATAATCAATACCGCAATCAAAGTAGTTCAGACTGTCCTCACCCGGCCTGTAGTTTATAAAGCTTCCTCCACGATAAACGTTGTAGCCTATAAGTCCGGCCGGGATGGTGCCTGTGGGTGTCAGGGGCTTTTGCCAGTGAACATAAATACAACATTCAACCTGGTCTACCCCTGCGTTTAAGGGCGGGTAAAGTGTGTAAGGGTTGCTTGCGGGAAGTGTTGCCTGTCCAAATACCGATCCGGCGATCATGATGGCAAGCAGGAAATATACCCGGATGGCTGATTTCTGAAAGGGATTCATGATGAGAGGGTTATATGGATGAAAAAGAACGGGATGGAAATTGTTCAGTAAAGATAAGCGATCAGGGGCCTGAAAGCAATAGGCAGCCCGTTAATTCTTGCTGTAAAGGTCCCTTTTCTGCAGTTTTGAGTGATTTTGCGGTTGCATGAGCCTGTAAACCACCTCTTTTTCTGATAATCTGAACAGCCTTTCCGGCTCGGTGCGGAGTTCTTCAAGATATGACTGCAGCCGAAAGAAGGGGATGAAGTGAACGGTTGTGGCATCAATCGTCAGTTTACCGGAGTAGGAGAGGTTAACCACCCATGCATCGGTTGGGTGGTAATGATCAATGAAACTGCGCAGTGATCGGGTGACCTCCGGTTTCTTAAGGGTGGTGTATTTTACCTCCACCGGGAGTGGGTTCTCATATCGCTCAATTACAAAGTCAACCTCGGCTTTGTTGATGGTGCGCCAGAAGTGGAGGTCGTAAATATGGCGTTGCAGCGTATCAAGCAACATCGTACACACCAGGTTCTGAAAAATAAAACCCTGGTCACGGTGGTTGTGGATATTGCCAAACATCCGGATGGCAAAGTTCCGCATCCCGTGATCAACGAAATAGACCACCGGGGATTTGGTGATCTCCTTGATCTTATTGCCATGCAGCGGAGGGATCATCTTCAGGAACCATGTGCGCTCAGCATACCACAGGTACTTGCGAATGGTGGGAAGTGCTGCATTCGTTTCATTTGAAAGTCCGGAAAGATTGATCATCTCACCCGTTTGGGCTGCCAGCAGGCTGATCATGCGACCATATACCTCCGGGCCATGCCCTTTCAGCAGGGAATGGATGTCCCTGGTCATATAGGATTGATATATTTCATTGATCACATCCATCTTTTCATGAACGGAAGATGCAGTGATCACCCGCGGATAACCGCCGAAATTGAGGTATTCATTCAGCAAGCCAAGGGCCCCGGGAAGATCATTCATGAGAAACGAATCAAGATGGCCCGCATGTTTATAACCGGTGCGGAAATCGGCGAATTCAAAGAAGCTGACCGGCATGACTTCAAATACCCGCTTACGGCCGGCCATTGATTCCTGCAGACTTGCCCGCAATTCAAGGCTCCCCGATCCGGAGAGGATAAATTTTACCGGTAAATGCATGTCATACAGGCCTTTCATGAAATGACCGGCATTCTCTTTCAGCTGGATTTCATCGATAAATATGTATGCTTTCCGATTGCCTGTTTCACGATTTATATTTTCAAGCAGGGCTGCCTGGGAGGCAACTACAAGATAATCGGCTTCATTGTCTAGTTGGAGGAACATGACAGGACAGCCCTTGCCGACAAGGCTTTCTGCCATCATGCGCATCAGGGTTGTTTTGCCAACCTGTCGTGGCCCCGTGATCAGGGTGATTTCCGGTTCATCCAGGTGGGCAAGGAGATCTTTCAGGATATTTCGCCGTATCATGGTGCGTGATTTAGCCAGATAATAAGCACAAATGTACAAAAATATCGGGTAAATTCAGCAGGATCCGTACATTTTTATCATGGCATCGTTCACCAGCCGGCGTGCCAGCCACCGGGGAATCATGTTCAGCAGGAAGAAATATTGCATCCGGTTCGTCAGCCCCGGGATGCATTGAATTTGCCGGCCCAGTCTGGACAGGGCGTAGGAAGCAACAGGCTCCGGTTCCATGATCTGCGGTTTCATTTTATCCAGGTCCGGCTTGCTTTTCCAGTAGGTTGGGGTGGAAACGGTACCGGCACAACACACGCTGATGTCAATTCCATGCACTTTCAGCTCCTGGCTCAGCGCTTCCGCCAGCCGGATGCTGAAGGCTTTGGTGGCGGCATAGGTGGCAACGAATTGCGGACCGATCAGTCCGGCAAGCGATGAAACAAGGATGATCCCGCCTTTTTCCTGTGATGCAATCAGCCTGCTTGAAAACCCATGCACAAGGTGGAGAAGTGTCCGGGTGTTTACTGAAAGAAAACCATCGAGTTGGGAGGTGTTGAGACTGGTGAACCGGGCAACCCTGCTCCAGCCTGCCACATAGATCATCAGCCGGCATCCTTTATCCGCAACCGCTTTCATGCACTGTTCAGCGGCATCCAGCGCGGCAAGGTCAAGATGTAAAGAGACAGTTTCAACATGGTTATTTTTTCTGATTGTCTCTGCCAGTGTATCCATCGCCGGTGCATTGATATCCACCATGATGATGTTGAATCCGTTCGCCGCCATCGTCTTGCAGAATCCTTCTCCTAATCCTTCTGCAGCGCCGGCTACCAGTGCCCAGTTGCCGTATCGTTCAGTGAGTGATGCCATGATTTTTCTATCTTTGCCGATCCTGCAATGATAGGTAATAATTTTCAACATGAGAAAGCTGTTGTTTTTAATTTTGGGGCTGCTGAAAACGTTTCGCCGGGCCGGGATGAAGATCCGGGGAAAAACGGAAGCCGACATTCATGCAGAGCGCATCGTATCAGGCAAAGCCTGGGATGAATTCTGTGACAACCTCAAAACTGCAGGTGCCTCGCTGATGTATCCGGGCGCACCCCGCGATGCATTCAACCAGGCGGAAGGGATACGCTACCTGTCGCGGCTTACACGCGGCGGACTGGAGGCCTTTGTAGAATTCTGCGACCCCGCTTTCCCGGTTTTAAAAAGAATGGCACACGAAACGGTGAAGCTTGGCGCCGATAATCCCGACAACTACTATTTCAATGCCCAGATCAGCGGCAAATACAGTTACCGCCTTCGCGGGAAGCGCAACTCCGTGCATTATATAGGCTTCTTTACGCAGAACGGAAATTACGGAACAACCGGCGGAATGGCACCATGCGGTGCACTGGAACATACTGCCCTGAAACTGGAGGCGGACGGCAGTTTTGAGATCATGCTCAGTCGAACCCCCACGGGTAAAAACTGGCTGAAAATAGAACCGGAAACCACGATGCTGATGGTTCGGCAGACTTTTCTTAACCGGTTCAGCGAAACCCCGGCTGAAGTTACCATTGAAAACCTAGACGGGCGCACCGCCCCGGATCCGGTTACCCCTGCCATGATTGATGAGGGACTTAAAACGGCCTCCATGTTCGTGGCTGGCGCTTCCATGATGTTTGCCAAATGGGCTCAGGGATTTCAGAAACACACCAATAAACTGCCGCTTTTTGACCCGGAAGTTTCCAACGCCGCCGGGGGGGATGCCGCCATAATATATTATCACAGCCACTGGAGACTGGCAGAAAATGAGTCACTGGTTATCACCGTAAAGCCGCCCGATTGTGATTCATGGAATTTCCAGCTCAACAACTATTGGATGGAATCGCTTGATTACCGCTATTTCACGATATGCATCAACAAGGCTTCCGCGCATTACGAGGCCGACGGGTCGGTGCGGGTTATTGTGGCGCACAGCGATCCGGGAAAGCCGAACTGGATCAATACATGCGGACACAGAGAAGGGACGATGTTGTGGAGATGGTACAGGCTGGGAGAGGGGGAGGTGGGGGTTGAGCCGGGGTGTGAGGTGACGCGTGACGGGTGACAAATGACATTTGAGATTTGAGATATGAGATATGACATTTGACAAATTACGAATGACGAATATGCGAATGACGAATATGCGAATGACGAATAAGGGAATAACGAATATGCGAATGACGAATATGCGAATGACGAATGAAGAATAGCTTTCGGAAGAGCCCGGGATGGTTTAGGGGGATCAACCAGGTTTGGGGAGGGACGTACTTCCTGGGGACAAATATCAGGCTGGAAAAGGATGACCTTATCAGGCGGGCAAGGAAAATTACCGGGTTGAACGACCTTGGCAGTGATTTCAATGATGAACCGCTGGAGAGGCTGCTGTCATCGGTAAACCAGGAGGCAGAGTTGCATCCCATCGGGCGGTTTATCACCCGGGAGCGGTTTGTCAGCCTGCTGAGTATCCGTTTGCGGGCGGAACATTATTTTAAGAAGCACCAGCAGATCCTGGAGCAGGAACTTTACCCGGCATGGATCATCGTTGGACTGCAACGCACCGGTACCACCAAACTGCAGCGCTTGTTGGCGCAGGACCCCGACCACCGCGTCATCCCCAGCTGGGAAGTGATCAACCCCATGCCAACCGACCTGGACCTGTATGACTTATCTCCGGAAACGCTGCTCACCCGCTCACCCGCTCACCCGCCCACCAGTGCATATCCCAAACCGGGCGACAAACGCATTTCCATTGCCAACACCTCCGTCAAGGCTCTGAAGTTCATGTCGCCGGGGTTCTTTGCCATTCATCCCATTGATGCCATGCAGCCTGAGGAGGATATCCTGATGCTTGACGTCAGTTTCATGAGCACCACGCCTGAAGCGATGATGCATGTGCCGTCTTACGCAAACTGGCTGGAGAATACGGATCAGTCGGCGGCCTATATCTATATGGTAAAGTTGCTGAAGTTCCTGCAATGGATCAGGCCTGCCAAACGGTGGGTGCTGAAAACGCCCCACCATCTTGAGTTCACCGGGCTGATTGAAAAGCATTTCGGCGATGTCAGGTTCCTCTGGCCGCACCGCAGCCTGAATGAATCTGTCCCCTCTTTCCTGAGCATGGTCACCTATAACAGGATGATCTTCAGCAATCATGTTGATGAGCGGCAGGTAGCAGAACACTGGGTGCGCAAAATCGGGTATATGCTCGACCAGGCCGTTGACCACAGGCTTCAGCCAGGGAATGATGCTAAGTTCATTGACATCCGCTATAAGAGTCTGATCACCGATTCAATCGGCGAACTGGATAAGATTTACAAATTCAACGGCGGCCTTAAGCCTGCACTCACCGAACAGTTCCTCCGGCACGAACAGGAGCACCCCCATCAGAAACATGGGGTTCACCAGTATTCGCTGGAAGACTTCGGCATCACCGGCGGAACGATTGACGCCTGCACAAAAAAATATTCAGAGTTCCTTAAGAACCATTATGACAGCCTCTAAACAAAGAAAATACAACAACCCCGTCACTGCAACACTTACCGGCATTACCGACCTCTTTCGCAAACAGGTTCCCGCCGGCTTACTGAAGGATAGCGACCGTCTTGACGGAAAAACCGTGCTTGTCGACGGGTCCAGTTCGGGCCTCGGATTTGCCATTGCTGTAGACGTGGCGCGGCGTGGTGCCCGGGTGATCATGGCCTGCAGAAGCGGCATCCCGGAGATGGGGGAGAAGGTTGAAAAACTGTCGGGAAATACCGATGTGCACATGCTGCAGGTTGACTTTGCCGATGTAAATTCAATCCGTCAGCTGGTTGAAAAACTTAAATCCCCCTCCCTTTTTGGGGAGGGGTCAGGGGGTGGGGTCAACATCTTCATCTGTAACGCCGGCATCGTTCCCAAACAAAGCCGAAAAACCCCCCAGGGCCTTGAAGAGATGTTCATGGTAAACTATTTCTCCAAATTCATCCTGGTCAACCTCATGCTGGAGAACGATTGTTTCACTCATTCTCCGATTAGCGACCCCCACGCGTCACCCGTCACGCGTCACCCGTCACTCCCGCGTATCATCTTCATCGCCTCCGAAAGCCACCGCAATCCCGAATCCTTTGACTGGCCTTCCTTTGGCAAATACCGTGATTACAGCATCGGGAAATCGATAGAACTTTACGGGTATTATAAGCTCCTGCTCACAACTTTTTCGGTGGAACTTTCACGGCGGCTGAACCCGGACGGGGTGACCCGTTTTTCAGTGTTCTCCATGTGCCCGGGACCGGTTAACTCGAACATCGCGCGGGAAGCTCCGAAGGTATTTATGCCTTTGCTGAAACTGGTGTTTGGGATTTTCTTCAGGTCTCCGGCCAAAGCTGCCATCCCGGCGGTATACCTGGCTGCATCACAGGATGTTGAAGGGAAACCATTTGATTATCTCTTTCTGATGAGCAGGAAGGAAGTGGATGAAAAGGCAGCTGATGCGGGGAATGGGAAGAGGTTGTGGGAGGAGTCGGAAGAGCTTTGGAAGGGGGTTTAGTTTCACGCAGAATTTCACGCAGATTTTCGCGGATTAAAGCGCAGATTTTGGCAGATTTTTTTTAAAAATGAAAATAAAAGCCTTAAATAACTGTACTTTATGTTATATATCCATTGTGTATCAATATTTTAATCTGCTCAAATCTGCGCTTTAATCTGCGAAAATCTGCGAGAACCATCTGCGAAAATCTGCGTGAAACATCCGCGAAAATCTGCGAGAAATTAAACCTATAGCCGCCGGTAAAAACTAAAAAGAATACAACAACTTAATCTCCTCCTCCCAAATCGTCTCATCCGGCGTTTCCAGGATCAACGGCATATCATCAAACCTCGGATCACGCATCAGCAGCTTAAATACCTCCATCCCCAACGTACCTTTTCCCAGGCTGTCGTGCCTGTCAACCCTACTACCAAGACCCTTTTTAGAGTCGTTGATATGCATCCCCTTCAGATATTTAAACCCGACCACCTCATCAAAGTGCCTGAAGGTCTCTTTGAATGCAGCCTCCGTTGACAGATCATACCCGGCCGCGAAAGAGTGGCAGGTATCAATGCATATCCCCACCCGGCTTTTATCCTCCACATGGTCAATGATGAAACGGATGTGTTCAAACTTATAGCCGAGGTTGCTTCCCTGGCCGGCTGTATTTTCAATGACTGCGATCACCCCTTTGGTTTTATCCAGGGTGATGTTGATGGATTCGGCAATCCGCAGCAGGCATTCTTCATCACTGATTTTTGCCAGTGATCCGCCCGGGTGAAAATTGAGCCGGTCGAGTCCCAGCTGTTCGCAGCGCTGCATCTCATCCAGGAACGCCTCCCGTGATTTGTCAAGCCCTTCCTGCTCCGGGTGCCCCAGGTTGATCAGGTAACTGTCGTGGGGCAGCACCTGGAACGGCTGATAACCATGTTTTTCGCAGTTCTCGCGAAAGAGTTTGATGTTTGATTTGGTGAGCGGCGATGATTTCCACTGGCGCTGGTTTTTGGTAAACAGAGCAAAGGCTTTTGCACCGATTTGTGCGGCATTAACGGGTGCGTTCTCAACGCCGCCTGAGGCGCTTACGTGGGCTCCTATATATTTCATGGGTTTATGGTTTTGGTTCTCGCAGATTTTCGCAGATTACAGCGCAGATTTGAGCAGATTTTTTTTGAAAATTATTGAAAAAAGATAATTATTCAAAGGCACTATTTATGGCAGTTAGTATTGATTTTAAATATTTTAATCTGCCAAAATCTGCGCTGTAATCTGCGAAAATCTGCGAGAACTTTCTGCGAGAACTTTCTGCGAGAAATTTTTACTCAAATGTACCTAAAATTCCCCACCCCCATAATCTTCACTAAAATTTAACGTTTGAAATAAGCATCTGCCATTCTTATTTATTACTTTTGTATTATGCGAAACCTCTACACTAAAATCACACTGCTCCTGACACTCTCCATTTGCCTCTCAAATGCGTTCGGACAGATCATTCTAACCAGTCAGAACAACGCTCCCGTTGCTGGCGACTCCTCAAGAACCCGTGAAGTAGTGTATGTCTCACCCGGAGCTGCCGGAGAGAACCAGGTCTGGGACTTTTCCGCCATCCAGGTATCGGGAAAGACCAGCTATCGAGGTGTTTCCGAGGATATGACACACAAAATGGCGGGACCGGGCGAACGCAATATCGTTCTTGCCGAAGATGGTTACGAGTACAGCTACATCTGCAGTGAGAACAGTATCCGTGAAATCGGCTATGCAAATCCCGGGAAAAAGATGACCCTGGGATATGATACCCCCCTGGTTCAGATGAAATACCCGTTCTCATTCGGCCAGCAATTCGCCCAACCGTGCTCTGGGATTGCCTGGTACCACGACCGCAGCAGGATTGATTTTTCCGGAACCTACGCCGTTACCGCCGATGCCTATGGAACCCTGATCCTTCCCGACAGGATAATGAAGAACACCCTGCGGGTGAAAGTCGTCAAGCAGTCGCTGCAGATCAGCGTGTGCGGATCAACCCAGTCAACCAGCACCAAGTATTTCTGGTATGCCCCGGGTTACCGTTACCCTGTGCTGATGCTGGGCACTACGGAAAATAAATATGGCGCAAAAGAGCCGGTTACCCATACCAACGCATGGTTGAACCTGAACCAGGCATCAGGAGGTGCTGCATCTTCGGTTACCCTTTCAGATGGCCAGTCAGAAACATCCGAGAATACCGTTATTGTTTTTCCGAACCCCTTCAGCGAACAGGTTACCTTTAATTATTTCCTCAGATCGCAGGTGCCTGTCAGCATTGAGTTGTATGACATGTCGGGAAAATTCAACATCCTTGTGGAAAAGAAAAAGACGCAGCTGGACGGTTTGCATACCGGAACCCTCAATGCTTCGAAAATGGGACTGCCTCCCGGCGTTTATTACCTCCGTTTCACCTTCGACCGCCAGGTGGTGGTGAGTAAAATTGTAAAGATCTGACATGAGCATTATTCGTTCTATCCTCTTCTCTGCCATCCTGCTTTCAGCCATGGCGCTCCTTTCATTCAAGCCGACAGGCTCTGTTAACCCTGTGTACCTGCTCACCACAAACTGCGACACCGTTCCGGCCCTGAACCAGGAGATTCTAAGCCTGGTAACCAAACAGATCGGCAAAACAGTCGACCGCGGCGAATGTTGGGACGTGGCCGCCATGGTGCTGAACACGACCGGTGCGAAGTGGGACAAACGCTATGAATTCGGCCGTAGGGTTGACCCTGCCAAAGAGTGCATTTATCCCGGCGACCTGATACAATTTGAAGGTGTAAACATCAAATACAAAAAGGGTCAGGGCGTTTATACAGAATCCATGGGGCACCATACTGCCATGGTTTATGAGGTGAAGGCCAAAGGAGTTTATGTGCTTGCGCATCAGAATACTGCCAAATCCGGCAGAACCGTGGGGTTAAGTGATCTGGATATGTCAACGATCATCAGCGGTAAATACCAGTTCTACCGCCCTGTAAAATAACCCCCTTTGGTCGCCCATCCCGGCCTCGTTCCCTCCACTCTTCACCCTTCACTTTTCACCCGTCACTCAACACTCTGCGTATCACTGACCACTAAACCCACTAATTAACAACCTCAACGACTTTAACGTCCAGTGAAAAACGTATAACTGTGAATGAAGGGTGAAGAATTAAAAGTGAAAAGTGGGGGCATCAAACACCCCAACAAAAAGAAAAATGATTATATTTGCACCCTCAAACCGGAAAACGATCCGGAAAATCGGGGTGTGGCGCAGTTGGCTAGCGTACTTGCATGGGGTGCAAGGGGTCGGAAGTTCGAGTCTTCTCACCCCGACTTAATTAAAATCAAACGGCTGTTAATCAATAGATTACAGCCGTTTTTTTAATGTAATGTAACACTAGTGTCTATTAAAAAATGTTAAAAAATATTGAACTCCAATTGCAACTGCCCGTCATCGTGGTTTTGCTCTGGCTCTTCAAGCTGGAGCAGCTCCTTGATATTGTCTTTTGCCAGAAGGGAGCTGCCCAATATTCTCAAAACTTCATAGACGCTCCTGTTAAGTTGCAGCTTTCTCGCGAGAATTGCAACGGTGCAATATGTGATGATAGCTACATAAACCTGTATCCGAACAGCATTTTCAGTATTTCCCCAGAAAGACTTGATACGCAGGTGTCCCTTCATCCATTTAAAGAAGGTTTCCACAGCCCATCTGTTTTTATAAAGGAACGCAATATCCGTGGCCTTGTGAAAAAAGTTGTTGGTATAGTAAGTAAAGGTTCGTTTGAGTTCAGGCTCGTAATAGATAATCCTTCTGATTTCAGACGGGTAGTTTACAGTGTTCCCGCTTGTGGTGAACCTCACGGTTTGATCTCTGAGGATATTATCTGCACTCTCCAGAAGGTCTTCTCCTTCCACTACTTCAAATTTCGGCCTTCGTTTTTCACGAATAACAAAGAAGGAATTGAGAATCTCAATGCGATAGAGCCTTTCCAAATCCCAGTAGCCACGGTCAAAAATATAGCAAGCGTATGGCTCGTAGCTAATCCAGTCCATGGCATTCACATCATGCACAGCCGCTTCTGTGATATGAAACGATACCGGTATCTGGGTTACAATATCAAGTTGCGTGTGTACCTTGATGCCAGATTTGGTAGTCCTGAACCTTGCCCACTCAAAAAGAGACAGACAGAGGTCAATAGTGGTGGAATCAAAGGCATAATACTTCCCGTTGAGTTCAAACTCTTGGCTAAGGCAATCCTTTTGAGCAAGTTCCACCATGTGATAGGCAAATTTTTCAAAAATGTGATAATCACGAAGCTGATTTGCCTTGGAAAGCACGCTTCGGTTTATTGGGGTCTTCCCAAATCCAAGATGGAAGGACTTATTGGCATGTGCAGTAGTAATATCCGTCAGTTCGCGAAGGCTGTTGCAGCCATCCAACTGACCGAACATGAGAACGAGCATCTGGTTCCAGTATGTCAAACTCCATCCTTGGGTTCTATCGTTACATGTTGTCATAACGAGCCTTTCGAAGTATCGTTTGGGAAGAAAATCGGTGATTTGACTGAAAACATATTTGCCGCTGTTCATTGCACGCTACTATTTGGTTTACCACCAAAGGTAATCTGTTCAAAAGTGCGACAAGGTTTTTGGCAAAATACATATTGTTTATGAGTAAGATACGAATGATTTTAACATTTTTTAATAGACACTAGTGGTAATGTAAATTGTAATATATTTCTTGTTTTTTAACAGAAAGCCTATGATCACAGGCTCTATCTTTGGTTTCAACAAATGTTCCCTATTTGATAGTTGATGACGGATCAAAACGTACTTCTTGTCAGTACTTCCGCCAAAACCACAGGCTCCTTTTTAATTTGCTGTATCTTATAACCCTTTTGGTCACTTTATCTTTGGCAAAAAGTTTTAGCCAATGGACAAGAACACCATAACCCGCCAGGAGCTCTATGAAATGGTATGGCAGGAGTCGTTGACCGCCATATCCAAAAGGCTCAACATCCCGTATTCTCATCTGCGGAAGATCTGTCAGGAAATGCAGGTGCCAGTGCCGCCAAACGGTCACTGGTCAAAACTACAGTTTGGAAAATCCGTCGAGATTATGGAACTGCCTCAGGATTATACAGGAGCAAATGAAATAAAACTTTACCCCAGCCAGAATGATATCGGCAAGCCAGACGTTTTGACCTTCCATAAGAAAACGGCGGCAGACCTTATCCGAGAGGATGAATCACTACCGTTGAGGGTTCCAAAAACGCTGACCAATCCAGATGAACTTATTGCAGCCGCACAAAAGCGATTTTTAGCAAATAAATTTGATAGCTACAATGATGACGGAACCCCGCGTCCAGAAGCAGCTTTAAATATCAGGGTATCTCGTGGCAATCTTGGGCGAGCTTTGCGATTTATGGATGCCCTGCTCAAACTGATAAGGGCAAGAGGGCATAAGTTATCAGTCAAATATGGTCGGTATTTAGATATCGATGGTGAGGATTTTAGGGTCAAACTGATGGAAAAAAGTAAAAAGCTCCCGCCTGATCCTAAGGGTGGTTTTGCAAAATACGAATACACAGGGCTCCTTTATTTCACCATCGATGACTATCACGGCAGAACTTGGATTGATGGCAAGGTGCCAATCGAAGAAAAAATGGCTGAAATACTTGCTAAAATTGAGTCAATTATTTTCTACTGGCAGGAAAATCATCGGAAAAATGAAGAAGCTCGGCTAAAACGTGAAGAGCAAGAACGAATCATTCGTGAGCATCGTGAACGCGTCGAAAAAGAAAAATCAGACTTCAAAAACCTTTACCAGCAGGCAAAACGATGGCAACGTGCACGGTTTATGAGGGAATACCTCATTGCCTATGAGCAAAATGCCGTCGAGAAGGGCGGCTTGACCGATGAAGTTCGGGTTTGGATTAAGTGGGCAAAGGATAAGGCGGACTGGTATGATCCGTTGATTAATACGGAGGATGAAATTCTTGGACTCTATGCAGACAGATAGAATCATAATGAAGCCCTCTATTCCTTGATGTATTTTCGGAACGCTGACACTACCTGAAAAATGAAATACGCTATTTGTATTCTTTGAAAGTAATCCAAAAACAGTCCAAACCCATTTTCTCTGATATTAGGAACTAATTTTTCGTAATAATGAGCAGGATTTAACAGCTTAAAAATTATATACCAATATTTTGGAAGCACAGATAAGGTTTGAATGATATCATCCCATTTCAACGACACTTGTGACGTTAACTCTGGAGCGGTTGAAATTATTAATGGGATATAAAGGATACAGGTACACGCAAAGCCAATAAAAGCAGGGCGAATCCATTTTTGACCATAATCATTTGATTTATTCAACAACATCATTATTTTTTCCCCAAGATTACCATCTGTAAGTCTTAACTCATTCTTTAATGATAGCATTTCGTATTTCTTGAAAAACAATGCTTGAACTCTATCCCCTTGTTTCAACATTGCGAATTTCAATTGACGAAACAAATCTCTACTTTGTGAAAATTCTTCAGAAGTAGAACACTTTCGGATGAGGGTCATTGGATCGAACCATTTAACAGAAGCAGTATAAATTTCATTCAAAATGCTATCGGTAATTCCAAATAATTCAAAAGAATCCAACGAAACGCCGTGAAAGAGAGTAGAGCCAAGGAATGAGTATTCGATCCTAAATTCAGTTCCTCGTTGAAATGTTGAAGTTATATGAATAAACTGCAATTGATTGTGGTTTGAAAAACGTTGTATAGTGATTTTTTGAATCTGACAAAACTCGAAAACTATGTTCGCTTCTTTGTTCACTCCGCTGAGAAGAACAGATTTCTGGATTACAACTCCCCTTATATGGATTATACCTGAGAGTTTAGAAGAAGCTTCAATTTTGACCCCATCAATCGGTATTCTATCGGGTAACTCTAAAATCCCATCCAGATAAAATCCGCCTTCAAAAGAACAGTTTTTCAAATCGATTAACCTTGGGGCACCTTTGATTTTATTAGTTGGATCATAACAAATTACATTAAATGACTTTTTAAAGGTGTCACCGAATATCGTCAAACCACCCTCGCATTTTAACGCTTTGATTTCAATTTCATCATAGTATAAGCCATTGTTAAAGATTACGCCTGTTTTTGTGGATCCAGACCAAATCATCACCCGTGCTTTGCAAGTGTTTTCTGAAAAGGTATAAGTACCAGCAGAGAGATTTGATATTCTGATCCAGCCTTCGAGGTTTGCATTGGATACACGAAAATCATTGCTCGCAGTTGCATCGTTAATGTCCAAGAACTCGGAAATCGACGAATCAATGATTTTAATTGAGCCCTTTTCAATCTTAATATTCTTGATGATTAGGCGTTTGATTCTTGAACCAGAAGTTATAAGAAGATCTCTATCAAAATGATTTCCCTTTACGAATGAAAGGGTTTTACTGAACTCACAATTGCTTAATTCGATACTCTGGTTCTGTGAATTAAACTCTATATCATAGTTTGTTACCCTACAACCACTAAAACCAACCAAACCATCGAATTTACACTCTATAAACTTGACTCCATATCCAAAATCGACATTTTCAAAGTGAAGTCTTTTCTCAAAAACACAATTTATAAAAACGCAACCTCGGATTGTTCTTTCTGAAATTATCTGATCTTCAGAGTAGGTTATGCCTTTCTTTTCAAAGCTTGAATCAGCGGCGAAGTCATTCTGCAAAGGATGTAACGGATCCATATTTTGATGATATTTGTTTTCTGAATTGTCATTGTTCTCGAATACGCGCCGACAAAAAGATTTGTGAAGGCTGTGGCTCTTTATAGCCGATGAGTCTTTGCCAATTTTATACTTGGTGGCAATCCGCTCTTAAAAATTGTCGGTCAAAATTCCTGGGCAATTATGCAACAATATTACAAGATCGACAGGAATCGAATCATTGAAAAAGATGAAGAAAATTAAAGATTTTAATAAGTAACTATACATATATATCGTCAGGGTTAGATATTATAGACATTGGCTTAATTCCACAACCAATGAAAGTTATTTTTTGTGAATTTCTTACTATGCTTGACATTACTTCAATTTCTTCACTTGTAAAAGTATCACTTTCACACCAACTATCAACAGTAGCCTCATCATTGGCTACAGTAGGAAACATTGTTTGACCTTTTTCATTGACGTGTCCTAATCCAACGTGGTGACCAAGTTCGTGCATTAATGCATATCTGAATTTTGCCCAACCTTTTGGTGCTTTCCCATTACCATAAAACCAATTATGATTAGGATTGAATCCTATACTCATATTCTTTGCATAGATAAAAGTGTCACCAGAATTCAGGCAAGAACCAGAGTCAATATATTCATAAGCGCATTGTGGTTTTTTATCAGGGGAAATCAAATTACGTGTATTTCCCCAGTTAGCTTCACCACAAGCTGGTCTTTTACTTAATACGAAATTGACACCTGTGCTGCGTCTTAAAACTTTAAAAACTTCTTCTATTGCTATTATCGCCTCAGGATTTGAGTAAAATGAACGGTGTATAAAGTAAGTATATCCACCTTGACCATTATTATCAATTAATATGTAATCTCCAATACTCGTCTTAGTATATAAGTTCGCTTTGACTCTTAGAATTTCTTCTGAAAGATATTCAGTATCGTCAATATTGATAATTACTTTGTCAGAATAAGCATATGGCATTAAGAGTGTAATTTCTGTATCAGACCAATTTTTATATGTAAATCTCTTTGCTTGGTCGGCAGTGAACTTTTTTTCAGTTTCAATATTAGTAAAAGTAACATAATTGTTTCCGCGCTGCTTGCCAAATCCGTTACCTGAAATTGTGAGAACCTCGTTCATTCCTCCTTTTATCTCTAATGGAGTGATACATTTTATTTCAATAGGCATATTCCTAATTATAAAAGTAATTAGATATTCAAAATCAAATTGTGAGTCATTGCCTTGCCATTTTGTGAGAAGTGCCGACTAATTAGCAGTAATGGTTTACAATGAAATTAGGTAATGACTCAACCTGTGGATTCTTTGTTTTTATTAGAATTTTGCCCGTGAGATATTCGAGTGTTCCCATCGTAACTCATTAATATTTTGTTTCGCTGATGTCGCCATATAGATACAACAATCTCACCAATGATAATGCTTAAAATGTATAGAGTGTAGGCTAAATAATGATATAATGACAATTTTGTATGAAAATACTGTAGGTATAATATAATACTCCCCAAATTTAGGACAGTAAGTTAAGGTGTACAAACAAACCTTAAATTTACTGTCATTATGAGAAAGAAAAGACAAAATTACAGCGCAGATTTCAAGGCCAAGGTCGCCATCGAAGCTCTGAAAGAGCAGA
>CAJBYO010000002.1 GCA_903959905.1 uncultured Bacteroidales bacterium
GAAAATATCGTTCTAAGGGGTGGTCAATTTGAATCGGCAGGGGGTGGTCAATTTGCCCCGGCGCGAACCGATTTTTACACCGGCACAGGGGTGGTCAATTTGGATCGGCAGACACTGGTCAAAGTGAATGGTTTATCCAATGTAAGGTCACTCAAATAATTGAAACAGGAGATAAGTACCTGTTCATAGGTGAGGTGGTGGAAGCATATGCTGACGAAGCCCTTGCAAAAGGGGAAAGAAACATCCAATATGCGCAAGGTGATTTCCCACGGAAAGTATATGGTACAAGATTTAGGACACTTTAGTCCACATAGGTCGCGACGTGTTTGCGGTTCGCCCAATTGACCGAACAAGTTAAGCTTCGGGAAACCCCAACCACGGAAAGCTAATTCAAATTGACCTTCGAAGCATTCTGGAATGTTTGTCTGTGCAAAGCCTGATTACCAGTTTCTGACCCTTCATTTCAAGACATTTCGCCTGTTCTTTGGCTTCATTAACCGATCGCCAGTTGCAGGGCTTGGTCATATTTGCTCCGTTGCCTTTTTCATCTTCAAGCCTGAGAATGTACTTCATAGTTTAATAGATTATCTTGAACCACCACCCTGACTAAATCATTCCCTCGTCTGCAAACGACAAGAACCCCTCACTTGTCACAATTAAGTGATCCAGCACCTTGATGTCAAACAGGTTGCCAGCTTCCACGATTTTCTTTGTTATACTTATATCTGCCTGACTGGCAATAAAACTTCCTGACGGATGGTTGTGCGCCAAAATCAGATTGGATACGGAACCTGCCGCCAAGGCGATTGAGAACACCTTCTTGATATCCACCACGCAACCCGTGACCCCGCCCGAACCGATTTTCACAAGACCCATCACCCTGTTGGCATTGTTCAGCAGAAGCACATAAAAATCTTCGTAGAGTTCAATGGTATTGCCCCAGTTTGCCACAAGCAGATTATATGTATAACAGTCCTGACTACGCGTTATTTTTGCCCTTTGGGATGGTTTAATCGGGTTGCGGTAGGTGATTTCAATTTCGGCTACGCTGAGGTTTGAAAATGTCGCTGTATCCATTGTCTTTATTGGGTTTAAATGCAATACAAATATACGTATAATAATTGACACATACAAGTAAAACGTGTACATATAGTACAATATTTGAATTAATTATTATCTTTGTGAAATGGAACCAAAGAAACAACCGCCGAAGTTGAACCGTGTCACCGAGGTGCTTGCTGAGAAGGAGCGAAGCCAGCGCTGGTTGGCACGAAAGCTGGGCATTTCAGCCAATTCAATGAATGCCATTTGCCAGCAAAAAGCGCAGTCGCTGGAACGGTTATTCGAGATTGCAGAGATCCTTGGGGTACCAGTAACGGAACTGATAAATGTGGACTATAAACCACCGATAAAGCCCAAGGAATCTGCATAGAATCTGCTGATACGATACCCTACGCACCGAATTTGATGCAGATAATTGAAATACTGCATCTTGCAGATATTGAGGAAGTTCACGTTTATTTGGCGGAACTGATAACAGTTTGATTGTAAAAAGACCTGTACCATCTACGCACCGAAAAACAGAATACTAATAGAAATTTGTAAATGATTGGAGGATCATTCCATTCAGAAGCCCCCCATACCCCCCTACCTCCCATATCCCCCCAGGGGTGTCCTGGCATCGACAGATATGGGGGTACAAGTCCGTTTGTAAAGAAAAACCTTCCGAAAATTTTTTAATTTTTTTGCTTTTAAAAGTTTAGGCTTCGCGGTGCCGATTGTCGCCCAATGTGGTGCATTATGAATCTATGAATAGGGGAACACGATGGCGCTACGTGTCATTTTACAAAATATAAGAAACAGTTAGTTAAATGGATACCTGATATTCTTTGACAAGTTCCATATTTTTAATTCGGAGTTCATTGGATACTTTATTATACCTTTTCATCACTTCATAAGACTCTTGTCCGACCATTTTCAGAAGCGTTGGAACATCGATTTTCGATGCAAGGCTATTTGTGATAAATGTATCTCGACCATTATGCGATGTATAGGTCTTTTCAAATACATCGGGGTATTTCTCAATCAAAATTTTAAACATATCCTTTAACCCAACATTATACTTTTGGTTTGTTATGTTCAATTTCGACAAATCATAATCGTACTTTCCAGTATGGTATAATACTCCCCAAATTTAGGACAGTAAGTTAAGGTGTACAAACAAACCTTAAATTTACTGTCATTATGAGAAAGAAAAGACAAAATTACAGCGCAGATTTCAAGGCCAAGGTCGCCATCGAAGCTCTGAAAGAGCAGA
>CAJBYO010000003.1 GCA_903959905.1 uncultured Bacteroidales bacterium
ATGTTTGCGGTAATCACGCTGATGCACGGCAATCCGTTGCAGGCCAAGGTAAATCTCAACCTCATCCATGTCGTAGATGATCTTGACTTGCTTGCCGATGTGCTGGTACGGGACGCTGTATTGGTGCCAGTCTTCCCCGAGAATGACATGGTAGTTCTTCTGCACCTTGGCCATGGCCGTGTGTTTGAGAAGAAAAGGTTCAGCAGGGAGTGATTTAAGAAGTGGTTGTTCTTCCTGAACAAAACGATCCAGACGACTATAATTGCGCTTTTGAAAAGCAATGCGGTGATGTACTTCAAGTTTTGCAAGAATGCTCTGATTTAGTTCCTTCAGGCTGTAGAAAGCCTCATTACGCAAGGGCGCATAAACACGCATATAGGCCAGGTGAACTGAGTTTTCAACCGTAGGCTTGTCCTTGGGTTTTGATACCCTGGCGGCTGACAGCGTTGTATTATAATACAACGACCATTGTTCGCACACTTCTGTGAAGACCGGCTCATACCGGTTGCTTTTCTGCACATACTGTTTCATGTTGTCGCTTAACACATTCTGCGGCACTCCACCAAGATAGCTCATACACCGGCCCAGTGCGGGGAACAGATGTTCCTGGGATGCCGATGGAAGGGCTTCAATGTAAGCGTATCCGCTGAAAGGCAACACACACACCAGGACAGGACACGTGATCATTTCTCCGGTGGATCGGTCAATGTAAGACAACTGCTTGCCCGCAAAATCAATCTGAACACGCTCACCCGGTTTATGCTCAAAGTGCATGGTAGCCGCACTCTTTTTCATATCTGCTGCAAGATGCTCACAAAACTGGGTGTATCCATACCCATCAGGAAGTGCCTGCCGGTATTCTTCCCAAAGAATGAGTTTAGTAACACCCGGCCTCGTTAGCTCCTTACGAAAATAACTCTGTTTTGCAGCTAACTCTGCAAAACGCTGATCATAAGAAGGTTCCTTACGTCCAGAATACAATAACGTAGCCAAATCTGCATCAGACATCTTGATCAGCAACGGCAGGCTGATCCCTGATTGTTCGATCTTCAACACATACCCATCGATCGTATGACGGCCTGAATGAAGTATCTGGGAGATCTTCCGTTTGGACTCTCCCTGTGCCCAAAGTTGTAGAATTCGTCTGATTTGTAACATCGTTATTGGTTTTTTAGCCATTGTACCTTGTTTTTAGCAAGGTACTCGTTGTTACAAATCCGCCTGGTCAGGTGGCGCCGAATGCGCCGGAATGTCAGGTCGGGGGACCTTTCACTTTCCTGTAATTTGCTTTAAAAAAAGCAATCACAGGGTGGCGCCGAATGCTCCGAAACGGGTGGCGCTGATTGGACCGAAATGGGTGGCGCTGATTGGACCGGAATAGTCAATTTACAACCAGATAAATCAAATTAATCAATCACAATTAAACACTAAAAACAATTATTATGAAAACACTACTTACCTTTATTTTAACTTTAACAATTATTGGTGTCTTTGCCGAAGGCAGACAGGGATACGTTAAACCTTATCCCGGACCTTCCCTTAACCCGACCATCTCAGTTACCGGCCTTGGTTCAGGAATTACAGCCAATGACCTCGTTGCAGCACTTGTTGGTCCTGGTATCTCTTTCAGCAATGTTAGTTTTACAGGTACCCAGGGTGGTACAGGTACAGCTTCAGCCGGTACGTTCAGTCAGGGTCAGACTATTTTCGGTATTGACGAAGGTGTTGTACTCAGCTCAGGACGCGCAGTAAGTTCATTAGGACCTAATGTTGCAACCAACACAACAACAGCTCTTGGAACCAGTGGCGATGCTGATCTCGAAGCTGTTTTCGGTGCAGGAACATTTGATGCCACTGTACTTGAATTCGATTTTGTTCCAACAGCAAATCAGTTGTTTGTTCAGTATGTTTTTGGTTCAGAGGAATACAATGAATGGGTAAACAGTTCATTTATTGATTGTTTCGCATTTTTCCTTGACGGACAGAATATTGCATTTGTTCCAAGTACAACAAATCCGGTTTCAATTAATTCGGTAAACCTGGGAGTTAATGCTGCATCATACCGTAACAACCAGCTTGGTGTTGGTACCGGCAACATTCCCGGACCTTATGATATTGAGGTGGATGGTTTCACAACACCGTTTACAGCTTCTGCCACACTTACTCCAAACGTGACCCACCACATTAAGTTGGTTATTGCCGACAAATCTGACCGTAATTTCGACTCATGGGTGTTTCTCCACGGTGCAAGTTTCTCAACGGTCAACCCAAACATTCCTACCCTTTCTGAGTGGGGTCTGATTATCCTTGGACTTACCTTACTGGCCTTCGGAACATTCTACATCTTAAAGCTGAAAGCATAGTTCGTTTAGTTGTTCGTTCCCTGATAAAACAACACAGGGATTTTATGAACTGCTGAGTATTATTTGATTAAAATACACTGAAGCCCTTTGTGATCTGTATTAAACGGATCACAAAGGGCTTTTCCTTTAAAAACCGAAAGAATCGTCCTTGCCTCGCTGTTCAACACCATCAGCGTTTTCCTTGCAGGTGAATATCATGATTGCATGTTCATATTAGGTAATTGATGTAGAAATTAAAGGGGTGAAATTCAGTTAAATAGTGTTGCGGACCTCGTTTTTTTAAAAATTAACTTGCTTTTTATTTGAAATTATTATAATATTGAGGTCATATTAAATGCGTAGAAGAATTAAACAGAGTTACTTTGTGTCATGTTTTAAATTTAATCTTAATAAGTTTAATTGATTAACACACTGATTCTGTATGCTGTAATTTGACTTTTTTCTCTTTTCAGTATTGAGAATAACTCAGATTGAAAGATTTTTTATATTTTATAATACTAATTATTTATTTTTGCATTTAACCAGTACTAATTTAAACCTTACAAACATGAAAAAAACTGTTCGCTTTGCATTAACCTTGATGATGCTGCTCTCCATGGGTAGTTTTGTATTCAGCCAGGGCACCCCGGTTACAACTAAGCCGAATTTGGTTCCGACCCAGGTTGTTCCTTTAACCCCTGTTTCTTCCATTCAGCCATCTGTTAATAAAACAGGCGGACTGAAGGTTCCATTAGACGGTAGTTTTACCCAGGTATCATTTCTGCCTGATTACACTGGTGGAGGTGGTTTCTTTTCCGATGACGGATCCACAGCACCCATTACCTCTCCTTTTACATTCTGCTTCTACGGAACCAATGAACCATTTTTCTATATCAACAACAATGGCAATGTCTCTTTCGACTTTGCGTTATCAACTTACACTTCAACCGGTTTCCCGGTATCCGGAATTCCTGTTCTGGCACCTTTCTGGGGTGATGTTGATACCCGTGGCGGAAATATTGGTTCTGTCTGGTACAAAATGGATGCCCATAAAGTTATCGTGATCTGGAATGCTGTTGGATATTATGGTGTTCACGGTGATAAACTCAATACCTTTGAACTGATATTCACCGATGGAACTGATCCTATCCTTGGTTCAGGCAACAACGTTGCGTTCAGCTACACCACCATGCAGTGGACCACCGGTGATGCCTCTTCAGGCACTGGCGGTTTTGGCGGAGTTCCTGCCACTGTAGGTGTTAACAAAGGTGACGGTATTGATTATGCTCTTGTTGGCCGTTTTGACCATGCAGGAACTGATTTTGACGGAGCCGGCGGCAATGCTGACGGAATCGGCTACTTAGCTGATAAATATTATGAATTCAATGCCTGCGGTAATACCGTTGTTATCCCACCCAATGTTCCTATTTCTGATTGGGCACTGGTTCTTCTTGGTATTGCATTACTCGGAGTTGGTACTCTTTATATCATGAAGAGGTAATTTCTGAAGATCGCAAAAGGTTACGATATTTAACTTTCCATTCATGAATGGTTAAATTCGTTTCTGAAACAAAAATCCCTCCGAAAATATTGGCTTTACATTGTGAAGCCAATATTTTCGGAGGGATTTTCTTTTATGGGTAATTACTTATTTTTAGCCGGAGCCTGCGGCTTTTCTTTCAGGTCATCAAGCCTGAAGGTCACAAGCAACCAAATCCCTACAACAAAGTAAGGAACAGTAAATGATGAGCTTGAAATGAAGGTATTGGTAAATGTAAGAACCGTTTTGCTGAAGCCGGTGAAATTAGTAAGCTTCAGCCAGGCATTCTCCTCACACAGCCACAACAGAGATATCCAGTGTTTAAATATGACAAGGAGCATGACAAGGATCATACCTGTACCAAGCGCTACTAGCCTTCTTTTCCATGGCACCGGAGAAGCCAGTACAAGGGAAATGAACAGGATTGTTGGAATATAACCCAGGATACGCGTATTGATATCAATCGCAGCGGTGTCAAAAGATCCGTCGGGGAGCTTTAAGGCATAATTTCCAACATTTACATGGGTCATCGCAGGATCTTTCATGGAATTGAATTTCGCGAAGCCAGAACCCCTGAAGTGTCCGAAACACTGATCTGAAAGCTTTCGGTAAAAATTACCGTACGCTTCATCATACGCTGAAATTGGCAGCGACAGCAGGGTGTAAAAGACCAGTGCCTTCAGCAGAAACATCAATAAAGTTTTGCTACGCAACATTAGGCGACCCTTTCCTTGTTAGTTTGATCCAGAATATCCAGAGCCCGACAGCAAACAGAATAAACAGCACCTGCCACACTTCCACATGCATGAATTCAAAGGCCTTCGGGTAATAAAGACCTGTGAGGAACAGTGACATGATCCTAACAATATTGAGACTGAAAAGGATGGCAACTCCTGCAAAGAGGCCAATGATCTTAGGCAACCATTTGGACGGGAAGGCCAGGAGTGCTGAGGCAAACAGGGCCATGGCTTCCACGGCATCGCAACCGCGTGCAATACTGACAGAAAAGTTGGGAGAGGTAATGGTGCCTACCTGGGTTGTGGTCTTCATCCCAAGTATGTTTAAAAAGAAACTTGAAATTTTCGCATTTACGGAAACAATGTCAAGTTGAAAACTCTTTTGCGAATACTCAGATAACCAGAAAATATAGAAGAGAATCATCAGAACCGCAAAACCCAAAACGAAATAAATAACCGGCAGTTTCTGTTTCCAGTTTGCACGGACATCCGTCATAACTGACTGATTTGATTGCTTTTGCTTTAACGCTTTTTTCTCAGGTGAATAACCCATATATCCAATATTTAATTAATTTATGAATGAATAATTTTCTTACAGTATTTCAGCAGTCAATGTCATTACTGACATATTGAAAATGGATTTGAAATGAAAATTTCAGATCCGGGAAGGTTCATGACATAAACATTGCCCAATGCAATCTGCAGGGAAATACGTTTTTGCAAATTTATTAAAGATAAATAAATATTGTGAAAATATTTGGTTATGGAAATAGTATGTTGAAATAAATATTCCAAATCCGCCATGGAACAACTGTACAGACATGGAATTGCGAAAAAAGCCGGCGTCGGCCGGCTTTTTTCGTAATGATTCAGGATTCTTACTTTTTAGGTGCAGGATTGTCGGTTGCAGACGATTTGTCTGTTGGTTTGGATTCCTGGGCTTTTACAGCAGGTTTTGCAGGCGGGGAGCTTTTTAACACATTGTCGCCTTTACCAATGAATTTTCCTTCTTTATCAAAAACGAAAGCCCTGTTTTGACCTTTGATGTCAACCATGGCCACATAACTCAGGCCTCCGTTTTCTTCAATTTTCCCTGCCCGGGTTATGCTACCCCCGGGGATATTTTTGGAAACCCACTCAGAGACACCTTTGGGTAGTTGGGATACTTTGATTTCACTCATTTTTTTATCCTGGGCATACAGCCCGGCCGTAAACATAAAAGAAAGGAGGAGAATAATAAGGGCCACAAATCAAAAGGTATAAAGTGTATTAAATAAAAAAAACCCCTTTTCCTTAGATGAATAAGTGATACAACGATAATAGTCAAAACGGCCGATCATAACGAATTGTTTAAGATACTTCCAATGACCTTTAACATACGACCCGGATAACCAGGGATTCTTGCAATGACATTTAAGCCCCATTGCAATATGGTTTAAACACCATCACAAATATAGCTAAAAAGGCTGTTTATCGGTATCTCGGCGCATTTTTATCATGATTACTTGCCTCCAGTACTGGCCCTCTCATTGAGGGCTTTTTTCATGCCATGGATTGGCGTAGTTGACCGGTAATTTTGACGAAAAATGTGAGAGGATGGCCGAGAGGATAGCCAAAAGGATGGCCATAATACGATAGAAAAGACACTCTAAAATATATCATACTGCGCTGAATGTTACAAATAAGGCAGTAAAAAACATTTAAACATGGGTATAATACCCCGTAAATATTTCAAAACATCACTGCATTAATGACGTAACAGACTGAATTACATCCAATAAGGTGATGTAATCATTGAAAACGTGTTGAATAATGTGTGTGTGGGCGAAAAAAACAAGCGTTTTGTCTACCTGGGAGAGGCATGACCAAACTATCCTGAGGCTGTTTGCTTGTATCCAGGATCTTTGACCTTTAAGAGGCGTTCTTGGGCCTCAATCGTTTTATTTTGATTTGCAATCTGAGATTCCAATGATTTTATAAGTCGTTCCTTTTCTTTACACAAAAGACACTCACTTATTTCCTTCCTTGCCTTACCGGTCCCAATGGATAGTAAAAATTCATCATTGAAAAAGTAATTTACATCAATGTTATATATTCTTGCAATGTTGGTAAGTGAATCAAGTGTTGGTTTGAATTTACCTATCTCTATCTGGGATATTCTTGACCTACTGATGCCTGTATCTGCTGATAATTGCTCCTGTGTCAAAGAAAGATATCTCCTTAACTCTTTTATTTTCAGAGCATAATCAACCATTGCAAAATAATTTTAAAATAATGCAAGAAATACTTGCAATGCAAGAATATATTGCATTATATTTGCTGCATGAACGGAGCAAAGATACAGAAGGAAAACGCAAAAGTCAAATATGTTTACGATTACCCTGCTAATCGTGTCGTTGCACAACATTTGACTTCTGAAGATAAGAACACTATTGCCCTTAGAACAGGGTTCACCACAAAGTATGTAAGACAATGGTGCCAGGGAGTACGCAGATCTCGTCCAATTGAGGAGTGGGCCCGTCGCATCATGAAACTGAATATCGCAAAACAGCGCAAGCTGAATCAATCAACAGATATATCCACCAATTAAACAATCGTCCATGAGCCTGATCACCTTAAAAGCATACGTGAGGTTACGCCGCATCCACAAAAACATCAGATCGCGCATGAGGGTATATGTGTTATTGTGGGATGATCGCTGTAAGCTCATTGAAAAGCTATCTGAACACTCAACAGTAAAACCCGGAGGATGTATGTCAGAAATGTTCTCCAACGAAACAGCACTGTTTAAAATGTATTATTCCAGATAAATATTTGATTCAACAGATCCATCCACCAATTAATACACTCAACATGTGTAATTGCAAAATAACCATCAATCGCCAGGCGATAATTGACTCATTAATGCATCAAAATCATTTTTCAAAAAAGGATGGTCCGCTAACAGAGCTCGAGCAGTCTGTTCAAAAACAGATTCAAGCGATTTTACGTATTCATCATAGTATTCCGGCCTGCAAGCCAAAACCAACGTTTGGACAGTGGATTCAAGGACTATTACCTTGGCGCGTAACATCAATAACTCGCCCAGCACATAATGTGCGTACTTCTCTTGATCAATAACCATATAGCTTTCATTTAAAGGTTTGACAACGTAAATGTAAGCACTTCCCTGGGAAAAGCAAGAGCGGCTGGATCGAATCAGCCCCAGGGACCAAAAACAAAGCATGGAGATCTACAACAACATATTCTGCATCAGCAAACCCGACCTCACCTCAGGGGATCCTCATAGCGACAGCGTGAAGGAACGCCCGGTGATGAGTGAAGCTGCATACAATCATTATGTTGGAAGAATACCTCACGTGCGTGTTCGCAAAGGTGGTGGACCTGGTTGCCCTGCTCTACTCAATTATGATCAGATCCGCACCGACATCAAGCAACGGATCTTTGAAAAGTACGGCGATGTGAAACAGTACTCCCGCCGGAACCGGTTGCAGGAACTTATACAGCCGGATCACAAAGCTTCAAAGTATTTCAGTGACTTCCTTTTTGACGATGATACAAATATCAAGTCAGATCGCCAGGTTGAATACAACGCAAACGCAACCATCCTGAATGCGATCGCAAATTATTACACAGAACTCAAAGGTCGTAACAAGCGGTTGAGCAAACGCACCTCCGGTATTTGGGATCTCATTTCAGACGCAGTAAATTCCCTGGACACTAACAGGTATCCTCACTCACTTCCAACTCACCCGCTTCGTCTCCAGGATAAATTCAAGAACTACCTCCAACACGGTTACTTCCACCTCATTCATAAGGGTAATAAAAACGCCAATGCGCGCAAGACCAGCGATGCAGTTGAAAGGCTGATCATATCGCTGTACTGCATGGACAATCTGCCGTTCGGAACATGGGTATATGACAATTATCTGCAGTTCCTGTCAGGTAAACTGATCATCGTTGACAAGGAATCCGGGCTTTGCTTTGACCGTGATGACTTCTTTGATGACGAAAAGGGAACATACATCACTATCAGCAGATCCACAGTGTGGAACATCATCAATAACCCGGCGAATGCCATCATCATTGACCGCCTCCGGAACAACCGCATTGATCACATAACACAGAACACGCCGTACAACCACCGCAAGCTCCCGCAGTACTCCCTGAGCAAGATCTCCATGGATGACAGGACGCTGAGCCGTAAAACGATTGATGGCAAGTGGCTGAATGCTTACATGGCCTTTGATGTTCTCAGCGATGCAGTGATCTCCTGTGTTCACAGCACCGATTCACCTTCAGTGAGCATGGTATGGGATTGTTTCCGCAGCATGTTCCACACGATCAACCAGCACGGTCTGGTATGGCCTGGTGAGGTAGAAGTTGAGAACCATTTGATGTCCGATATCTCCGAGGATCTGAACGCCATGTTCAATTATGTCACCTTTTGCGCTCCTGGTCTGTCCAGGTCAAAACGTGCCGAGCATAAAATAAAGTCCAAAAAGTACGGAGACGAAAAGAAACACCAGGTTGGTATCGGTCGCTGGAATCAAAAGGGTGCATACAAGACGAAGTCAGAAAACAAGGACGAAGATTACAAGCAGCCACGGATACCTGTTGAGACACTCGTGGCCGAAGATCGTGAAAGCATCCATCGCTTTAATCACTCCCCACATCCTAATCAGAAGATGTTCCCAGGGAAAACACGCTGGCAGGTACTGGTAGAAAACATGAATCCGGATCTATCCCGGCCACAGAAACATAAACTCTTCCGCTACATGGGCGTGCGTACTGAGACTTCCATCCGGAACAATGACTTCGCCACGGTCATGTATGAGAAATATGCGATTGACAACCAGGGCGCCATCGCTCGCCTGAAACCGCATAACTACAATGTGGAAGCGTACTACGTTCCGGATCCTGATGGCAACATCGGCGAAGTGTACCTGTACCAGGGCGACACCTTCATCACCAAGGCCACCAAAATTGAGCGCTACAACGAGGCCAAGATGGAACGCACTGAAAAGGATGAACAGATCCGCACCACTCAAGCCAAACGCCAGGCACACTTCTTCAAAACTGAAAAGGATGGAATCATTGAGAAGGTCACCCGCAAGATGGAGCTCATCACTCCGGTTGATTACACCGATATCCCCGTTGACATCATCGTCCCACAGCCTATTGAGGAGAAACTCACCGACGAGGAATACATGAAAAGGCTGATGGATGACTACGGCGGATCCTGGGCAAGTGACAAGGCCATAAATGACATTTAAAACACCAATTATAAACCAATCCCCACAAACACCATGATCAACAACGAAATCAAACATCGCATCTTAACAGAACTCGCCGAGCGGCGAAACAACTTCGCCGGATCTGACGCGAAATTCGCCATCAGCATCGGTATTAACAACGCCCAGTACTCCCGGATCAAGAACGGAGAGGTGGACCGGGTGTTATCAGACTCAAACTGGGTCAGCCTGGCGAGAGTCATGGAGATCTCAATCGGGAACGCTCCGGTGTGGAACATCGCAAACACACCAGTGTTCAACTTCATCACTGATCAGCTGCATTTTTGTCAGGACAATGCATCAAGCCGGTTGCTGTGCGACATTGCTGATATCGGTAAGACATTTACGGCAAAGGCATTCGTGAAATCAAACAAGAACGCTATCTATGTTGACTGTTCACAGGTGAAATCAAAGCAGAAGCTCGTTCGCTTCATCGCCAAAGAGTTCGGGGTAGGGAATACGGGAAAGTACAGCGATGTGTACGCGGATTTGGTGTTTTATCTGCGCTCCCTTCCCTCCCCGTTGATTATACTTGACGAAGCAGGTGACCTGGAGTATGCCGCTTTCCTGGAACTTAAAGCCCTTTGGAATGCCACGGAGCGTTGCTGCGGATGGTACATGATGGGCGCTGACGGACTGAAGCATAAAATCCGCCGTGCCATCGATGGAAAGAAGGTCGGATTCACTGAGATCTTCTCACGCTACGGCTCCCGGTACCAGAAAGCCACTCCGGATGGCAACGAGGATCTGATCAAGTACAAGTCACTCACCGCTGGCCTGATCATCCGGGCCAACTGCACCGGTGATGTGAATGTTCAGCAGATGATCGTCCGCACAGACTACTCATTAAGGCGTATTGCCGATGAACTTCGCAAACTGGCAGTATAATGTTGTCAAAACGCGCCATATCCATCCACCAACTTTATCGGACCAACATCCGGAGCTTAGACTTTGCCGGTGAGTGGCTTGATGCGATCGGTTGTCCGGAGCCAACAGGATCCTGGTTGATTTGGGGTAACCCTGGCAACGGGAAAACAAGGTTCGCCCTCCAGCTCGCCAAGTACCTGACCACCTTCGGTCGCAAGGTAGCCTATGACTCACTTGAGGAAGGTGTATCGCTATCCTTACGGAATGCCATTGAGGACAGCAACATGCAGGAAGTGTCACGCAGGTTCATTCTCCTGGACAAAGAGCCGGTTGCTGAACTGATAGATCGCCTGACCAAGAAAAAGAGCCCTGATGTGATCATCATTGACTCTATCCAATACACCGGAATGACATACGCTGATTACAAATCGCTGAAAGACCGGTTCCGTACAAAGCTTTTCATCCTGATATCACATGCAGAAGGATCACAGCCCAGTGGTCGCGTTGCCCGGTCAATCCGGTTTGATGCCTCCGTGAAAATATGGGTGGAAGGATTCCAGGCATTTCCCGCCTCCAGGTATGGCGGTGGTGAGCCTTACATGATTTGGGAAGAGGGCGCATTCAAATTAACACATCCAAAAACTGAGGAGTAATGAAAACCGAAACTATAAAAACTGTAAACCTTAACCGCGCAGTGAATATGCGCAGTAAAGTAATGTTGCTCACCGGGCACAGTGAGATTGAAATGAATCACATGATGTTTGACTTTGCCGTAGCCTACATGAAGCAAATGGGCATGAGTGAGGATTGGCTGGCCATCTGGTTGCAGGAGCCCATGTTTTGGGGCTGGTGGAAACAACAGTGGGCACTCATTGACGAAGTGTTCTGGTACAAGTACGCTGGCAACCAGGGACGGGAGGACGTTCAGGACGCTCTCCGTAACCGGTACAATCAACTTCACATGTCCCTGGACAAGTTCCCTGACGATATAGTGTACGAAAAGATCCATAGCAGCTACGAGGTGACCAGCAATGCGATCATCAAGAAGATCACCTCAAAACACGAGAATTTATAAACCCTTTAAATACCATTGAAATGATCCAAAAAGTAAAAGACAAGACCTGGACCGACGAGTCAGGCGCATCAGTACCGATCAATTATATCTCTGCCGTGAGCCGCATGAAGGAACGCAATGCGGAGACGCTCCTGCGCGAGGCCAAGATCGTGAACAAAAAGCTGGTTGAGTACAAGGCCAAGATGGAGAAGCTCTGCCACGAGGTCTATGTGAAAGCCATGGAAGAGTATAAGGCTTCCAAAGAAGGTAAGGGCAACTTTACCTGGTTCAACTTTGACCGTTCAATCCGGGTTGAGGTCAGCATTCAGGAGCGCGTTGTATTTGACGATCTCGCCATCAAAGCTTCAAAGGAGAAACTTGATGCCTTTCTCAATGAATCACTGGACTCCAAGACTGCATTCATCAAAGACATGGTGATAGAGGCTTTCTCAACCTCCCGTGGCAGGATTGACTCCAAGAAGGTCATGCAGCTGATCAAGTATCGTACCAAGATCAGCCATCCGCTGTTTCAGGATGCCATCAATATTCTGAGCGACGGGATCCTCAGGCCGGACACCAAAACATACTTCCGGATATGGGAACGTGCTTCGGATGGACAGTACGAAATAATTGAGCTCAACTTTTCGGCACTATAACGTGGGGTTGTTAGTGCCAAACTATGCGCTGTAGAGCAGTGGTAGCTCGCCGGGCCCATAACCCGGAGGCCGCAGGTTCAAATCCTGCCAGCGCTTCAAGGAATCAATTAAAACACACAGTATGTATAAATGTCATTTAATCATTGAAGGAAGTATCTCCGAGATCCAGGAGATCATGACGCTCCTGTCAGGTGTTAAGGATCATGTCACGCATGTTGGTCCCGTTCCACGGAGTTTCAAATCTGAGAAGCCGGAGCCGATTGAGCAAGCTCCATCAGAACCTGCAGTCAAGACGGAACCTGAACCGCAACTTACTCCAATAGCTCCTGAGCCAGTGGATGCAAGGATAGATTACACGCATTGCATGACATGCGGTAAGTTATATGTTCCACTAAAAAAACAAAAGAAACCATTCTGTTCAAAGTCATGTTACATGAAGGATTGGTTTGACAGGCATAAACCTAAGGATGATCCTGCCCCCCCTTCTGATCATATTACCGACGCCGGGAAAATGATAGAACTCGCGCCGGCAGAACAACCACATGATGTGATTGTTCAAGAAAAAAGCGAAACCATAGAGAAGCTGGATAGGTTATCACAAAAGCTGCAGGAGGTTAAGAAAACCTGTCCGACCCCGAAAAAACGACCTGAAATTCACCGAGAAATAATGTAAATATGGGACTCTACACGAAAAACGAAATCCGCACATTCATGGGCAAAATGATTGATCCACTGGCCCCGGATCCCGAGCTGATCACACTGGTTGATATTGCCCACGCATTGAGCAACATCTGCAGATGGAATGGTCACACGATGAAATTTTATTCAGTGGCTGAACACTGCATATTCGTACAGAACCTGGTTGAGTCGCGTGAGGACAAGATCGCTGCCATGCTGCATGATGCCAGTGAGGCATACATCGCCGATGTGTCCAGGCCAGTGAAGCACCGGCTGAAAAACTATTTTGAGATTGAGGATGATCTGATGATGGTTATTGCCAAGAAATTCGGATTCCAGTACCCACTTTCAGCTGAAGTGAAGAAGGCCGATGAATATTCACTCAATTGGGAGTGGAACAATATTGTGATCGCAGATCGTGTTCCGACAATGCAGCCGATGCAAGCAAAGAGAGCATTCATGGACCTGATGGATACGCTTACCGGGAATAGTACCTATGACATGTACTGCTGGTCCTGTCACAGGATTATCCCAAGTTCTGAGATTACTGCCGATAAACGGCATGACGAAGATAAGGGTGGTTGTGGATGTTATCTGAAGTAGCATGGACAAGATCGAACGCATGGACCTGGTGAGAAGGGGAATAACAGTACTCAGATCACAATACAACCAGCGCAAAAGCTGCTGGATGATCGCCAAGGCGACATTAAACGGTGGATGGACGCACTTCAGCACATCCTGGTACCTGACTCGGCAGGACACCGATAAGAAAATTGACTTCATCGTTTCACAGAACCCGGATAAAATCAAAAAAGACTGACATGGTAACTGCTCAAAAATGCTTAGAAAAGTACGGACCAGCATCCGCAAGTAACCGGAACCTGGTTGTATGGACGGTGCCTGATGAACTGAGGCGTGGCCCGATCCCTCCGAGAATCTACCTGAACAAGGACATGATTAAGCCCCTTGTACAGGCATTCAGGAATCTGATTGATCGTGGATTCATTGACGAACTGAAAACATGGGACGGCTGTTTCAACATCCGTGCCATGAGGGGCCAGGTGATCATGAGTCTGCACTCCTGGGCAGTTGCTGTCGATGTTAATGCAGCTGAGAACAAGATGGGTAAAACGCCAAAGTTGTCTGCCGGTTTCGTTCAGTGTTTCACGGATGCCGGGTTTGAATGGGGCGGAAACTGGCACACTCCTGATGGTATGCACTTTCAACTTGCAACGATATGAGCGAAGAGTACGATATTGATAGCGAAATGTCATGTCCGGTATGCGGACACTCGCCCCTGCATTACAGAACCTGTAGCAATTGGTGCGATGATGGATACTTTGATGAATCAGACGATGATCCCATCAACTTCATGCCAGGTGAATCACAAAGGATATGTTCGGAATGTCGCGGAACAGGCACTGAATGGTGGTGCCCGAAATGTGGTGAAAATCTTTCCGGAATACTAAGTTTCGCAAACACGGATGATCCGGATGAAGATGGGAGGATATGGCCATGAGAAAACCTGGTTTAATCATTCAGTTCTCAGATGGCCTCCGGGTCATTGAATATAACGATCAGCCACTGCGTGAAACAAGGAAACGGATTATACTCCACCTGGTGGATCACGAAAACAAACACATCCTGAACGAAGATGGAAAGCCGAAGATCCGGATATTGTCAGAAATGGATTACTACAACGAAATGCAAGCTTCAAAATTAATCGGGTACGTTGACTAAAGGAGGAAACAAAATGAGTATTACACATTCAGGAAACATTGATGATATCAGGTGCTCTATCAATAATCTCATTCCAAAAAATGATGTACAAAAGGATGAATTTATTGATTATTTGAAAAAGAGTTATGAGACTGAGGCCAACAGGGACTTTCCACGGTCAACAGTTTTGAAAATGATCAATGTGAAGATTCGTAAACTTGAAAGATTTTAGCCATGAAACACACAATCGGAAGACACCGCCGCCTTTATGGTCTGTTCCACGAAACAGGCACCGAGAAGTTTCGTCAGGATCTGGTCTTTTCATTTTCCCATGGCCGGACCGACAGCAGCTCAGAGCTCAGCGACCTTGAATGTGATGAACTGATACATCACCTGGAGAAGATGACACGCAAGGAGCACGGCCCCACGCTCTCAGGAGTTGATTACAAAGGTCAACAGCAACGCCGCAGGATCCTGTCGCTTTGTTATAACATCGGATGGGTGAAGTGGAACCAGGGCAAAGGAAAGCACGAAATTGACTGGGAACGCCTTAAGGGATGGATGCAGAAATACGGCTACCTGCACAAACCAATGAACGATTACACTTACACAGAACTCCAGCGGCTTGTCAAGCAGTTTGAAAACATGGCGACCGCTGTATTATCAACCCCTCAAACACCAACCAAATGAAAGTATTTCACCTCACATCGGTCACGTTCACTGGACACATCGCATTCCAGTTTAACGACAATGACCTGCTTGAAAAGTATGAGATCAATGCGGATCTCTCCGAGAAGCAGCAGATCTATCTGCTCAAACACATGCCCAGGGAGATCCTGGAGCTGGACAATCTGAAATCATCCACCGTTACGATCACCGAGATCAATCAGGATGTAACATTTGAGGAGTTTTGGAACCGTTATGACGAGAAGATCCGGAGCTCCAAAAAGAAGTCCATATCAAAGTGGAACAGGATGAGCCAGGGGGAGCGCCTGAGGGCTTACAGATTCATTACGAAGTACGAGTCAAGCATTCCACAGGGTATTGCCAAAAAGTATGCTGAAACCTATTTAAACGCGGAATTATGGGCGAACTGATCAGACAACAGGAGGAAAAGGATGCCGGTCGCATGATTGACATTGCCCGGCTGATGAAAAAGGTGGAGATCCACCTGTCCAGGGAACAACTATCAGCGCTAAACCGCATGATGGGAAGCTACCTGACAAACCTTGATCTTTACTCAATCGCCGACAAGGCTATATTTTACCAACTTTATCAGGTCTATGAGTCAAAAATACGCAAGAAACAGTTCTCGCTTAAACACACCTTCAAGTTATCTCTTGATGTTTCCCAGGCATGGGCAATGGTATCCATGATCCAGGAGATGCCACTGGCTGCATGGCCTTATGAATATCAACTCGGACAATTTATCATAAGTGAAATTGATCACCAAACCGTATAGTTGTGGGGTATAATCGGAAAAACAAGCTGAAATACATGCAAGAAGTTGTTGATCTGTACTGCAGGGAAAAGAAACCCGGAATATCCACGTTTTATGTTTACGTCACCTTCATCAGGCCCCGATATCATATTAGTCTTCGGACATTGTATAACTACATGACCGTTCCAATAAACAGAGAACTTAAGGCTGAAGAAGAGAAACATTGTGCATGCAGGAGATAGCTGATTAACCTGCAAGTTGATTATAACCCACTTTATTCGGTGGGTTTTTTTATGCTCACATGAATCGCCGGAGGTACTGCAACCTTAGTATAGTTGATCTTGGCCGAATCATCAATGAGCTGCACTGAGAAGATCATCTCAAACTCCCTGATACCATCATCCCGGTTCACCTTGCGCGTGAGTGTACGTGTGAGGGGTCCGTTGGCTGAGTCGGCAGTCCATCCGTGCAGCGCTGCATGCACTGCAGTAATCAGGTCAAAGATAGATGATGCCTTTGTCTGTTGCGATGTTGGCGCTTTTGGATTGGTATTTGAAAGCCGCATGTCTGCGATCCGGATAGATACCTGGGCAAGTCCGATCTGAACATGTTCGCCCTGGTTGCTCCAGGCTGCCTGGTTAATGTCCAGGATCACACATGGCCACTTTACCGGTTGGTTCGGGCTGTAATAGTCCAATTGTCCCCAGTCTTCGTCAATGTACCGGATATTTGTTACGGATGATAACCGTGTTTTGAGATCTGCAATAAGTGTCTTCATTGTTTCAATGATTTATAGATGAAATCCTCAAACTCTTTCAGGTTTCTGTCCAGTACCCGGACAACACACATGTCAACCTCCCTGTGTTCCCCAATGAACTGTCGTTGCTCTATCTTGATCTTGCTGCCCACTTTTTTAAGGGCCATTGCTTTCCAGTACGAAGCCTCCAGTGCCATTGTTTTATTGCGGTTGGTATTCCTGGCTTCGCCTTTCTTGGTTGTTGAGACTGCTCCGGATGATTTGTAATACATCGCCCAGAAATACTTCTTCATTTTCTCAGTGACTGTGATAACGCCGCCTTCGTTGTGAATGGAAGCATATGGCAGGGATGATGAAAATACGATCTGCTGATCATTGGAGGATGCCATGATACTCCTGCGCAGGGCGCCGGTGCGCATCATCAAAGATCCACGGCGATTTGGCATCTTCGTGTCTTTCCACTGCTGGTCAAAGAAAGCCTTACGTTCAAAGTTCTGATCGAACTCATCAAGGAGCTCAACACGGAGATCTGAAAGGAAGTTATGTAAAAATTTATGGGCCATTTTGTTGAAATCGGGTAAAACGGTTGTATATTTGCAGAACAGGATCCAGGGGCAACCCAGATGCTGTGCCGGCCACCTAATGGTGGCTTTTTTTATGTATATTGTTGTTTTCCAACATTATTATCTCTTTGAATCTAAACTGGTAAATCCCATAGTATTGTTTTACCCCAATCTCCCATCTTTCCTTAGAATACAATTCCCCTTGGGAAAAATATATAACTGCAACTTCAGCTTTTTTATCAGCACAATGTTTTAATGCCCTTTTTACCGCGTTTTTTCCTTTGTTCGATATTGATGCAATTTCAAATGACATGTCGTTCAGATATCCATCTGGTATTTTAACGCCGTCTTTTGCTGTTTCTCCTGCAGGTGTAATTTCCTTTTGAAGAATTACTTTGTTAGATTCTTTGAACAATAAATCTCTTGCCTCCTTTTCAAAATGTCCTGTTTTATTATTGAATGAATGCAGTACATGCGTTGCTTTTAATCCTCCATTTTCTTCATTGAATACAATGTCCTCATATTGATTGTCCGACTTCAACTTCAGGTATTCTTGCCTTCGTTCCTCAATATGCTTTGCTTTTGGTGATGGTAAACTATTTAACACGCCACCCAATGCTTCTTGAACCTTGCGATAAGGATGATTCGGCGGAAATATCACTTTTTGCTTACCGGGATTGAACCGGAACATGTCATTCCTGTCCCGTCCATTCTTGTCAAGTACAATGGTGGCAGCATCAGCCTTTTTAATGGCTTCCGTGGAATTGTCAACCGGATACTTATCCTTCATTACCTGAACAGCAGTACACCTGCAGCGCCATCCATTGGGCGGGTAATAGGAGTCCCAGAATGGATCCTTCACTGGCAGCGTAATTCCCCTCATCGCAGCATGCGAATCCCTCACACGCGTATCACCCGCAGTCCGGTACTGGAGGTTGTAGCGATCACCGTCCTTTTCTGCCACAGACCACTTTGCGGCCATTTCAGCAGAGGATGTTGCGAAGATATACTCCGCCTGCAGGTAATTCTCATCATACTTTTTATGGATGGCGGCTGCCTCCTGATTAAACTTCTGCCAGGAGGTTACCTTTCCATTCTCATCCACCAGGTGAGATCCCAACTCTTTGAGTTCAATATGAGTCTTACAGACAGAAAAAACGAATACATCATCCCGAAGCTTACTGATCATCTCTGCAGGTGGACGGTTATTCTTTAATCCATGATCCACAGCCTTACCAAGAACCCGGTTTGTTTCAACATAGAGTTCCCGGATAGGTTTATCCTTTAACATCCCGGAATTATAATCCTTCTTGTTGAAGATGTGCCGGGTTGCCTTGTCAAATAGTTTTTTGTTGAACCTGGGAGTGTTTTCTCCGCCCGCTGCGAGCGTTACCGGGTGGCAGTCGCATCCAACATGGTAAAGGTTTGTGAGCCTGTCATGGAGCCCCTCAAAGGGGCTTAGTCGAAAAAACTGAGGGCTGCCTTTCCTGGGGCTTGTTGTTTGGGTCCAAGAATCTCGATGCCGAATTTAGTCTTGACCCACGAAGGATCTACCTCCATGTATTGCATTGCTTCAGCAGTCATCTTCCAGAGTGCCGCAATATCTTCCTGAGGGGCATATTGAAATACAAGACCATCAGGAAGTATCCCCATCCTGAACAATGCCGGCAGAGCGATGGTGTTGAAGTATCCTTCAACCATCCTTTTGTCAGCGTTTACCAGGTTATGGTACATGGCAATTGAAATGGTCTCCTTACTTTCATTGCCATTTTTTGTATCCTGACCGATGACAGCCCCGCTGATCAGCAGCGAGATCTCGTTGTTGCAGAGTTGGATCAGGTTGCCATACACATCTCCTCCGGTATCACTACCCTTGGCAAATTCAAAGCTTTCATTCTCATCGATGATAAACCAGGAGGCTGCTCCCATGTCGCGCATCATCTGTTCCGCCCTGGTGAGCATGACAGGATCCCCGGTATTTGTCTTCATCACCCTGGGAGGTATGCCGTAGATCTCGCAGAGCTCACTCCAGCAGCTTTGGGCAAATCTCTTGAACAATACATGCGGGATGGCTTTATTCAGAAGCCCAAAATCCTTGGGAGATCCAAACTCCATCAACCATGTACCGTATTCCTTGGCATTGCGGTAATCAACACCTTTGTCATTGGTCTCATCCAGCAGGATCAGCCCGGCTTCAGGAGCAATGTTATTCCGGGGTATTTCAACCACACGAAGTCCATTGATATCCGAGATGAATTCAATTACAGTGGGGCCAAAAAAAATGCTGTCAAGCATGTGCCGGACCATGTCATAATAAAAGCGTGAAGATTTCAGAAGCGCAGTCATTTCTTCATTGATCGTGCCGCCTGCATCCTTCAGGGTGAATGCACTGCCAAGCGTCTGCATCTTGCGGTTCTCAATCTGAGAGGTGAGCAATGCGTCAATAATCACATCCCGATAGAGATTCTGAAGCTTATACCTCTTAGGGTTATCAATCATCATAGCTTGCCTGAGTGCCTGCTTCCATATCGCAATGTCTGATCTCACCTGGCTCACTGCCTTAGGCGCTATTTTAGAGTAATATCCATCCTTGCGATTTTTAGCAGCGGCAACAGGTCCTGTCGGAGCACTTTTGAGATTCACCTTCTTTGTCATTGTAATGTTGATTAATCAGCGTTTAAAAGTTTATTCATGACTGAACTTATCCCTGGATCCAAACCGGAATGGTAATGATTCATCCAAGTCCGGGTTATACTCAAGAGTTGGAAGACCGGGATTGATAGCCGGTGCTCCCGCCGATTTACCGGTTCCTGATACTTTCTCCAGCCAGTCTATTGCCCGATCATAGCGATCCTTTACTTTCTCCAGGATGATATCCACGTTGGAGAGTCTGACCACATACCACACGGCTATATTCTTACAGAGCTCCAGGATCAAAGCATTCCGGCCTTCACCGGTGGCTCCGAATATCGTCACAACGTCATACCTGGTTCTGCCATCGTTCCACTGGCTCTGATTGTTCGGCGACAGGTAGGACTTCATTTCCTCAATAGCTGCATTGATGGCCATTAACACAATGTCCTCATTGGTGTTGTCACCTTCAGTTATCTCAACAATCTCATTGAGCTGATAGGCATATAATGCCGATTTAAGTTCTGCGATCTCTAAAAACATGTCGTTAGGTTGTTACGTAATACGCCATTTTCTCAATCTTCTCCATAGTTGTACCTTTTTTAAATCCGGTACGTTTTTTAACAAGCTCCTTCAGGGCCTGTTTCTGATAAGCCTTAGGTCTTCCGGCGAAGGCAACAACAAGGTATTTCTTGTTGAAGATCTCTGCATCCCGATTGGCTCGTTTAATAGCCCGTTTCAAAAGAAATTTGAAATATATCTCACTGAGATTTATTTGCCATTTTACAATCTGAAGAATCATATGTTTTGGTTTAAAAGTGTCTGTTTTCGCGCATGCCTAATTTGTACTGTGCGTTTGATGTGCGGGTCCTTTGTGACAATAACCAGATGGCGCCCTCGAGTGCATCCGGAGCATCGTCGTGGCTTTTGCTTCCCTTTTCAAACATGAGTAGCTGTTCCTCCAGGATGATCATCCCACTTGAGTTCTTTTCCTTTTCGTTAAAAACCATCAAGCCACGTTCAAAAATTGGCTGCATGGCTTCAATCCTGGCGAATTTGTCCGGCTTCTTGCGGGCATCTCCACGGATAGGAATATGTTGTCCACAGATGTTCCCTGCCTTTTTAAATTCATCCAGCAGCAGCTCCTGTAGGAAGTTGCTTTCCATATAGTATAGCACAGGCACCCTGCCTGACAGGTACTGCATGATCTCATAATGCCAGGCGACCATGGCCATGACTGATATCTGATCGGCGTAAGCTTTAATCACATGAAAAATCCCCTCAGGAGTCTTCCCTACAAGCATGGTCGCCTTGAAGTCAGCTGTTGCTGAATGCTTGAAAGAAGGGTCGGTATAGCAGATCAGCGTGCGGTAATTCTTCAGGTCGATCATCGGACCATACTTGATGTGTTTCTTTTGGAATACACTACCCTCGTTGATCGGGTTATTCATGTATTCCTTCTGAAAACGCCTCTCTCCGACAAATTCACGCATCTTGCGTATCTCTTCCGGAGTGTAGTTTTCCGACCAGGTCGGAAGGCCATGTTTGTCCAGGGCGTTAACAACAGTATGATGAACACCCGGACGCTGTGCAAACCGGCTGAGAATACTATCCTTTCCAATGCGGTTGCCAACCATGACAAACCTTCCGCGTCCCATTTCCATCGTACCAGACAATGCAGTAAGTACCCAATCCAATGCATCAGTTACACGTCTTGGATTGCGGATCAGTTCATCATCATCGATATCATCCACAACGATGTAATCAGGTCGTTTGCCTCGATCTTTCAATCCACGGGGAGATTGACCGCGGCCCAGGGCTACGAACAGGCAACCGTCCGTTGTATGGAATTCTCCATCGGCCCATGATCCTGATCTCATCTGTTCACCGAAATCGTGAATAAATGCCTGGTTGTACTGCAGCTCTGCCTGAAGATCTGAAAGAAGTCTGACGGCCATCTCCTCGCTTTTCGACACAAGGATCATGACATGGATCTGCCGGGGGTCCTGTATTTTTAGCCATAGCGGGATCATGAGCGAAAGATGTGAGCTCTTGGCATGACCACGCGCCCATTCAAACAACGCCCTGGTCTCAATATTAGACTTCAGGTATTTTGCTGCTTCCAGCTGAAAAGCACCGCACTTCTTTGCTGCGAGCTGCGGGAAATATGTCTTAACGAAAAATGCATAGTCTTTCCGGGCACGGTCAATCCGCTCCTGTTTCTCATGTGGAGAGTCGGTAATAGTGAATGACTGTCCTTGTATCCACTCAACACGTTGATTCCAATGCAGCTGAAGCTGTTTACTTTCCCGGAAGTTTGCCATTGCCTAAACGGAATTGAATGTATATATCCTGGTACTTCGTCACGCTTTTGATGAATTCATCCGTAATGTCTTTGTAATTGACGCGCTGCTGGATCATGAAGTCCTGGAATGACATGAAGCAGTTTATATCATCATCAACCGTATTTGCAGTCTTGAGCTCCTTGAGTTGCTTGACTGCCTTTGCGAATGCATCTGCTGAGAAGTCCTCCTTCTTGTCCAGCAGATCGTTAATGCGTTGCAGGGCCTTCTGCATCAGATCGTCCATGGATATTGTTCTGGATGCTCTTTTCTCAAGCCAACCACCGGACTTTCTCCATGCAGTAAGTGTTGGATGGGTAATGCCTACGCGCGCACAGATATCCTGCGCCTGGGCTCCCTGCATAAAAAGCAGGTAAGCATATTCAAACTTTTCCGGCGATCTTGAATTGATCTTAGCCTTTGGCTTTTTAGCGGCCATAGTTTTTTCACAAAAATGATTGATTCGCGTGAAGAAATCAATAAAGCTTGCAAGCGTTGCACTAATGCGTGCAAGGGTTGCACGCTATTTTGCTAAAAGGAAATTGCCGATGTATGTTTGCCGGGATTAATGAAATTACCGCCATGCCAAAAGGATTTATTTTAAACGACGAGAGCAGGTTGAATTCTTACGGGTTCCTGGTGCTAAATGCAGGCGGGGACTTTGCCCGGTTCAATGAGAACCCGGTCATGCTGTATCTTCATGAGCAGGAGAACCTGATCGGGCGATGGGATAACCTTCGTGTTGACGGCACTAAACTTCTTGCCGATGAGATTTTTGACACCGAAGATCCTGAAGCAATGATCCTGTCAGGCAAGGTGGATCGCGGATTTCTCAAGGGCGCGTCAATGGGCATCAGTATTAAGGATGCCGAACTCAAAAACTTTCCGGGGCTGGGCCTCGTGCCAGCTGTGACCAAGTGGGAACTGATGGAAGCCTCGCTGGCACCGGTTCCGTCCGGTCAAACCTGTCTGAGGCTCTATAATGATAAAGGTGAACTGATCACCAGTAAAGAAGCTATTAAATTATCAATTGATTCAATCATTAACAAAAACGACAACTTACTCATGGACAAAATCATGTTAACCGCCGAAGCGGCCACCTGTTTATCGGTTTCTAAAGAGATCGACATTACAGCGTTGAACGCCGCAATCATGGCTCTTGCTGCATCGCGTGACGAGGCGGTAACTGAGCTTAAAAACCACAATGAAACCAGGGCAAAAGAACTGGTGGAAGGAGCAATAAAAGAAGGACGGCTCACAGCTGAAAAGCGTGAGAGCTTTGAAAAGCTTGCCATCTCCGATTTTAAACAGGCGTCAGATCTGATTGGCAGTTTACCTGTCAAGCAAAACTTCAGTGACAAAGTCGGTACATCCAAAAAAGATGCAGGCACCCGCGAAGGTTGGGATTATCTGAAATGGGCAAAAGAAGATCCATCCGGACTGGCAAAAATGCAGAGGGATAACCCCAGCGAATTTGCCGAATTGAAGGCATCGTACAAATCGAACCGTTAACAGAATCATAAAAACCAAAAATCAACTTACAATGAAAAAGAAATTAAACTTTGGCAGCCTGGCATTTAACATGGTGGTTGCTTTATTTATCGCTGTACTTGTCGGAGCGCCAGCCGTGTTTGCGGCAGGAGCGTCCCTGGTGGCCGGCACAGTTTTGTCCTTTACCGGAAACAGTCCGGTACTTATGTCCGGTCTTCAAAAAGAAATCTGGACTGATATCATCATGGAGGGGTTCTATCCCGAAAACACATTCCTTAACGAGGCAAGGGATATGAGTTACCTGGTTGATTTTAACACGATCAACCTCGCAGAAGCCGGATCAACACCTACTGCCGTTCTTGATACGACGTTTTCAACCGGAGTTCCATCTGCGCCCGCTGCGAGAACTGATGCTGCATTGTCTGTTGCCCTGAGAACTATTGACACAACTACCACCGTTGTAAGAAACATTGAAGAAATGGAAGCCGCTTATGATAAAATGGCTTCGGTGGTGTACGGTCACAAACAAGAGATCCTGCGCATGGCCACAAAGCTTGCAGCCTGGAACTTCGCTCCTGCAAGTGATGCCACAAATACTCCGGTTGCCGCCTGCACTGGTGCAACCAACGGTAACTCAGGAAGGAAAATGACATTCGCCGACGTCCTGGCATTGAAACTGAAATTTGATCAGCTTGATGTTCCCCAGGAAGGCCGGATACTTGTGTTGAATCCTTATCATGAGGCAAACCTGATCGAGGCGGATATCGCCATGTACAGGGGAGTGCTTCAGTCAAACATGTTATTTGGCTTTAAGCTTTACCGCACTTCTATCACTCCTTATTACATCTCTACAACTGGTGTAAAGACTGCCTGGGCAGCTACACCGGTATCAGGAACTGACGTTGTATCCTCCTTCGCATTTCATAAGGATGAGGTTATGAAGGCCATTGGATCCGTGGATGTGTTTGCCAGGTATAAGGATCCTGAATGGAAAGGTGATCTGATCAACTTCCAGATGCGCTTTCTGGCCAAGTCGCTGCGCTCAAAGTATTACGCAGCCATTTATTCAAAGATCACTTAGTAGATACCATAAACCCTTCGATAGCGAGAAAGAGCTGAAATGAGTACGTTCAGAGTAAGCTCTTTCCAATATCAAGTCCGCATATGAACGAATTTGAAACCTGGCTTTATCGCGCAATAATTGGAATAGCTCTTCTTGTGATCTGGTACTTTTTACGCCGCCTGCTCACTGAGATACAAGAAATGAACGCCAACATAAAATTGATCGGGGAAAAAGGGCTGATTCATGACGGCAAACTGGAGCTCGTTGACAATAAGGTGAAAACCCAAGAGGAAAGGCTTCACGACTACACATTAAGGTTGAGAAGCGTGGAACGCCGGCAGGATAGTTGCAATTACTGTAAAGAGGCTTAAAATGAAAATGACAGTTGCATTATTGGTCTTTACTTCAATGATGATCCTGGGTTGTTCATCAACCAGGCAGACGACTGTCTCTGTCAGTGATGTTTCAACCAAAGTCACCAGTGACAGTTGTTACGATATCACCACTGTTCACCAGGACAGCGTAAAGATCAAGGCTGACACTGCCTCTGCTTTTCTGTCATACAATTGGCTGAATGATACCACCGGTTACAAGGATCCCGCTCCAATGCAACAGAAGCAAGGCAGGGCCACGATCAAGATTGAACGGAAGTCAGGAGGGGTGAAAGTAACAGCATCATGCGACTCACTGTTATTTGTACTTCTTTCCAGGGAACGCGAAATTTTGAAGTTGAAGAAGGAGGTGACCAATACGCTGAAGTCCAAAATGGAGTCAGATAAACAGGTTAGGGTCATGATGAAGATACCTGCCTGGTTGATTATATCCCTGGTTATTTCGATCGCGTTGAACGTACTTATTATCTATTTAAACATCAAAAAAAGAGTGTTATGACAAAGACAAAAACTCCGGTTGAGAAAACAGAACCGGTTATTGATATCGAAACCGCCACCCAGGTTTCTGAGGAAGTTAGCCAGGAGATACTTGAGGTTATCTCGGATCCCGAGGCACCGGATGTTCCCAACGATGAGGAAGTTGATGAGTTTGTTCCGCCTCTGAAGGAAAGGGCCAAGTCAGTGTTTGCCTCACATTCGGTTGATGTGTTGTATTTCACTGCTGATGGCTGTTGTTTTATTGAACTCTACAATGCAGAAGCCCACGCAGCAAATCTTGGTGATGGGAAGATCTTAACAATTAAACGCGAGGAGGTATAAATGTCATCACCAACTGGATTACCACGAGTTAAAATAGAATTTACCAACGGCGCCCTCGGCTCGGTACTTCCGAGTCCGGATGGGGTGCTCGGAATTCTCTGCACCGGCGCTGTTGTGTCCGGAAAATTCGCCCTGCTCACTCCCTATATCATTAAGCATTTTGCTGAGCTGGAGACTACCTACGGCATCACAGTGGCCAACAATCCAAACATCGTAAAGCTCTTCAGTGATTTTTATGCTGAAGCAGAAGATGGGACTGAAGTTTGGCTGATGGCCTTTGCCAACACTGTTACGCTTGCCCAGATGGTCGACAGTACCATCGCTGCAAACGGAAAAGCCCTGGTACTTGCTGCCAATGGACGCTTGCGTGGCTTGATTGTTGCGCGTACACCTGCAGGCGGTTATACGCCCACTGTAACCACTGGTTTGGATTCGGATGTAGCAGCTGCAGTATTGGCCGCACAAACCCTGGCAGAATGGGCAGCAACCACCCTGATGGCGCCTTTGTTTGTTATTATTGAAGGTCGCGCCTATACAGGAGTTCCTGCAAACCTTACAGATCAGGGAACCCTCACAAAAAATCGTGTTGGAATCCTTATTGGTGATACAGTAATCAGTTCGGACAATGCCTGCATGGGCTTATTGGCCGGCCGCATTGCTTCCATACCTGTTCAACGCAATATCGGGCGGGTAAAAGATGGCGCTCTTGCAACACTTACAGCTTATCTCAAAGATAAAACGGTTGAGCAGGCTGATCCCGGATCTGTTCATGATAAAGGATACATAACCCTGCGCAACTTTGTTGGCCGCGCTGGTTACTTCTTTTCAGATGATCACCTCTGTACGCTGCCAACCGACGACTATCATACGCTCACTGCACGCCGCACAGTTGACAAGGCTTATCGCATTGCGTACGATACACTGCTCAATGAGCTGCTGGATGAAGTTCCTGTGAACGACGATGGAACCATCGCCATAACCAAGGCAAAGAGCATTGAAACCAAAGTTGAAAATGCCATCATCAACAGCATGACAATCAACGGGGAGCTTGGAAACAATCCTGGCGACCAGAACGACACCGGGGTGATCTGCTTTATTGATCATACGCAGAACCTGGTAAATACAAACCTGCTCAATGTGGTGGTGAAGGTGAAACCCTTCGGATATCCAAAATACATTGATGTACAACTCGGATTCAAAACCTTAACAGCGTAACATTTAAAATCTACAGAAATGGGATTCGATTCACGACAATATGAATTTGCGGACCTTACCCTTGAATTGGGTGGGCGCACTGTCACCGGCTTTCGCGGAGTGAAATACACCTCAAAGCAGGAGAAGGAACTGGTTTATGGCAAGGGCAATCAGCCCTTGCACATCCAGAAGGGCAATATCGGTTACGAAGGTGAGGTCAGTATGCTGCAAAGCGAACTGGAGACCCTGAGAGCTGCATCACCAACCGGCAGTGTCCTGGGCTTGCGCCTGGATGCGGTTGTGGCTTACGGTAATGCCTCCAATGGCGACACCCTGGTCATTGACAAGATCCGCGGACTTGAGTTTACGGAGGATGCCAAGGAGATGAAACAGGGTGATAAGTTCATGGAAGTAAGCCTTCCGTTTATCTGCCTGAAAATCGAAAACCAAAAACCGTAATCATGCCAAAAACAAAGCTTATCGGGGAAGTAACCCCGGAACAGATCCTGCAGTGGAAGGACAAATACGGTGAGATATTCGGCATCGTCGTAGATGGCCATATCTGTTACCTGCGCAAGCCCGATCGCAAGATCCTTGGTTTTGCCTCCGTTGCTGGGAAGATCTCAAACGTCAAGTTCAATGAATCATTGTTAAACAATGCGTTCATTGGCGGTAGTGAAGCCATCAAGACAGACGATGATCTGTTCCTGGCAGCATGTTCGCAGCTCGGCGAGATCGTTACCATGAAGGAAGCTGAACTGGTAAAGTTTTAAAGGCTGCCGAGGTCGATGAGAAAGACCTGGTTAGAATAGGGAATGCCCAGTTAATGTATTACATGGGCATCGCAGATCCCGACAGCCTTACCGACGAAGCCTGGGCCAGTAGGTGGAAGGAATTGGAGTACATCCGCAAGAAAGAAGCTGAGTCAAACACTATGTAAATCGCAACCGCAAGCCAATGGGGAAGAACATTGAATACACAATAAAGTTCGACAGTAACGGCAATGCGGTAATTGATAAAATAACCGGCTCCAGTGAGAAACTTAAGAAAAGTCTTAACGGAGCACAAAGCATCGCCGACAAGTTCGGCGCTTCTTTTTTAAAGCTGGACGCAATCAAGAGCGCTATTAATGGCGTGGCTTCCGGTTTTGATAACATGATGAAGCCGGGTATGGCGCTTTCCTCTTCTCTTGGAGACCTGTCGGCGATTACCGGAGTTACAGGAGAAAAACTTAAGGAGATCGAAGGTTATGCCAGAGAGTCTGCTATGACCTTCGGTGGATCTGCTGCCCAAGGGATTGAAAGTTATAAATTGATCCTTTCTCAACTCAATCCTGAAATTGCCAAAACTCCCGCTGCATTGAAAGCAATGGGTAATTCTGTTGCCACACTGAGTAAGACCATGGGCGGAGATACTGTTGCAGCGACAGAAGTTCTCACTACTGCCATGAACCAGTTCCAGGTATCAACAGACGATCCCATTGCTGCTTCTAACAAGATGGCAGAAATGATGAATATTATGGCTGCAGCTGCAAAGGAGGGCTCTGCAGAGTTGCCACAGATAAAGGCAGCGTTGGAGCAGTCTGGCATGGCCGCGCATATGGCTGGTTTGTCATTCTCAGAAACAAATGCAGCCATCCAGGTACTTGACAAGGCCGGAAAGAAAGGTGCTGAAGGAGGTGTGGCGTTGCGAAATATAATGGCCACACTCAGCGAAGGCAGGTTTCTGCCTCCGGAAGTGCAGAAGGAGCTTACAAATGCCAAGATCAGTGTAGAAAGGCTTGGTGATAAGACCCTGAGCCTATCAGAACGCCTGCGACCACTGAAAGGCATCTTGAACGATTCCGCCCTGGTTACGAAACTCTTTGGCAAGGAAAACAACAATGCCGCTCTGGCGCTGATATCAGGCACTGCCCTGATGGATGATTACAACAGGGCGATCCAAGGAACCAATACTGCCCACGATCAGGCTGATATCGTAATGGATACTACAGCGGAGAAGATGGCCAGGATGCAAGCAGTTGTGGATAATTTAAAGATTGGTTTTTTTGACCTTACCGGTTCTGCGTATCCTTTTATCAACATAGGGAACCAGGTACTTTCAACGCTTGCCGATTTTGCGCCTTTATTGATGATTATGCCGCAGTTGACGACCGCCTGGACATGGGCGCAAAAGGCTTTGAATTATGCTTTTATTACAAATCCAATTATTGGTGTGATCGCGGTGGTGTCCATGTTGGCAGGTGGTATAGTGTATGCCTGGAACAAGTTTGAAGGATTCAGGGCAGTTGTGATCACCGTATGGGACACAGTTAAAGGATTCGGAGAAATCCTCAAGAACTATGTCCTTGATAGAATTAAGGGCATAATCAGTGGTATTGGTGCAATAGGATCCGCAATAGGTAAATTGTTCAGTGGTGATTTCTCCGGAGCATGGGACACCGCAAAACAGGGTCTTACTGATCTGAGTGGATACAATGCGGTTAAAAATGCCATTAACTCGAGTTCAGAATTGGTCGGAGGTGTAAAAAGAGACTATCAGCTCAACCTGGCTCAGCAAAAAGCTGAAGGGGCCACTAAGGATAATCCTGCCGCTGCCGCTCAGATTTCTGCGCCTAAAATGCCTGGAGCTTCCGCCCCGGTTGCTCCGCCTTCCGGTGGTAAGCCCAAGTCACCAGGGGATGCTGTTTCTGCCGGCGGGTCCCGCAATACAACTGTCGCCATCACAATAAAAAACATGGTAGAGAACATCGTATTTGATGGCACGCTTAAAGATAAACGTGGTGACCTTGAAAAGGAGATCACCCAAATCATGATGCGCGTACTTGGCATGGCTCAATCAACCTCATAAGCAATGGAACTGGATGTAAACTTCACATATGCCAATGGGTTTAACCTGCCTCCGTTTTTCTCACGGGATCAGGTTGTGATCGTTCGTGTTGACAAGGATAAGAAGATCAACACGGATGGGTTGCAGCAGGTGCAGAACCAGTATCCGCTGAAGTTCAAATGCAAGGGCCTTGATGATTTTACTTTTCCGATTGATCCGGTGATAAGCCTGGGCTTTAAAAACGTAATCACCAGGAGAACCGTCAGCAAGGGAACCAAACGAGGATCTGTAAAAGAACGCTGGACGGAAGACGATGTCGATATCACCATATCAGGAGTCTTCATCAGCAACGATGACACATACCCGGTTGAAGTGGATAAACTCCGGGCATTTTTTCAGAAGCATACAGCCATTGATGTTGTGTGTACACTGTTGAATGAACGGGATATCACTCAGATTGCAATTGAGTCAATTAACTTCCCATTTACCAAGGGAACAAATAACCAGGCATTTGAGATTAAAGCATACAGTGACGATGTGTTTCAACTTTTAATTGAAGGATAATGTACGATATCACCTGGCAAATTACGATAGGGAAGTATGAGCTCAATATGCTTGACAGCGCGAAGATCACGCGCAGTGTTGAGCAGCTGAGCGATACTGCTGAAATTGTATTGCCGGGAACTTGCTTCAATAAAGCCGTTGAAATTGAGTCCAAGATAAAACGTGGCGATTCAGTGTTGATCCTTGCCGGGTATGATGGAACACTGGTCAATGAGTTCCAGGGGTTTGTTGAGAGCATCTCAACGGATGATGGTGCGATTAAGCTCAATTGTGAAGATGCCATTTTTCAGTTCAGAAAGCCGGTCACTGACAAGGAATTTACCTCTCCGGATGTAAAGGACCTCCTGCAGTATATCTGCAGTCAGATTGGCGGATATTCACTCTCATGTGACTATTCTTTCAAATATGACAAGTTTGTTGTTCTCAATAATACCGGGTATGATGTTTTGAAGAAGATCCAAGAGGAAAGCAAGGCCAATGTATATCTTAAGGATAAGGTCTTGCATGTGCATCCTCAGTACAAGGAGATCTTCGGTACCGTCAAATATTCATTCCAGGACAACATTGAAAAAAGCGAACTGGAGTATAAGGATGTCAGGGATCGGGTAGTTGAGATCATTGTTGAAGGTAAAGGCAAAGACGGGAAAGTGATCAGGGAGACAGCCGGATCCACTGGAGGTGACCAGGAGACAATCAAGATTGGGGGAGTAAGCGATCCTGCTACTCTAAAGAACCTTGCCCAGGAACGATTGAATTCAAAAAGCTACACAGGTTATTCTGGTAGCTTCACTGGTTGGCTGCTTCCTTATTGTGATGCGGGATATAAAGCCAGCGTGCGGGATAATGATTACGAATTCAAAAATGGAGATTATTATGTGCTTGCGGTTGAAACAACTATAAGTAGTTCCGGGGGTATTCGGAAGGTAACGGTGGGTAAGAAAATATGAGCGAGCTCAGAACGATACGGGAACACATTCGTGACATCTCAGGATTGAAAGACCTGGGCGCTCCGTTCTTTACGGCCACTGTTACAAAGGTCAGCGATACTGACTGCAGCGTGATGTATGGAGCACTTGAACTGAGCGGGGTGAAGTTGTTCAGCATTGGAGATCCTGGTACGTTCCTGGTCAAACCTAAGAAGGGTAGCCTGGTGACCGTTGCAGATCTGTCCCAGGGAAAGCTTCGTGACCTGGTGATCATCAAAGCCGATAAGGTTGAGTTGATCAAATATGCTGAGAACGGACTGACAGTGGAAATTGACAGTGTATCAAAGAAGGTTGATATAAGCAACAATACAACGAGCCTGACGAAACTTATGACCGCAGTATATGACATCATCTCCAAGCTAACGGTGAGTACACCCAACGGCCCATCAGGAACACCGCTGCCTCCGACAGTGATGGCCCTGGAGAAGTTTAAAACGGATTTTCAAACCCTTTTAAAATAGAATTAAATGCCATTGCAAAAAGCGCCATTGAAACAAGGGATATCCGCACTCATGAAGGACATGATGGATCGTACTGATACGTCACATGATGAGTTTGCAGAAAGGCTGAGTACTTTGATCGAAACATTTGTAAAGTCAGGGACAGTGATCGTGGCTACAGGGATCCCGGTGGCCACCGCAGGTGGACCGACAGCGCAGACAGGAGCAACGACAGCAACAGGAACAGGAACAATAAACTAAAATGGCAGAGGTAATTGACATATTGTGCGATGATGATGGGGATGTGGCCTGCCAGCTTGGTGATATGGTTCTGGGCGATGCAACCTATCAGCATCAGGCAGATCTGATTGAAGCAAATGAGGGTGTGTATAAGCAGTTCCCTACAACTGGCGTAGGTCTTGATGAGTTCCTTAATTCTGAGGACACTGCTGAGATGCTTCGTAAGATCAGGATCCAGTTTGTCAAGGATGGCATGCAGGTATCAAAAGTAGCTTATACAACAACTCTTGAAATAAAAGCGAATTACTAATGAGAACCGTCACAGCTAAAAATAATCAAACGCTATTGGACCTGGCTATTCAAGAGCTTGGTTCCATGACGGGCATTTGGGACATCCTTGATGCTAATGTCGGTTTACAGATAGATCTGTCGGTGCCTGCAGGTTATAAGGTACGTATCCCGGATTCGGTAATTGATTCAAGGGTGGTTGAATATTTCTCAAGGAATAACATTAATCCAATTAGCGGGCTGGGTGATGAAGCTCTGGTAACACAAAATGACCTCAATAATATGAAACAAGATCTTGATTACAACCTGGCTGGTGGTGAGCATATGTTCGCTGGTGTTCGATTGTTCTTCCTGCATGACAATTTAAGTGTTCAGATCGTTTACGAAGATGTCACTGCCTCAACCGTGGTAGTGTCGGTGGATCAGTCCTTGGATGGTGTTAACTGGACTTCGGTTCCATATGTGTCCCAGGTATTGGATAAAACAAAGCCGGCTCACACCTTTAATATTATCGGGCTTCTTACTGACTATGTAAGACTGCATGTAGAAGTACCTGATGCGTCAACGGGAACAATCAAATCAGTAACCTGGAAAACTTAAAACAATGGCCCGTAGAATTGATGAAATATATGACGCGCTGAATGCCAGCAAAGCCTCATTTGAGGAACTTGATGCCTTTGTGGTTTCAACATCGGTACCTGGGTCGACCCAGGACAACGCTTCCGACCTTGCCATCGATGTCACTTCGGGATCAAAGGTGGCCGTGTGGCGTTTATGGATATGGATATTCGCCGTGGGATCCTGGTTGGTTGAGGTCTTGTTTGATCGCCATTCTTCTCATATCAATGAGGTACTTGATGCCAAGAGGGTGCACACGCTCAGGTGGTATGCCGAGGAGTCAAAGAAGTATCAATATGGTTATGCCTTGTCATGGATTGACAATAGCTATCAATATGCCACCTCTGACTCTGATTCCATGATTATCAAATATGCAGCTGCATCGGAGAAAAATGGCAAGGTTATCCTGAAGCTGGCCAAGGATGTCGGAGGTACTAAAACGCCACTCAGTACTCTTGAAAAGTCGGCAGTAACCGAGTTTTGGAGCAAGTACAAAGATGCCGGGGTGCCTCTTGAAATTGTTTCTCAGGCTGCCGACCAGTTGAAGATCTACATCACAATAATCAGGGACCGGTTGGTTCTTGATTCCAGCAACAATCTGCTGCGGGACAATTCAATCAATCCGATCTCGCTGGCCATATCTGATTTTGGGAACAGCCTTGAGTTTGATGGCTTGCTCCGGCTGTCAAAGCTCGTGGATGCCATACAGGCGGCTGAAGGAGTCATTGATGTGGAGCTTACAGGTGCATGGCATAAGCCTGCCGGTGGATCTTATTCATTGGTGAATATGTCAGTGGAAGCAGTTGCAGGATATTTTGAGTTGAATTACGACGATAGTTTATTTACATACCAGGACAATGTGGAAGTCACAGTTTTCGATTAACGTCATAGGACACATCCTTACACCGCACAGGCATCGCAAGCCGCGATTCATTGCCTGGGTGAAGGTATTTCTGTCTTACCTGGTAAAGGTAAAGGAGGATCTGTATTTATACTGGGATAAGACCATTGATGATGCGTCCATGACTCCTCAGATCATTTACTTGGAAAGGTATCTGAATTTTGTATTCGAACAGACCACCATTTTTATCAACGAAGGATATACCCTTGGTCCGTGGATCTTCCTGGACACTGAGACGCCTTCTCCGGACTTCTTTATGGATGAAGATGATTCATTCATTTTCTCTTTTGATGACGCGATCCTGGTTGATTTCACAGTCAACATTCCCGCTGTCATTGAAGGTCAAACATCAAGGATAGCTGCTATTGTTCACAAATACAAGCTACCAAGCAAATCATTCATTATTCAAATATTCTAACATGGACAGGTTATTAGCGATAGCAGGCGGACAGCCACTAAGGTCAAACGATTGGGATTTTATTCAGGATGCAACTGCAGAAACCATTGCTGCGCTGGTTGGCGGGCTCATGGGGACAACAGGAGCCTGTATTGTCAAGGGCCTGGTTATTACGGTTGGTGATGGTGAAATTGCTGTAAGTGAAGGGGTGCTGTTTAAGGACGCCGAGCTGTTCTATGTTCCCTCCGTTCTTTTTGAAGATCATGGTGAAACATGGTCATTATATTTGACTCCCAGCACGACAACGGGAGAGACAAGGACATTCAAGGATAGCAGTACACATAACGTATACCAGTATCGCCGGTATGCTGTGGGGTATGCTGCCAGCATACCAGGTGGTAGTATCCCATTTCCGGGAAGCAATCTGCTTGGATTAATCACACAGCATGTGTTGGGATATGTCCCGGCCATCCCGACTCAGTATGTGAAGTATCGTACAGTATCCTATGCATCCAGCGCACTTGACCAGGTTGTGACCCTTATTCCTGCAGCTGGGGTTGGGAAAGTGATAAAGGTGATCTCTATTGCTGCCAAGATCAACCCCGTCACTCCACTCAATGTGGCGGATCAGAACTTGAACCTATTTTACGGAACCGACAATACCGAGATCGGTGTCGGTATCTTTCCGACAAGCTTCCTTGAAGCGACCGGTGAATACGTTTATGACATGCTTCCAAGTTCCCTGGCCATGTACAAAAATCAGCCGGTGAGCGCACAGTTATCAGCGGAAGATGCACCAACTGGCATTGCCAATATTCAATTTTATTGTTTTTATGTTGTAATCAGCATGTAACGTGGACGGAACGAGCAAATACATAAATCTTCTCACCGGGCCTGGTGGAAACGGCATGCCTCCAGGGGGGGCAGTTGGAGATATTCTGCGCTGGGATGGGAGTTACTGGAACCCTGTACAACTTGACGATTTAGTTGCTGCAGCAATGGCTCCTGCTGTCTATGTGGTGGGGGTTAACGGAGAGATACCCAACCTTGTTGCTAATGGCCGAAAACTTGTCCATGTAACAGTTCGCAATAACAGCGGGCTCGATGTTGTGGTTGATCTTGGATACTCCAATGGAGGTACTGATTTACTGGACAGTCAAGAGATATCTGCAGGTTCGTGGGTTGATATCCCTGTCAATAAGCATTTATCATTCACAGCTCCAGCATCATTATGGTTGAATGCAGATACCATAAGCGCCGGAGCATTTACATTAATCATAGAAACATTGTAATATGAAAAGGATTCTGATTCTAATCTTTATTTTAAGTTCGGTTCGTGCTTTTTCTCAGGTGGTGAATTACGACAAGGTCACAGTTCCCTTGGTGAAGATTAAGAACAGTGCGGTGGCCCCAATCCCCTCAAACGGATATCTCTACTCAAAGTCAAATAAACTGTATTTTGGAGATAAGAGGATTGATGCATCGGTCTCCTGGTTGAATATTCTCGATTATGGAGCTGACAGCACTGGAGTACTGGATGCAGCAGCTGCAATCAATTCTGCGCTGGCCGATGTGAGTATACGTGGTGGTACCATTTACTTTCCATCAGGGAAATACAAGGTGTCAAGCAGGATCATAATCCCGAATGATGGAACTTCTCCTGTAGGTAAACAAAAGACGATTAAACTACTTGGATCTGCCGGTTCTATCAGCTCATTTTACCGATCATCCGGAACCCTTGTAGAGTGCACCTACGCAGGAACCGGGTCAAAGATATTCGCTAATGGATACGGTCTTCTGCAGATAGAGAATATTTCATTCTATAATTCCGGAAACGAGTCATATCCCATACTTTTCACCACAAAGACAACGCTAAAACTTAATAACTGCGGATTCTATGGATATCCAAGTCATTGCGTGGATGCCGTGAAACTTGGTGGTCTTGGATGGGGGGAAAATGCTTCTGATACTTCCATGTTTGGAGGTTATGGGACCGTTATTGAAAACTGCTGGTTTGACTATACAAAAAAGGGGATATCGCTTTTATCTGCCTGCAACGGCGTTGTAATCAAGAACAATCACTTCGGTTATGGTTGCAGTAATGAGCCTCATATTTACATCCTGGGATATCACCATCCTTGGTATAGTGAATGGAACTCCGGAGGCACTATATCTGACAATCTTTTTGAAATGGATGCCAGGAAGTGGGGTATTTGGGCAAATAACGCCAATAACTTTACCTTTAATGGAAATACATTTTACGATATGCCACTGGCTGGTGGATCCACTGATGCTTTGTTTAAGTTTGGCCCAAATACCAGAGCAATGACTGTACTGGAAGGATTCAATCCTTACGGCCCGATAGTGCCTAATGTTGACAGTACAAACGCATATCCACCGCACTATTCAGATTCAGGGAGGTACAATGTTCACGTGGGCATGTACTCACAGCTCTATGATCTGTTCGTAAAAAACAAGTTCACTGCCGCCAGTGTAAAAACGCCATCATTGACAGTCGATGATTCAACAAATATAAACACTGCAGTTGGAGTGTATAACACTCAAACGATTGGAACTGGGAAGAAGGGGATATCGCGGCTTAACCTGGGCAGGAGGATATCAGGGAATTATTCAAATTCGGCATGTATAGGTTCGGAAACGAAGGATGACAATGCGGCCAGGGGAAGACTTACATTTTCAACGAACTCATACGGTACAATGACCGAATGGGGGAGATTTACCGAGGATGGATATTTAGGAATTGGAACTACAAATCCTGCAACAAAGGTTGAAGTTGACGGAGAGATCACTGCTGCCGGAGGTAGATCCGGACTTTGGAATTTAGCATATGCAAATAGATGGACAGCCGCATCAAACGGCCTTTATTATGAATCTGGTAATGTTGCCATAGGACAATGGCTCCAACCATTGAAAAGAAAGTTTGCCATTAAGGCAGATAATTCAAACGGATATGGACAACTTGGAATATTTGGTGAAACAGACACCCTTAAAAGCCTGAGAATTGGATATAATACAACAGGTAATTTTGGCTTCGTACAATCCATACATGAAACGAATGCATTAACACCATTGGTATTACAACCTGATGGAGGTAAAATTGGTATCGGAACTACTAGCCCACTGAGAGGGCTTCACGTTACAACCAATTTTCAAGTAGATGCCGTTGGGGCGTCAACTATTGGATCATCATCCACATCATCGGTCAATGAAACAGCAGATGTGTTATTTATTGCCAGGAATTCTTCTTCTGCAAGTGTTAGAACAATCGCGGGAATAGCAGAAGCCCTTAATGGTGTAGGATCAACAAACACTATTCAAGCAATAAACGGAATTGCACAGACTAATTCTGCATGTGCGTCCAATCTTACAACTACCACAACGGGCGGTGGATTAAGAAGCAGGTATCTTGTAACCCACAATGGGTCTGGTACTATAAGTCAAGCATCAGCCATCTCAGCCATAGTTAGTAATTCAACATCGGGAAGCGGTACAATAACCGATGCATCATGTTTTCATGCTGAAACATTCGGGGTTGCTACAGGAAAGACAACGACCAATGCAAGCGGTTTGTGGGTTAGGGGAGGCTCAACTGGAGGCGGAACCTTAACGAACAGATATGGGATTCTTATTGATGACCTTGTTGGTGGTACCAATAGATATGGCATTTACCAGGTCGGAACATCTGATAAGAATTACTTTGGTGGAACAGTCGTAATAAATGGAGCATTTAACTATGCAGCTGATGCACAGGCTTCAGATACTTATGTAATAACACTTTCCCCTGCAATTACAGCTTACACAGCAGGCTTATATTTAGCTTTCAAGGCTAACACCATCAACGCCGGGGTTGCCACTATCAATGTAAACGGATTAGGGGCAAAAACCATTGTAAAAAGGGCCAGTACAACACTTGCTGATGGTGATATTGTTGCGGGCCAGTTGTGTATGATGGTGTATGACGGCACAAACTTCATTCTGATTAACCCGACCACACATTAAGATTGAAACCTCAAAAAACGAAACACAATGAAAAAAGCACGCGAAATTTACGTTTACTTTCTTGCTGCAATTATATTAGCAGGTTACCTGTTGTTGATCGGTTGCATGATGTTTAAAATTGTACCCGCAGAGAATAAAGATCTTGCCAGGGACATGTTTACGACCTTGTCGTTGATTGTGGTTCTTGTCGTGAAGTACTTTTATGATGGGAACAAGGAAACAGCTCCTAAAAACGAGATGTTGTACAATAGTAAGCCGACTGACACGAAAATTCCTGATGGGAGTTAAAGGATGATTAAACTCAGGTTAAACTATGTGGAAAAGCCATTGAAATATTATTCAGTGGCTTTTTACGTTTGTGTATTTTTGCATACAATTCGTTTTGAAATTATATACAATTCGTTTTGCGAATTATAATAAGCGTTTTTTTCATGATTTTTAAATTTATTGTTAGAGATTGTGGTTGTAATAAAAAGATAGTAATTATTTTTTATCGGGACCCTGGCAGCATTCCAATGTGCAGGATTCCTTTCTCAGGAATTTACCGTCTTTATCAAAAAAAAGTTTTTCGTGCGTTTTTTCTTTGTTAACGCAGATATCGTAGGTTATGACACCTTTGTCATCAACTTTGAATATCTTGTCAATTGAAAAACCACGAAAATTTTTTGAAATGTAGTCCAAAATCGGTTTCTGAAGTTCAGTTGACTGTAATTCAGTTTTTGTTTGGGCAAGAAGGGCGGAACAAAACATTCCGAGAAATAATGTGAGCAGAATTTTTTTCATCATCGGGCAGACACTAATAAATTAATTTGCAAATGTGATACATGATTCTGTCGGAAATTTGAAGAGAGAATCATGAGAAGGATATTATCAGCGTGTGCCATCCATCCACATGGAGATACTCAACCTTCATATGGCAGGCGTTGGCAATTTTCTGAACAATGGATAACCCCAATCCCACTGAACCAGGATTGTTTTCTGATTTTCTGAAGCGTTGAAAGAGTTCATGCGGGTTGGTTTTCATGATTTGTCCGGTGTTGGCAATGGTCAGTGAACCCTCCTGCACGCGGATATTGATCCTCCCGTTGGTCACATTGTGCCGGATGGCATTGGAGACCAGGTTGGTAATCAGGATCTCGCCCAGGGAGGGATTCATGTCTAACATAACCGGATATTGATACTCCTTTGAAACTGTGATTTTCCGGTGCCCGATCATCTCGGAGAAATGCTCCAGGGTGCTGTCAATCAACAGGGGAAGGTTCACCTTTTCGTTCTGGTGAAACTGGTTGTTTTCAATTTTGGAGATCAGCAGGAGACCCTGGTTTAATTTTGACATTCTTGTCGTTGCTTCAAAAATGGCGCTTACAAGATGTAACTGGTTTTCATCAAGATTTTCTTTCTGTATCAGCAATTCAAGTTTTGATTTAATGATCGCAAGGGGTGTCTGGAGTTCATGGGCAGCATTTTCATTGAACTCTTTCAGGTTTGAGTAATCCAGTCGTATTTTCATTGACATTTTTTCAAGTACCTGGTTCAGGAGTTTGAATTCATGAATATCGGTTTCGGCCAGGGCGATGGGGGCAGACTGGTTGATTTCATATTTACTCAGGATGTGAAGTGTTCTGTAAAAGGGAATCCATATCCTGCGGGTGATGAAGTAATTGACCAGGACAAGGAGCAGCAGGAGGGTGATAAAAACGAGCGCGAGGGAAACGACGATCTCCGTGATGAGTTTTTCAGAGTCCATCAGCGGTTTGTATATGTTGATCGTATATCCTTTCTTTCGGAATGATGTGTTTTCGGCGAACAGGTGACGGAACGATGCAAATGTCCCAAGGTCATTGTCGTACATGAGTGTATCCCTGATGTAACCTGTTCTCTTTTGCGGGGCATTGAGGATTGTAACATCGATCATATGGCCGAATATGAGCCTGAAATCGGGAACACTGTCGGAAAAGTTAATGGTTTGCTCAATCAGCAGTTTCTCTTCATACAGATTTTCGTCAATCTGGCGTTTGAAAATACCGTTCAGCAGGTGAAAGAACATCAGGCTGCTGACCACAAAGACCACAAGGGATATCAGGCTGTATGACAAGGATGTTCGGGTGAGCAGTTTCATTGGCCCGTGAATTTATACCCCATGCCGTAAATAGTTTTAATGTAGTCTTCACCGCCCTTTTCAATGATTTTTTTTCTGAGGTTCTTGATGTGCGTGTAAATAAAGTCAAAAGAGTCGGCCATGTCCATTTCATCTCCCCAGAGATGTTCTGCAATGGCTTCACGGTTTAGCACCCGGTCGCGGTTGGAGAGAAAAAAAACAAGGAGGTCGTACTCCTTTTTCGTGAGGGTAAGGGTGCTGCCGTTCACATTGACCTCCATTTGATCCGGCAGGATGCGTATTTCGTTGAACACAATCTCATTAACTCCGCCAAAACTCCGGCGACGGATAATTGACTTGATCCTTGCATTAAGTTCAGGAAGGTGAAACGGCTTGGTGAGGTAATCATCTGCACCGATCTCCAGCCCGGTAATTTTATCATCCAGTGAATTTTTCGCGGAGATAATAATGATCCCGGTTTCCGATTTATTCTCCTTGAGGGCCCGGATGAGGTTCAATCCGCTTCCGTCTGGGAGGTTAATGTCAACAATGATACAGTCATAGTGATAGAGATTTATTTTCTCAATGGCAGTTTCATAGTTGAGGACCGATTCACAGAGATAATTCTCCTTTTGAAGGTACTCGGAGATGGAAAAGGATAATTCTTTTTCGTCTTCAATCAGGAGAATTTTCATAACTCTATTGCTAATCTTGTATACATCTCACAGGGAAGGCATTGGCCCTGGAACTTTCATACATGGAGACAGACGGAGAAAAATTATTCAGTCCCCGGGCTACAGGTTTGTTTCCTGAAAGTGTTGAAGACCAATACATAGTGGCAGTCGGGGTGCCAGGTTCAGTAAAGGATAGCTGGTTGTCAAGATAAAAAATGCCTTTTAACAATGAGCTGAAACCGCTATTTTGAAGGCTTCCGCAAGCAATCCCGTTACCCTGGAAAGAGTCAATCAGATCCTGCCATTCCAGGGAAGTAGGAATATGCCACCCTGGCGGGCAGATGCCCTGGTAAGGGGACTGGGTAAGCCCGTATTGAATAAGTTCATCCCATTGATAAAGGCCCCCGTAATTTGTGCAGTTTACATCGTCGGAAGGGAGGCAGTAGCGCTCAATGGTACAGTTATCTGTTTGCCTGACCGTTAGCGGGATTGTATTCCCATAGTGCAGGTTTTCCTGCATCCAGCAATGGGAACCGATCCAGAGCGTATGATAGGTGTTCGGCGGAGCTATCCGGGGGTCGGTCAGCGTACCAGGGCACCCGGTTAGTATCGATCCGGGGGACACCACCGTGATATTTTGAATTGAACTTGTTGCGTCACATCCGAATTGATTGGTATACCTGTAGGAGACCGGGTAGATTCCTGTTTCAGCAGGGGAGAGGAGACCGGGGTTAAAATAATAGTTTCCGCCAACCAGTTCAATTGGGTTATTCCCCTGGGTACCGTTTGAAGTGCTGTATCCTTCCTGTCCGGGATTTCCCAACAAATACGGTGTTCCGCCCCTGAGCATGAATTTCTTAGCGGCGAGCGTGGTGACCGGATCATTGCATAAGTCATAATTGACCTCAGGCCTGGGGTTCACTGTAATTGACAGGGGAGTGGAGACCGGACCGTTACCGCAATCATTGTTCCCGGTAACAGTCAGCACACCACTGGTTGCAGTTGCGCTGAAATCAATGGTGATCACCGGGCTTCCATTGCCTGAAATGACGGCCCCTGTTCCGGTATAAACCCACTGATGCGTTGTTGCATCCGGGATCTGGGGAACAGAATATTGCAGTGAGGCCGGCCTGCAAACGTTGATGGAGCCTGAGATCGCAGCCGGGGCGGAAGGCCATGGTTTTAATGTGATCAGCAGCGGCGAAGCCTGGGCGAAACATTCCGTGTTGTCGGGATAGTGAATCGTTTCTGTAAGTCCAATGCTGACAGGAGGGGTATTGCCCCACAATACAGAGATGCCTGATGAATTACCCGGAGTTTGATTGGTGCCACCGGTAATGGTCCACTGGTAGATGTTCCCTGAGCCCTGGGTGAAATAATCCTGGGTTGAAAAGCCACAAACCGGACCGGGGATGACTGCATTGATGGAAGGTGTTGGTTTCGCATGAACAGTAACAGTATGGGGTGTGGGCGATACTGCCGTACATCCGTTGTTGCCTATGGTGTAGTTTACCAGGATTGTATATGTGCCAGGGTTGAGCCAGGTCATAGTTAACTGGCTGTCACTTGGGCCACCGCCTGTATAGGTGCCTCCTGCGACCGGGATTCCCCATATATAGGACGTTGCAGGGTCAGTGGTGTAGGTGACAACATCGCCTGCACATACTTTAGTCAATCCATTGATTACAGGTATTGGCAGTTCCTGCACTGTAACCTGGTATGTGCTTGCATTTGCTGCGGTACAATTGTTCAGGGTTGAATAATTAACTGAAAGCAGTGCACTCCCTGTAATGTTCCATGTAACATCTACGGTATTCGGCAAACCGGCAACCGGGGTGACAGTTCCAAGCAGGGGGTTAATGGTCCACAGGTAATTCAACATCCCTGGTTCGGTGGTGTACTGGGTGGTTGTGTTTTTACATGCCACCACCGGCCCGCTGATCGTAGGGACGGGCAATGGATAGACTGAGACTATGGCATCACCTGTTTGTGGCTGAGAACAGGCTTCTGAACTGCCCTCCTGTACGTTGACCAGGCTGCAGGTAATGGTGCCGGAAAGGGCAGTGGAAACGGGCACAGAAACTGAATTGCCGACAGAAGTAGTTATTGTCTGGTCAGGTCCGTTGTTGATTTTGTACGTGAAGGTATAGGGAGGAGTCCCATCGGCACCAGTAAAAGTTACAAAAGGGGAACTTGAATTCTGACATAACGCAACAGTTCCGGAAACGGATGCCGTTGGCAATGTGTTAACCAACACACTCGCAGAAGCGGTCAGTAGTTGCTGGCATGCTAACGGACTTCCTTCTTTAACCTGGGTGAGATGATAGGTGAAAAGGCCGGAAACAGCGGTGGGTACGGGAATGGAAACGCTGCTTCCAGTTGTAGTTGAAATTGTCTGGTCAGGGCCACTGTTAACATGATAGGTGAAGGTGAATGGCGGAACCCCGATAGAACCGGTGAAGGTGATCAGTGGTGCGTTGCCATTGAGACAGACAGTTGCATCACCTGTAATATTGCCGTCGGGCAAAGGACTGACATTGACAAGATACTCATGAACAATACCGGAACAACCATCCAGGGTTGGTGTGATGAAATATTTAACTGTTCCCGGGGTCGAATTAACCAGGGAAACAACATCTGAAATCAGGTTACCTCCCGGTAAGCCCAATGGGCAGGGAGCAGCAATTTCTGCGGAACATTCCGGCGTTGGCATTATCCAGCTGAACGAGGAACCGGCGGGTGTTGAGGTCAGTGAAATACTGGTATTTGTAACGGAGCAGATCGTTTTTGACAATGGACCGTCAAGCACTGGGGTTGGTTTAATGTTAACCTGTATTGATGCAGGGGGATCACCCGTGCATCCTGCATCGGTATAATTCACGGTGACTGTTTTGGGGCCGGGTGTACTCCACCTGATAGTTAAAAAATTATCTGTGCTTCCGCCGCCTGTGAAGGAAGTCATCCCCGATACCGGGTAAATCCAAACATAGTTTGTTTTGCCGGGCTGACAGGTAAAGGTAATATCTGTTTCGGGGCAGACTTCTAAAGCTGTAGCAGTGATTACGGGCGATTCAAAAGCACTTACCGTCACACCAAGTAAGTAAGGAGATACGGCAGTGCAGCCATCGGGACTGGTATAGTTCAGTGAAATTGAGTTGCTTCCCGGGGTTGTCCATTGAACATCCACCCAATTGTCATTTGCGCCTCCGCCTCCAACTGAGGCTCCTCCTGTAATAATATACGTGTAGTGATTGTTCCCAGCCATCGTTGTGTAGGTTTTAATGTCGTTCTGGCAGGCTGTCACATCACCTGAGATCGCAGGTATTGGCAAAGGATATACAATAACATTAACACTGGCCTCGTAATTACCTGAATTGTCGCAGGCAGCAAGTACGGCCCAGTATGTTGTCGTAACTGTGGCTGTGACGAAGATCTTGTCACCGTAGCCAACTATAGGGCCTGTTGCTGATCCTTCATGCCAGGTGATCCCGCTGGGGATGAAGTGGGTGCTTTCTTCCTCTCCGGGCCAGACGTGCCAGGAGCTTTGGTTCCTGTCGAAGGCAATATAAAAAGGGAGGTTGCCTGTAACGAGATCCGGACTGCTTTGGATGCCCTGGGTTGCCTTGTTGGGTCCATCCGGCGGCCATGTCATGCATGTGGATTTCAGGGATATATGATTATCAATGATATTGGTCGTTTCATGCAGTACGATCTGGAAACTTCCTGTGCTGTCGTTGCACTGATACAGCGGGCAATTTTTCCAGTAGACGATTAATTTACGATCGGGAGCGACACCTTCGGTTTTATAGAATATATAGCCTTCAGTATGTTGCGGACCCTTGCTTGGATCCCAATCCTGCCATGGGGCAAATATCGCCTGCTGAGGGGCACCCGGGTTAGGTAAAGCAGCTGCGACATAAGCATCGGGCTGACCTGGCAAAAAACTGATCCATCCATTGGAGCCGATCCAGAAGTGATCAACCGAGTTATTCAGGAAACAGAACGGGAAACCTATGTCAATTCCGGTGCTGGTTGCACCGGGGGGATATACGGCATCATCGCCCATCACTACCGGTGTTCCTCCTTCATAAAGTTCAGGAGAATAGGGAAACTGCTCAAATGAATAGCTTTCCGTTCCGTAAATCCCGGTGACAACTGCAGATAACTGGATTAAATCGCCTTCACAGGCGGGTGGGACAGGAAAAATTGATATTTGAGAAAACGAAGAAACGGATGAAAACAACGTTATTATCCAGAAACAGACGATCAAACATTTTCCAACAAGGTTACAGCTTCGGATTTCAGCAGACACGTAAATGAAACATTTTTAAGTTAAACATGGACCTGGTTAATCTTTGACGCACCTGACCGGGAATGCATTAACCCTTGTGCTTTCATAACGTGAAACACTGGGGGTAATTGTGTTCAACCCTCTTGTGACAGCGAGTTTGGTTGCTGCATCATAAGTGGATGTCCAGAAGAAAGTCGACTTGGGCGAAGGTTGAGCAAATGACTGCAAATTATTCAGGTAGAAAATTCCGGCAGGTTCGGACTTAAAGGACCCGATCACAGCGAGGTTGTTCATAAATGAGCCGGCAATACCGACACCAACGCCGTTTGAAACGCTGTAAATGAGGTCATCCCATTCTGCTTCATTTGGAATATGCCATCCCGGCGGACAGAAGCCCTGTGCCTTGTCGACACCGTCATACTGAACCATCTCATCCCATTGATAAAGGCCACCGTACTTTGAACAATTGGCATCGTCTGTTGAAAGGCAATAGCGTTCAACGGTGCAGTTATCGGTTTGATTTGCAGTATATGAAATGGTGTTCCCATAACGCAGGTTCTCCTGCATCCAGCAATGAGAGCCAATCCATACGGTACGGTAGGTGTTTGGCGGGGAGGTGCGCGGGTCGGTAAGGATACCGGGGCAGCCAGTCAGCAATGTTGCCGGGTTGAGGACAGTAATGTTGTGTGCAGGACTGCTGGCATTACACCCGAATTGATTTGTATAGGTGTAAGTTACCGGATATATACCCACTTCAGACAGGGTAAGCAATGAAGGGTTGAAGTAGTATTTCCCTGCCAGGTATTCAATCGGGTTATTGCCCATTACCCCATTGTTTGTGGTGTAACCTTCCTGGGCAGGTATGCCCTGCAACAGCGGGCTTCCCCCTTTGAGCATCAATCGTTTTCCTCCGACAACGGTTATCGCATCACCGCAGAAATTATAATCAACAACAGGCCTTGGATTGACGGCTATGGCGTATGGAGCAGAAACAGGCCCGTTGCCGCAATCATTATTTCCGGTCACAGTGAGAACACCGCTGGTTGCGTTGGCTGCAAATGTAACGGAGACCGTGGAACTGCCATTGCCCATTATTGTAGCCCCGGTACCCGTATAAACCCATTGATGAGTGATTGCATTTAGTATCGGGGGAACGGAATACTGTTCAGTTGATGACCTGCATACGCTGGACGGCCCGGAAATTGCCCCTGGAGCCGACGGCCATGGCTTCAATGTAACGACGAATGTAGAGGCAGTTGCGGGACAACTTACCCCTGTGTAATTTATCGTTTCAAGGAGATCCACCATCACCGGGGGAGTATTGCCCCAAAGGACAAAAATACTGCTGGAATTGCCGCCTGTTTGATTTGTGCCACCTGTGATGGTCCATTGGTAATCATGGCCTGTGCTGAGGGTATAATAGTTCTGGGTTGAAAATCCGCAGATGGAGGGGGAGCCCTGGGGTGTGAGAATTGACGGAGTTGGATTGGGATTAACTGTTACAACGAGTGGGGTAGGTGAGGCAGCAGTACATCCGGTTGTACCCACAGTATAGTTGACATATATGGTATAGGTGCCGGCAGTGAGCCAGTGCATGGTTAACTCATGGTCTCCATTTCCACCCCCGGTATTGGTGCCTCCGGCGGTCGGAACAGTCCAGGAATAAGATGATGCAAGTTCGGTGCTGTAAGTCGCGGTATTGTTAACACACACATACTGGGAGCCAGTGAGCGTCGGTTGCGGAAGATCCTGGACTGTTACCTGGTAAGTAGAGGCATTCACTGCTGTGCAACCGTTCGGGTCAATATAATTTGCAGTAAGTGTTTGGGTCCCGGTGTTATTCCATGCAACAGTTATCTGGTTGGAGCCCGGCCCTGATACGAAAGTACCTCCGGATGTTATGGACCACTGATAGTTGGTGTTTCCGGCATTTGTGTTGTAAACCAGGCCCGTAGTGCCTGAACAGACTGAAGTGGATCCTGAAATGACAGGTACAGGCAAGGGATTCACCGTTATTGTAATGGTTTTTGAGGGACCGTCGCAGTTTACTCCATTGTTGTCAAAATGGGGTATCACGACAATGGTTGCAACAACAGCTACCGATCCGGGATTACTGGTTGTAAAGGAAGGAATATTGCCGCTTCCGTTTGCCCCAAGTCCGATGCTTGTTGTGCTGTTGGACCATGTGTATGTGGTTGTTCCCCCTGAATTGGAAGTGGTGAAGTTGATGGCGGATGTGGTAAACCCACTGCATTTTACCTGGGAAGCCGGCTGGTCAACCTGCGCCGTGGGGTTCACAGTGATGGTAAAACTCTTTGCCGGACCATCGCAGATTTGCGATCCATTGTCAAAATGCGGCGTCACAATGATGGTTGCGATAACCGGGGAGGAACCGGAGTTGACGGGTGAAAAATTCAAAATATCTCCGTTTCCACTGGCCGGTAATCCAATTCCAGGGGCGTTGTTTGTCCAGGTATAGGTGGAAGTTCCCCCCGAATTCAATGTTGTAAAGGTTACGGTTGTAGTTGAAACACCGTTGCATCTGACCTGGTTCTGGGGCTGGTCAACCTGTGCGGTTGGATTAACTGTGATGGTAAAGGTTTTCGTTGGTCCGTCACAGGTATTGGTGCCATCACTGAAGTGAGGTGTGACAACAATGGTGGCAATGACGGGGTTTGTGCCAGAGTTAAGTACTGTAAATGAGGGGATGTTGCCATTACCGGTGGCTGCCAGGCCAATGTTTGTGTTGCTGTTGGTCCATGTATACGAAGAGTTTCCCCCGCTGTTGGTTGTGGTGAAATTTACCGCTGTTGTGGGATTGTTGTTGCATTTTACCTGGCTTGGCGGCTGATCAACCTCTGCGGTTGGATTTACGGTGATGGTAAAAGTCTTTGTTTGTCCATCGCACGTTACTCCCCCGTTTTCAAAGTGAGCCATTACTTCAACTGTTGCCACAACAGGTGCCGGTCCGGTATTGGTTGCCACAAATGATGCAATGTTGCCGGTGCCATTTGCCGGGAGTCCGATGCTGGTTGTGTTGTTTGACCAGGTGTATGATACATTTCCACCTGAATTGGCTGAATTGAAGGTTACATTTGAGGTGCCGTCGCCATTGCATTTTACCTGGCTTGGCGGCTGGTCCATCTGCGCTGACGGGTTGACTGTGATTGAAAAACTTTTGGCAGGACCATCGCATATCACCGCTCCATTGTTAAAGTGCGGAGTTACCACGATTGTAGCAATGACGGGGGATGTGCCGGAATTTAAAGCTGAAAAAGCTGCAATGTCGCCACTGCCCGACGCTGCCAGGCCGATACTGACTGTATTGTTTGTCCAGGTGTAAGTAGCAGTGCCACCTGAGGTGTTGGTGGTAAACGAAACGGAGGAGGTTTGGCTGCTGGGGCAAACAATCTGGCTTCCGGGCTGGTTTACCTGGGCAGTTGGATTGACGGTGATGGTAAACGTTTTTGCAGGCCCATCGCAGGTCAGTGACCCATTATTAAAATGAGGTGTTACAACGATTGAAGCAGTCACAGGCGAGGTGCCTGAGTTGGATGTTGTAAAAATAGCGATGTTTCCGGTTCCGCTTGCGGGAAGGCCGATGCCTGGCGTGTCGTTGGTCCATGTATAGGAGGCTGTTCCCCCGGAGGTTAATGTAGTGAATGTGACGGATGACGACTGGTCACCGTTGCAAATTACCTGATTTGCCGGTTGTTCAACTTCAGCAGTCGGGTTGATGGTGAGCGTAAAGGATTTAGTTGGCCCGTCGCACGTAAGTGATCCGTTACTGAAATGGGGGGTCACAACGATGGTCGCTATGACAGGGGACAGCCCTGAATTGATTGTTGTAAAAGCAGTAATGTCGCCATTCCCGATGGCGGGAAGCCCGATGCCCGGGGTATTGTTTGTCCAGGAATAGGTTGCAGTTCCACCCGTGGTGACAGTGGTGAAGGTGATCAGATCGGAAAGACTGCCATTACAGATTACCTGGTCAGCTGGTTGCTCCACTTCAGCAGTTGGGTTGACAGTGATTGTGAAAGTTTTAGTTGGTCCGTCGCAAGTAACACTGCCATTTGTGAAATGTGGGGTTACCACTATGGAAGCAATCTGCGGGGAAGTGCCTGCGTTAACACCTGAAAATGACGGAATATTCCCGTTCCCGGTGGCGGCAAGCCCAATACCCACATTGCTGTTTGTCCATGAATATGTGGTGGTTCCACCGCCGGAGAGTGTTGTAAACGCAACAAGACTTGTTGGACTGCCGTTGCAAATGACCTGGCTGGCAGGCTGTTGAACTTCAGCTGTCGGATTAACAGTAAAGGTGAAAGATTCTGATGGTCCGTCGCAGGTAACAGATCCGTTGTTAAAATGAGGAGTAACGGCAATCGTGGCAATTACCGGTGACGTGCCGTTGTTGATGGCTGTGAATGTACCGATATCTCCGCCTCCATTGGCAGCAAGGCCGATACCGGGTGTGTCATTTGTCCAGGTATAAGTGGCGGTTCCGCCGGATGTGGATGTGGTAAAGGCTACCAATGAGGACAAACTTCCGTTGCAGACGACCTGGCTTGCCGGCTGGTCAACTTCTGCAGTGGGGTTGACGGTGATGGTGAAGGTTTTTGTCGGCCCTGAACATGTCGCTGTGCCATGCTCAAAATGAGGGGTAACAACAACAGTAGCCGTGACAGGTGATGTTCCGTTATTTATGGCATTGAATGCCGCAATATCTCCTGTGCCGCTTGCAGCAAGTCCAATGCCGGGTGTGCTGTTGGTCCAGGTATAAGTAGCTGTTCCGCCCGATGTGTTGGTGGTAAACGGAACAGCCGAGGTTTGGAACCCATTGCAGACAACCTGGTTTAATGGCTGGTTTACCTGGGCATCCGGATTGACGGTAATTGTGAATGATTTGACCGGACCGTCACAGATTACGCTTCCGTTATCAAAATGAGGGGTTACAACAATCGTTGAGGTAACCGGAGATGTGCCGGTGTTTACGGCAGTGAACGCGGAGATGTCTCCACTTCCGGTTGCAATCAGGCCAATCCCCGGGTCGCTGTTTGTCCAGGTATAGGAAGCTGTTCCACCTGTTGTTAATGTTGTAAAGGTGATTAATGACGTCAGAACACCGTTGCACAGAACCTGGTTCGCAGGTTGTTCTACTTCCGCTGTTGGGTTGACGGTGATTAAAAAAGACTTCACCGGACCGTCGCAAGTTACCAATCCATTGGTAAAATGAGGAGTTACAACAACAGTTGCCGTTACCGGAGATGTTCCATTATTGACTGCATTGAAAGCAGCAATGTCTCCGGTGCCCGTTGCTGCAAGTCCGATACCCGGTAAACTGTTGGTCCAGGTATACGTTGATGTGCCCCCGGTTGTCAACGTGGAAAATAGCGTGGCCAGGGTCTGACTTCCGTTACAAACAACCTGGTTTGCAGGTTGCTCAACTTCTGCGGTTGGATTTACTGTAATGTAATATGATTTTGCCGGACCGTCACAGATAACCGATCCGTTGTCAAAATGAGGAGTGACCACGATTGTTGCGGTTACCGGGGATGTGCTGGTATTGATAACTGTGAATACAGAGATATTGCCGCTTCCGGTTGCAGCAAGCCCGATACTGGTTGTGCTGTTGGACCATGTATACGTTGTTGTACCTCCGGTTGTAACAGTGGTGAATGTTGTTGCCAGTGTTTGAGCACCGTTACAGACAACCTGGCTTAAAGGCTGGTCAACCTGCGCCGTGGGATTGACCGTTATGGTAAATGTTTTAGGAGGCCCGTCGCACGTTACCGTTCCGTTTTCAAAATGCGGGGTAACCACAACCGTTGCTGTTACCGGTGTGCTGCCAGCGTTTATTGCAGTAAATGCTGCAATATCGCCGCTTCCGGTAGCGGCAAGTCCAACGGATGGTGTTGTGTTTATCCAGGAGTAGGTTGGCGTTCCACCTGTATTTGTCGTGGTAAATGCAACCAGCAAGGTCGTGTTGCCATTGCAAAGCACCTGGTTTGCAGGCTGATCTGCTTCAGCTGTTGGATTTACAGTGATAGAAAACGTTTTTGTAGGACCGTCGCAACTGACGGCACCATGGTCAAAATGAGCTGTCACCACAATAGTGGCAGTTACAGGAGAAGTTCCGGCGTTAAGCGCTGAAAAGGCAGCAATATTACCAGTTCCTGTTGCAGGAAGGCCGATGGCCGTCGTGCTGTTGGTCCAGGTGTAGGTTGCTGTTCCTCCTGTTGTGGCTGTTGTGAAAGAGACTGCTGACGTTTGAAGCCCGTTGCAGATCACCTGGCTTGAGGGTTGGTTAACCTGTGCTGAAGGGTTGACGGTGATTGTGAATGTTTTTGTTGGTCCGTCGCACGTTAAGGCCCCGTTCTCAAAATGAGGTGTAACAACGATGGTTGCCGTGACAGGTGCTGTGCCGGTGTTAATGGCGTTAAATGATGCAATGTCTCCGGTTCCGCCGGCAACAAGGCCAATCCCGGGGGTATTGTTAGTCCAGGTGTATGTTGTAGTTCCCCCGCTGTTGCCGGTTGTATATGCAATCGGATCGATCGGGGTGCCATTGCACTTTACCTGGTTCAGGGGCTGGTCAACCTGGGCAGTCGGGTTGACTGTGATCGAGAATATTTTTGTTGGGCCGTCGCAAGTGACTGATCCGTTTTCAAAATGGGGGGTGACCGTTATTGTAGCTGTAATCGGGCTGGTACCTGCGTTTAGTACCGTAAATGCAGCAATATTACCGGTTCCGGTTGCTGCCAGGCCGATGGCAGGATTGCTGTTCGCCCAGGAATATGTATTTGTTCCACCGGCATTGGTGCTGGTGAAACTGACCAATGATGTCTGGCTATTGTTGCAAACAACCTGGTCTGCAGGCTGATCCACCTCGGCAGACGGATTCACTGTAATGCCGTAAGAAGCCGGTGCTCCCTGGCAATTATTCGCAGTGGCGGTGGCTGTAATGGTGGCAGTTATCGGAGCAGTACCTGTATTTGTTGCGGTAAACAATGGGATATCGCCTGTGCCGGTTGCCGGGAGGCCAATGTTTGTATTGCTGTTGGTCCAGTTATACGTTGCAGAAGCAACAGGACCGGTAACAGGCACTGAAGTTGTTGCTTCGTTATTGCAGTAAACCTGGCTGGCAACCGCAAAGGGATCTGTAGCGGGCAGAGGATGAACTGTAATATCATAAGTTATCGGCGTGCCAATGCAAAAACCAATCCGCGGGGTGATGGTATAGGTAATCACTGCATCTCCGGGCCCGGCATTAAAGATTGAATCATTGATCATTAAGCCGGATTGCCCCGACGGAAAGTGTGTGATTGAAGCGGTTCCGCTGGTCACGCTGCTGGTCCAGGTGGCATCAGCTCCGGAACCGGGGTTTGGCGGGTTGAAAGTTAAAGGTAGTCCTGCGTGCTCCCCTGAACAAATCTCATAGGTGGCCGGCAGGCTCTCAATGAGGGGCGGGTCCCCTACAAAAATCGTGAAGGTGGTATCGCCCACACAACCATCCTGTGAATATGATTCAACAGTAACCTCATGCGGGCCGGTAACTGTGTAGGTATGTGTAATAGTAGCATTTGTGGTTAGCGGAGTAAACGCTCCGGCAGCATCAAAACGCCATTTCCGGTTGATGATCGGCTGACTTGGGTTGGTACTTGTTGATGTGTCCGTAAATGAACTTTCATTTCCGGTACAGTTTACAATGCTTGAAAACCCGGGATTAACCTTTGTGAACATGATGGTCTGCATCACTTTTTCAAGTACACAGCCGTTGACAGCAGTGAGTTTTAAATAAAATGTATTGCCGGTGAGGGCGCCTTGCGCTGCAGTGATTGTACAGGATTGGCTGTTTCCAACAATAGGACCGGTCGGGCCGGGTCCGTTCCATTCGTAACCGGTGAACCCCGGAGGGCCGGTCATCGTCACCACGCCGGATCCTTCACAGCCGGATAGGGCAATGTTCATACTGCTGCAGAAGGCTGAAATGTAAGCATATCCGAAGTGGGTTCTGAAAACACAACCCTGTACTTTGAACCTGATGTATACAGTTTGCCCGGCATAATCGCCGAGGTTGAGCCCGACGGTGGTCCAGTCGCGCCAGTAAATGTTGCTGCCGCAAAGATTCCATCCTGAACCGGGGGGAGGAGGCCCACTCCCGGGAGCGGTAAAATGATAGCTTCCGCATGTCGGATCAAGTGCCACACCATTCCCATCAACAATTTCTACAAGAAAGTCGGGCTGCTGGTCTGAATTATGTCCGCCACTTTGTAAAACTACCGCATAACGGTAAATAAAAAAGTCGTTGATGCCAGTGGTAACATTAACAGCATACTTCATTTCTGAGGCCTTGTATTGCGGTGTTGGTCCGCTGGTGTAAGCTGTATCACCAATTCTTACAATATTGGCTGCTCCGCTGTACGCAGTGAAAATCCCGGTTCCACTACCGGCACAGGTTGTATTGGGGTCCAGCCATCCGGAACTGATCATTTTATGCAAGGCAGGTTGAAAAGGGCTAGAGGTAGGGGTTGTTAGAAAACCTGGCTGTGTACAGGTATTTGGGAAATAGGTTCCATAACAACCTGTCCAGCCTGTAAAATCACCATCTGAAAAGTCTGAATTCGGACATGCAGAAGCTCCGGGAGGGAGGTTGTCCAGTTCACTTGCCGGAATATAGAACGGCATCATTGGTGTCCCAAGATTATGAAGCGTGTCATGATCATGGCCATGGTCAACGTCAAGGTCATGGTTTTGGCCATTTACCGATAGCATTGGAATCATAAAACAGAAGAAAGCGAACACCCATCCCGAGAGTATTGATAACTCAAATACAAATGGAGCTTGCTTTGTTGCAGGTTTAAAGAAGTTAACGTGCATGTGGCTGGTTGAGAATTAAAAAGAATCTTTTTTGTAAAATTACGATTTTTCTTTCACCCTAACACTATGGGTCCGGATTTAATGTTATAATTGTTGAAAATGATGTACTGCAAATCAGTCTTTAACACATCTTACATGCAGGCCGTTGGCCTTTGAACTTTCATACAGAGATACCGACTGATTGATGTTGTTAAGCCCGCGGGAGACAGCCCTGCCACCTGAAACGGTGGAGGTCCAGAACATGGTTGCCTTAAGGTTTTCAGACGGACTGAATGACCACAGGTTGTTAAGGTAAAAAATGCCTGACAGAGGTGCATTAAAGTTGCCGCTTTGTAAAATACCCCCGGCGATTCCACTGCCCTGGAATGAGTCAATCAGGATTTGCCACTCATCAGATGTGGGAACATGCCAACCGGCGGGACAAATATCCTGAAGGGTAGTGTTTATGGAATACCCCATGATTTCTTCCCACTGGTAATAAGCTCCGATGGCAGTACATTGCGAGGCAGTATTATTCAGGCAATATTTTTCTGTTGTGCAATTGTCTGTTTGCGGTTGAAAATGATCCAGGTAATCTCCGTAGTTGAGGTTTGTTGTCATCCAGCACTGCGAATTTGCACCGGTTCCGGACATAAATGTCGGATAAGATTGGTTGTCACGGTGATCCTGAACAATACCGGGGCAAGGGTCGCCTGCATTGGAGGCATAAACAGATATCGGAATCGCATAATCGGCGCTGCATCCGAATGCGTTCGTGTATTTATAACTGACCTGGTAATCAACAGCAACCGAGGCTGAACCGCCAACGATGCCGCTGTTGGCAGGATCAAAGATATAATCTCCACCAGCGATTGAAGTTACGCCAGTGCCAAGGTAAACTCCGGACGGACCTGACGGGCTGCCGCCCTTCAGCAGGATCGGTCGGCCATTCTTGGTGGTTTTTATCGTGTTGCATACATTGAATGCAACAACAGGTTTGGGTTTTACCGTTATGGAGAATGTCATTGACGGGGTACCTTCACCGCAATTGTTGACGCCCCTGACGGTCAATACCCCTGAAGTGGCCGTTGATGAAAAATTGATTGTCAGCACCGGGCCGCTATTAATCAGTGTAACTCCCGTCCCGGAATAAACCCAGTCATAGCTGATTGCATAAGTTACAGGATCAATCTGATAAACGATGCCGTTTTCAGGTACACATACCTCATTGCCGCTGATACTGGTTATGGCACTCGCCGGAACAGGCAACGGATTAACAATTACCGGCAGCAATGACTGGGGCCCATAACCGCAATCGATGTTAAACCCTTTGACAACGAAGTTTCCAGAGACAGCAGTAGCTGTGAAAATGCAGGAGATGTGGTTTGTACCTGATCCAGCCGTGATAATGACACCTGGCGGGACCGTCCAATCATACGAAGAAGTATAGGGGAGTGGTGATATCAGATAATCAACAGTCTGAGGACCCTGGCAAACTGTTCCGGGGCCTGTAATCGGTCCGGCCTGCGGAGCAGCCGGGTTTATGAAGAGGTTGAGCATGGAGGCTGTACCATCACCACAATATATGCTGTGGCCATAAACACTAATGATTCCGGATGCAACCGTCTCGTTAAATGTGACTGTTATGGAATTGGTATTGGATCCTGAAGTAATCGTTGAACCGGCAGGCAAACTCCAGACATAGCTGTCGGCCCCGGTGATCGGAGGAATTGAATAGATGAGTCCGGAAGAAGGTGTGCAGATGGCATTCAACCCCGAGATTAACCCGGCCGCTGCGGGTGTAGTGCCAACGTCAACAGAAACAGTCTTTACCGACGACTGACTGCAGGCATCAGTCACAGTAACGGAATACACATGATGACCGGGCGGAGGGCTCAGGGTAATGGAGGCAGTTGTTGCACCGGTACTCCACAGGTAATTAAATGCATTGCCGGGGAGTATTGGCTGACCACCTGTAACCGACGGTGCCAGGGTCACCGGGGAACCATTGCAGACAGTGACACTGTTCAGGTTGACCACCATCGGATTATAATCGGTAATTGGGATGTCGGTCATGACTGCAGTGGTCATTGCGCAAACGGTTGTTGAGCCCTTTATGACTAAATTTTCAACAGTTTCCGTCATCCCGTCAACTACTGGAACAATTAAAATAGGTGCTGATTGAAGTTGCCCTGCCGGAATTATAATCTGTGACGGAAACGGATTTGGCAATACGTCGGCCTGTACGGCAGTGCCGGAATTATGAATGGCTACGTCAATTGTCAGATCGGTTGCGGATGCCTGAGGAATAGAGTAAACCAGGGAAACATTGCTGCAGCCTTCAACAAGTAACTGCCCGGTAAGCGGGTTTGAGAAAGATGTTGAGCTGGTTACATTGTTGCTGGTGAAACTGTTCTGCTCCAGGAAGACACCCGAATCCAGTACTCCGTCGGATGCATCCCCGATGGCGAACTTCATGTGATATGACTGGTTGCAGGTAACCGTATAAGAGGCTGTGAAGACATGGGTTATCCGGTTAAAAGAGAAGAAATCTTTTTTTGAATTCCACCAGGAATAGACGCCATCTCCCGTGTTGCCTTCATCTTCGGCGCAGATGTTTGCTATGGTTACAAAATTTGCACTGTTTGGAAGCAATGCAATATTTACCGCGTCATTCTGGAATCCAAGCCCACCGGATATGCCTGTCCCGCTAAGGAACAGACCGAAAGCATCATTGATATTGCTGCAATAGGTATCAAATTCGATGGATCCGAAGACATACCTGAATGTGACCACATTTGTTTGCGGAATAAAGTCAAATTCAAGGACTGCTTTATCATTAATCAGGTTGTTGGCGAGAATTACAAGGTCAGTATCTGTTTCCCCTGGGTTGTTCAGCGGCCCCCAGATGTCTGTGTTCGGATTCTGACCTGCAACGGTGTTCTGCGCATAACCGGAGGATAGCGCAACACCCCCGCTGATGCCAAGCTGGGTTGTCGCCATGCCTGAAGTTGTAAAATATCCGATCTGGTCTCTTGTTCCCAACGGAATCCGGTTGATACTGTTAAGCGGTTCGGAGGAACCGTTAAATGTTGCGTTTGAAACGGTAATGCCGGCGCCGACAAGGTAGGTCTGAACAAAATCAAGCGGGGTAAGCCCGATGGTCGAACCTGGTGTGACGACTGCCTGTGAACTTGCTTTCCCAGCCAACAGCAAGCCCACTATCATTGGGACTATAAAGGAGAAAAATGACCGGGTTTTCATTCTGATAAAATGGATAAGATGCAGTGAAACAATCTTTCAATTACTAATCTCTGACACAGCGAACCGGAAATGCATTTGCCCTGGAACTTTCATACATCGATACCGACGGGTTGATAATATTGATGCCGCGGGCAACGGGTTTATTTCCCGACAGGGTAGATGTCCAGAACATGGTTGCATTCAGGTTGTCTGAGGTTGTAAACGACCATAAATTATTCAGGTAATAGATGCCCATTGATAATGCTTTGAAACTTCCGTTTTGAAGGATGCCTCCTGCAATTCCGCTGCCCTGGCTGGCGTCGATCAGTGCCTGCCACTCAGAAGTTGTCGGGATATGCCACGCTGGCGGGCATAATCCCTGGTAGGGTATTTGAGTTTGTCCGTACTGAATAATTTCATCCCATTGATAGAGCCCGCCGTATGTGCTGCAAACTGCATCATCGGTGGTCAGGCAATATTTTTCATTGAGGCAGTTGTCGGTTTGTGGCTGGGGCTGAGCCTGTGATGGGGCTGTGACCTTCGTGCCATAGCGGAGATTTTCGGTCATCCAGCACTTCCCGCCGATCATTGCTGTTTTGTAAGTGACGGGCGGAGTCTCCCTGTTATCTGTCATGGTAGCTCCGCAGGGAGGATTGGCCCCCAGAACTGTTACGCTTTTGGTATCGGAGGAAAAACATGTGTGAACATCGGTATAGGTGAAGGAGACCGTGTGATTGCCCAGACTGAGTAAGGACGGATCAAATATGTTTCCGGCAGCAACAACTCCGTCAATGTAATAAACGCCTCCCGCTCCGAGCGGAGTGCCGCCTTTGAGCATGAAAGGTTTGGCATTCATATTTGTTACCGGGTCAAAACAACCTGCGAGATTAACAACCGGGGGAACATGCACTGTAACAGGGTAGGCAGGCGAAATGGGGCCGGATGCGCATCCTGTTTTATTTCCCTGAACATAAAGGTTTCCGCTTTGGGAACCGGTCGCGAAATTCAGGCTGGCTGAAGTGCCGCTGTTGGTGATATTTACACCTGCTGAAGGATTGTAGATCCAGGTATAACCGTCGGCATTGTTTATTGCTGCAACTGAATACGGGTATTGCTGTGTAAGTGACTGGCAAACCGATGGCGTGCCCGAAATGACCCCTGCTGCATCGGGGATGAGGTTGAGAATAACAGTCTTTGTGGCAGGTGCCGAACAAACCACCAGTGGCGAAACAGAGTACGTGATGGACTCGACAACATTTACAGAAACAGGATTTGTATTTCCCCAGGTTACTGAAATGCTTGCATTTGCACTTGTTACCGGGCTTCCTCCGCTGATGGTCCACTGGTAGGAGTGGTTTGCCTGAGGCGCACCAAGAGAATAGGTCACTGTAGTATTTCCGCACGGTGATGCTGCTGATGGCAATGCGGTTATAACCGGGTAGGGAGCAGGGTTAATGGTGATCGGGTAAAGTGGTGAGATTGCGCTGCAAACAGAAAGAAAATTCTGATCAGTCACCGTAAGCTGGATTGTTCCTGAGGGGCCAGGGCCCCAGTCAACATTGATGGTACTGGTATTGTTCCCGGTAAATGATACAGCACCTGTCACATTCCACTGGTAAGCATAATTGGTAACCAGTGGGGTCGTATAGGTAGTTCCTGACTGATTGTAGCATACAAGCTGGTTGCCGGAAATAGGTGTCAGCGGGATAGGGTTGACATATATTTTATAATCGGCAGGTGCCCCCGGGCATGGCATTCCGTTTTGAGAGGATGGGATTATATGGTAGGTCACATAACCCTGCGCCGTATTTGATGTGTTAAACAAAGTTTGAGGTGGTATGTCGCCTGTTATTGGTCCCGGTATAAAACCGGATATTGTTCCCGACGAGGCCGTGGCAGTCCAGGTGAAAGTAGTCTGGCTTACATTGGCAATCAGGTGAACCAGTTGACTGGCGTCACCGGAACAGACCTCCTGCGACATCGAACTGTTTATCACAGTTGGGCTGGGATTGATCTGCACCTGGTAATTGGAAGAGATTCCCTGGCACCCCTGAACGGATGGCATGATCGTGTATGTAGCGAATCTTGGAACTGTATCCGTATTGGAAACTGCCACTGGCGGAAGGGCAATTCCTGATCCTGTGCCCGGGCAAACAGGAATGAACGGGTCGCAACTGACGGTCCAGTTAAAGTCGACAGTTTGTGTAATTACTTGCGAACCTAGCGGAACTCCTGTTGTTGACTGGCCAGAGCAGATGATCTGCTGGTTGGCTGATGGCGGAGTAAAAACAACTTGAGGGACAGGGTTTATTCTGACAACATACACAGAAGCAGGACCTATGCACGAACCAATATTGGCGGTGATGCTGTATATCAGGTTTTGCTGGCTTGCAGTTAAATTGACTACCGACGCCGATGGCAGGTTCAGAGGAGCACTGCCGGAACCTGCTGCCGGACAATTAATTAATCCCGGATCACACGCAGTTGTCCATGCATAGTCAACAGGCGTACCGGTTACGTCTGTTACGAGGGTTACAGGCAGGGTCGGGGCATTGGAACATGCGGTTTGTTCTGCAGGGACAGGGAGTAAAACGGACGGCACCGGATTTACAGCGATGGCGTAGGCCGATGCCGGAGAGGTACATCCTGCGGCAGAAGGAATCACATTAAATGTAATTGTTTCAACGGAGTGGCCTGCATTGGAGAATGGCTGGATGATCGGATTGGCTGTTCCGGAAACAGCCGGCCCCGGCGTAATATTGGGCGAATATCCTGATGCACTCCAGCTATATGTCGTATTCGCAACCAGCGATGACAGTGTAACTGTTGCCTGTCCTCCTGAACAAATGGGGGTGGAAGCAGCAGGAGTAAACGACAGGTCGGGATATGGCCGAACGGTAATATCTATATAGGTGGTACTTCCCTGACATGATGCCAATGTAGGGGTCACAGCGTAAGTAACTACGCCCGACTGGTAAACACCATTGTTGATGGAGAGTACCTCACTGGTGAGTATCCCGGAGCCGATAATGGCATAGCCGTTTACATTTCCGTCGGGGTTCGAGGCTATCCATGCAAGAGATGCCCCGGCAGGATTGGATCCAAGTATGATTGAGGGCGATGATCCTGAACAGATTGCCTCTGCGGTGGTGGAATAGGTAACTGCAGGAACAGCCCTGATCTCGGCGGTGATCAATGTTCGCGTCGTACTGGTGCAATGAGTTGAATAGGTGACATCTGTGGCTTGTGCATAGTAGTTGGTGGTGGACGAAAGGAACGGAGTAGTAAACGAGTTGCCCAGGCCGACAAGACTACCTCCGGATGGCGCATCATACCATTCAATATTGATGTTTGAAAGCGGTACAACACTGAGCGTTACGTTTCCGTTGCCGCAATTGTAGAACACATTGCTTGTCGCAACAGGAGCATTTGGCACCTGGATGACATGAACAATGACAGGAGTTCTGGTGTCGCTGGTACAAAAATAGGGCGGCGTTGGATTGTATGCCTCAGCATAAAAGGTGAAAGTTCCCGTTGTGGCCATATTTTGAGAGAAAGGAGATCCCGAACCGGTTGTCCCTAAAACAGTTCCTCCAGTAGGTTGATCATACCACCTTACCACCTCATCTGTTAAAACCAGGGCAATAAGGTTCACTACACCTGGTCCGCAGCGGTCAAAATCACCGATGACTGTTGGGGGTGGCGGGGTGACAATCTGAACCATGCCCAGGTTGGCCTGGCTGGTGCTTGCAGAATACCACCAGGTGTTGATCATCTTATTGTGACAGTCAGAACCGGTTGTTTCCCATGGATGGCAACCTGTTACAGGCAGAATGCCGCTGGGGGTACACCCTGTGAAATTTGTCCCTGTAGGAGGTGTCGGGCATGGACTTGAACCGGTGGTAACAGTAAGTTGCGTGTCGTCCCAGTATGACAAAGGTGTTTGTCCCAGAGGGTTCAGCGGCCGTACCAGGGTGATCTCAAACCCCTGCGGATTGGCTTCAATATCCCACAGGGGCAGGTTGGTGAGCCCGTTGAGATAGGTGATGTCAAAGTTCACGGAAGTGCCGTCAGGCACAAGGGTTCCTGTTCCGTCTTTCCCATCCCATAAGATCTGGTTAACACCTGAAACAACTGTGGTGGTAATGGTAACATCCGTGGCCGGGCTGCCATAGGGAACTGTAATCACTATTTTAACATTTCCCGACTTGTTGACTTTGATAAATATGATCTTCCTTCCGCTGCACAAGGGGTATGACGGGTCATTGTCAATATAGGGATACTGGGGCTGACCAACGAGTGCACCATAAAATCCATCCGGGTAAACGATCGGGTCCGGATTGTTGAGGAATACTTTATATTGGGCTATTCCGGTGAATGTTGACGAAGTATTGGTGTTTTTTGACTGGCGGTCGGTGTTGAAATTTCCTGTATTCAGACATCCAAATTGGTTGCAGAAAATAGAACATTCGCCAACACTCATGTTGTTGAACTTGCAACTGGTTACGATGCTGTCATTTGAAAGAACGTAGATTTTAGCTGAAAACGGGTCAGCCGGGGAGGGGTTCGGAAATCCTGTGGCTAGTTGAGCGTAAAACTGCCAGGCCTGGGAATATACCCTTCCGTCGATTGCATCCGAAGGAATGGCAATGGCATGCGCACCATTCACAATCTGGAAATCAAACAGATCAAAGTCAATGCTGCCGCTGAACTGGATATAATAATCTCCCAGCGGGCTCCCGGCCAGTACCTGGTATTTCAAGGGGTGATATCCACCCGATGAGAAATAGGGGCCGATGATGGCGGTATTGTAATCGGCAATATACCCTGAGTCGGCGATGGTGTTGGGACACAGTCCGGAAAGTACGGTAACGCCCAGGGGATCTTTCAGCTGATACGTTCTGTTCGTTGTTCCGCTTCTTTTAAGGCCGAACAGAATGATCTCATTGTAGTTGGAGACATGGATGTAGAGCCTGTAGTTTGCTGATGCAGTGTAGCTTGCGAAACTGGTTGCACCGGCTCCGGTACATCTCAACGCGCCGTAATCAGCAGCCGTTGGTCTGACCTGTTTGGTGCCTTCTGAGAGCCCGATAGAAGGGAGCATCCACAACAGACTGAAAAAGAATACAATGAGTGTCTTACGGGGTAGCCTTCTCAGCATAGCTGGTGTTTACTGGTATAAATCAATTCGCTAAAATACAATTTTTTTCCACCTCCCTAACATGCCATATCATGAAAGTTCCGGGAACTGAAGTATCAACAACTATCAGACCCGATAAAAACAAAAAAGTTGCCTTTGTGGAAAAGTTTTGGCAGGCAGTTGGAAAATATCAGGAGGAACTAACGAATATCATGGATCAATCTCTGACACACCTCACGGGAAAAGCATTTGCTTTTGAACTTTCATACATTGATACAGAGGGGTTTATGATGTTTATTCCACGTGCAACCGGCTTGTTGCCGGAAAGTGTGGAGGTCCAGTACATGGTGGCATTCAGGTTATCCTGGTTTGTAAAAGCCCAGAGATTGTTGATATAATAAATGCCCATGGTCAGTGCATTAAACGTTCCGTTTTGAAAGAGGCCGCCGGCAACCCCGTTTCCCTGGGTGGCATCGATGAGGTTTTGCCATTCAGCTGAGGTGGGTACATGCCAGGCTGGAGGACACAACCCCTGGTAGGGAACAAGTGTTTGCCCGTATTGAGTGATTTCATCCCACTGATAAAGCCCGCCGTAGACAGTACAGTTTGTGTTATCTGTAGAAAGGCAGTATTTTTCGCTGATGCAATTGTCTGTTTGCGGCTGGGGCTGGGTTTGTGAGGGCATCACAACTTTTGTTCCGTAATGAAGGTTTTCGGTCATCCAGCAACGGCCTCCCAGGAAGGAGGTCTTGTAAACCGTTGGCGGATTGTCGCGGAAGTCGGTCATCGTAGTTCCGCAAGGTGCGCTTGCCCCTAGAACCACCAGGTTTTTTGAATCACTTGCTTCACATGTGTTTACATCTGTGTAAGTGAATGTGATGACATGTGAACCAACACTGAGTGATGCAGGGTTGAGTAAATTACCGGGCACAAGTGTTCCGTCAACATAATATTTACCGCCAACGCCAAGAGGGGTACCTCCTTTGAGGTAAAATGGTTTGGCGCTGATGCTGGTAACAGGGTCAAAACATGCAGCGAATGCAACAGTGGGCGGTGTGCTGATAAATACCGGGAAAGCAGGCGATTGAGTGCCGGAGGCACATCCTGTTTTGTTCCCGCGCACATACAGGTTGCCACTGAAAGAGGAAAAATCAAAGGTAATCCCCGCACTGGTTCCATTGTTTATGATTGTTACGCCGGTTGGCGGAGTATACCACCATGTGTAACTGTCGGCATTGTCAATCGGTGGCACTGTATATGTGAAAACCTGGGTTGGCGACTGGCAGGAGGAGGCGGGTCCGGAAATTACCCCGGCAGGATCAGGGACCAGGTTTAATGTGACAAATTTTGACGCAGGTACGGAACAAACTACAGAACCGTAAGTGACCGATTCCATCATGCTTATTGACACCGGGTTGATATTCCCCCATGTTACGGAGATGCTGGAACCTGATCCGGTGGCAGGACTTCCGCCCGTAACGGCCCAGGTGTATGCATGGTTTGCCTGGGCAGCCCCTACGGTATAGGTGACAGTGCTGAACCCGCAGGGTGAGGCAGGAGTGGCCGGAACTGCGGTGATGGATGGTGAAGGCAAAGGATTCACGGTAATTGAGCATAAATAGGGTGCAGAAGGCGAGCATCCGTCGGCTGAGGTTGGCATCACACTGATTTGCACAACAGCGGGCAAACTCCCGGTGTTTGTTATAACTTCATGGAAATCACCCGGGCCGGAGGTGCTGGTCATGGTTACATTGGCCGGCAATGGCAAAACAGCATTCCATTGATAGGTGGCAGCTGATGCAAGAACTGTGGAAAAGGTTATATCAGCTTGTGCTCCGGAACAAATTGAGAGTGAAGGAGGTGTGAAAATGACGTTGGGAATGGGATAAACATAAATACGATAATTGGAGACATCTCCCTGGCAGAGACTGCCGCCGCCGAGTATCGGGGTGATGGTATAGTCAACGTACTGAAGCGAAAAAGCAGGGTTATTGATTGTTTCCGCGGGAATTCCCAAAGTATTGGAGCCGGAAGGGGTGTAACCTGTCAAGGGGGGGATGGATGGGCCCGGGGTGGCCGTCCAGTTAAAACTTACATTGGCAGGCAATGCGGGGATAGGTATGAAGGTTACCGGATCGCTCGGATCCCCCGAGCATGTATATTGCTCAAATATCGTGTTCCCAAGTCCGGGTTTCGGATTGACATGAATCGTAAAGTCTGATGGCTGGCCGTAGCAAACCTGGTTCAATGATGCCGCCATCTCTGCGGTTACTGTGAAAACAATATCCTGAGCCTGGTCAGTCAGGTTGATTGGGTTTACTGCGGGAATTTCAGGGATTAGCAGTGCGCTTCCGCCTGGCGGACAATTGCTGATGTTCAACGGGTTGCAGGTTACTGTCCAGTTATAGCCAATGCCAGCGCTCAATACATTGCTTGAAAGACTTATCGGGGAAGATGTTGCGCCGCTGCAAATATCCAGGGGAGTAGCGGGGTTCACAAATATCACATTTGGGGTTGGATTTACAGTCAGTGTATAGGTTGCCTGGGGACCAGTACAACCGCTGCTTACCGGCGTGATACCGATTAAAATTCCCTCCGGTGTGTTTACAAGGTTTGAAAACGCCTGGGATATCTGGTTAGGTGTGCTTCCGCTTGGATTGGGAGGCGATACATTCAACGGATTCATTGCCAGTGCTGACCAGTTGAAAATTGTGTTGTTGATCGTTCCCGGAACAGTTGAGACGAAATTGATCACGGCGGGGGTATTGTTGCAAACAGTTAACGGTGACAGCGGAGATGCTACAACATCAGGAACTGGGGTTACTGTAAGCGCCAGGAAAGAATACACACTGTTGACCCCGCAATTCAGATTGACCCCGCTTACCCTGAGTTCCCCGCTTGTAGCATTTGGTGCAAAGTCGATAACCACCGTTGTCCCATTGGCAGGAGGGTTGATCGTAGCCCCTGTACCGGTATAGGTCCATTGGTATGTAGATGCGCTTGATGCAGGTGGTATGGTGTATGAATTCCCGCTGGATCCTGCGCACGGCGTGGCCGGGCCGCTTGGAATCGCGGTCACGTCGGCATAGCGGTGAACTTCAAACTGCACCGGGGGTGCCTGGTAGAATACAGCATACCAATAAGTATTAACAGTATTTCTGTTGCCATAACTGCACTGACATGGTGTATCCCCGCAACCCATGGAGAGCCATGTGTGACATCCCGTGTTTGCCGGGCAGCCTGTCGTGTTTGCAGTGGTTGCCGGAGGGAACTGAACGGCAGTACAGCCTCCATTTCCACTATTGTCGATATACCTTGTCAGCTGCGTATCGTCCCAATAGACCAGGGGGGCTGTTCCTGTTGGGCGTATGAGGTTGATGATCAGTCCATTGGAGTTTTGTTCAACATCATATACAGGGAAATTTGTCAGACCCATGATGTACGTAACGGTAATGTTGAAAATGGTTCCATTGGGAACAGCTACAGACAACCCGTTCAATCCGTTCCAGTGGATCAAATTCGGCCCGAAGGTAACGGCCTGTGAGATCAGGACATCTTCTGCCTGCTGTCCTGGCAACGGATTGATATCCAGCAAGACATCAGTAGTGCCGGCTTTGGTTACAGTAAAGGTAATATCTGCGGTTCCGTCGCAATTCCAGGTAACCAGCACGCCTGACATCGTTCCCTGTGTTCCGGTAGGATAAACGACTATATCCGGGTCATTCAAAAAGATCTTGTATTGCGGTAAAACATGCATCCCGTCAACGGAATTCCTGGTATAACCGGTTGCCGGTGATGGTGCCGGGCATCCCATCTGGTTGCATGCAACCGTGTATGAAATACCTTGCAATCCATTCAGATTCATAGATGTTACAAGACTGTCGCTGGTGTATATATAAAATGTTCCTTCGGAGGTTCCCGGATTGGTCCCCGTATCAAACTGCCATGCCTTGGACCACACCCGGCCGTTTATGGCTGCATTTCCCGATGTGGCGACCGTGATATCAAAGTACAGTAAAGTTGTGGAGTTGCTGAATTCAATGTAGAAATCTCCGGTTGTAACCGGCGTGTAGGAATATGCATCGTACCCTCCCGTGCCAACAATCTGATTTGGACCGGCATAGGCATTATCCCAGGTGGCAATATAACCTGTTCCTGTGGTGGGTATTGGGGTGGCTGCCACCACTATATTCCCGGCGGGATCCTTTATTCTGAACTGGTGAACCAGTATGTCATTTTTTTTAAATCCAAAGTAAATGATCTCTCCAGGATTCTTGATCTGTATGTTTAAGCGGTTATCCACCGGGCAGCTATAATAAGCAAAACCAATTAACTGGGTTGTCGGACTCCCTGCAAGGATTTTCTCAATGCCTGTGTTGACGGGCATGATTTGCTTTGTGCCTTCGCTGTAACCCGCAAATTGACAGAAGGATGACAAAACCGTCAGTAGGAAAATGTTGTAATGTTTTTTTAGCATACTCAAAGAAATAACTGTGTTATTCAACTCCTTGAATCATTGGCTAAAATTACGGTTATTTATCAATCAAATGACATTGCTGAGATATTTATTATACCTAACAAACTGTCAATATCACTTTTATATCCCAAATTTGTCCGGCCGTTCTCAACGGATGTTCGGCTGTGCTCAAGTGATGTTCGGCCATTCTCAAGTGATGTTCGGCCATTCTCAAGTGATGTTCGGCCAAACTCAGTCGTGGTATAGTCGTGGTATAGTGGTCGTATATCGGTGGTATAGGTGCGTTCGGTGTGAAAAATTGCGCTCGCCGCATAACTGGCATGATTGCTCCATCTTTTTTTTTAAGCTATTATTTTGATTCGGTGTGCCATCCACTCAATTAATTCCGTAAAATTACATTGAAATTGATGATCTGGCTAATTAGTTGTTATTCTGTGTTTTATCAATATTTAAGGAGTTATGCGCAAAGAGAAAGACATCATCGGTGAAATGGATATTCCTGTGGATGCCCTGTATGGAATACATGCTGCCCGGGCCGTGAAAAATTTTCCTGATATTACTCCATTTCACATTGAATGGTACAGGGCAATGGGAACAGTGAAAAAAGCGTGCTATCTCACTGCTGAGGCCTATGGAAAGGCAATGCAGGAAAAGTATGGAAGCAGTGGCCTTCCGGGCACGAATGAACATAATGTTTCATCCCACTTTAAACACCTGATCCAGGCTGCTAAAGAGGTATCCGAAGGCAGTCATTTTTCTTCGTTTATTGTTCCGGCCATTTCAGGGGGGGCGGGAACGAGTATTAATATGAATGTAAATGAGATCATTGCCAATGTTGCTTTATTAAGTATGGATGAAAAGCCAGGCAGTTACGATATCATCGATCCCATAGAGCAGGCCAATGTTTTTCAGTCAACAAACGATGTTGTTCCTACAGCGCTCAAAGTTGCCTTGATGTTTTTGCTGAGAGATCTTGAGCGGGAAATAAATTCGCTGCGATCAGCTGTTGAAAAAATTGAAACAGGGAACCAAAACACTCTTCGGATCGGTTACACGCAGATGCAGGAGGCTGTCCCATCTTCTTACGGCAGGCTGTTCAGTACGTATAACGAAGCACTTTCGCGCGACTGGTGGCGGGTTTCGAAGTGTTTTGAGCGGATTAAAACAGTGAACCTCGGAGGCAGTGCGATAGGCACGGGGTTGGCAGTTCCCCGTTACTTTATCATGGAGGCAATCGGGCATCTGCAGCAACTTACCGGATTGCCTGTCACCCGTTCAGAAAACCTCGCCGACGCCACCTGCAACCTTGATTCATTTGTTGAAGTCCATGCCACCCTAAAGGCACATGCAGTCAACCTTGAAAAAATGGTATCCGACATTCGCCTTCTTTCTTCTGATTTAGCAGCGAATTTGTTGCCACTTCCCGGTCACGCGTCACGCGTCACGCGTCACCCGCTTACTATTCCCCTTTGCCAGGCAGGAAGTTCCATCATGCCGGGCAAAATCAACCCTGTAATTCCGGAATTTGTTGTCAGCGCATCACACCGCATTTATGCCAATGATCAGTTGATCAGTTCCCTCAGCGCCCAGGGCTGCCTCGACCTGAATGCTTACCTGCCGGTTATCGGGCATGCCATGATTGAAAGCATCAAGCTATTGATTGCCTGTGACAAGACATTATGTGAAAACCTCATGCAGGGGCTGCATGTATCATCAGATCAGAGCAGGGAAGACCTTTTTCGCAGCCCGTCAATTACCACTGCACTCCTGCCTCTTGCAGGCTATCATGCAGCATCCCGACTCGCTGTATTCATGAAAACAAACGGCGTGGACATTTTTGAGGCGAACCGTGAATTAAACATACTCAGCCGGGATAAACTGGAATATTTGCTCTTGCCGGAGAATTTGCTGAAGATGGGGTATACGGCGGGGGATTTGGAGTGACGGGCGGGCGGACAAGCGGACGGGCGGTCAGGCGGACAAGCGGACAAGCGGACAAGCGGACTGGCGGACAAGCGGACAAGCGGACAATTACCTGCCGTTTTTCTAAGAAACAAGTCAATTGACATCTGACACCTGTCACTTGATACCTGTCACCTGTCACGCGTCACCTGTCACGCGTCACCCGTCACGCGTCACCCGTCACCTGTCACCCGTCACTCACATCCCAACCTCTCTATACAGCCCGTATACAATCGGATTTCCACTCCGAACGCGCACCCTGAAGTTATCCAACACATAGTTTGATTTTGTGGGGTTCCATATATAGGTGTTGAACATCAGCCTGTGGTGGCGAAATTCAACATCGCTCAGGCGCAATGACTGGTATATTCGTCCCTGTTGTCCCGGTTTGATAAAGTCATTCACTGCTACTGATATCCATTTCAGGATTTTCCCGTCGGATGTAACGGTAATCACGAGCCAGGCGCCCGGGAATACCATCGGAAGTTTCATGTCGGCAGAAACATCGATCACGTCGCTTTCGGCATGTATCATGCTTCTCAGTGATTTTGAAAACGTCGGGCTGAATTCGGCCCCACTGTCGTTTAAATAGGACCTTTTCCCGTCAACAGGCAGTGAATCACTGCATTTCGTTTCATCCACCCAACCCCATTCCGGCAAACTCGGTTCAAACCCGTTATTGACTTCATAAAAATATTCAGTTATGATCTTCGCGGGTTTAATTTTTGAGAAAAGGTAAAAATCTCCACCCGAATAGGTATGGTGTTTTACCAGGAAAGGAAACTTTTCATTAACCTGGGCGTAAATCTCACAATTGATGCTGCCAAGTGCAACGTAATCGGTTCTAACAGTATCCAGGAAAGGAATTATTGATTGTTTTCCCGCTATATCCTGGAAATAATGAACCGGCAGCTGCGAAAAATCATACTTATCAAGGTAATACTGGTTGATCTCCTTTTTCGTATCCAGGAGAACCAGGCAATCAGATGCACCTGCTTCAACAGTTGCTTTTTGCGATTCTCTCACTATTTCACTGAACGGACTATTGTAGAATATGGTGTAATGACGTCGTTCAAGTATCAGTGAAGGAATGACAATCACAGCAATCAGTGTGATCAGTATTATTTTGTGAAGTGCCTTTTCTGTCTTGAACAAACCAAACAGCACAAACAACAGAAACGGAAATGAAAAAATTAGCACGGAATATTGCAATACAGCGCTTCGGTACATTGAATAAAAGAAGCCGATCAAATAGGGGACCAGAAACCATGTAACGGAAATCAGGAAGAATTTTTTCCGGTACCTGGGAAAATCCTCGTACCAGTATAATGCAAGGCTCACCAAAACAATGATCAGGAGATAAATATATACCGAGAAATGGAAAATGTACCGGATGAAGTCAACAATGAAATCGTACCTGGGCTTGCTGAGCCATCCTTCAATACCCCCGATACCCATCTGGAATAGCAGGATTCGCAGGTGGGGGAGGTACAGCAGGATGATGATGATGCCAGCAGTAATATAATGCCGCATCCAGTCACGCGTACAATAAAATAGCCCGGTAATTCCAACCATCGCTGCGAATAGCATGCTGAAATGGTGATTGTATGCGCACAGGGCCCCTGAAATGATATAACCCGCAAGGTTCAGGTAGTATTTTCTTTGTGGATGAAAGATGATCCTGGTCCAGAAATATACTAACAGCAAGACAAAACACAGTCCGCTGGCATAGGGGCGTGCGATCTGACTGTACATCACCGGAAACTGCAGAAATGAAAGAAAGGAAGCGGCCACCAGGCCAACTGTGGCATTGAACCAGTCTTTACCGATCAGGTAAATCAGCCACACGGAAATAAGCCCGCAAAGGATAAACGGGGTTTTAAGTACGACCCCGGAAACGCCAAACAGTTTGGTGAGATAAAACAGGAAAACCTGAACGCCGGCAGGATGACCGTCAATTATAATCCCGTTTTCAATCAATTCATGGAAGGATGAAAACTGTGTACGGGTGATTGCACTGAATTCATCATAAGTAAACGGTATATCCGTTAACCGGTAGCATCTCAATACTGCACCAATGAGCAGAATAAGCATTATAAGCGCATTATCTATTGAAATCCGCCTGGAAAAATTCAGCATTGCCTGCACCGTTTTGCCGGTAAATTTAAAGAAAAGAACTGCAACGGCTGTAAAAGAAAACTGCTGACAGAAGTTTTATTTGGTTTTGTCGGGGAATGACGGCATGCCGGGCAATTCAGCCGGCCATGATTTCAGCTCTTCCTGCATCTGCTTTATGGCAGTATTCAGCTGTTGGTCTTCCCCGGCATATTCTTTTGCCGGATCATTGTCTATTTCAATGTCAGGATCAACTCCATAGCCCTCAATAATCCATGATTTTCCATCAGTGTCGTAAGGTGCAAACTCAGGGCGCATCAACTGTCCGCCGTCTATAAAAGGAAGCGAGCCCCTGATACCAACCACTCCGCCCCATGTGCGTTTCCCGATAGCCTTGCCGATTTTCAGCTTTTTAAACTGGTAAGGGAAGAGATCGCCGTCGGAGGCTGAATAGTTGTCAATCAGGATACATTTTGGCCCCCATTGCATTTCCAGCCTTCCGGGTGCACTTTCGGTATTCCTTGCCATGCTGATCATCGTCATTTCACGGTTAAGCCGTTCAATGATCATCGGAGAAACATTCCCGCCGCCGTTTCCGCGGTCGTCAATGATCAGCGCCCGTTTTGACAACTGCGGATAAAAGTGCTTTACAAATTCATTCAGGCCTTCAACACTCATGTCCGGAATATGGATATAGCCAACTTCACCGGCTGTGGCATCCGAAACTTTTTTTATGTTATTCTGAACCCAGTTGTAATAGTATAACCCTGCTTCACTGTCAGTTGGAATGACAATTACTTTTCTCGAGCCGGTTTCATTCGGGGCTGAATTCAGGGTTAGTTCCACCTGGATGTTGGCTTTGTTTACCATGGCTTCATTCATGTCATTCATGTCTTTTGTGGATTTGCCGTTGATAGCGATAATATAATCGCCTTCCTTCGCATCCACACCGACTTCAGTAAGGGGGGAACGGGATTCCGATGTCCAGTTTTCACCTTTCAGGATCTTTGTGATCTGGTAATATCCTGATGCATCGCGAACGATCCGTGCACCCAGCAGCCCCATTTTAATACGAACCGGTGCCGGTTTATCTCCTCCGCCAACGTATGAATGCCCGATGCTGATTTCTCCGATCATCTCACCGATTACATAGTTCAGATCATTCCTGTTGTTGACCGAAGAGACCAGCGGTTCGTATTTTTTTTGAATTTTATCCCAGTCAACGCCCTGCATGTTCGGTGCATACAGGAAGTACTTCATCTGGCGCCATGATTCACGGTATATCTGTTCCCATTCTGCTTTCAGGTCAACCATGACCTTCATGTTTGAAAGATCGGCCCAGTCTTTCACCTCAATTTTGCCTGCATGCGGGAGGTCAATGACCCCGTATTTGTTCCCGTCGGCCACAATCATTTTATTGTTATCTGCAGAAATCTCATAGATACCGTAATCACCAAGATTTGTTTCCTTCCGCTCTTTTACGTTGTATGTCATAAGGCTTGACGGACGGCCGGCACGGCCTCCCTTTATGTAATATACATTGTCATCAATGCAGCTGATATTGTAATAGTTTCCTCCATCAACAGGCAACGCAATTATACGGTCTATAATGCCATCAGTGTCAATATTTACAACAATACTTTTATTTGAGGCACTATCCGCTTTTTTCTGTTTTTCAGGTTTTGCTGAAGTGGACTCGGCTGATTTAATGGAAACTTCGTCATTTTCCGGGCCAAACGGATTTGGTGTTGCTTTTGCCAGTGTTATCATAAACACCTTCGTCATGTCTGTATAGGCATGGTTCCACTCAGTCCAGCTGTATGTCGGGTTAAAATCGCGGTTGGATGTGAACAGGATGTATTTCCCATTGCTGCTGAATGTTCCGCCACTGGCATCATACCAGGTGTCGGTGAGCGCAGTTTTGGTTTTGGTGGAGAGTTCATACAGGAAAACGCGGGACGTTGTCCGCCTGTTTGGAAAGGTGTAAACAATCCATTTGCTGTCCGGCGACCAGTTATATTCATTGAATTCCCAGCTGGTTGCCTTGTCAACGGGGGTTACAACCTTTGAGTCAATATCAATATATTGCAACCTGAGCATTTTATCGGCCCAGAGAAGTTTTTTACTGTCGGGCGACCAGGTGAGAGAATATTTATAGGTATCTGCATCTTTGGTAAGCTGGACCGGCTTTGCAGAGCCGTCCTGCTTTTGAATATAGATCTCATCTTCGCCTGTCAGGTCTGAAATGAACGCGATATATTGTCCGTCGGGCGACCAGGCAACTTCACGGTCGTGAACTCCCGGGGAATTGGTGAGATTTTTGGTGATTCCGGTTTTTGCAGGGACGGTCCAGACATCCCCACGCGCACCCATTGCAATCCTTTTGCCATCCGGAGCGAGTGATAATGTGTTGATGTATTTGCTGGCATCCTTAAGCGTACTCCGGCTCGTGGTAAAGTCACTCAAAATGGTTATGTTCATTTTGACCGGTATCTCTGTGGAAAGGTCCATGGTATAAAGATATCCGCCATTTTCAAAGATGATGGCATTGTCGCCAATGGAAGGAAACTTAATGTCATATTCTTTGAAATCGGTGATTTTTCTAGTCTCCTTAGTCTTAAGGTCGTAGCAGTAAAGATTAGTTGGGCGTTCACGTTCTGAAACGAAATAAATTTTGTCGCCATGCCACATCGGGAACATGTCCTGGAAAATATTGCTGGTGACCTGCTCTGTTTTTTTTGTCTTGAAATCGTAAATCCAGATATCATCAGCCATTCCTCCTTTGTAGTATTTCCAGGTGCGGAATTCACGGAATACCCGGTTGTATGACAATTTTGACAAATCAGGTGAAAATGAGCAAAAACCGCCGCAGGGGAGGGGCAATTCTTCCGAGAGGCCTCCGTTTATATTTGCGAGGAAAAGCTGACCCTTGAAATCGTTAAATGTTTGCCTGCGCGACCGGAAAACGACGTTCTCATTGTCTTTCCATGTCATTACAATGTTATTCGGCCCCATCCTGTCTGAAATGTCATCCCGGTTTAGTGTTGCGGTGTAGGTTAACCTTTTTGGTATTCCGCCTTCTGAAGGGATGATATAAACTTCGGTATTCCCGTCGTACTGCCCGGTAAAGGCAATATTTTTTCCATCGGGAGAAAAGCGTGCAAACATTTCATACCCATTTTCGTCGCTGGTAAGTTTCCGTGCAATACCGCCGGTTTTATCAACCGTGTAGAGATCGCCTGCATAGGTGAACGCTACCTGGTTACCATGGATTGCGGGAAATCTTAGCAAACGAGAATCATTCCGGGCACTGACTGAGTAGCCCAACACTACCATGGAAATGAGCAACAACACTTTTTTCATCGTACCTTGATTAAACCTGTTAGATCAGACAAAATTATTATAAAAAACCTTACTTTTAGCTATATTTCGTTGAACATACCAAATTAACAGCTGATATCCCGGAGTTTTACCTTTTTCTGCCTGCTTTCATGAAAATGATGGTTGTCATGTAGTTCAGGAATTGAATAATCCAAGCTCACAGATCATCTGTTTATGCAATAAAAATGTACCTTTGTGAAAAAAAAACATGGCCATTGATATTATTTTTGACGGAGGGAAAAAGGTAAATGCCGTCATCGACGGGTTTACTGTTAAGACTGACCAGGCGTTACACTCAGGGGGTGAAAATTCAGCCCCGACCCCATTCAGCCTTTTCATTGCCTCCCTTGGAACCTGTGCAGGTATTTATATTAAAAGTTTCTGCGATCAGCGTGGTATTGACACTGACGGGGTTCACATCACCCTGGATTATGTCTACGATCAGGCACAGAAAATAATTGTAAAATTCATCCTGATCATCAACGTGCCTGCTGATTTTCCATCTCAATATGACAGTGCGTTGATCAAATCAGCTTCCTTGTGTACCGTCAAACGCCACCTGAACCCTGCCATTGAAAATGAAATTACGATTGTACGACCAACGTAACGACTGACCCCGGTGCGTCTGTCGCCGATGTAAAGACGCAC
>CAJBYO010000004.1 GCA_903959905.1 uncultured Bacteroidales bacterium
AACCAGCCTATTGATATTTCATCCTGGGTATTGGATTACGTAAAATCATCGGAAGGATCATTTGATTATATTGATAATACTGCCAAAGCGGTATTTTGTTATCATCCGGGATACACATTGGTGGAAAAGCTTCAGACCATTATTGCATTGTCTTGGTTTTATTTATAATTTTGTTTCTGATTCACTTAAAAACACCAGTAACAAGCTCATTCATCGTTCTTAATAATCATAGATAAAATATTGCGTTGCTAATATTTCTCTCATAGAAAACTGCCAATTTTTTAAACTCAGGGAAATAGTTTTTGCGGACGCACCCAACGGGTGTGTTCCTTTTGCTATTTCAGTTGAGTTGGGTGCTTGGCAGTACCTTTATGATCTGATTTTTACTGAGGTTCACGCCCTTTTTTGGCTTCTCAACCCTGTTACATAAAGACCTTATTACGCTGCTCAAAAACAAGAAGTAGGTATGGAAATGGAAAACCACGAAAACAAATCCGAAGCTTTGGCGCTGCGTCAGAAAGCAGAAGAGTTGCTGAAAAGCAAACCGTCAAAACACGATTCTCAACTTTCAGAACTCGAGAATCGTAAACTCATATTTGAGCTGGAGGTTCACCAGATTGAACTGGAATTGCAGAATGAAACACTCCGCAATGCACAGGCTTTGGCAGACGCTGCGCATGGCAAGTATATCAGATTATACGACCTGGCACCTTCCGGCTACTTTACACTATCGCGCAAAGGCGAAATTATTGAGTTAAACCTCGCCGGGGCGCTTATGCTGGGTAAGGATCATTCGCATTTAATAAACAACCATTTCCACTTTTTTATCTCCAAAGATACCCAAGAGGGTTTCAAACGCTTTTTGGAGAAATCATTTAAAAACAATTCAAAGGAATCCTGCGAAGTAACCCTGTTAACTTCCGGCAACCAGCCGGTGTATGTGCATCTTTCGGGTATTGCCACCGAAAGTGGGGGGCAATGCTTTGTAACTGCCATTGATATTACCGAACGCAGACAAGCAGAAACATTACTGAAAACAAGCGAAGAAAAATATCGCACAGACTTGATATTTCTGCAATCAATTCTGGAAAGCCCGATTTCTGTCGTAGTATTTTCACTCGATAAAAATTATAATTACACGAAATTTTCATTGTCTCACAAAGAGACCATGAAAAAGATATGGGGTATTGACATCCGGATTGGAATGAACATGGTTGATCTGATTCCCAACATGGAAGACCGTGAAAAGGCGAAGCATAATTTTGACCGGGCCTTAAAAGGGGATTTTTTCGTTGCTGAAGAGGAATATGGGGATAAGGAACTTTCCAGAATTTATTACGATGATTATTATAGTCCGGTAAGAGATGCCGAGGGAAACATTGTTGGTGTATCTGTTTTTATTCTTGATGTATCACAACGCAAGCAGGCAGAACTGAAAATTACAAAACTAAATGCAAACCTTGAAAAAACGGTTAATGACAGGACTGAACAGTTAAAAGAAGCTTTGACCAGGTTGGAAAAGATTGCCGACCGGGTGCCGGGCGTTGTTTACCAATTCCAATTGAACCCCGATGGCTCCTCCTGTTTCCCTTATGCCAGTGATGGCATTCAGTATATTTACCGGGTAAGCCCCGAAGAAATAGCCCATGATGCTTCAGCAGTATTTACCAGGCTTCATCCGGACGATTTCGACGGCGTGGTTGCTTCCATTCAGACATCGGCAAAAAACAACACAATTTGGCAACACGAGTATCGGGTAAAGTTCGATGATGGCACTGTGCGTTGGTTATCGGGCAATGCCTTGCCGCAAGCCAATGAAGATGGCACGATACTATGGCATGGTTTTATTTCCGACATTACCGAGCGCAAACAGGCAGATGAGGACCTCGATGAAAGCAGGGAAAAGTACCGTGGTTTATCGGAAGCTTCATTTGAAGCCATCTTCTTTTCTGAGAACGGGCGCTGCATCGAGCAAAACATGGCTGCCGAAATCATGTTCGGGTACACGAATGAAGAAGCCCTTAGCAGGGACGGAACCGACTGGATAGCGCCCGAATACAGGGAAATGGTCATGAATAATATGTTGTCAGGCACCGAAGATCCTTACGAAGCAATCGCCCAGCGAAAGGATGGCACAACATTCCCTTGCATGTTACACGGAAGGATGATGTACTATAAAGGGCGAAATGTACGCGTTACCTCGTTGACCGACATCACCGGACAGAAAATGGCACAGGATGCGTTGCAGTTTCAAAATATCCTGCATAGTACAATGATATCAAATATTTCAGACGTGATCGGGATCATGGGGATGGATGGTGTAATGAAATACAAAAGCCCCAACATCGAAAAGTACTTTGGCTGGAAACCTCAGGATCTGATTGGAACAGACGGTTGGTTGACCATTTACCCTGATGACCTTGACCGTATTCAAAAGGAATTTTCCGATCTGGTTAAAAATGACAAATCAGTAAAAACAGTAACATATCGTTACAAATGTAAAAATGGCAGTTATAAGCCGATCGAACTTACCGCAACCAATCTTGCGAACGATCCGGTTATTCAAGGTGTACTGCTGAATTACCATGATATTACAGAACGTGAAGAGGCAGAGAATTCCCTTCGGAGGAGTGAAGCTGAAAAAGCTGCCATTATCCGCGCAGTTCCCGATTTGATGTTTCGCATCCGAAGGGATGGAACCTATGTGGATTACATGTCCACAGACCAAAATATGCTTTTTTTACCCAGAGAACAATTTCTCGGGAAAACCATCAGCCAGGTGCTGCCTCCTGATTTGGCCCTTCAAAGTATGACTGCGATTGAAAAGGCATTTCATCATGAGGAAATGGTAGCTTATGAATATTCTCTTACGGTGAATGGCAAATTAAGGTATTTCGAAAACAGGATTATTGTCTCCTCTGCCAATGAAGTGCTTTCGATTATCCGCGATATTACATTTCGTAAAGAATCGGAAGCAGCCCTTGCCATGCAAAGCGCTGCCTTCGAATCATTTGCACTTGCCATTATTATTACCGATATCAAAGGCATTATACAGTGGGCAAATTCAGCTTTCACCGGGCTCACAGGATATCCGGCTGACGAGGCCATCGGGAAAACGCCGGGCGTACTCGTAAAATCAGGGAAGCAGGATAAGGATTTTTACAAGAGATTCTGGGATACGTTACTGAATAATGAAGTATGGACAGGTGAACTGATAAACCGCCGGAAAGACGGCAGTCTTTATTATGAAGAACAAACCATCACACCTGTTTTGGATTCGAAGGGCAATATCTCCAGTTTTATCAGCATCAAAATCGATATCACCGAACGAAAAAAACTATTCCAGGACCTTGCCACTGAAAAGCGGCGATTGGCTGATATTATCAAAGGGACCAACGCAGGAACCTGGGAATGGAATGTACAAACGGGCGAAGCCATATTTAATGAACAATGGGCTGAAATGCTGGGCTATACGTTGGAGGAAATCTCACCTGTAAGCATCGAAACCTGGATGAAATTTGCCCATCCCGACGATTTGAAAGCATCTGGCGAATTATTGGAAAAACACTTCAAAGGTGAACTTGATTATTATACTTTCGAATCGCGGATGAAACATAAGAGTGGCGAGTGGATATGGGTGCTGGACAGAGGACGAGTGCATGAATGGGACACAGAGGGTAAGCCATTACTTATGTCGGGGACACATCAGGATATTACAGAACAAAAACGGATTGAAGATGCCTTGATAGAAGCAAAAAACGAAGCGGACAGAGCAAACCGGGCC
>CAJBYO010000005.1 GCA_903959905.1 uncultured Bacteroidales bacterium
CCCGTTGTCCAGCTTTTTCGATTTCCATTGCTGGATAATCTGGTCAATATCAAGGATGCACGATTCAAGATCACGTTGAAGCCCGGTTTCAATTACCTGGCGGACGATCTTTTTTTCTGGTTTGGAGAATTCGTAATTCATGAGTCCTGTATATTAATATTCATTATTAAACCTTTGATGGTCATTTTAACTATTGACATTGATAATTCCTGAGCTTAAACCCGTCTCAATTCATCAAGGAAGGCAGGTCGTGATTTATATGTTGTTGATAAATCCTTGATAAGGAGATCAACCCTGTGCTTGTCTCCAAGTTTCGTCATTTTTCGCAACAACCGGCAACACTCTGAATATGCTTTTCTATTTGAAGCGTGCGTGGCATATCTCAGGATAGCCTTCTCGTAAAGGTCCTTTATTTCCTCAGGGTATTTCGGTGCCAGGTATTGTTCAAACTTTTCAATGTTAAACGGATGTGGATTTGCCTGGGTGAAGGAGAGTAGTTTTTCAAACAACCCTTCCTGAATATAAATCCAGGTAATATATTCATCAGCTTGTTCTTTGTTCAATTCCCGGATCAGAAACTCCACCATCTGATTCCATTTATCTGAAGGAGTATATTTCTTCAAAATTGGATAGAACTCTTTGGAGTTGAATTTTCTAAGGAAAAGAAGCGTGGCAAGCCTTAAAATCTCTGGAATGTTTTTTTCCTTTCGCGCAATGATGAGCAGGAATTCATTCCAGTCGTCCACGATTCCCGGCCATTTTTTATCCAGGATGATCCCTTTTTCACAAAGCTCCTTTGCTTTTGAAAAATCTTTTTCACGGATGTACTTTTCAACAAACTGCTTGCGGATCCCGGGCAAATGAAGCATTGATTCTAGATAACTTGCAGCGGCCGCACTGCCTTCAAGGCGTTCGATCACCGTTTTGCGTATCCCGGCGGTCAGTTCATTCGTGTGATGCCACGACGCTGCCTTGTCTTTTTTGTCAAGCAACAAGAACAACCGTTGTTTCTCTTGTTGGCCGGCAACCAATCCACCTGCAATATCCAGGAGATCAAGATCCCAATCATTGATGTCCATTCCTTCTGTATTATGATACTTCAAACAGAGTTCGAACAATTCCTTTTTTACTGAGTCGGAAAGATCTTTTTCACTGGAAGTTCGGGCTATAAGCTCCATAGCCTGCTCAAGGGCGCCTCCGATTTGGCCATCCGAATCGTCTGAATTGTTAAGAGCCGGCGCAACAGTTTTAATCACAGCAAAACATATCGAAATGATCTCTGCAGGATCAATGATTTTGAAACTGTGATCAGCATTGTAAAGTAACCGGGAAGCCTCATCCGCAGCATCTCCTGCGTAATAATAATCAATGAATCCGTTCCTGCCTTCAGCCTTGCTTATCTCTTTTTCAAGGATCCGGGCGTACCTTTCAATCTCAATTTTTTCCTTGTTCTCATTGAATCGAGCAATAAAATAGTTTCTGAACTTTTCATCCTGCTCTGCCCAGGTTCTGATCCATCCTGACAATTCATTTTTATCCAGGCGGGCAAGAATTTCCTCAAATTGTTTTAATGATATCTTCATCTTTTGATCTGTTATAGAATCTGTTTTTTGAATATTAGAATAACCGTTCTTCAACCAAATCCTTCCAAATTATAAACCCCTTCTGCTCCTCCGAATAATCATGTAAAATACGACTAAAATTCACGGGCTGCGATTCAAGATAAGCCTGACGCCCATCATTGCGGATCAAATTCAGTTGCCGGTCTATTTCCTGTAATTGGTAACGGAGCTCCTGTTTGTCTTTTTCAATATGCCAGATGTACGTTGCCTCTCTGGTATCAAGTGTTTCCATCACCAGGTGAAACTGCTCTTGCCCGGATAACAGGAAAACAAATGAAAACGGATTCAGCACAAAACGCAGTTTAAGAATATCACTTTCGTGCTTTTCGGCCAGATACCTGAGCTGCCGGTAATGGATGACCTTTTTGTTTTTCAAAAGGTCCCCGAGCAGTTGTTCGCCGGATTCATATAATGAAGATTTTAAATCCTCCTGGGATTGGAGTTGATTTATATCCATTAAGCTCCCCTTGAACTTATTGTAACTACCGCCCAGTATGAATTTTGACACAAACCGGAACCGGGCAATATCAATAATCTCGCCGTTTATTTTTTCCAGTTCAGAAGAAGTCGCCAGTTGGGAAATCAATGTTTTCTCCTGAAACTCAGCCTGGATTATCACATTGACATTCTTTTTCTTCAGAATCTTTGAAAAATACTGCTTCAACACATCAAACTCCGGCCGGATCTGATCATTTTCAATTTCAAACTCCAGTTCCTGATTTATTTTGTCTGCATAGTACCTGAAGGCAATTGTTCCGTATCCGAATTCAAGATCATCAATGGCAATGGTAATCGTCTCTTCTATTGATACCGTGTTTCCGGCTGGTAGAAAATCCGGTTCAGGTTCGGCAAATAAGGAAGCCTGTTTTTCAAGTTTTCTGTAATACGTGTTTCTTTTCAGAAACAATTTATTCAGGTAATCGATCCTGATGTCACGGTAATCATAGATAACCGGGGCGATCTCTGACCGTTGCACCCTTCCGATATATTGTATCAGTTTCCCCTGGAATGAAAACGGGTAGACAAGGAACAAACGGTCGATGTTTTGAATATCGGTTCCCTCTCCAAAAAATTGTCCGGTCGTGATTAATGCCTGGAAACTGCCGTCTTTCAACAGTTTCCATTTCAAGGTTCTGCTGCTTTCCGGGTCATCACCCGACAGGACAATCGTTTCGTACGATTGTTTGAGATATTGGTTCAATGAATCAAGATGCTCTTTGCGTTCGGTAATGATCACCACCTTTTTGCCTGTGGTCAACTCTGAGATGACATCTTTAAGAATCAGCTTGTTTCTTGCAGAATCATGGACCAGTACCTTTGACAAGGTCTCGAACTTATCCGTTTTCGAATTGAAAGGAACATCGAGCTCTGTTTTACGGATGATGATTTTTGCAGCCTTGAGGGTAGAAATATCCGGCGCTTTTATTTCAGAAATAATCTCTCCCAGATGGATGAAAATCAGTTTCCCGTCATTGTATTTCCGGAATGGCGTTGCGGTCAATCCATACAAATAAAACGAAGATAGTTTCCCAAGGATATTTCGATAGGACTCTGCCGGAATATGATGGCATTCATCAACGATGATCGTTCCGAATTTGTTCGTTAACCCATTCTGATCTGCGCTTTCGAGCATCCTGGATAAACTCTGGATAAGTGCAATTGTAATCTTCTTGCCGGTTTTACTTTTCCCCTGCCCGATACTTCCAATTTCATTTTTAGGAATTCCAAGAAACGATTGGATCCTCTCAATCCATTGCTCAGCCAGTTGCTTTCTGTGAACAATGATTAAGGCAGGCTGCTGTTTGTCTGCAATGATCTTTAGTCCGACGATGGTTTTACCTGTTCCCGGTGGAGCAACAATGACGCCCATATCTTTTTTCGCAGCAGCAGCTACTGCAAGTTTTTGATGTTCCCGGAGTTGAACATCCATTGTAAAGGAAACAGGTTCGACTTTTTTCCGTTCATCCGCGAAATCATATTCAATGTTATTATCCCGGCAAAAGCGAAGCACACTGCCAGCCATACCTCTGGGAATGATCACAAAATCTGCTGTTTCTTCAATAAAATTGAAATACCTTCCCGACCCCCAGGTGCTTTTCCCGAGTTTCTTTTTGATAACATATTCACTGCTCGCGAAATTAAGGCCATCCTTCAGAAAGTTAAACAGTGGAAGTGGAAGAACACTCTTTGTTATTGTTACAGTCTGGCCGAGTTCTATTTTTATTTTTCCGGTTTCCGGTGCTGGCTGAGTTCTCTGGTCTTTCTGTAAACCCGTTGTTTTAAGAATTTGCTCATAAAGTTGATCGAGCAGCGTGACCGATGCTTTTTGAATGCCTTGCAGGAAAACCCATTGGTCTTGATAAGGCTCTAATGTCACAGGATTTATAAAGCAATTGTTCCCCTGTTCTGTGCAAAGTTTATTTAACGGCAGCGCAATCAGGTTGCCAAATCCCTTCCCGGACAAGGAATCCTGATTTGGGAAAAGCCTGTCGAAGCTTGAATTTTTATCAAAGCTTGAGAATAAACCAATTCTTTCCAGCAGCGTGATAATGATCTTTCTGCTTTTTGCCGCCGGATAAGGCCTTTCAAAAAACAGCCATACATGACCTCCTTTTCCTGACCGCGATCGTTCCAGGTATGCAGGTAATCCCTGGTCATTACAAAATGCCAGAAATGATCTGCATTCGTCAATCCAGTTGGCTTTGTCAAAGTCAGCTGCAATGAACCAGGAAGTATTGTCTTTCAGTAATGGATAGATGCCAATGAACTGCTCTCCGCTGAGGTGTTTGGCAATTTGTTCATCTGAGAGTGCACGGGGCTGTTTGTCGGCATAATTCTGAATCGTTCCCCCTCTCATTTTATGCAACCGGTATTGATAGGGGTCATAATCATATTGAGGAGTATAGCTGGCCTTGCCTCCCTTTTCCCAGCGTTGGGCAAATATGTCTTCCCTTCCGCGGAACAGGGATTTGAACAACGAAATATTACAAATGTGATCCTGATCCATATAATTGACCATGGATTTATTTATAAACAAGCTATTGCAATGGGAACAGTAGCTTTATTGTTTCATTCCAGTAGAAAAGGCAGCCCCCCTTGACGTTCTTCAATTTCTTATTAAGAAAATTATATTGGGGATGCCGGACCAGAAGTGATTCTTTGGACAAAGAATTGCTAAAACGCATAACTGGTCCCTTGTAACCTGTTTTTATCATAGCTGCCAGGTAGGCTGCCTTTGCACTTGCAATTTGAGCCTCTTCAATTCTGAAACTACCTGTGTATAGAAAACTTCGGAACGGTATTATTCCTGTGGCCAGTTCTTGAAACCTGGTTGTATCATCTGCCGACTGGGTTCCCCTCGTTGCAATAATAAGCCCGGTTTGAATAATATCATCCAACACAGCATTAATTGTTAGCTGCCGATTATTTCTATAGCTGATTTCAGCACCTGCAATTGCAGTAAAAGAGGATTTAAAAGTCTCAAGGTTGTCAATAACATCAAACAGTTCTCCAATATCAAACAATTGCTTTATAATCTCCCTTTCTTTAGCTGAACCATAAGGAATTCCAACAGTTTCTGGAGCAAAAGCTGTGAGTTTATCTCCTGCAATTGCATTGATATCAGGTGTTGTTATCAGCACTGATTCACCCATTTGCTGAATCCATTCTGTTTCAATAGGTTTTCGTAAAACAACTGGGTATTGAATGTCTTCAAATAAAATATCGAGGAGAATTTCCTGTTCCCGTTTTAATAAGGCGGAAGCAAAGATGAATTTATAATGAGCCTTAGGCATTCCAGGCTTGAAACTTCTTTTTTCATCGAGGACAAATCGAAGAAATGCATTGTCTTTTGCTGCTTTCGCAAGAAAGACTTCAATATCATCCTGTCTTGTTCCAGTTGGCAGTATGATATCCAGGTCAATTGAAAATCTTTTAGCATTATTGAGTAAGAGCATAAGGCTGGTGCCACCTTTAAAAACAAATTCAAGACCGGAAAGCTGCATTTGTTCGAGAAGGTATAACGCATAAATCATCCGCTCCATAATTGATGGATCCGCTTTCTTATAGATCTTTCTTCTCGAATCGAACCAAACTGATGTTAAACTTTGTTTGTCAATCATTTAATACATTTTTTGGAATATCGGTGTTTGTTCTTAGAAACGCTGACAATTCCTCTGACTTTCCCCTGCGTTTTGCGTAATGGAACAATTTGGTGAAGTTGATCTCGTATTTTTGGTAGACACTATTAAAAATGAAAGACAATTCACTCCCCTGAAAGACCATGTATAAAACTTTGTCTGCAAATATATCTACAAGAATCTTTTCAATTGAGGGAATCCTGGTATTGGATGCAATTTCTAACGGAGCCTTTGTTACAAGGGATTTCACTACCACAGAATCAAAATTCTCTGAAATATAATTCTCAATTTCCTTGGCACCAGGCTGGAAAAAAAGATTACGGATGTTGTTGTCCTGAAGAAAATGAAAAACTGTTTCAGCCGCCTCATCTCCAACTTCCAGAACGTTTATAAACCGTCCTGGCTGGTGTAACATGAATTCGTTCATCCATTTTGTTGACCAGATACAACAATTGACATCAGGAAATTGTTTTTCTACTTTAGAGAAAACATCTTTTTGCCGGGGTTCCAATACAGGTGTAAAACGTGGTTTATATGATAACGAAAACCTCTTTCTGTCAACGGAACTGATTAGTTTCTTTGCTCTCAGATGGTAAACTCTCCCCTCAAATGCGGTCTTTTTAAGATCCGGTTCAAACTGATGATAAAAATCAAAAAGCTCGACACGTGTAAAGAAAGGCCGGTCCTTAAAATGATCGATTAATTGTCCGAGGATAAAATCAGCTTTCAAGAAGTTTTGAATTGGAGGCATCAAATATACAAACAAATTTATAAAAGGACAACAGATAAAGTTTATTGGCAAATTATACATTTATATAAAAGGACAACAAATAAAGCTTATTGGCAAATTATATGTTATGTTATTTATGATTTCATTTTGGGTGGAATTGAAATTTTATCCCAAGTCCTGTCCATTTCCAGCGTCTTAAACTCCTCCGAGATCTTCACATATTTGTTAAAAACACTGTCTTTTTTATGGCCTGTGATATCCTTGATCATTTTGAAAATCTGACCATCTTTGATATTTTCCTTCTTGAGATTCCTGAGATCGGAAACACGCATGCCGGTGAAACACATAAAGCAAAAGAGGTCTCTTGCCCGTGCCCTCTTGGGAGATTCAAACTTAAAATTCAACAAGGTCATCAGCTCTTCAAGGGTCAAATAAAAATGTACTCATCAAGAACATCAAAGAAAGTCTGGTTGGTTTTTCTTTGCTTCCCTGCAGGATTGATTATGGCATTTTTCAGATAAGCCTCAGTTACTCCGGTCACAGTTGAAATTCTGTTTTATCAACCCCCATTCACTATAGTTTGATGATCTTCGCTGTTTCGATCCCTCTGCCGGATATCAAACGAATGAAATAAACCCCGGCCGCCAGGTCAGCCAGTGAAATCAACTTTGGAGAGGTGCCATTCAGCTCGCAGAATAGTATCTTTTCCCCAAACGTTCCGAATATTTCAATGCTCACACCCGCATCCTGTGGATCCTTTAATAATTCGAGCATAAAATCTCCGGAGGTGGGGTTCGGATAAATTTTAAATGAGCGTTCTTCCCTGGTTGCCGGTAATACAATGGAATGCTTGTTCGGGGAGGATATGACAGGCGGAAGGCAGTTTGAACATGGGGGTGCAATGCTGCCCCACAGGTATCCCCCGGGTTCAATAGTGGTGCCATCCATGAATTGAATTGCCTGGGCTGCCGTCATGATTGCCTCACCACCCGTCTGAACATCAAATGTGGAGCCGTTTCCGGCCACTGTAATCTTTTGTGTGGCATTGAAACACTCCGTTCCGGTAACATTTCCGGCAACTGCGGGGTTTACAGGAATTGGAATGACGGTAATGGGTAAAATGGAAACAGAGCCATTTCCTGCCTGGTTAGTTCCCTTCACGGTTATGTTGCCTGACACGGCCGAACTGCCGAAATCAACGGTAATATTGTTCAGATTGCTTGTTCCGGTCGCCCCTTCGGGAACGGTCCATTGATAGGATGAGGCATTCGCGATAACTGGTACAGTATAAGTCACAGAGGTCTGCCCCTGGCAAACGTTTGTTGTCCCCGAAATCGTCCCTGCACCCGCGGGTAATTCTGACTGACAGGCAAATATCCCGGTACTCATGTTGTAATACGAACCAGATGAAGTAACTTCAAATTTAACAGCCCTCACCATATAAACCTTATTACCATTGATGTTCGGGGAGTTGTCGGTATAACTGAGTGAAGTAACCGGGGAACCGTTAAGGCGGGTAAAGGTTCCCGAAATACTGTCTGCGTGATATATATTGTACCCTGTGATATTGTTATCCGCAGATGCTGTCCATTCCAGCTGTAATCCATCCGCCAGCTGGTTCAGCGTGAGAATGCCGACAGGATAAACCCTATGCAACCTGAGCGACGGATCGCCCATAAGCACCATATGAACCCCGCCAAGCAATTGGTTGTTCCCTGGATCATAGATGGTGGTATTATTCTGGCTCTGCCTGGTTGAAAAGCCGATTGTTTCGCCTAAACCCATGTGATGAAAATACCAACGGGGGCTGCCACCGGTCCAGCATGTGCCCAAAACCATTCCATTATTAGCCAGCGGAGCACGCAACAGTTTATTGGGAAGGGGCAAGCCACCCTTTGCCCATTCTACAAAATAGCTGCCATATAGCTGCATGAATACGGCATTGATGGTTCGCGAGATGCATTGGCCGCTTGTAAAAACCGGAGCCGCGCAACTGGTATCGGTGCCACCTCCGGCCATATATGCCCATAAGTAGGAATTAGATTCCAGGGAATCTATAAACGCTGAACAGGTGTTATTGCCAGTACATCCGTTTGTATTTATTACGTCTATGTTTTCATAACCAACCATCGGGGAAAAACTTCGCCAGGCCACAGCCGATGTTGGCGGCTGGCTGTTGTCGAGGTGCGTGTTTATCAGCGCTTTCGGATCAGGGTTCATGATTTTATTTCGAAAAGCGTGATTTTTATTAAAGTATTGTTTGAGCAGATCACCCTCGCTGAGCAAGAACCCGGTCATATTATACATGTCTATCCTTCCGACCTCCAATTCGACAGGTGAAGGTATGGTTGATTGATCCCAATATCCATCCCCCGGAACATTCGGAGTATAAATCGTTCCATTGTTGGATGTGGTTACCGAGAAATCAGTCCAGGTCCCATCAATATCAGCGAAAAACACATCGGCCGGTTGCGCACCGATGCGTTCGGCATGACCATCCGGTGCAAAATTACCCGAATAGGGGATGGCAAAGTGACCAACAATCAGCAAGGATCGGACGTTTGACGCAGGCAGGTTATATTGGGCGGTTACCCAGGTTTTTACGGTCACATCACTTGCCGTGTGAGGGAAATCCTGCCGGATGACACTCCACCCGTCACCTGTCAGATCCAGGGTGAGTTGTTGTAATTCTTCCTGCAGATACGCTGAAAAAGTGTTGTCGATTGCCAGCAGAATTGTCCCCCGGTGATCCGGTGCAGGCACCTCCAACCCCGCATATGCATATCCGAAAGCCGTAACCAGGGGAGTCGTTTTTGTAATCCTGTACTCATAGATCACTCCCGGCTCAATGGTCATGTCTGTATAGGCCAGGGTAGAGCCTGAGAGGGTTGCCAGGTTCGTCCATGTTGCATCAGACGGATATTTCCGGTCGACGACATAGGAGAGGGCATTCAGGTCAGGTTGCCAGGAAACGGCTATTTTTGGCGGGCTGTTGGTTGCCGTTGTACCTGTGAGCACAGAATAATCAATACCCGCCGGGGTATTCATGATGTAAAAAGCAGAATCACTCTGATCAAAAATGCTGCTGTTAGAGGCGTTGGAAACCCTCACCAAACAATTAACAGAGGGATTGTTGGGAATATTCCATGCATAACTCCCGGTGGATGCAGGGGTTGAAGCAACCACCGAAAACCAGCTACTTCCGCCATCTTTGGAATACTCTATTTTTACATTTGTTATACCCGGTTGCACCTGCCAGATGATGAATCTTTTCATACCGATCTGAAATATTTCACCCCCGTTCGGCTGCAATAAAACGATTGGCTGGGAAGGAACTGACGTTGTATATTTCAAAATACCGATATCTCCAACGGCAAAGCCGGTGTTTGCGTCGATCATGTCAACCTCCCACAGTGTTCCGGAAGAGGAGCCTGAATACTGGGCCACCCACGATGATCCTCCGTTTTCAGTATGCAGAATAATCCCTTGTCTGCCGCAAATATAGCCAGATGCCTGATTGATAAAGTCTACGCTCAGCAGTTCATAAAGGGTTCCGGATGATTGTGCCTGCCACGTGGTTGCCCCTGCATCGGTGGTATGCCTTATATTTCCATTAGTTCCAACCACCCAGCCATTATTTGCATCTGTGAAATGGATGTCGCTGAACGAGTTAAAGGTGGTGACACCCGAATTGTAATAGTTATTCCAGGTACTGCCATTGGTTGTTTTGAGAAGTTTCGGAGAGCCTTGAACACTGTTAAAATCACCAGCCGACCAACCGCTGGCCGTACTCAGCATCGACAGGCCCCACATGGCTCCCCCCTGGTTGGGTTGAGATAACCAGGTACTTCCTTCATCGGTGGTTTTCAGCAATTTATTATTTAACCCCACTATCCAGCCCGTCGCAGAGGTTACAAATTGTATCCCGGTCAATTGATTCGTCGTTCCTGAATTCTGTGCCTGCCAGTTTATTCCCCCGTCAGTTGTGGCAAGGATGGTTCCCTGGTCTCCGCATGCCCAGCCCTTGTTCATGTCATAAAAGTAGATGCCCCTCAGGGTTTGAGTGGTATTGGTTGTCAGAAGCGTCCAATTGATCCCGCCATCCGATGTCTTCATCACTGTTCCATTTTCGCCCGCCACCCAACCAGATGATGGGTTGATAAAATGGACAGCTTTGAGGGCAACTGAAACCGGCAATCCGTTAATGGGTGTCCAAACCTGGGCTAAAATATGAACCGGATAAATAATCACCGGGATTGACGAAATCACCACGATCAATATTGCAGATAGTATTTTATTCATCTTCCGGGAAAGCAAATCAATATTGGTTTGAATTGTAAATTTACCCTATTTATCAATGCAGGATATTATTTCTGCCTTTAATATTCTCTCTTGACAGAAGGATGAGCGGATTGGGAAACAGCCGGGTCGCTGATGACTTGTACCTGAGATTATCGTCGCCAAGCAGGCGCTCCAGCAGTTCCTCCTCCTCGTGGATGAATTTTCTGAAAACCAGGTATCCGGAGCAAACCCCGGCCGGGCTTCTTCGTGTTTTGATTTCTCATACCTTTGCACATATCCCGAACAGGTAAATGTAAAATTTCGTTACCTTGTTTCTCTTAAGCGTTGTTGTTGGCAACCTGAATAAACAGAACTACCCTTTTGTCTTAAATTTCAACATAGCAACATGAACGAAATTAAAAAATTATCGGAAAAGTTTTTAGAAGTGCTCCAGCACGAAGGTGTTGTGTCAATCGTTTCGTGGGGTGTCGAAACCCACGTTGCAAATACATGGAATTCATATCTTGTGGTAACAGAGGATGAGCGTATCCTCATTCCTGCTTATGGTTTTAGAAAAACAGAGCAGAATGTGAATGTAAACAGCATTGTAAAATTAACACTGGGGAGTAAAGATGTGTTGGGATATAAGGATTATCCCGGAACAGGTTTTCTTATTGACGGTACTGCAAGATATGTCAGCGCTGGTGAGGAGTATGATTTTATGAAACAGAAATTTTCGTTTCTCACAAGGGTATTGGAGATTACCGTTGACACAGCAAAACAGATGTTATAGCAATCAGGCCTGGCTGAAGCCGATCATCCCATTTGTGTTGGCATTATCAAAGTTATCTGCAACGGTATGAATCATCAAATTCAATCAAATATGTAATGTTAAAGAACTTTTGATGGAACTTTCCGAAACAATACAACCCGCCTTTTATTTCACGGTTCAGTTTCCCGACGAGGTCATAAATCCCGGGAGAAATCCGGATTTTGTTTTCCCGGAAATATCAGGTATTGCAACTGAAAAAAATACCGAATCCATTGAATTCGCCTATTCCTTCTTCAGACGTGAATAATAATAACCTGGCTGATCGGGATCAGGGAAATAACCAGGTACCCGGGCTGGAAAAACCACAGTTCCCGACCACCCGCTGCCTGTTATCATTGTTTCCATTTATTAACTGGTTGTTAATCAGTTACAGGTGTCTGCCAGTATTGACACGTTACTTTTAGTATAAGTGCCTGTTTAAATTTCTAATTGGATGAATTTCTAATTTTAAACCGATGCCGTAGGCACAATATGTGGGTAGCAGTCAAATGTTACACAGCTATTTCGTCCCATACGGGACGAAATAATGCATTAATGCATGTTTTCTACCCATATAAAATCCCTAATGGGATTTCAAAACAATATTAAACAGACGCTAAGTGACTTGTACACAAGGAAAAAAACAAATAAAGTCACTGTTTAACAAATTTCACGACTGAAATTCCTTTTTCAGTTCTGACTTTTATGATGTAAATCCCGACTGTTAAATCAGAGATATCCACTGTCGTCTGAATATCCTGTGCAGTTAATCTTTTAAGTATTTGTCCTTTCGTATTTGAAATTTCAATTCCGGATTTTTGAGCACACCTGATCAGGAGGTTATCAACGGCAGGATTTGGGAAAACAGTGATGTTTATTGAATTGGGTGACTCATTGACTCCTGTGCCATAACAACTTCGCAACGGCCGGCTTACGTTGACAAACTCCGGATCCGGGGATATAATACGATACGACCGGTTAAACGCTGCTGCAGTCTGAACATAGCGGGTGCCGTTTGGCCAGTTCTCATTGATCGTATCTCCCTTTCTGTTTGCAACCACATTTTGATGTTCGTGCCCGGCCAGCACCACATCCACATGGTTCGAATCGCATATATTCAGAAAAATGGTCCTGTTCTTTTCAAGCGAGTTGGTGGCCGTATCAATAGCGAGTGCGGTAAAGGGAGATCCGTCGGAATTTGTGCCTGCAGCATTTACCGGCGGATGATGCATGACGATGATTTTTCTTTTATTGCTGTTGCCAATGAGTACATTTCTAAGCCAGGTGATCTGTTCATTTGAAAGCCCGGTTCCCTGTATCACATCAGGGTTGGGAGGATACCCATATGGGCTGTCGTGGCCTGAGCGGAGAACGACAATGACCGCGAAATCCTTGTTAATGACATAATCCATATCAGGTGCAACATCATGCGGATAATAAAAAAGCGTGTCGCCTGATACAGGAATGTGAATGGAGTCAAATCCAGTCCAGTATTCGTGGTTTCCCGGTGTGAAATAAATGGGTATCGTCCTGGCAGAATCAATAAAATAATCACCAACCCCCGGATTTGTCAATGATGCCGGAAACAGGTGTTGTGTAATTGTAGGATACATGCCGTATGGCCCTACGTTGCCAATGTCAGAAATATCACCGGTAACAAGTACAAATGAGGGTTTTGGATGAAGGTTGGCAAATTCTTTTATCGCACATTGGAAATATTGTGCATTGGTGTCGCTGTTCGAGGCAGGGACGCTGGAAACATGCATGTCGCTTAGATGAACAAACGAGAATTGGGCGAACGAGCTGATCGTTGCTGTACAAATAGTCAGGAAAAGTAAAATCCGTGTTTTCATCGTGTAGGAGCTTGTTTTTAGATTAAAGGAATAGCTGTTTTCTTCACACCCTCAACAATGATCCTTTTCATAACCCTGTTTTAATCCCCTGTGTTCCGGACACATATTGTTCAGGTTCAACAAATTTAGTTATTCCAAAGGATATTAACCATGTCACCCCCCGTCCGTCCTGTAAAACAATGCCCCCCCGGGGCTGAAATGGGGCACCCTGAAAGTATGATCAGGATCAGCGATACATAACATTAATCTTATTTCTCAACGAACTGCACCGTAACTCTCCCGGAAGCTCAATCCGGTGGGCATTGTGGAACGACCCAAATTATTGTTTCGCGATCAGGTAACTGTATGGCTGTAAAACAAGTTCTGTGGCCATTGTGAGGCTTTCGCCGGTCATGGCATTTGTCCACACTGTACTTTGAAGAGGGGATGGCAATGCAAGATTGACGACACTGTTCCGCAGGTTGGAAATGACCAGGACTTTCTCCCCTGCCAGTTCTTTGGTAAATGCAACGATGTCGGCATTGCCAAATGAGGATAACTGGCCCCGCCGCATCGCGGCGCTGGTGCTCCTGAAAAGAAGGATCTTTTTATATTCGGCCAAGATATCGGGATTCAGGGTCCAGTCGATTTTTTTCCCGGTAAACGGAAAAACGAGCTTGTACGGCGTTCCAACCTCCTGGCCGTTGTATATCATCGGCACCCCTTTCATGCATGCGGTTACCACAAAAGCTGCCATGGAACCGTTCCTGCCTCCGAATAAAGTTAGCGGCGTGCCGTCGGAACCGTTCACATCGTGGTTGGTTGTGTAACGCACTACCTGCTGGCCATTGGTCGCATTCACATACTCCGAGTTGTTCATATTATTGATCCCCAGGGCAGAGGCATTGCTGCTGTAAATGGATTTCAGCAGCCCGTAATAGTTGAAGCCGAAGATGTAATCAAATCCTGCCAGGAAGTGGGCGCTTCGGCTGCCTTCGGCCAGTATCAGCAGTTTGTGGGTTGAAATATGCCGCAGTGTATCGATCGCCTGCTTCCAGAAATCCTGTGGCGGACCGTCGGCATAGTCGCAACGGAAACCGTCCACATTGGCAGTGAAAACCCAGTATTTCATCGCCCATATCATCTGCAGTCGCATGGTGGCATTGGCAAAATTGAGCTGGGCAACGTCGTTCCAGCCCATTCCCGGCGGACTCACGATGTTCCCATCTACCTGCAGATACCAGTCCTTGTGGCTGGTGATCCAGCTATTGTCCCAGGCGGTATGGTTTGCAACCCAGTCAAGGATGACACACATGTTCCGGCTGTGGGCACTGTCGACAAGGCTTCGTAAATCCTCCAGGTTGCCGAATTCAGTATTCACGGCAGTATAATTTTTCACACAGTAGGGTGAATTTACCGATTTCACCGATCCCACCGGGTAGATCGGCATGAGGTAGATCACATTCACCCCCAGCGCTTTTATGGAATCAAGCCGGGCAATGACGCCTTTAAAGTTGGCCTGCTGACTGAAAACCCGCATGTTCACCTGGTAAATGACCGCGTCCTGCCTGTCGGGAACATTGACGAAAGGCGTGCCATATTGCGCAGGAGTTGTGTCGGTAACGGGAGGTGTAACCGGGGTTATAACAGTGGATGCTGGCTCTTTCGTGCAGGCAAACAGGAATATCAGGAAAAGGAGCAGGAGAAGGTTCTTTTTCAAAGTGGTGGGGGGGGTAATACAAAGGCAAAGGTAGGATAATAATCTGGCTGTTACCGGGTAAAATCAAGTATCAAGTGCCAGATGTCAAATCTCAAATGCCAAATCTCAGATGCCAAATGATTTGGTACTCAGCATTAGTTGATCACTTTGACATTTGAGATTTGGCATTTGGGATTTGACATTTGGCATTTGAAAGTGGTTTTGTCAGGCCAGAGCCTGTTTCAGTGCATTTATATCAATTTTACGCATCTGCAGCATTGACTCCATCGCACGTTGCGCTTTTTCCGGATCGGTATGATGGATCAGTGACCCCAGATCGGAGGGTACCACCTGCCACGAAAGGCCGAATTTATCTTTAAGCCAGCCACACATTAATTCCTCGCCACCTTCCGTAAGTTTGTTCCAATAGTAATCGATCTCCTCCTGGGTTTTACAGTCAATGGAAAATGATACAGCTTCCGTGAATTTAAACATCGGGCCACCATTGATCGCAATGAATTCCTGACCGGAAAGCCGGAAATGGGCCGTCAGCACCTTGCCGGCCATCGGCGTGCCTTCCTGGTAACGGCTGATACGGAGGATTTCTGATTCAGGAAAAACGGAAGCATAGAAACTAATTGCTTCTTCAAGCTGGTTGTCAAACCAGAGGCATGGGGTTATTTTTTGCATGACTTGTCAAATTATGTGGTTGCGGATTTATTTTCCTGCAAAAATAAGATGAAAGGTTTCTGCAATTTGAGTTTAGTCAGATAATAATTTGATTGGGCACAATCTTCGCGGAGAGCGAATAAAAAATGGAACACAGATGACACTGATCTTGCAGATGAACACAGGTATTGTCTGATCAGTGAAAATCTGCAATATCTGCGGCATCTGCGTTCTGTTAACCTGGGATCCTGAGTTGCCGGCCACCCCCTGGCGATTTTGCTGACCGCCACACATCCCGGGTGCACCTATTTCCCGGCCCCTTTTTTATACTTCTCCAGCTCAGCAACCCTTTTCTTTACGTAAGCCCTGTAAGATACAACCTGCGGATCGTCGCCCTGTTCACCGGTAGATTTATCTTGCTTCAGAAATTGCTTTTACAACGGGAGGGCTTTCATGGATTTATTCAGGTAATAGTCGTACTGGTATGCCAGCTTGAAAAGGATGGTTGGGTTGTCGGGTATACACTTATGCAAGGATGAATACTTTAACCCGGATCTTCTGCAATGATACAAAAATCATTAAATGAAACACTGCCGGCAGGACCGTCTTTTTTGATCTTACGCCAATTCAAATGTATTGCATTTTACAACCCCTTTCCCGGGGCAAACGCAACCGACCTGCACGACGATACTGGCGACAGGCTCTCTCCCCCGGTACGGGAATCTTTTGAAATCTCAATAACTGCCTTGCACCCCCCGGGAAACGGGTTGGAATGAAATACTCCATCGTCTTTCACAAAAACGAAGTATCTTTTTCCTACAGCAAGCTCGGGAATATCGGGAGTCATGACGGTTTTCCCGTTGAGTGTTCCGCCGGCATGCTTGATACGAATCTCCGGATCGTTCACTGATCGTGAAGCATTCTCAGATTTCACGACCTCAATGTCGTTGAAAACCGTTTCGGTAAACAGTGTGGAATCGCTTCGCAGGAAAGAACGCTGGCTGATGACTGTTCCGCTGAAGACAAGGTCAGAATATTTGGCTATGGAATCATAGACCCGGGCTTCTGGCTGGGCCATGCCTGCCGTTGCCAGGAACAGGAGAAGTAAAAATGCTGAACTTAACTTTTTCATGATGCTTTATTTTTTAGTGGTTGGTTTATGGTAAGGTTTCAGAAAAGACTCCGCTGAAGCCTGATTATTCATTTTAAAAATCGGGGTGTTTAATAACATTTACCGATCCATCTTGATGCGGTAAATGTACAATCGCCGCACTGGGCCGGTCAAGCGTGGAAATGCCCGACATGCCTGCGTATTTTTACGCATGCTCCTTTTTTTTTCCACCTTACTTTCTATACATTTCTATATATTTGTGCCAATGAATAGTGGCTGATCAAATACAAAGGCGGTATGGCTGGCAGGTTATTTCTTTTCTTTATTCTCTTTTCTCTCGGTCACCTGGCCTTCGCTCAAACGGTAACCATAACCGGGAAGGTAAGTTCGGAAGAGGATAATACAGGCATCCCCGGAGTTACTGTTTTGATTAAGGGTAGTTTGAAAGGAACAACCACCGACATTGACGGCAATTATGCTTTACCCGGAGTTACCGCCGGTGATACATTGAAATTCAGTTATATCGGTTATGAAACACGTGAAATTGCTGTTGGAAAGCAACTGAAAATTGATTTACTCCTCTTTGTTTCAACCATGGACCTTAACGAGGTTGTTGTCACCGCATTCGGGGTAAAGCGCCAGCAACGCGAAATCGGTTACTCAACGCAACGTATTGAAGCGGCGGAAATCGTCAAGTCAAATCCACCCAACATCCTGAATGGCATGATCGGTCGTGCGGCCGGTGTGAATGTGTCGCAGGGTGATGGCATTGAGGGGAGTTCCACCCGGGTTGTGATCAGGGGGAACAATACACTGAGCGGGAAAAACCAGCCGCTCATCGTCGTTGACAACATTCCGCTGGAGAACATTCCCGGGCAGGAGAACATCGGCAGGGGAGTTGACTGGGGCAATCCGATCTCGGATATCAATCCGCTTGATATTGAAACCTATACTGTTCTTAAGGGAGGTGCTGCTTCGGCACTTTATGGGTCCAGGGGGGCCAACGGGGTCATCCTGATCACAACCAAGCGCGGGAAAAAACAGGAAGGGCTTGGCATCACGTTCAATTACAGCTACAAGTGGATCCATCCTTACAGATTCCGTGAAATGCAAAACACGTACGGTGCCGGTGGACCGATATCATTTACTCCCCCGTCATTCCCGATGAAAGGCGACACCATGCTCTATCCGGGTGTTTACGGAACCACAAACCTGGTCATCAACCAGCAGGGAGAGACCCGTTCAACAACAGAAGAGTTCGGATATTACGGATCGGCAGTATCATGGGGGCCAAAAATGAATGGCGAGATGGTGAAATGGTGGGATGGCAAGATGCGGCCTTACTCGCCCCAGCCGGACAATTATAAATCAGTGTTCCAGAATGGTTCCACCCAAACATATAACATCTCAGCTTCAGGCGGGAACGAAAAGGGATCCCTGCGTGTTTCCATCACACGGCAGGACAACAATGCGATCATCAGCAACAGTAATTTCAGCCGCACAACCATCAACCTGGGGGCCGGATTGAAAATATCCTCCAAAATCTCTGCCGATCTCACGATGTCGTACATCAATTATAACCGGCTGAACAGTCCGATGCTTGGCGAATCAGAGGAATCATTCAGTAAGGGATTCCTCTACTCCTGGCCCCGGAGTTACCAGGGCATCGACAAAGAAAACTATGCCAACCCCGATGGTTCACAGAATCCCCAGGAGGGATCCCCTTTTCTATACATCAACAAAACGCTTTGGTGGGACTACTATAACAACAAAACCCGGTTGAAAAGGGATAAGTACATCGGTGCGCTCACGCTTACTTACGACATCACCCCGTGGCTCAACCTGACCGGCCGGGCAGGAAGGGATTTCAACCTCGACCAATACACCACCAATAACAAACCGATCGATGCGATAGGCATCAAAGAAGGATATTATGCCAACAGTCTTAACAGAACCTATTCCGATATTTTTGAAGGATTGATCACTGCAGACAAGAAAGGATTCCTGACCGAAAAACTGGATGTGAGATTTTCGGTGGGGGCGAACCGATGGAACTACTATCTTTATGAGATCAGGGGCCATTCAGGGACTTGGTATTTTCCCAACCGCTATACGTTCGACAATTACACCTCCCCAACCTATTATACCAATGAAGCAGGCGAACCGGTGGTGAAAAATCCGGGAGATTTACCCAAAGATATCATTCCCGGGGAAACAGTGATCCGCGAGCGGACCAACTCCGTGTTCTCCTACCTGAACCTGGGCTGGGATAATTACCTTTTTCTTGAATTAACCGGAAGAAACGATTGGTCTTCCACATTGCCCGTTGAAAGTAACTCCTATTTTTATCCTTCTGTATCGGCCAGTTTTATTGCCACAGAGGCATTCAGGATTAAGGAGAAAATCAAGTGGCTGAATTTTCTCAAGATCAGGGCGGGATATTCGAATTCCGCCACGGATGCTGATCCGTATATGCTGGCTTTCAACTATGGTTCAGGCACATTCGGCGGACAACAAACAGCCGGTTTCCCCGGGGTCATTCCCCCCTTCCGGTTAATGCCGCAGCGGGTTAATACCTGGGAGGTGGGCCTGAACCTCGGACTTTTTGAAAGCCGTATTGATCTTGATTTTACCTATTATAATAAGTACTGTTATTCCCAGATAATGAAAAACCTGCCTGTCCCGGTCAGTTCGGGTGCTTCAGGAATATCGATCAACGAAGGTGTGATGACCAACAACGGGTTTGAGATCATATTAAATACTATTCCGGTTCAGACCAGGAATTTCGTCATCAAGTCATCGATCAACTTTTCACGGAACAAAAATATTGTGAAAAGCCTTGGCAATTATGCCGAGATTTACCCGCTGGCTGATATCTGGGGACTGAACGGCCCTGCAATGGCATTGCGCACAGGGGATGAATACGGAACAATCTATGGCTACGATTATGTTTACAATCAGGATGGCAAGCGCATTGTAAATGATGAAGGAACAAAATACAAGATTACCGACACCAGGGTGCCGATCGGAAATGCTTCGCCTGACTTTCTGGCCGGCTGGCAGACAGAATTTATATACAAAGGGGTCAGGCTTTCTGTGCTGATCGACACAAAATGGGGAGGCGACATTTATTGCGGCTCCTATGTGATCTCGCTGCAAACCGGGCAAAGCCCGGAAACACTGCTCGAACGGGAGGGAGGCGGGTTGCCTTACACAGACCCTGCCGGTCATACATCAAACATCGGGATTATCCTTGACGGTGTATATGCCAATGGGACCCCCAATGATAAGGTTGTCCATTATTATTACAAGTACATGCCCAATGCCGGTGGATGGGGCCAACTGATTTCCACCCCTGGCATTCTCGAGAATACCTGGGTGAAGATGCGGGAAATATCACTGTCGTATTCCTTTCAAAACCGGGTCATCGACAAATTGAAGATTTTCAAGGAACTGACCTTGTCTGTTGTTGGAAGGGACCTGTTTTATATTTACACTACCCTGCCCGACAAGATCAACCCGGAAGGACTGATGGGATCGGGCAATGCACAGGGATTTGAGTGGGCGTCGTTGCCAGGTACCATGTCATTGACTTTTGGGATTACAGCCTCATTCTAGAATTTTGCGTATGTTCAGGAATTACGATTTAGGAATGAAAAAGATATTGAAACACCATTTGAATATGAAATGGAGCTGCAGGGTGGCCGGATTGTTTCTGATCCTGGTCATTTCTCTGGCTTCCTGCCGGAAGGATTTTGAAGAGATCAACTCCGATCCCAACTCGTTTACAACAGCCAGCGACGGTTCCCTGTTCAACGAGGTGATCTCGACACTTCAGCCGGGGTGGAATGAACAATTTTATGTCAACAATGAGATCCTCTATAAACAAACCCAGATGGCTGCATTAACCAAAGAAGAGTGGGGAAATCTGGCATTGGGCACAGAAGAGATCTGGGGCAATTATTATGGTGCCCTGCCCGAGATACGGGAGCTGGAAAGCCGGTTCAGCAAATATGATACCACCGCCGGTGTGCTGAATATGAAAGCCATGTTGAAAATCACCAAGGCGATGAAGACCTTCAAAGTGACCGATTTATTCGGGGATATTCCATTCAGCATGGCAGGGTTCGGGTTTCAGAACCTGGAATTCCTTCGCCCCCGGTTTGATAAACAAAGGGACATATACCTGGCCCTGCTGGATGATCTGAAATGGGCTGATGAAAATATTGACGCAACCGCCCCGCTGGTGGAACCTTATAAATCGTTCATCGGGTTTGACAGGCTTTTCCAGGGTGATATGAAGATGTGGAGGAAACTGGCCAATTCTCTCCGTCTGAGGCATGCCATGCGCATGGCAGAAAAAGAGCCGGTAATTGCCGGTGGGATCATCAGCGATGTTATCGAAAACAACAAGCCGGTTCTCGTGGGGTATTCATTTACCGGTCCGGTGCTGGAAAGTGTCTGCCTGTGGCCTGCGGCCATCGGATTCAAAAATGAAAGCCTGGTCTGGTCCTTCAGCGAGCACAAGAATCTCAGGATGGGCTCCAATATCTGGCACCTGTTTTCAAGCAACGACAGCACCAGCGGGACCGGAATCTTTGATCCCAGGGCCTGTATTTTCTTTGAAACGAACAACAAAAGCGAATGGGCGCCTTATCCGCAGATTCCTGAGGCCACCACCCCGTCAGAGGGCGGAATACCTTATGCAAGTCAGCGGGATGTGGAAGGATCTTTCAGCATTAAAGGCGAAACCTGCCTTTATTCCCCGTTTAATTATTTTATCATAGCCGATATAAATTATATGCCCATCGTCCTTTTCACAGGGGCGGAAATTCATTTTCTCAAGGCAGAAGCTTATTTCAGGGGGATCGGCGTTGCGATGAACAAGGATTTTGCCGACAATGAATACATGAACGGGATCAATTCATCTGTTGGATGGTGGATGAAAACGGCGGAGAATTCAAAACTTCCCGGTTCCGGGATGACCTTCCCTGAAACCATCGGCATTCCCAAAGGATTGAATGCATCGTCGGTGATGAATCAATATGGAAGCTGGAACGCTAAAACAGAGGAGGAAAAGCTGGAATTCATTTATACCCAATGGATGCTGGATGCCTTCCGGCAACCCTGGGAGGCTTACGCACTGGCACGACGTACCGGCAAAACACCGCACGAAGGTCCTGTAATCAGCCATTACAGGTTGCCATATCCGCCGTCAGAAGTTGAGTACAATTCGGCTAATTGCGCACAGGCCATTTCCAGCCAGGGGGGCGACGGATCCGGTATCAAAATATGGTGGATACCAAATTAACCAGGTTACATACACGGAATATACATTTAAATAGAAAGCCCATGAAAAAGTCTACTCTCAGTTTCAGTCTGCTTCTGTTCATTTCATTGATCCTGCAGCCTTTAATGATGTTTTCGCAGACCAACCAGTACCTTCACTTTGACAAGGTCGACGATTTTGTACAGTTGCCTAACGGTTCGCAGTACGTGTCGGGTGGAAATCAACTCTCGATGACCGGCTGGTTTTTTTGCGATGCCCTTGCCTACGGACAGGGATATATGGGTTTTCGGGCAGGGTCAGGGACAGCAGAATTCTATATACTCCAGTTGAATACCGGGGTTATGGAATGCCGGCTGGTTACTACGGCAGGTTTTTTTGAATATGTTGCACCTGCCAATACGGCGATTCCACAGGTGTGGCAACATATGGCATGGATATACGACGGGACCTCCATCAAACTCTATGTGAATGGAATACTGAAGGGCAGCAAGCCGGCATCCGGAACTTTTCTCGGCCCGGCTGTAGCATTTGGTATCGGGAAAAGCATTCTTGGCGGGTTTAACTTTGTGTATGGCGGCCGCATTGATGAGGTCTCCGTGTGGAACAAGGCCCTCACACAAAGCGAAATCCAGAATATCATGGCCAATGAACTCACAGGAACAGAGGCCAACCTCCAGCTATATTACAAGTTCAACCAGGGTGTGCCGGGTGGAAATAATACCTCCATTTCCAAGCTTGACTGTGAAATCGGAACAGGTGAACGGGATGGTGATCTGATGAACTTTGCCCTGACCGGTGCGACTTCCAATTTCAACGGAACACTTGACCCGGGTTACCAGGCCATCTCATTTCCGGTGATCCCGCATCATCTTACCACCGACCCTCCCTTTGATATCCAGGCAACAGCCACATCGGGACTTCCGGTTAGCTTTGAAGTATTATCCGGGCCGGCCACGATCAGTGGCAACACGGTTACCCTCACCGGCGCCCAGGGTGAAGTAAGCATTAAAGCGACGCAAGGTGGCAATGGCACCTTTAATCCGGCAGATCCCGTTATTAACAAGTTCATGGTCATTGATCCCATCCTGCATGTTCCGGATATTGAAGCCAGGCACCCGCTTGCAGGCGATGTGCATGTGCCCTTGCTTTCAAAAATACTCCTGTCAACTTATTCTACCATCACCTATCCGACATTATTCAGTGTAGCGGAGGTGAAGTTCAAAATTAACAACGAAACGATACCGGCCCAAACCTTTCAAAACGGACACTTCATTGCCTGGTGGTCGCCACCAAACTGGGGAGATTACACACTTACCATTATTTCGACAAATAACTTCGGAGCTTCTGCAGAGCAAACAGTCAACATAAAGATTGTTCCCGATGCTGTCGACATGGAAGTGGTGGCGGCACAGGGTGTCTGGCTGAATCCAAATAATGTCACGCAAACCGTCGCTGCTAATTTGCCCTCTTACCTGGGTGCATTCAACAAGGTAACTGCCACACTGGCGGTTACATGTCCTGCGGGTGGTTGCGGCGAATGGGACAGGGTGGCCAGTGTGGATCTCAAAGGCCATGACGGGAAATGGTATGAAATTATCCGGTATATCACACCCTATGGTGTTCCATGTTCACACAACATTGATCTTACCGACTATATGTCGCTGTTACTGGGAAAGGCAGAATTCAGGTTTAATTGCGGAACCCTCGATAATGGCTACAATTACAAACTTACCTTGCATTACACCAAGGGGACCCCTGCACATTTATACAGTACGGTTCATGAAGTGTGGAATGAAATCTATCCCTTCGGAGATTACAGCAATCTCCAGCCTGTGGAGTTGCAAACATATGAGTTTCCCGACAATGCAGTTGCCGCGAAACTGAAACTTGTCTCAACCGGCCATGGCTGGGGAGACCTGAACACAAGCAATGCTGCCGAATTTTACAATGCCATTCACCACATCTGGGTTAACAACGTGCAGACTTTTGAACAGCATAACTGGTACGACTGCAATCCGAACCCCGATGCCTGCCAGCCTCAGAACGGGACCTGGTATTATGACCGTGCCGGATGGTGTCCTGGTGCCATTGCCCAGTGGTATGATTACGACATGACGCCTTACGTTGCAGGGAACACCGTGGATTTGAAATATGTCTTTTATGAAAATTATGTCGACCTGTGCCATCCCAGCAACCCAAATTGTGTAACGGGTGTTACCTGCACCAATTGCGCCGACGGGTTCAATCCAACCCTTGATGTAGCCTGCAACCTGGTGGTATTTTCAGAGAACCCGGTATTGACCGGACTGGATAAGCGTAAAGCATCCTCCTCCTCATTCAGTATCAGGCCAAACCCTGCCATCAGTAGTGTTGAGGTTTATGCCTTTGGTACTCCCGCCACACAGTCGTTCCCGGTGCAACTGCTTTCCATGACCGGAACAGTATTGGGCCAGTATGAGTGGGATGGAAAATCAGTGCGACTGGATCTTTCACAATTTCCAAGGGGTATCTACCTGGTGAAGATCAGCACATCGGATAAAACGGAGATGAAGAAGCTGGTTCTTCAGTAACTCATTTCACGGGGTAAAACTGCACGAAGAAGAGTCAACGGTGATGCCTTCAGGAAATGTGGAGGCAGATGCACCGGTGGTTATCTCCAGTGTGATCAGGATTAGAAGCGTTTTCATGGTTATTGCTTCACAATTTCTACCCTGCGGTTCAGTTTCCTGCCAGCTTCGGTATCATTGGAACTCACCGGACATGCCTGGCCCACGCCCGCAGCAATGAGTCTTGAAGGATCAATTTTACCTGTGGAAACAAGGTAGTTCTTAATGTTCTCAGCCCGTGCTTTTGAGAGATTCATGTTGCCGTCGAATGTGCCGGTATTGTCGGTGTGGCCGGCCACGATGATCTTTACAGAAGGATTGTCATTCAGGTAGCCGGTGATCTGTTTCAATGTTTCAGCCGATTCGGGTTTTATTTCCGACTTGCCTACGTCAAAGAGAATGCCGTACAGGGCTACTTTCCCGTCTTTGTCAATGCCTTCCTTAAGCGTAAACTCCACCTCCTGTTTCATGCTTTTGACAACAACAATGACCACATTATATCCTTTATCGTCAGCGTCATCCGCATTCTCAATGGCCATGAATACCTCATCTCCATTGTCGGTGAAAGAAAAAAAAGTATTCTTCAGCGACAGGCATTTGCCTTTGATTTTCGTTACCGCATTGGCATAGTTAAGCCGGATCTGGTCGCCGCTTACGGTACGCGGCTCATTTTTATCCTTCTCATAGTTGATACGCCGGAACTCCCCGGCTTTTTTCACCCGCACAGATTTGCCGTCAAGGCCGTGATAAAAAAATTCATGTTCCTTATATTCACTTGAGGAACAGGCTTTAATGAAAAACCCCTTCATCCGGCCCAGGTACGATGGTTCGATGTTCTTGCAGTCGGCCTTATCTGTTTGACTGTAGGAGGCCAGGGAAAAGAAAAGAAACGTTATCAGAATTATTGCTCTGACGTGCATATCGGCGTAAGCATTATTTATTTTGGTCATCATCGGAGTGTTTAGCGGTTGCGAAGATAATTAATTTCGGTTTTTTGAGGCATGGTGCCGTGATCTGTATTTACCTTAAAAGTTCATTTTCCCACACTACAACCTTCATTTTTGACGCCTGGGGTAGTTAAATTTTCCCGGGTGTGATACAACTGTGATTTTTGCAATCAAAAAAATGGTAATGAAAATAAAACATCATTTCACCTGAAATGTTCCGTAATAACAACGGCCTTTTTTACAACATAAATTTTAAAATCTATCGCATGAAAAATGATTCAATTTTCTTCCTTTCACGCATCTCAGCGAAGGGAATACTGCTTGTTGGCATGATATTGATGAGCCTTGGCACTGGCGCTGTGGCGCAGACCACGATCACCGGGGGAACATCCCTGACGGTACTTCCAGGTACCACGATGATTTCAGGAGATAATCTCAATATCAGCAGCGGTGCGACGATGGACAACCAGGGGCTTGTCGTGCTAAAGAAAAACCTGGCCAACAGCAATGTAGCGGCAAATTCAATTGGCTCCGGAACGGTACATTTTTCCGGGACTTCTGCGCAGGCGATCAGCGGGCAGAGTATCATACAGCATATGACCGTGAACAATGCCTCCGGTGTTACTGTATCCGGGAACACGAAAGTCAACGGTGCATTGGTGCTGACCAGCGGACTGGTCACACTCGGCAGCAGCAACCTGGTCCTGGGGCCGGCTGCGGTTGTGTCGGGAAACCCCGGGGCAGTCAACATGGTGGTGCCGACCGGGGCAGGAGAGATCCGGAAAGAGTATGCTGCCGCCGGGAGTTTTACCTTCCCGGTAGGAGATGCTACGGGTATTGCGGAATACTCCCCTGTGACTTTGCAGTTCAACAGCGGAACATTCGTTCCAGGCAACACGGCAGGAGTCAAACTTGTAAACGCCCAGTATCCGGGCACCGCAACAAGTTACCTGTCAAGGTACTGGACTGTTTCATCCGCGGGGATCACAGATTTTTCATGCAATGCCACTTTCCGTTATCCGGTTGCAGATGTGAACGGAACCGAAAGCGACATCTTCAGTTTCAAAGTTGATCCGGCACAGCCATGGATCGCCTACAATTCGGCAAACACAGGAAACCATGAGATTCATGCAAATGGCCTCTCTTCCTTCGGTATCTTCACCGGAAATGAAGGCAATGCACCTGTTCCTCCTGATGTTCGGTCGCTCCAGGACAAGATCATCACCCCCGGCATGAGCAGTTGTGCAGATGCTCAACAAACACTGCTCGTTGCCGGCAACGGAACGACGTACCTTGTACAAAACGGAGGAAGCGTAAACCACATCGCAGGCGTAAATATCATCTACGGCCCGGGGTTCAGGGTGGAAGCGGGCGGCTACCTGCACGGGTATATCTCCAATGTTTTCTGCAACCCCTATAATCACAATCAACCGGTTGTTACCGGTACGGAGGAGCCCGGCCGTCCCACGCCGCCGCAGACCAGTCTTTTCACCGTATATCCGAACCCGACATCAGGCGAGTTTATTGTTGAATTAAAGGGTGAACCGGCTGAATCTTCGGTACAGGTTGAAATATTCGGCATTCGCGGAGAGCGGCTGCTTTCAGGGGATTTAGGGGTCGCCGGGAAGCAGGTATTTTCACTGGCATCAAAACCCACTGGGGTGTTTATTGTTCATGTTCGGTCGGGTTCGGTTTCTGAAACGGCCAGAATCATTAAAAAATAAAAGGAGAACAGTCACCAGTCAAAATAAAAAAATTAATTGAAAAAACTCTGTGGTTCTCTGTGTCTTCTCTGTGTACCTCTGTGTAACCAATTCATTACACAGAGGGTCACAGAGAAAAAGAGTGTGCAAGCATTTTTTGTGCAATAATGAAGTCACAGAAAGTAATAAAGTTGTAATTTTCGGAGGATCATTTAACAAGGCTATGCGGGGTATCTTTTTATTGCTTTTTTTTATCTTTTATGGTGGCGTATTATCGGGCCAGAACCCCGACCTGGTGTTCCATCATATCACGGAACACGAGGGGCTCAGCAACAATATCGTGAATTGTTTTCTGAAGGACAGCCGCGGATTTTTGTGGATTGGCACCTACAACGGGCTGAACCGCTATGACGGCAGCAGTTTTACCATTTTCAAACAGGGGAAAGACAGTTGTACCATGGCTGACAATACAGTTCATTCCTTGTGTGAGGATACGAATGGCAACATCTGGGGCGCCAACGAAAGGGGTATATTCTGCTATGTGATAAAGGATAATATTTTCAGGAACTATTTCATCCCCAAAAAAGAAGATATCCCCAGCATACATAATATTCTCTGCGACCGGAAGGGTATCATCTGGGCGGGAGGATACTCCGGATTGTACAGGTATGATTCTTCAAAAGACAGCCTGGTAGAATGCGGGAGCCAGTCATACCTGAAGCGTTCTGCCTATGATAAACGGGTTGTTAAAAACGGCATGATTGAAGATCCTTCCGGGAATGGCTTCTGGCTTGCATCTCCAAGGGGCTTGAAATATTTTAATAAAGCGACACAACAATATTGTGACTTTTCAACACCCGGGGGAGGCGAATTATTCAAAGATCATTTTATTTCGGCGTTGAATAAGTCGCCTGAAGGGCATTTCTGGTTTTTTGATAACATCAGCCTTCAGATTATCGGCTTTGACCCGGCCAGCAGAAAAATTCTGAAGGTGATCCGGCTGGATGATCAATACAAAAATTTTTTCGGCTCAACCATTTTTGAAGATAATGAGCATAATATCTGGTTCTCAAGCTGGTCGTATGACATATTGAAGATTTCCTATAAAGGATCACTCAGAATGGAACTGGTCAAACACAATTCTTCAGATCGGACTACCATTGCCGGGGATTTTTTCTGGGCTGCATGGCAGGACAGTGAAAACACCATCTGGCTTGGAACCGTGGGCGGTATTTCAAAGATCAACCTCCGGCAGTTGTTTTATAAACGGTATGATCTGTCGGAAACTGTATTTCCCGAAAAAAAAGGTGTTCAGTTCAATACACTGGTGGAGGATGATTCTGACCTCAGCTGGTGGATCGGATTTGAATATGACAACAGGCTGCTGCATTATTTTCCCGAAACGGGCTCATTTGACTTCTTTCCTTTACCTGTCAATGCCCGGGGGCAATCTCAGGGAATTTATTCAATCACAAAACTTGAAAAGGACTTGCTGCTGACTGCTGCCAGTGGCACATGGATATTTAACACAATTCGTAAACAGTTTAAACGGTTAAATACAGGTATCCCGGCCATCGATACCCTTAAATTCAGCCGGTTATCAAAGGCGAATGATACATCATACTGGTTTAACAATCCGTCCTTTATCATAAACTGGAATCCGGTTGCACACAGATTCCGCCGTTTTACGGCTGATCCGCAGAAAAATAAGCAGCAGGGGTACATTCGCTGCGTAAGGTCTGCCGGTAAAGATGCCGTCTGGATGGCGCTTAAATATACGGACCTGGGCTATACTTCAGGCACAAGTGACCGGATTACTCAGATTTCGCTGGATGAAAGCGATATGGGATATCAATCAGGTTTTATCTGGGACTTATGTACTGACCGGAATGGAACGGTATGGATGGCTAATAAAGGACGCGGTTTGATCTCATATAAACCCGTCAGCAAAAAAGTGAAAATATGGGATGAATCAAAAGGCCTTGCATTTAATCATATCCAGGCTGTCATGGCAGATGCCGACAACAGAATATGGACGGCAGCCTATAATAAGATTTCAATTTTCAACCAGGTAACGGGTAATTTTTTTAACCTTTCACTGCCATTCACCACCAACTATTACGACTATCGCAATGTCATGGTAACCCTTCATAACGGTCACATCATCACCAACCTGAACGGTTTGCTTTTCGAATTTTTTCCCGAACGCCTTAACACCAAACCTATTTTCAGGACACCGTTGATAAGTTCAATCAACGATGGTTCCTCTGAAATCCTTGTTTCCGGAAAGCGCTCATTTACTTTCGCGTCGGACAGGAGATTTCTGGCTGTCAATTTCGGCATGCTGTCAGACCCGGAGAACTTTCCGTTTTCGTTCGAATACCGGATGGATGGGTTAAGCGATCAGTGGATCGATGCCGGCAAAGCGTCGCAGGCGGTGTTTGCGCACCTGTCGCCCGGCAAGTATACATTCCGGATAAAAGCAGTGGCCAAAGACCATTCATGGCAGTCGAATGAGACCTCCATTACAGTCATCATCAAAACACCCTTTTTCCAGCAGATCTGGTTTTTATCACTGGTAAGTATTCTGATCATTTCTGCAGTTGTTCTTTTTTTCCGGTTCAGGATCAGACACAAGGAAAAACTGATGATGCTGGAAAGCAGGGCCCAGATGCTGGAAAAGGAAAAGACGCTTGTGCTGTACGAAAGCCTGAAGCAACAGCTGAATCCCCATTTTCTTTTCAATTCGCTGACCTCGCTGTCGGGACTGATTGAATCAGATCAGAACCTGGCCGGTAAATTTCTTGACCAGATGTCGCGGATCTACCGGTACCTTCTGAAAAACCGAAACAGTGATGTGGTGACACTGAAAGAAGAAATAGATTTTGTGCGGCTGTACATTCATATACAGCAGACGCGGTTTAAAGACGGATTAAAGGTCTCTCTGCGTGTGGAGGATGAAAACATGTACAGTAAAATTGCACCTGTCACCCTCCAGAACATGCTTGAGAATGCAATAAAGCATAATATCTGTAATCCGGATTCACCTTTATACATTGATATTTACACAGAGCAGGACTATATAGTTATTAAAAATAATATTCAGCGAAAAAAAGTTGTTGAAACTTCCAACAAACAGGGTTTGCAGAACTTCAAGTCGCTGTACAAATTTATCAGCAACAACCCGATTATTGTGCTGGAGGAAGAAGAGTTTTTTTATGTAAAAATCCCGCTTGTCTAACCTGAAATCTATGAAAGCACTGATCATTGAGGACGAAGAAATTATCGCGAATGTCCTTCAGCAGAAGATAAAAAAAGTTGACGATTCGATTGATATCATCGCCAAACTTCCCAGTTTAAAAACCGCACGCAAATGGTTCACCTCCAATGCGGAACCTGATATGATTTTTATGGATATCCAGTTGTCCGACGGAGTAAGTTTTGACCTGCTGGAGCAGTTTACGCTTACCTGTCCGATTGTCTTTACCACCGCATATGATGAATATGCCGTGCGGGCCATCAAGTTGAACGGAGCGGATTACCTGCTGAAGCCGGTTGATGATGAAGAGCTGAAGAGAGCGATCATCAAATGCAAAAAAATTGTTGAAAACCAGAATCGGCCGCCTTTGGACCTGATGAACCTGGTGAAGAGCATCATGCATCCAAATGAGCAAAACAGCATATTCAAAGAAAAGTTTGTTGTGAACAGCCGCAATCAGTGGGTGATCATTAATACAAAAGAGATTGCGCTCCTTACCAAAGATGCCCTGAATTATATTTACCTCTTCAACGGGGAAAGGTACATTCTTGATTATGATACACTGGATGAGCTGGAAGAGTTGCTCGATCCGAAGCAGTTTTACCGTGCAAACCGGCAGTTTATCATCAATATCGACGCCATCGCGACGCTTAAGCCCTCTCTTAATTCCAAACTGGTGGTTAAAATGAAAGTGCCCAACGACAAGTTCGAAATTGACATGAGCCGTGAAAAAACTCCCTTGTTCAGGAAATGGCTGAACCGGTAACGGCATTTTGTTAATTAATCCCCCCTTTCCTGTATTCCCTTTTCCTCTTTTTCTGATTAACCGGTAATTGCCGGTAAAATAAAACATTCTTTGTGCTACGTTAGCAGGAATAATACGATCTCCGTGGTCCTCTGTGTCTTCTCCGTGTACCTCTGTGCAACAAATATTTACACGGAGTCCTGAAACACCTTATCCGGTTTCAGGCACACTTCAGCAGCATGTTTCTACAGCTCACCGTAATATATTTCCCCTTCTCTTCTTTACGCTTCAATTTTGCTGCTGTAAATTTCAACATCCGTGAAATTATAAGCGTAAAAACCTAAAAAAAGAAAACATGAAAAGATCAATCCTGTCCATACTTTTATCGTTACTTATTTCCGGAGCTGTGCTTGCGCAGGTTGCAGTTAATTCCGATGGCTCATTGCCCGATAATTCGGCTATGCTTGACGTTAAATCCACGACGAAAGGATTCCTGCCTCCCCGCATGACGACCGCCCAACGCAACCTGATCGGTACACCTGCAGCAGGCCTCACAATTTTTAACACTTCCAAAAACGGAAATGAAACATATAATGGCACCTTCTGGGTAAGCAATACACATTACATCGGCGAAAGCTATGGCGGAGGTATCGTGTTTTATGTATACGACAACGGGCAGCATGGCTTAATAGCAGCCCCTGACGACCAAAGTGCAGGGATCAGGTGGTTTGGTGGTTCATTAACTAATACGCGTGCCCGGGCAGATGGTGTTGGAGCCGGATTAAAAAATACGGCAATAATCCTATCCAACCAGGGACCGGTTGATGGTGCTGCATTTGCAGCAACCATGTGCAACGAATTATCGGTAACGTTTGGTGGTGTTACCTATGGTGACTGGTATCTGCCTTCAAAATATGAATTGAATTTATTGTACCTGCAAAAAGCTGTTGTTGGCGGCTTTACCACTGGCTACTATTGGAGTTCCACCGAGTTCAGCGCTTCCAACGCGTGGGACCAGTACTTCTTCAATGGCTCCCAGGGCAACTACGGTAAGGGCGACACAGACCATGTGCGTGCTATCCGTGCTTTTTAACATTTTTACCATCAAAAAAAAGAACCATGAAAATACGTTCCCTTTGTATTACAATGCTTCTGCTTGTCAGCAGCGCATTATCAGCCCAGTTTGGCATCAATAGCGACAACAGTTCCCCCGATCCTTCAGCCATGCTTGATGTTAAATCGACCAGTAAAGGGTTTTTGCCTCCACGAATGACTACAGCACAACGCGATTTGATAGTTTCGCCTGCTTCCGGACTGACCGTCTATAACATTACCTACAACCGTAATGAAACCTATAGTGGCTCATCCTGGGTGGGAAATATGCATTACATCGGCGAAAACTATGGCGGCGGTATCGTGTTTTACGTTTATGATAAGGGGCAGCACGGGTTAATCGCTGCAACTGCCGACCAGAGTGCAGGAATCAGGTGGGAGGGTGGTACCTGGGAAAATACGCGTGCCCGGGCGGATGGTATTGGCGCAGGAATAAAAAATACATCCATCATCATCGCCAACCAGGGTGCAATAGACGGCGCTGCATTTGCGGCCACTGTGTGCAACGAATTTTCAGTAACGGAAGGTGGTGTAACATATGATGGCTGGTATCTGCCTTCATTATATGAATTAAATTTATTGTACTTACAAAAAAACCTGGTGGGAAGCTTTGTCATTGACATCTATTGGTCTTCCACCGAGCGCAATGAGACGACCGCATATCTCAAGTCCTTCAACAGTGGCTCCACCATTTACGCGAGTAAGGGTGGCAGCTTCCTTGTACGCGCTATCCGGGCTTTTTAACAATTTATCATACTCTTATTAGCATAGTAAAAATTATTTACCATGAGCTTGCACATAGCGCAGGACACCCTAAACGATTGAACCGGTTTTAAACACAGTCCCGATGATCCTGGGCAGAAAAGCAGTGGCAGGTTCCGTCATCGGGGGCATTGCTGAGACACAGGAATTACTGGATTTCTGCGGGGAACACAACATCGTGTCGGAGATTGAAACCATCAATATTCAGGATATCAACGAGGCCTACGAAAGAATGCTGAAAAGTGATGTTCGCTACCGTTTCGTCATCGACATGGCATCTTTGAAATAGTAATTTGTCTGATAATTTTTTAAATACCTTTACTGAAATCAATTTTTTCGTCCATGAAACATCTCCTAATCACCCTTTGCCTTATTTTTCTGATATTCCCGTCCATGAAGGCACAAACATCCTGGAAATCGTCTGACTACAAACCGGAACCGTACCGTAAGGTGATGGTTTATGCAAAAGTATCTGATGTTGCCGCCCGGAAGCAGCTTGAGGATTTTTCGGTAAAATTCCTCACCGATAAAGGAATAATTGCCATTCCGGCCTATGCCAACATCCGGAAAACGGAGGGAATGACCCGGGAGGCTTTCCTGGTCATTGCCGACTCGCTGCAGGTGGATGCCTTACTTGTCTATTCGGTAAACGGAGCGGAACGCCAGGTTGAAAACACCCCAACCGTAAGCGTAGGTGTTGGTGTAGGCATGTATGGCGGTTATGCAGGCGCCAGTGTTCCCATTGCGGGCGGTGCAAAGATGGTTACCGTGGTAAAACTTACTGTTGATTTCTACAACCGGGCATCCAAAGATGAACAGTGGTCCATGCAACTGAGCGGTAAACTTGACAACGGCACCGACAAACTGGCTTATACCTTTGCAAAGGCAACAGTTAAAGCCATGGTGAAAGACGGGATGTTTGTGGCGAAGAAATAAAGCCATGTGCAGGTCTATTTTTTAATCCTCATCCTTGTTTTCATGTAAGCAGCCCAGGCCTTATAGCATGCATGATTCACATGGAGCGAATCAGCCTCAAAATAGTCTTTTCGCAGGTTTCCTTCCCGATCGAACATTACCTTCCTGATGTCAATAAACCCGGTGTTTGAACGTTTCCGGGTGAGTTTTTTAAGGCGCCGGTTGATCTCGTTCTGTTCCGGTAAATATTTCAGCCTGGCAAAGGATGGTTTAACCGCCATGAACCAGATCATGGTTCCCGGCAACTGGTTGTGCACCGTTTGAATAAATGTATCACACTGGGCTACAATTTCGACAGGATTGGTACCCTTCAGCAGGTCATTGTCTCCCTCGTAGACAACAATTGTATCCGGCTTGTACGGGAGAACAATATACCTGGTGTAATAGTTCAGGCCGTTCATGGTTGAACCGCCAAATCCCCGCTGAATCAAGGTTATTTCCTTAAAGTCAGTGGCAAGGCTGTCCCATTTTCTGATGGTTGAACTGCCTGTGAATAATACGGCCCCGGCCGGAGGAAAGGATATCGAATCCTGCCGGAGGAAATTGTTGATTTCAGACTCAAATCCGGCAGGGGTTTTTCCCGGGATAAAACGAACGGTTGATGGCGTCTGCGAAAATGAGATTTCACAGAGCAGCATGAAAAGGATGACAGAAACGATTCCGGACCTTGATTTCAAATTCAGAAGCATATTCAAAATTACACCTATTTTTCCGGATTTCGCTTTCTGAATTGTATCTACATTTGTGAACCTGTTTCAAATGGACTGTTTTTGTTCTGACTATCAAGGTTCATTGGAGTGTAAATTTCTGACCTGTCGCCATTACGTTGAAAAACCACACGCATGATCATCCTTGAAAAACCTTACGTATCCGAATTCCTTCAGCAAACCGTTGTTCGGCTCGGGGTTCCTGTGCTGTCAACCGAATATTCACGGAGCCTGGCGTTTGCCGGGGAGATGAATATGCTGGAACCAGGGGTTTTCTTTGCAGCGCTTAAAGAGATGAGTCAACCGCTCTTGTACAGCAATTCAGAGAACTCCACGGAACTTCTTAACCGATACGGGCCGGAACTGGAGGTAACAAAAACGTTAAATTTCTTCAAGGATAAAACCAGGTTGCGCGAGATTTTCTCAAAGCTCAATCCCGATGTGTGGTATCTGAAATTCTCATTGGAGGAGCTTGATGGCCTGGATATTTCAACGGTAAAGATGCCCTTTGTCATTAAACCTGTGCGGGGTTTTGCCAGTATCGGAATTCATTCCGTACACAGTGCGAATGACTGGAATTCAGCACTGCAGGGAATAAAGAAAGAGGTCATCCTGATGCGGAATGTCTTTCCAGATGTGGTGGTCAGCCTGGATGAATTTATCATTGAACGTTTCATCGGGGGCACTGAAATTGCCATTGATGCCTACTTCAATGCGTCGGGAGAACCGGTGATCCTCAACATTCTCACCCATCTGTTCGGGTCAAAATCTGATATGAGCGACCGCCTGTACCTGACTTCCGCCGAGATTGTAAGAAAATACCATGGGCCCATTCACCGGTACCTCGAAGAAATTGCAAAACTGCGGGAGCTTCGCAACTTCCCGTTTCACCTGGAAATGAGGGAAGAGTCGGCAGGTAAGTTTGTGCCGATTGAAATTAACCCGATGCGGTTCATGGGCTTCTGTGTGGCCGATGTGGAACATTACTTCTACGGCATAAACCCCTATGAATATTACTTCCTGCAGAAAAAACCCGACTGGGATCAGATTCTGAGTACGCGGAATGATAAGTTTTACGGCATGTTCGGCATTGACATCCCAAAACACCTTGATAAAAGCAAGATCAGGTTCAACTACGAAAAATTCATCGGTCATTTCTCAAAGGTTCTTCACTTTCTCAAAACAGATTACACAAAACTCCCGGTGGCAATCTATCTGTTTGCTGAAGTTCAGAAAGAAAATTTCGCTGAATTTGAATCCATACTGTATTCCGACTTGTCTGAATTTATTGAGTTGGAACAGTGCTAATGCGTTGAAATAAATAATCTGATGGAACGAAATCAAATTGTAAAATGAACTCTTCCAATGCAATTTGAGATCACTGAAATCATTTTAACCACAAAGGCGTCAAAGGATGCACAAAGTCGCACAAAGGGTTGGTGAAAAGGAGTAAGTTTCGTGCGCCTTCGTGACGTACTTTGTGCGCCTTCGTGGTTTAATTTTAGTTGACCATGCGTATATGCAGAGGTGGACGATTAATCAAAGAATCATCACAACGACTCTTACCGTATGCTGAAATTCAGCTTGTAAACAGGTAAAATACCTTTGTCTAAGGTAAATCCCTGCCCGTGGATGCATTATATATTTTATACCACTGCTCCAGGGTCATCTCAATATTGGCAGCCTCAACAGCCAGCCTGAGCCGGTCAATCCGGCCTGAGCCCACGATCGGTAGAATGGTTGCCGGATGTTTCATCAACCAGCTGTATATAATCTTATCTGTTGAATCAACCTGAAGCGCATTGGCAACCTCCCACAATGCGCTGGCAATTTTACCGCTTTTTTCATCCTGCGGATTTATCAGCCGGCCACCTGCAAGGGGCGACCAGGCCATAGGTTTTATTCTCTCTTTCAGGAAATAATCCATGTTCCCATTGTCGAAATGGTCAAGGCAGTAGGGAGATATCTCCACCTGGTTCGTTACCAGTTTATCATCCAGGTATGCATTGAGCATGTCAGATTGCATCGGGTTGAAATTGGAAACCCCGAAATGCAGGACTTTCCCCTGTGATTTCAACACTGAAAATGCTTTTGCAACGGCCTCCGGGTCAAAAAACGGAGCCGGGCGGTGAAGGAGGAGCAGGTCAATGTGGTCGGTGCCAAGATTTTCCAGGGAGTTCTCTACCGATGAAATGATATGTTCAAAGCTATAGTCATAGGTCTTGATCTGCCTTTCAGGATACCTCCCCGATTTCAGTTTTATGCCGCATTTGGTCACGATCTCAATCTGGTTCCGGATACCGGGATCCAGCCTTAATGCATCGCCAAAAAGCTTTTCGCAGCTGTAATCGCCATAAATATCGGCGTGATCAATGGTGGTGATTCCAAGTTCAATGGCCTGCCGGGTGAGGTTAAGCAGTTCCTGAGCAGGTAAATTCCAGCTGGCGAGTCGCCAGTGACCGTGCACGATCCGTGATAATTCAAGGTCAGCGGTAAGTTTTATTCTGTGCATTTTTACGACATATTAGGATTAGAGGAGCAAAAGTAAGGGTTTTGCGAACTAGGATTAAGGATTGCATGAGAAATCCGGAAGCGATTTTTTTACCGCAGAGACGCAGAGACGCTGAGAAAAGGAGTTAATTGAGGTGTGTAATTAAGTCCATGTTTCAGGGTTTACCAAACAAAAAAGAAAAGGTTATACCTTTCTTATGTTAACTCTGTCCCTCTGCGCCTCTGCGGTTATATATTCTGCGTCTCTGCGGTTAAATTTTCTGCTATTTACTTATCCTCAATAAAATTTTTTACCTTCCACTGCAATAAAACCATCCCACCCCGTCTATAACATCATGGAAAAGGAAATTCAAAAAAAGTCGCTTGACAAATTCTTCCGCAATGAGTACCAGAAACTGGTGGGCTATATCAGGAAGAACCTTGACGACCGCTATTTTGAAGCCTCCCCGGAAGACATCATACAGGACGTTGCACTGGGACTGATCGATAAACTTGACCTGGATGTCCAGATCAGCAACCTCACCGGCTACATCTACCGGTCGGTGAAGAACAGGATCATCGATTACCAGAAGAAAAAACAGCGGAATGTATCGATTGAGCGCTTCACGGACAAAAACAACGAGAATTATTTACATAATACACTGACTGATGAAACCTTAGAAGAAAACAAATATGAAAATATAGCACCGGAAATGCTCCGGCAGGCTATATCGGAACTGAGGCCCGATGAACAGGCGCTGATCATGGCCACCGAATTTGATCATCAAACCTATGAAGAACTTTCGGAGGAGTGGGATGTACCGATGGGTACACTGCTGTCGCGCAAGCACCGGACCTTATCAAAATTACATAAGATATTATTAAACATTCAAAAACAATAATCATGGAAACAATTGAAAATAAATATAATCACAGGCATTGCGGCAGCGGAAAACGCCGTGCTGGCTGGATCATCCTCGGAATAATCGGATTTACAGCCTTTGCCTTCCTTTTCGGGGCAGTGGTGATGTGGCTCTGGAACTGGCTGATGCCTGTCATCTTCCACCTCGGAGTGATCAGTTACTGGCAGGCAGTTGGACTGGCCATCCTTGGCAGGCTCCTGTTCGGAAGCTTCCATCATGGCGCGCACAGCAAGGGCCGCCACAATTTCGGTCCCTGGAAACAAAGGCATCACATGCATGGCAACCAGAACTGCAAAGACGGGGCAAACGGATCAAAATGGAGCCACTATGAGCAGTACTGGCAGGAAGAGGGAGAAAAGTCATTCAATGATTACTTACAGCGGAAAGCCGGGCAATAAACCGGCCAATTGACCCACAGGCATTGAATTCAGCGTATTTTACTGTAAATAAGTTGTACATTTATATGAAAATACGCTGACAATGAAACTCGTTGATACTCGTAAGATCAGGCAATTTCAAGCAATGCGTGATCCGATGTCACTGCAGGCATCGATAAAGGAATCAAATCGCTGCCTGCTTTGTCATGATGCCCCCTGCAGCCAGGCTTGTCCCGCAGGTACCGATCCGGCAAAATTCATCCGGCAGATAAAATTCCTTAACTACAAAGGAGCAGCCAGGACCATCAGGAACAACAACATCCTGGGAACTGTCTGCTCTTTCATTTGTCCCGTTGAAAAGCTATGCGAGAAGGCCTGCAGCATAAAAGCACTGGAAGACCCCATTGACATCAGGGGTCTGCAGTGCTTTGCTGCTGAATACGGGAACAGGTTCAAACTGGAACCACAGGAAAAAAGCCTTAAAACAAAAGCGAAAATAGCCGTGATCGGCTGCGGACCGGCAGGGATGTCGTGCGCCGCGGAACTGGCAAAAATGGACTACGATGTAACCATATTTGAACGTGAAGCGAAATCAGGTGGCGTCGGGCGATGGAACATCCCAGATTTTAGGCTCCCGGGCAGCGCCATTGACCAGGATTTTCAGAACCTGCAGAACCTCGGGGTTGAAATAAAGTTCAATTCCGCCATTGATGCGGGAGATTCCATTTCGGTCTTATTGGCAGAAGGGTTTGAGGCAATTTTCATTGGCTGCGGCCTCTCTTCTCCCTTTACCCTCAAAATGTTTGAAGGATTTACCAATACCTATGATTACAACTCTTTCCTCAGGATGGTCAAAGTCAACAGGGAAAGCCTGCAGCTGCAGGATAAAAGCGTGGTGGTGATCGGTGGCGGAAGCGTGGCCATTGATTCAGCCGTTTCGGCCAAAGCCTGCGGGGCAGCGAAGGTGTACCTTGTATTCCTTGAAAGCCTGGAGGAACTGCCTGCCGACCAGGAAGAGATTGAACTGGCCCGTACGATGGGAATCCTCTTCAGGCCTGCTTCACAGGTTTCTGCTGTTATTTCAGACGGGAACAGGATTACAGGATTGACCGGCTGTGAAATTGAATGGCTGGAACCCGGGAAGTTTGTTCCCTCCAATGCCACGCAGGTTCCGGGTACGGAGTTCAGCCTGAAGGCTGATGTGGTTATCCAGGCCATTGGCACATCACCGGGGAAAGAGGTATCGCAATTATCCAAGGGTATGAAAACATCAGGCAAAGGCGTTATCCGGGTGGGCGAAACCTTTGAAACCAGTATCCCCGGACTGTTTGCCGGCGGTGATGTGGTGAATGGCGGGGCTACTGTTGTGCAGGCCGTTGGTGAAGGAAAAAAAGCCGCTGTGGCCATTGATCACTATTTAACCGGGAGGAAAGCGATATGAAAACAAAAGCCGATCTGAGCATTGATTTTTGCGGGGTAAGATTTGAGAACCCTTTCTGCCTCTCCTCCTCACCGGTGAGCAACAGCGCTGAAATGTGCGCCAGGGCCTATGATGCAGGCTGGGGCGGCATCGTATTTAAAACGCTGGGCGTTGAGACGAGTTTCAAGGTCGTCATGCCGTCGCCGCGGCTGAATGCCTATAATTTAGGGGATAAACGCTTCGCCGGACTGCAGAATGCTGAGCAGATCTCCGACCGCTCGGTCGCTGATAACATCGCCGATATCGCCTGGCTTAAGAAAAAACATCCTGACAAGGTGTTGATATCAAGCATCATGGGCTATACCGACCCCGATTGGGCGTTGCTGGCAAAAATGTCGGAAGATGCCGGCGCCGACCTGCTGGAACTCAATTTCTCCTGTCCCCAGATGGCCTATAAATTCTCGGGGTACCGCGTTGGCCAGGACTTCCATGCGGTGGAAGCCTACACCGAAGTGGTGAAAAAAGCCAGCAAACTGCCTGTTATTGCCAAGATGACGCCGAATATAACCGACATGGTTAAGGTGGCGATGGCGGCAAAGGCCGGCGGGGCAGATGCCATCTCGGCCATCAACACCATCCGGGCGATCAGCGACATCAACATTGACACATTTATTCCACTTCCCAATATTCACGGACATTCAGCCGCAACCGGTTTTTCAGGCCCCATGGTTAAGCCCGTTGCCATGCGGTTCATCTCTGACCTGTATAATGCAAAGGAGCTGGGGCTGCCGATCAGTGGCATTGGCGGCATAGAGACCTGGGTTGATGCGCTGCATTTCCTGTTGCTTGGCGCCACCAACCTGCAGGTCACCACCGGTATCATGCGGTATGGTTACAGGATTGTGGAGGATATGATAGAAGGGCTGACCGATTACATGACCGACAGGAACATCATTTCACTGAGTGAGATCATTGGCAAAGCCTCGCAGAAATTGGTTGATCCCTCCGAATTTAACACCCGTTACCAGGTTGTCTCCGTGATTGACGACACCAAGTGCATCGGTTGCGGTCAGTGCTATATCTCCTGCCACGACGGCGCCAACCAGGCCATTGTGTTTGATTCCCTGGAAAGAAAGGCCTCCGTTGATGAAACACGGTGTGTTGGCTGCCTCCTGTGCAAACACGTGTGCCCGGTGTGGGACTGTGTGACCAGCAAGGAAGTTGATACAAGTGTGGTAAAGCATGCCGCGATCTTCTAGCATTTGATCTGCCTGACCAGGTATTTGCTGTTACATTGTGTGTCGGAAATTATTCCTGCATGCTTGTGAATGGGATAAACCGGCTCACCCTCTTCTGATAACCCGCATATTCCGGGTACTTCCCTGCACTGATCTCCTCGCTGAAATTTGAACTTCCCTGGAAAAGCACAACCAGCAGCAGGCACCCGGCAATGCTCCAGTTGAACCATTGTCCGCTGGCAGCAACGCTGAAAAGGTAGAAGCAGACCCAGATGGACTGCTCCGCGAAGTAGTTCGGATGGCGGCTGTAAGCCCACAAGCCTTTATCCAGGAATCCCTTTTTATAATCACCGGTAAGTTCTTTCCCGGCATTGATCAATACATGCTTGGCGCTTTGAAAATTCCATTGCTGGATGTCGGCCAGCGTTTCAAAGACGATGAAAAAGAACATCAGGGCGGCAGCAGTATAATCAAAAACACCCAACGGCACAGCGTTGTACTGAAGGGCAACGACAGCGGGCAAAGTAAACAGCAAGATCAACGCATTCTGGTATGCGGAAATAAAAAACAGGTTGAAAAGGGTCCATTTCCACCGTGGATTGAATTCCGGTTTCTGTCGCAATACCAGCCAGCGGTAATCCTCTTCACCGGTCCAGAACCGCCACTGGTAGGCCCCTTTCAGCGCGAAATTCACGGTGAGGCGCACGCCCCAGAGGGTTACCAGCATGCTCATGATGACGAGCCGTGGCGCGTAGTCGCCGTAACAGGTAACAACCCAGGAATAGACAATGGGGAGGAGGCTCCATAATTTGTCGACCTGGCTGTTGTTGTTGGTCAGTTCCCCTACGATAAAGGAGTATGCTGTAACAACGGCTGCAATGATGATCAGGGTGTTAAGCGCTTTCCATTCTGCAAGACCGAGGGCGGTGCCAAAAAAGAAAGTGAATATCGGGACGGCCAGCAGGGTGATGGCCAGCATGACGGCGGTGGTGACTATTTTCATGAATTCTGGAGATCGTTAAAGGATTAAAAATGAGTAATGATGTATTGACTTGTTGTTTTCCTAGTATATATCAATGATTATTAAAATAAACCACGAAGGCGACAAAGGATGGCACGAAGGCGCACGAAGGAGGGTTCCAAATCAGAAAAACTTTGTGCGACTTAGTGTGTACTTTGTCGCCTTTGTGGTTTAAATACCATCAGTGGTCCCAACAATCCAAATTAAAAATCGGAAATGGTGAGGTGCAACTCCGGCAAGGGCTCTTTGAGCATGGATAAATTAAGGTAATCAAAGGTGGCAAGCGCGATCATCGCTGCATTGTCGGTTGACCATTTCACCGGCGGAAGGCACAATTCTATCTTCAGGTCATGGCTCAGTTTTGCCGCGGCCGATCTCAGCTGCGGACTGGCTGCAACCCCGCCCACAATGGCAAACGACTTCGCAGGATAGGTTTTGATCGCCAGCTGCGACTTTTTGACCAGGATTTCCATGACCGACTGAACGAACGAGGCGGCGACATCCTCATATACGGGGTTTTCACAATTGTCAAGATACCTGGATACCGAGGATTTCAGCCCGGAGAATGAAAACTCAAAGCCTGTTCTCAGCAACGGGCGGGGAAAAGCGATGGTTGGATGGCCGGTTGCGGCAAGTTTGTCAACCGCCGGCCCGCCGGGATATCCCAGGCCAAGCATGCGGCCCACTTTATCATACGTTTCACCAACCGAATCATCCCGGGTAGATCCGAGGAGCGTGATGTTGGTGGTGCTTTCCATGTATGCCAGGAAAGTATGGCCGCCCGATACCAGCAGGATGATGGCCGGATATTTTACCCGTTGCTGATCCAGGTCGGCGCTTCGCAAATGTCCGCGAAGATGGTTGATTCCGATCACCGGTTTGTTCCAGCCAAGGCCCAATCCTGCGGCAGTGTTCAGCCCAACCAGCAAGGAGCTGATCAGCCCCGGCCCGCGGGTAACCCCGATCGCCAGGAGCTGTTCCGGCTTTACATCGGCACGGTGCATGGCCTCGTGAACAGTGGGAATGATGGATGAGATATGGGCACGGGCCGCAAATTCGGGGTAAATTCCACCGAAAGCGCTGTGAATATCCAGCTGCGAGGCAACAACCGACGACAGTACCTGTCCGGCCGAGTTGACCAGCGCCACGGCTGTGTCATCACAGGATGTTTCAATGCCTAAAACGATATCGTTATTCATGTAGCAGGTTAAAAAGTGTTTCATAGGAGATCCTGCCGGTTCGTTCGATCACGGGAGGATCAGCATGACAATTGACAATCGTGGACGGGATGTTTTCAACGATACCGCCATCCACAACCATATCAGGGGTTCCGTTTAATTCGGCAAGTATATCTGCCACATTATTCGGTGTTACCGGTGTTCCGTGCCGGTTGGCACTTGTCACCAGCAGCGGGCCGGTCTTCCGGAGTATTTCAAGTAACGGTTCGTCGTCCGGGATCCTGATGGCGCATTCGCTTCTTCCTTTCAACCAGGGAAGCAGCGGCTCAGGCTTGAACCCTAATACAATGGTCAGGTCTCCCGGCACCAGCGAGGAGTTGAAGAGCCTCATGGCTGCGGGGTGTAAATCAACACCGAACACCTTTAAATCGTTCACGGAGGCAACCATAATCGGCAAATTAACCCTGTCGGGCCGCGATTTAAGCTCAAAGATTCTTTTCACAGCAGTTTCATGGGCAGGATTGGCAGCCAGTCCATACACAGTGTCGGTGGGAAGAAGTACAACGCCCCCGGCCAATAAACATTCAGCGATGCTGTCGGGGCTTTTTTTCAGACTGTGGTTAAAATCGGCTTCAGTCATGGTCGCTAAAGGGTTTTTTCAGTAATGGGTGTGGCATACTGCGGAAAAGAAACCGCCCTGTCAAGGAACAGGTCACTTTTTTCTGCCAGGATCCGTGCATTGCCGAACAACTTCCCGCTGTCGGTGATTTTCAGTTCCGGGAACATCTCCCTGATCTGGTCGCGGTGGTATCCAACCACCACAATTTCATCTGTTCCCTCAGTAAACTTTGTAACAATATTTTTCAGGTTTCCGTATTCAATCCCAACCAGTTTGCCGTTGTTGAAAAAACCGATATAGGCGTTACCCCCGATGGATTTGACCGTGGCGATCACGGGAAGTGAAAATTCCGCCCATGCATCAAGCCCGGCAAGTTCCATGGATGAAACGGGACAAACCGAAATGCCCAGACTGTAGGCGAGGCTGTTGGCGAAGGCAATACCGGTTCTCACCCTGCTTGTTCCACCCGGGCCGATATCAACAATGATATTTGAAATGTCGCGAACCGATTTTGCTGTCACCTCCAGTCCTTTTAACATCAGTTCGGTGATATCTTTGTTCGCTGAAAACTGCAATTCGTCCGAGTTGAAAAGCAGCTTGTTGTTCTCCCCGAAAACCAAAGCAAACTGACCGGAAGAAGTTGAAATACCTAGTGTTAGCATGAAATGAGGTTTGGGAGCTTTTGAGCGATGGAATTCATGGTTGCAATGTGTTTTTCACCGGTACACGACAGGGTGATTTCGCGTGCGTCTTTTTTATCACTGCAATAGGCCAGCGATACCGAAAAATAGTCGTCAAAAATGCCCGCGAATTTCATTCCCCATTCAATAACAGTGATTGTCTGCGGAAAAAAATCGGTTAATCCCAGGTCGTTGAATTCATCAACGCTTTCCACCCGGTAAAGATCAATGTGTAGCAATTCCATCCCGTTGCGTGCAGAATAAAAGTTGGCAAGGCTGAAAGTAGGGCTTGTCACCGGGTCGGCAGAGCCGATGCCTTCGGCGAATCCTTTGACAAAGTATGTTTTGCCCGTGCCAAGATCTCCGTCGAGCAGGATCAAATCCCCCAGGTTGAAACAGGAAGCAATGGTTTGTGCAATATGCTTTGTTTCATGTTCACTTTTAGAGATCGTACGAAGTTTCATCATTATCCCGGTTAAGTATGCAAATGAGGTTGACGGAATTGAGGTTGCAAATTTATTGATTTTTCTAACACCGGGTTTTCATCTCAATTAACAAGGATTTCTCGCAGATTTGCGCGGTTTTATGCGCAAATTCACCCAGAGGCGCAGGGAAAAGTATTGTATATCAATCCTCTGCGTCTCTGCGTCTCTGCGGTTATCTAAGATTTTTGGCGAAAAGAAAGTAATCTTGTTTTCGCGTTACCTCGTTTTAACCAGTTTGGCAGTTAAAACCTTATTACCAGCCACAACCTTGATCAGATAGATCCCGGCAGGATTGTCAGATAATGAAAATTCATGTCTGAATTCTCCTGTAATTTGCGCTGAAAGAACTTTATCACCCCGCATTCCGAATATTTCCACCCTGATCATTTCCTGCTGAATGTCGCCGGGCAGCACCATGGTGAACCTGTCGTTTGTCGGATTAGGATAGATCTTTAGCGCTGTCTGATCTGCAACCATGGGTTTTTCCTCATCTCCTGTGCCTGCAGTGACCATAACGGCTGGCGGTCCGCCGCAATAGGGTCCGCCGGGTGCGATTTTGCCATCCATATATCCTCCAGGCATCACCCGTGTTCCGGGCAGATAGTCAATTTTCAGCCCGGCAATCATCGTAACGTTCCCTGTTGGCTGAACCAGGAAGGTTGTTCCGCCACCGGCAACTGTGATGATCTGTGTTGCATCAAAACAGGTGGTTTGCCCCGCCTGAATGGTGGTATTCTGGAGCGTCAGATTAACCGGCGGCCCTGAAGGAATGATGCAGGTATCCAGTGTTGTTACGGTGGCATTGACTACCTGAACCCCGGGAACACTTTTGGTGACATAACCGGTTAAACTGAATTCCACATTATAGGTTCCGACAGGCATGTTCAGAAACTGGTATGCCCCGGATGCATTGGTGGTGGTTGTATTTGCCCCCAAAGTAACTGTAACTCCTTCAAGGAAACCAGCGGTGATACAATCAGTAACAACGCCCTGGAGGGTGCCGGACTGCGGCACTCCGGTAAGTACAATGTCATCAATTTGCCAGGTGCCGATATCCCAGGAATAGCCATTTACGGCAAAGGCGAACTGGAATGTAGCCGAGCCGACATCAGCTGTTGAAATAGAGAGGCTAATCGTTTCAGGACCTGTTATACCAGGCTGGGAATATGACCAAACAGAAGACCAACTGATTCCTCCATCACTTGTAGTCCATATTTCACAGGATGATGTGGCGCTGTAAACATTGATATATTGCTTAAACGTAAGGTCCAGTGAAGCCTGTCCTGTCGTATTAATTACCGGAGAAGTCAAAAAAGATCTGCCATTGTAAAAATAGGGGTTATCAGGGACAAACATGAGTTGGGGAAATTCGCCCCCGGCATAGTTGTTCAAATCAACGATCCAGTTTGAGGGGGCACCGTAATTATGTACCTGCCAGCACTGAGGCGTGGTTCCGATATACTGTGAAATAAAGTCCTCGGCATAGGGCAACGAAACGGAAGGACAGGGGACATAAAAGGTATACGGCCCCGACCAGCTGCTTGTGGTGCCACTTCCGCAATCGCTTTGTACATAGTAGCTGTAGGCATTACCCATCGTAAGCCCGGCCAGGTGATAGGGGTTTGAACCTGTCCCGGTGATCATTGTTCCTGTTCCCTTCGTAAATCCGAACGGCCCCCATTCAATATTCCACATGGATGCAGTGGAGGTCCAGGTAAGGTCGGCCGAAGAAGTGGTGAGATTGATCGCGTCCAGTCCGGTGGGACTGAGACAGTAATTATATTCGAGCTTGAGCCAGTACCGGCTCAAAGAGTCGCATACCACCTGTTCGGAATAGGATGGTGCAGCATATACAAAATATGAACCGGCCGATCCCAGCCGCGCGCCGGTAACATTATCATAGCCGGGGGCGGTGAATGCTGTGGCGTAGAAATAGTTTGTTGAACAGGGCACAGCGCGAATACCCATAACGCTTGTGAACTCAGCTTTGAATGATAAGGTAACATCAGCGGGTGCTGTCAGGGAGAAGGAGTAAAAGTCTTCATCACGGTGTGTTCTTGTCAGCCAGACAGTGCCACATTTAGTTTCACCTGATGCAATGGATTCAGAAGGAGGGGGAACTGCATCGCAACCATTGGCATTGGTGCCGCAGGTTTCTGCTTCAGGAACAGAGCCCGCCGGGCAGTTAAAGTAATGGGTACGGAAGGTTTTCTTCACCCAGGCACTTGCATCTGTTAAACTGCATCGTGTTCTGATGTAAACGTCGTACTCAGCCCCGGCGAGCAGTCCCGACATGGTATACTGTGGTGTAGTGATGACGGTGGCGGTATTTCCCATTCCATGGCTGAATCCGGAAAGTCCCCATTCAAGTTCCCATTCCAGTGCTGACGACATAGTTGACGGAGTCCATAAAATTTCAGCCGAAGTGGTAGCCAGTGATGAATTTGGAACCGCAAGGCCGGTTGGCGGAAAGCATGTATAAATATCAACATGTACAGGCCCTGTCCTGACTGATTCGCCATTATCATATTGCGCTGAAACTTCATAATCGTAGCCGCCTTTAGCGAGGGTAAGGTCATCAAAGGAAAGACCGGTGATGTTGGATGCGAGGATGTTGTTGTCGCGGTAAACATTGTAACCGGTCAGGGTTGTTAAAGGGGATGATGGAGCGGGGGTAACAGGTATCCGACCCATTGTAGCAGTTGCAGGCCGGTTTATGTCGGGTGTTGGTAAAAGCGACTGATCAAACTTCATGATCCGGGGCACCGCCAGGGGGTTCATCGGCAAGGGCTGCGGAGTTGAGCTTTCAGCAATGGGGATAATCTGAAGCGGAGCCAGCATGGGGCTCTCAGAAACGAATCCCTTCAGGGTCCAGTTAAACTCATAACCCCAGGCCTCTTTCATGGAGAACCAGCCATAACCGCTGTTGATCATGTCGCCTTTTCCTGTCACGGCAGGGCCAGGCCCCAGGCCTGCCGGATACCCGGTGGTTTGAACTATTTCGTAACCAAACCACAACTCCTGGGTTCCGTCAATGAGGATGGGAGTTGCCAGGGTCACTTCGTTCCAGCCTGAAATGATAGGATCTATGACAGCCTGCGAAAGGAGTAGTGTTGAGGCATTGCTGCCTTTCCATACTTTCAGGGTGTAGGAGGCTGTGGCTTCAGTTGGGACGAAACTGATCTTTTTCAGGTATGTTCCATTGTATGGGGCAATATCCTGAACAGGCCATCGGGAAGCAACAGTAAATGTAAAGGGTCCGTTGTATCCGAGACCGCCGTACATGTTTCCCGGACCCCAGAAAATCCATTGATCGGCCACCGAACCCGGTGCCATCCAGGTCAGGTGCACATTATTAAGATTGGATCCGGTTACAGTTGCCTGCAGGTTGACCGGCGGGGCAAGATATGGCTGAAGGCAAAAATCCCGGTATAGGGTATCGCCGGATGTGATCTGAAGGGACGGCAATGTCTGACTTGATTCATGGTACATAGCTGTTATATTGCTGTAGTTCCCGGCGGGTAAATTCAGCTGGTAATGCCCGGCAGCATCAGAAGTGGTAGAATAAAGGCCGGCTATGATTGTTGCACCTTCAATGGGAATGGTACAACCTGGTTGTTCGGTTACAAAACCATCAATGGCACCGACTATGGTGTCAATCTGGAGCTGAACCTGGTCAATGTCCCATTTTGGGCCTTCACTGGCAGGCGGGGGGGCGACCGGATCGGGGTTGAAGTTGTCGTCAAAGTATACCAGTCCGCGCGCTGTATCACAATGGAATGTGCCCCACTGGGCAGAACAGTCCCATCCGCTGGAATTTTCATCCACGGCCACTACCAGGTTGTTGCCGGAATAATAAAACGGGGGGGAGAAATTGATTTCCAGCCATTGCCCGTCAACAGCATCAGGGATTTGTCCTGAAAAGACCTGCTTCATCCCGGCAACGGGAACCCAGTCATCATTTCCGGCAAACTCTGTTTTGGAGGTGTTGCCAAGATAAACGGTCCAGTTCTTCCAGTTGGGAAGTGCGGAACCGCCACCGACATAGAGGAACCTGAGTTTGGAAATAAGTCCCTGCGATCCGCCGCCCGTAGTTATTTCAGTGCCAAGGTAAAGCTGCTGGCTGTAACTGAAATTATAACATGATTTGATCGGCAGGTTATCCATGTAATCAGAACCTGAACCAACCTGCACACTGATCCCGGTGCCCGCACCAAACTCATAGGCCCCCATGTCAATGGAGTAGTCAAATACCCGCATATTTCCGTCCAGATCAGTAGGCTCGGTGTTATAGATATAGTCTCCTGCGTTGATACAGGGACTTCCGGTTTGGAGCCGGAAGTTGCCGGAAACCGGGTCGACGAACATCGGGCCTGATGAAATATTTCCGCTGCCTGCAGGAAGTGGGTCAGAACAGCAGTTATAAAATGCATTGCCGTCATAATTGGAGATATTGCCATTACCGTCGGTATTGCCCCAGATGATGCAATTCCGGAAGTCACCGCCTTCAATCACATAACCAACACCCCCAACGGCAAGAGCAGTGTTGTTGACGATCGTGCATCCGGTGATGAAAATGGTTTGGTAACCGCTGATGAGATTGCCCCAGTCACAGTATACACCGCCTCCGCCAACAGGTGCGTTAGGTGCGCTGTTATTGGCGATCAGGCAGTTCACGAGTTTCCCGGTGTGGTAAAGGTTCACTCCGCCACCGCCGCCATTGAAATCGCAGGTGCATGTGATCGTGTTGCCGGTAATGATACAGTCAACAATCTCCGCATCCGTACCGCAGTCACCCATGAAAATCCCGCCGCCAAAGCTGGATGCGGTATTGTTCCGGATGGTACAGTTTTTTACAACAGCTCCGGAAGATCCCCCATAGATGGCGAGTCCGCCTCCGTTATCGGGTGCATGGTTATCCTGAATGACACAGTTAAGGATCCGTGGGGATGAATCCAGCATCAGGATCCCGCCGCCATACCACATAAATGTTTCCATGTCCGTATTTCCATGTTGAATGGTAAATCCGATCACCTGGCAGCCAGGACCCTCACTCTGATCAATGGTAATGACCCTGCCGTAATTACTGCCGTCAATGATCGTACTGGAAATAAATGATGTATCACCGGTTGTAAAGAATTTGGAGCACAGGATGATATTCTTCCCGTTCATGCTAAGGTTCTCAAAATAGGTGCCTGGTTCCACCAGCACCATATCGCCGTTCACTGCCGCATAAATGGCATCCTGGATGTAGCTGTAATCAGCAGGTACATGAAGAATTGCGCTCATTCCCCGGAATGGGAAAAGGGTGATTAAAAAGAGGAATGCTAAAAAGTAGGTTTTTTTCATGGGGATTGATTTTGAACTTATCAATGAATCAAATTAATGACACCAGATTATCTATAATTCGTTATTATTATTGACAAAAGAAATGAACTCAGCTGGTTGGGTGCAGGCTCGACCCTGTTTCAAGAGATATCAATGCTCAGCTAAAAGTATCTTGATCTGAAGGCGTCTTCAAAATCCTGATATTGTAGGAAATGTCGTGTTTGGTTATAGTTAGACCAGTTATGAACAAAAGTAGGCAATAAATAACCGATGGCTGAAAACTTTAACTTTTGTTAACAAAAATTGAAACTGCATCCAAACATCCATGATCTGATGAATCAATCTGTGTAAACTGCCGGTTAAAATATCCCGCAAAGAGTGCCGTTATTAAATCCTGATAAAAGGAGGGTTTGGTGTTCAAACGTGTGCCTCCCGCACAGAAATGTTAATTTTGCAAAAAACAGACATATGAAATACAACATATTAGGAAATACCGGCGTACTTGTTTCAGAATTGTGCCTGGGTGCCATGACCTTCGGTGGCAAGGGATTCTGGAAATCAATCGGTGAAATGCCCCAGGATGAGGTGAACCAGTTGATTAAAACAGCAGTTGACCATGGAATTAATTTTATTGATACCGCCAATGTTTATTCCGAAGGCCTGTCGGAGACCATGACAGGAAAGGCGCTGCAGACGCTTGGAGTCAACCGGCAGCAGGTTTTCCTCGCCACAAAGGTGAGGGGAAGGATGGGACCGGGCCCGAACCAGGTCGGACTGTCGCGGTTGCACATCATTGATTCGGTGGATGACAGCCTTACCCGGCTTGGACTTTCACATATTGACCTGCTTTATATCCATGGTTTTGACCCCATTACGCCGCTGGACGAGACCATGCGCGGACTGGAGGAGGTGGTGAGGGCAGGCAAGGTGAGATATCTCGGTATCAGCAACCACCCGGCCTGGATGGTGATGAAAGCCAATGCCATTGCCGATAAAATGGGCTGGTCAAAGTTTGTGGCCCTTCAGAACTATTATTCTGTGGCTGGCAGGGATGTGGAACGGGAACTCGTCCCCCTCGCACTGAGCGAAGGGCTGGGTTTGATGCCCTGGAGCCCACTGGCCGGGGGGTTCCTGTCAGGAAAATTCACCCGCGGGAAATTGAAGGCAGGCGACAGCCGCAGGGATGACTTTGACTTCCCTCCTGTAAACAAAGAAAAAGCCTGGGAAATTATTGATGTGATGTCAGAAATTGCTGCTCAACACGGAGTATCGGTGGCACGGGTGGCGCTCACATGGCTCCTGCAAAAACCGGCAGTTACCAGCATCATTATCGGCGCAAAGCGGAATGACCAGTTGCTCGACAATATTGAGGCAACCAGCCTGCAATTGACGGTTGAGGACATGAATAAGATTGACCAGGTGAGTGCACTGGTGCCCGAATACCCGGGATGGATGGTGGAAAGGCAGATGGCTGGGAGATTTCCTGAGACTAACTCATAAGGAAACTGACGATCCGGGTCTTTAACTTTGAGTAAGGCGGGTACCTGAGCCAGATGTCGAACAGGTTCGATTTATCCAGTACCGACCGCATGTTTGAAAAGGTCTCAAACGACTTTTTCCCATGGTACCTGCCGATTCCGCTGGGTCCTATGCCGCCGTACGGCAGGTAGGGAGAGGCGATCTGCATGACCGTTTCATTCACGCTGGCATTGCCCGACTGGGTTTTTCGCAGGAAATCCCTGATAAGTTTCTTGTCCTGTGAAAAGATATAGGTTGCCAGCGGTTTGGGATGCTGTTCTATGATGGCATATACCTCGTCAAAATTTTCAAAGTCAATGACCGGCAATACAGGCCCGAAGATTTCATCCTGCATGACCGGATCGCCAGGCTTCACATTTTTGATCACCGTAGGCTCTACATAGCGCGTTCCTGGATCTGTTTTGCCCCCTGTAACAATCTCTCCGCATTTCATCAGTCCGGCAAGCCTGTGTGCGCTTGCCACGCTGATAACCCTTGCAAAATCGGGGCTGTTCTGCGGGTCGCCCTGGTAGAATTTGCTTATTTCCGCTGAAATAAGCTCAAGAAACCTCTCTTTCACCCGTTTGTCAATCAGCACATAGTCGGGGCTCACACATGTCTGCCCGCAATTGATGAGTTTACCCCAGGCGATTCGCCTTGCAGCAAAGTCAAGCCTGGCATCCGCTGCCACAACACACGGATTTTTGCCGCCCAGCTCAAGTGAGAACGGCGTTAAATGCACCGATGCTTTCTGCATCACATGTTTTCCGACACCCGGACTGCCGGTGAAAAAGATGTAGTCAAATTTCTGGTCGAGAAGGTATTCGCTGACATCGTGGTCACCATCAATCATCGCCACCAGTTCATTCGGGAACCTGCTGAGGATTTTAGCCATCACGGCAGCTACATTGGGCACCTGGGCAGACACTTTCATGATCACGCAGTTTCCTGCTGCAAGCGCACCCACCAGCGGCATGAAGGCAAGCTGAAAGGGGAAATTCCAGGGAGAAAGGATCAGTACTTGTCCGTAAGGCTGTGGCAGCACATAACTGTGTGAAAGAAAATGAACGATCGGCGTCCTGACACCCTTTGGTTTTGCCCAGCGCCGGAGGTTGCTGATCACATGGTTCAGCTCTTTGATCACAAACCTTGTTTCGGTGCCGATCACTTCAAATTCGGGCTTGTGAAAGTCCTTCCAAAGCGCTTCTGCAATCTCCTGTTCATGCTGGATGATCAGCGAACGCAACCGCTTCAGCATGTCAACCCTGAAGGCTGTGTCAAACGTTTTCCCTGTGGAAAAAAACCTGCGTTGCGATGCCATGATGGCGCCAATTACTTCTTTTTCCATTCCTCTTCAAGCTGCATTAGTTGTGTGGAAATTTCATTTACCGGAGTGCCCGCCCTGGATGGGATCCCGCTCATGCTGTATTCTGCCATGGCGGTGATGGTAAGGCTCGGGTTGACCCCGATGTTGCCCTGTATGACGGATCCGCCGGTAATGTAGAAATCCGGATATCCGTGAACTTTCAGATTGCTGTCAACAACCCCGCCATCCGGTGTTTCTGCCATGGGGCACCCTCCGAGGATATGGGCCGTGGTGGGCCTGTTGAAAAACACTTCCAGCAGGATGTTCTGAGCCACGCCGGTCACTTTCCGGGCATACCGTTCCATCACCTCCTGGCCGATGGGAATGAAGGCGGGCACCCTCTTGTTCCCGCTGTTGTCAATCTTCATTTTTCCGCCAAAAAGCGTTTTTTTCCACACCATCTTCATGGCATTGTCGGTGGTTTGCATCACCAGGAAAATAACCGATCCTGTAGACCATCTAAAATTGAAAACGGTTTTTAGAAATTGCCAGGGATGGGTAACGGTTTTCTTCAGCAGCATCCACGACCTTCTGGCTGTGGAACCGGCGCCAGCCACAGAAAGTCCGAAAAACCACTTCATGGCATTTGAATCATCGGGGTATTTGACCACCTCCACATGCGTATATGCGTCGGGGCTGAATACAGAGGTGATGGCAAGCCCGTTATTCATTTTTTCTTTTGCCCCCGACACGGCACAAAGCGTTTCTGCATTCGTTCGTAAATCGCAGCCTAGTTTTTCAGACAGCAGGGGCAGGGTTTTGTATTTATACTTCTGTTTGAGCAACAGGTCGAGCGTGCCCAGGGCCCCGGCTGCAACGACGATCCCCTTTGCTTTATAAACCTGCCGGCTCATGGAGAAAAATGACGTTAACCTTCTGGTTTCCACATGATAGAGATTGTTGTGGAAGGTGATTTTTCCGGCTTTTGTTTCCGGCAGGATCACTGCGCCCAGCTTTTCAGCAAACCATAAATAGTTCCTGTCAAGCGTATTTTTTGCATTTTCCCTGCATCCAACCATACAACCTGCGCATTCTATACATCCTTTCCGCATGGGGCCCAGCCCGTTGAAATAGGGATCTGTCTCGTTTTCAACACCGTCGATGTTGACACCGACAAAAACGCTTTCGAAGGATTCATGTGCCCCCATTTCTTTTGAAACCTCTTCCAGCAAGCGGTCTTCAAGATTCTTCTTCGTGTATTTCTTACGCCCCAGCATGAAGGAAGCCTTATCGTAAAAGGGCCCCAGGATCTTTTTCCAGTCGCCGAACCGGTGCCACGAAGGGTTGTCAAAAAAGGCATCGGGTGGCACGTACAGTGTGTTGGCATACACCAGGCTTCCTCCGCCAACACCGGTGCCGCTCATGATGCTGGCGGTGGTATAGAACGAGAGTTTCTGGAATCCGAAAAACCTCAGTGCCGGTACCCACAGGTATTTCGGCAGGTTCCAGTTGGTCTTCGGAAAATCTTTCGGGTTATATCGTTTACCCTGTTCAATCGTGAGAACGGAATATCCTTTCTCAGCAAGGCGGAGGCTGGCAACGCTGCCGCCAAAACCGGACCCGATAACAATGTAGTCGTAGATCATTAGGTATGTTTTAACCAGGATGGGGCGGTGTAAATTTAGGAAGTTTACAGCATTATGCGGAAAAAATGTCCGCAGGTTCATTTTCCGGGAACTTTTCTATATTTGTCGGTCAGGGTACAGGTGTATACTTTCCCTGTCTCCCTTTTCCGGAATCGCGGGTGTGATTGCCGGATCACTTCACTGCCACAGAAGTCCTGACGAATCCAGAGATTCATGGACCACCTTTTTTTATACCAAAAGAACATATATTTGTGTTAAGTTGAAGCGAAAGAATAAACCATGGCCCAAAGCAGATGGTTTTGTGATCCGGACGTTAAAAATAGCTGACTGAAAAGAACAAAAAATCTATCAAAGAAATATTATGAGAAAATTGAATCTGCTTATTCCCTTGCTTGGAATTGTGCTTGCCTTTGCAGCCGGTTCATGCACGTCAAAAAAAATCTCGCACAATTCCAGGTCCTCAGCCGATCAGTTGAATGTAGCTGTAAATCATCAGAGCAACATTCCCTTTGACAGCGGCCAGGTTTCTGTTTTTTATACATCACACCCTGAACTGGAGAAATACCGGGAGGATGCGACAACAGTGTACCGTGAACATCATTATTGCTATATATGGTATGATAATACAGGTGTGGTTGAATTTGGCCAGACCCTTTATAACAAGGTTAAGGACCTTGCCACGGAAGGAATCCCGGTTAAATTTCCCTATGAGCAACAGGTGGAAGGTGTTTTCAACAATGATATCGAAAATACCCTGTCCAAAACTGAAACCGAACTGATGCTGACCAACCTCTACCTCTTCTATGCCGAAAAAGTATACAAGGGAATTGATGAAGACAGCACAACCGCGATTGGCTGGTTGCTTCCACGCAAGCAAATGACCTACACCGGGCTGCTTGACTCAATCATGCTCAATCAGCAACTGCTCAACCGCGACGAAAAAGTTCTTTTCAACCAGTATTACAAATTGCGGGAAGTATTGCAACAGTACCGCGAGATTGAGAAAAACGGGGGATGGAATCCCGTTGACCTTGACCCCAAACTGAAAGCATACAAGCCGGGCGATACGGCAAAGGCAATCGCCCAGATCAGGGAACGGCTCTTCATTACAGGCGACATCAAACAAAACAGCAAGAGCAATAAATATGACCCTGAACTTGTTGAAGCCGTGAAAAGATACCAGAAACGGAATGGGAACAAACCCGACGAATTGATCCTGCCCAGACACATCAAAGAGATGAACGTACCCATCGGGGAGCGGATTAAAAAAATCATGGTCAACATGGAGCGTTGCCGCTGGATTTCACCTGACCTTGTGAAAGCAAAGGAGATGATCGTTGTTAACATACCTTCGTTCAAACTGAATTTTTACCGCGACGGAAAAAGTGAACTTGAATCTCCTGTGATCGTTGGGAAGAATGTAACGAAAACAGTCATTTTCAGCGGTACGTTGAGTTATATCGTATTCAGCCCGTACTGGAATGTGCCGCATAGCATCATTGTTAAAGAGATTAAACCGGGTATGGCGAAAAACCCGAATTACCTGGAAAAACATAACATGGAGTGGAACAACGGCCAGGTAAGGCAAAAACCCGGTAAGAGCAATTCGCTGGGCCTGGTCAAATTTATCTTTCCTAACTCCAACGATATATACCTGCACGATACCCCTTCAAAAAGCCTGTTTGAACAGGAAAGCAGGGCCTTCAGCCACGGCTGTATCCGCGTCGGCAAACCACGGGACCTGGCTTTATGCATCCTGAAGGATGACAAAAACTGGACCCCGGCAAAAATAGATGCTGCCATGAATGCGGGGAAAGAAAACAGCTACCCGATAAAAAATAAAATGCCGGTTTACATCGGCTACTTTACAGCTTTTGTGGATGAGCAGGGCATGATCAATTTTTACGAAGATATTTATGACCGTGATGCACGGCTGGCGGGACTTCTATTTAACAATCAATGAGTTCCGAAGAGTATATATGGAGGTTTATAAATATATTCGTATCTTTGCCGGATGAAAAAGCTATTGTTATATCTCATATTGCTGCTTGTGCCCGTCATCAACAAGGCTGAAGCAGACAAGGTCCTTTTTGCGACTGAAGGGAAGAATGACATTTATGCTGCCCTGAAATTGTCGGAAAAAGGGCTGTCACAGGAAGTATTCCAGATGGTCCTGAAGGGATACAAAAAACTTGAGTCCATTGGTAAACTGCAGAATGCCAATATTCTGACCATTGTTGATTTTTCGCAGTCGAGCAAACAGAAACGGCTGTATGTGATTGACCTGATCCATAAAGCACTCCTGTTCAATACCTATGTAGCCCATGGAAGAAATACCGGTGATGAGTTTGCAAAGTTTTTCTCCAATAAAGCAGGTTCGTGTAAAAGCAGCCTTGGATTTTACATCACGAAAAATCCTGCTGTCGGATCCAGTGTCGGCCTGTCGCTGATCATTGACGGTGTTGAAAAAGGGTTCAACGACAATGCTGAAAGGAGGGAGATCATCATGCATGGCGCCCGGTATGCCACCGAAAACTTTATCAGGCAAACCGGCAGGCTCGGAAGAAGTTTTGGCTGCCCCGCCCTGCCACCCGACCTGATCAAGCCGGTTATTGAAACCATCAAGAAAGGGACCTGCCTTTTCATTTACCACCAGGACGATTATTATATCCACCACTCTTCACTCCTGAATTAAAGGGGCAGATTCCGGAAAGTATTCTGATTTATTTTGAGAGGGAAAGAACCTTCCCAGCCTCTGGCCCCTCACCCTGAAAGGGCTTGGGGCAGAGCTGAAGAAGCCATTAGAACCAACCAACGGAAAATTATGAACAGCAGGGATTATCACATTCCCTGGTAAAGACAACCTGATTGGATAATCTGCCTGTATATTACAAATTTTGTGCCACCCTTTGGCTGTAAGGCGATACCGTGCTTTGCCTTCCCTTTTCTTGTCCCTCCGCGTTTTCCAGGGCAGAATGAACTGATACAATTCCTGAAAGCAGTCTGTTGCTTTTATATTGTTGATAAACTGCGAGTTAAAAAATTGATAAATAAAAGACTGTCTGCACTAAGCACCGGGAAAAAAAAGGTTGTTGATGATGTGTCGGAAATAATTAACCAGGGAGTGTTTTTTGAACCAGGCACGCAACCTCCCCCGAAAATCAGTGGAACAGATAAACCACCGGCATATTTTATGTTCAGAATAGTGAAGCATAAGCCTATGAAAGTAATACGTTTGAATAGAATGATCGGTTATTGATATGCAAATATTATGCCATAGAAACCGGTCGCCGCCGGCCCGGAGGCATAAGAATTCAAACCTTTTGTATTTGCGGGGGAAACCGGGAATAAAATTATTGGAGGGGGATTTGTTTCACGCAAATCCTGTTTCTTGTCCCTTATCGCACCGAAAAAATCGCGTAAATACGCGAAAATATTGTGCGATATTTTATTTTCCGAGCCATTCCTTAAAATCACCAACCCGCTCCCGGCTGACAATGGCGTTGTCATCTTTTAGCTGTAAGGAGATGACTTTCAGCCTACTGTTAAAATATGACCCGGTGTTTTGAATGGCATTGATGTTGATAATGACTGCACTGTATCCCACACTCATGGCCAGGTGCACCATGATCCGCTTCCTGGGTAATGCGGATATGGTCGTAGGGTGCGAATTTACTCAGGTTTTCAACTTAAATTCAAGGGTTTGATTCCTGAACTCAACATCTGTGAACCCTTTTCCGTTACCCAGGGAGGTTGCCAGTTTACAGAGGATTGAATCATGGCGTGAAAAGTAATTCAACTCAAAATACATGGTCTGGTCCCGCTGACCTGCCTTTCCGTCGTAATCGGGGTGCATGCGGTGGAGTGTTTTAACCGACTTCCACAGGTTGTCATACCTTTTTTGCATGACGCTGAACTGGTAGTCATAGTTGGCGGCCCGTTCCCATTTTTCATCGGCGTAGCGATATGCGATGCTGGTACCGTTCCATATGATGGTGTAGGTGTCTTCTGCAACCACCTGGGATGTTAACGGAACGATGACCTTGTTGGAGACGGAACATCCTGACAACCAGAAGAGGGCAATAATGGAGATAAAATAAAGTGACTTTTTCATTGGGATTGGTTTTGATTTATGAATGGAGTTGTTGGACATAATTTTACACTGGCTGCTAAGCCTATTTTAACCACTGAGGCACGGAGGGCACTTAGAAACACTGAGAATTTGTTGTATACGGGTTGAGTTATTCTTAGTGGTCCTCGGTGCCCTCCGTGCCTCAGTGGTTTTTTTATTGTGTCCTGCAAAATTGTGGCAATAAAACCGGGTGTGAAACAGGAAAATGGCTGAACTGTTGAAAATGGCTGTTGAACTGTAATTCAACCCTACGAACCCGGTGGCTTGATCAGTTTTTCTTCAGGATCAGCACCAGCATGAGGAGAGAAAGTACGATTGTAACGGGGGTGAAAATGATCTTTTCAAGATGGTTTTCGGAGAGAATATTCCCAAGCGTATTAAATAAGAAGAGGCAAAACATCACCCAGAGGGATGAGGTGATAACCCATATCGGAATACGGATTGAAAGGATACCGGATTTCACAAGTACAATAAACGTGAATAAAAGGTTCAGTCCAAGCGAAACAAATTCGAAGCGGTACATATCTGCATCCGACTGCAACCTGCCGCCCCATACCATGGTATACGGGATCACTTTGATCATGACCAGCAAATGGAAAACAACGGTCAGCGAAAAGATCAGCAGGATGATCTGTGCCGCCAGTTTTTTTGTCAGGAAACGCATGCCTGAATTTTTAAATTGAACACTAACGAGCCTTTCCGGCTTGCTCTGCCTTGAGCAGCCACTTGTTCCGCATCTCCGGTGTTGATGATTTTACCGGGCCAAAGAACGTCACTTTTACCGGTTTTACCCCACAAAATTCCAGGGTAGATTTTTTTAACTGGTTTACACTCGGCTGGCCATACATAAACCGGTAATACCATCCCGGCTGATCCATGGTGGTTAAAATGTGCGCAGTTTTTCCGCTCAGCAACTTATCCCACCAAACAGAGTTTTCACGGTATTGAAATGCAAAGCCGGGGAGGAAAACCCGGTCGATAAAGCCTTTCGCGATGGCCGGCATTCCGCCCCACCACACCGGGTGTACCCAAACCAGGTGATCTGCCCATTTTATTTTTTCCCAGGCATCAAGCAGATCAGGCTCCAGTTCTGTCCTTTTCTGATAACCGGATTTTAAGTTGGGGTTGAACTGCAGGTCGCTGATGATGATTTCCTTCACCTCCGCACCTGTTTGCAGGGCGCCTTTTTTACAGGCTCCGGCCAGGGCAAAGTTGAAACTTTCTTTATTCGGATGGCCGTTGATGATCAGTATTTTTTTCATGTCAATCTTTAATCACAAGGTGAAGGATGAAGGAACGGCCGGGAGGCTCTTAAAATTGTATTTTGTATATAAAATTAGGATAAAAACCAATCTGGTACAAGGTGTTAATCTTATGGGTGGCCGGGTTGTACTGTTGTGCAAAGATGTTCTGATGGCCGGTCACATTTTGAACACTCCCATTGATATTGGTATTTTCGGTGCTCCGGTCAATAAAAACAACATGGGAAAACCCTTGCTGCTGCAACGGATTAAACACACCAAAAAGGAAAACGAGTTTACCTTCAGGCTGAAATCAAAACCGTACCAGGCTGGTATTGACCCATACAATTATCTGATTGACAGAAACCCTGAGGCACCTATGAACTGTTTTGCCCGCATTGCGGCCGGTCAGGATTCAATACGAAGGGAGGTTGACAGCATCGGGTTGAAGAAGTATGTTGACAAGAACTTTGCAAAATATAGCTGGGCCACGAAGCTGCTTTTGTAAAATCACGAAGAGATAATTGGATACCGGAAAGCAGGTCAGAGTTTGATTAACTGCATGGTTTCTGAATACTTGCGGGAGATAATTTTCAGGAAGTACACCCCGGCGCTCAATTCTGAAAAATCAGTGTTCTCAATATGACTGCCTGCCCAGATGGTTTTTCCGGTCAGATCAGCAAGCATAAACTGCTCATCACTTCCAAGGTTTTTCGGGTTGATATGGCTGGTAAATGGATTAGGATAGACCTGGAAATGATTTTTCACCAGGTCCGGTTGCTCATCAACTCCCGTGATCATGCCTTGCCCAAACCCGGTTTCACACTGGTGCAACCTGAAAACAGGTTCATTGCTGTAGGGTCCGATAACTTCTGTATAAAACACAAGCAGCTTTTCATTTGTACCCAGTGTTTCCGGATCAGTCCGGATTCCAATGGCTGTGTCAGATACCATCCTGAACACCGGTTGCAGGCTGTCGACCTTCACAACCCAGATCTGTGCAGGCTGATAGGATGTTTCAGCGGGAGAGGAGGATACCATGAATGAAATGTAGGATTGACCCTGGTAAACGACAGGCTCCGGAGAGGCAAATGTCTGGTAGTTGGCGTCAGGTGATGGGCTCTTAAAAGTGAGGTAAAGCCCGAAATTGTTGCTGTTGGGAACAGTTTCCTTATATACGTTGATGGTATCATAGCCAGCCCGCGCAAAGAACATCCTTGCATTTCCATGTTCCGGCGCGCGCCACATATATGGCTGGGAGAAGTGCACAGCAGTATCATTGGTTAACTGAACAGGTGTTGCGGGATGCACAGGGTCAAATATTCCAACCTGGTGATTGATTAATATTCCTGTCAGCAGCTGGTCCTCGTCAAACCAATGTGTATCTTTAAAACAGGTTACGGAATGTTCTACATCCGGGTGATCAAGAAACTTGAATTTTGTATTCACACTGAACGGGCTCCGGATATAGAAGATGGCCGCAACGCTGTCGGAAGGATTACGGGATGCATGCGGATTCATCCGGTGTGGGGAGTCAGTAAGCGTGAGGAGTGTCCATGTCTGACCCGTTTCATTGGCAACCGCTACAAATCTCTTTCTGTTGATCTCCTTATTGTAAACGAGGAAGGTGTGGCTCTGGTCAAAACCCCATTCACCACCGTTGTGGGAGTTTTTTAAAGGAACGAGCAAAGAGTCAATCAAGGACTCTTTGCCGTCAGGGACAGTGAGCCCCCACGTAACCGTATCCAGGTTACAGACCCATAATTTATCATCAGTGATGGATTGCCAGCAAATTCTTTTATGGTAAGGATCTATTTCAATGTCGCCAATCTGCGCATCCGGTGAACTGACAAGGGTATCATGGATCACAAACGATTGTGAGACGACCCTGCCAACAACACAAACAAAAAGTACCACCAGCAAATACTTTCCCTTCATTCTGAAATTTTTATCATCCCTACCTTAAAAAGCCGGTAATACCAAATCTGAATTTCAGAAACAAAGATTCAGCAAAGCGATTTACTTTACAGACAGGACTTTAACATATATGGGTGTTTAAATAGCGCAACTATCAAACAGGCAAAGATAAAAAAATATTCTTATTTGGGTACGGCTATACCAAAAATGTGCAGGCAGGCCAGACCTTCCGGTTTTCATTTCCCAGGTAGCAGGCCAGACCTTCCAGGTTTTTAAAACCTGGAAGGTCTTATTCCCCCTGTCCTTGCTATAAGAATAGAAATATGTTTATGTTAACGCGAAAATTTATCGGTATCTTAATCCGATCAAACAATGGCGAAGCTGAAAAAAAGTAAAATCAGCATCATCGTTTTAATTCTCTCAATTATGGCTATGGTAACTTCATTTTTCCATTCCTTAAAGGATGATTTCATTGAAAAAGTTGAAACTGAGTTTGTAAAGAAACCGCTTCAGCAGGAGGAAAACCTGACCATGGTAGACATAGAACACCTGCCGCGGAATGTGCAGAAGTACATTGTTCTGACAGGAGCTGTGGGGAAACCGAAAATTCAGAACCTGCGGCTGGAGTTTGATGCAGAGATGTTCAGCAAACCGGGCGCAAAGCCGATGATTTCCGATGTGGTGCAGTATAGCTTCTTCGGGTCATACAGCCGGGTATTCTTCCTCAAAACAAGCATGTTCATGATCCCGACACAAGTACTGCATGCCTACATTGGCAGCAGTGCTTCCATGGTTGTGCGCATTGCGTCACTTTTCAGCATCGTTCATCTTTCCGGGCCTGAATTGACATCCACCGAAACCGTCACCGTGCTGAATGACCTGTGCGTATTTGCGCCCTCTGCCATGACAGACAGGAGGCTGACCTGGCGGGAAATAGATTCACTGCGAACGGAGGTTACTTTCCTTAACAACCAGTTTACAGTGAAAGCATTGCTGATTTTTAATGAAAGGGGGGAGCTGGTGGATTTTGAGTCGGACGACAGGCCGGATGTAACCGGTAAGCCGGGAAGGCAGAGGGTAAAATGGTCAACGCCACTGCGTGATTATAAAGAAACAGGAGGGATGTTTCTGACCAGTGTCGGAGAAGCTGTTTATCACCTTCCGGAAGGGAATTTTTCCTACGGAACCTTCAGGCTCAGGAAAATTGAATTCAACCTTAAGGAATTCAGAGACAAGTAGCCCTGGTCTTTGTCATTATGCGAATATCAGGCGGGGGGGATTTTGCGCACCAAAGTTGTAAAGTGGGGCCCGGGATGTGTTTTACACCTGTTCCCAGAAAGTATCTGCATCCGTGGCATCGAATAATTCATTTATCCAAAACACAGTGTAGAGCTCGTCGTTTCCGGTGTTGGTGATGTTGTGGGTGTACCAGGTTGGCATGTCAATGAAGGAGGGCTCTGTTCCGGAGAGGTGGAATTCAAGGACCTCACCTGTGCCGATCCTGCGGAGCTGGATGCGGGCCTGGCCTTTGATTACCGAAAAGCGTTCAATTTTGCGGGTGTGGAAATGGTTGCCACGGGTGAAACCGGGATTGGTGGTTGAAAAGCTGACCTGTCCGCCGGTGTTCAGCCGGATGAGTTCCACAAACGAGCCGCGGTTGTCGGCATGCTGCACGTATTTCACCGGGTTGTGTTTGCGGATGTCCGTATAACTCCGGAAGGTATTGAAGAGGTTCATTTCAAAGGTGTTACGGAGGGGTGGGATGGTTCCTTTTTCAAGGTAAACGGTTTTCCAGTCAAGCAGGATCTCAAGCAGTCCGGAAACGCTGATGGTGGCGGTGTGATCCACCCGAATTTCGGAAATGATCTCTTTATCCCTGTAATTCCTGATCCGTTGGATAAACTGTTGCACCAGTTCGCCCACGTGGATCAGTTTGAGCTCTGCGTCCACTTCAATCTTCGGGGTTTCTCCATGGTTGAGCTGGTGGGAGAATGTTGCAATAACGGAATTGTAAAACGGGTTGCCGAAGGGGCCGAATACGTTGGGGATCACCATTCCTGAGAAGCCGCCGCCATTGGCTTCAGCCCATTGGGAGAGGAGGATGCGCCCTTCTTTCTTGGATCTGCCATAGGGATTGTCCCGTTCTTCCTGGGTGGAGGAGGAGAAGAGGATGTGTGGCTTGCTATGTGTGGCTTCCAGGGCCCGGATCAGGTCGGTTACCAGCTGAATGTTGGTTTCGTAAATAACAGCGGGATCAGCATGCCTGTTAACGGCGGCAAGATGAACAATGACATCACAGGAGGCGACGAATTTTTCAAGCTGATCGGGATTTTCAAAAAAGGCATCTTCAAAGGGGAGGACCAGGAATTCCTCCCTGTACAGGGAGATGGTGTTGCATAGATGACTGCCGATGAACCCGGATTGGCCGGTGATTCCGATTTTGAGCATGGTTATAGGGTAGGTTAATGGAACACAGGTGACGCTGATGTGGCAGATTTACACTGTTTTGGGGGACCGAAGAAAGTTGACTGGGATAGATCTGAACTGTGATTTAGTTAAATATGTTACCATTATCAGCAAATAGACAGAAATCACTTATGGGTGAATATTTTGCGGCGGATTTCGGGTTCTTTGCCGAAATTAAGGAGTAAACCGATTTCAAAATCAGTTGCCTTTAGGTAATTAATCAGTTGAGCTTCATGTTCGGGTCGCAATGATTCTGCTGCTTTGATTTCAACAATGATTTTGTCTTCAACAGTCAGGTCGGCGTAATAATCCCCAACGACCTGGTTGGCATAATAGACTGAAATTGGTTTCTGTTTTTCAACTTTGAAGCCAAAATTTTCAAGTTCTATTCTCAGAGAATTTTCATATACCTTTTCGAGGAATCCATAACCAAGTTTATTGTATACAGTGTAAAAGCACCTGATTATTTCTGAGGATAGATCCTGATGCAGGTATTCCATGGTTTAATCAGCTAAAAATTGAAAGTGATGATTAATATAAATGGAAGGAATTAGGATTAATGGAACACAGATGACGCTGGTGATACAGATTTTCACTGATTTATTTCTTGGTTGACAGGTAGAATAACTATTTTTAGATCTTCACGAACCAAACAGTGTCATCAGTTCAATCAGTGTCATCTGTGTTCTATTACATCGCAATATCTGATCGGATGCTCTCAAGTTCTAACAACAGTTCCATCGTTTGTTCAACATCAAGCTGCCTTGTATTATGCGAAGTATAATCATCTGAACCAGCAACCTTCTGCTCTCCTTCTGTAAAAAACTTGTTGTAATTCAAATCGCGGTTATCTGCCGGGATGCGGAAGTAGGCGTCCATGTCGATGGCTTTCACCATCTCTTCCCGGTTTACCAGGGTCTCATAGAGTTTTTCGCCATGGCGTGTACCGATTATACTGACGGGATTGGAGGCCTTGTACAGCCCGAGAAGTGCCCGGGCAAGCACATCAATGGTGGCGGCGGGTGCCTTCTGAACAAAGATATCCCCGTTCGAACCGTGCTCAAAGGCAAACAGCACCAGGTCGACGGCGCTTTCAAGGGTCATCATGAACCGGGTCATGTTCGGGTCGGTGAGGGTGAGGGGCTGGCCGCTTTTGATCTGGTCAATGAGTAGCGGGATCACCGAGCCACGGGAGGCCATCACGTTGCCATACCTGGTACCGCAGAAAACAGTACCGCTCCCGTTGAGGTTGCGTGAGCGGGCCACCATCACCTTTTCACTCAGGGCCTTCGACAATCCCATGGCATTAATCGGATAGACCGCCTTATCTGTGCTTAAAACAACGACGTTTTTCACCCCGTTCTCCAGGGCACTGTCAAGTACGTTCTCGCAACCCATCACGTTGGTTCTCACGGCTTCCATGGGGAAAAACTCGCAGGAAGGGACCTGCTTCAGGGCAGCGGCATGAAACACATAGTCAACACCGCGCAGGGCATTGTCAAGGCTGCGTTTGTCGCGTACGTCGCCAATATAATACTTGATCTTGTCATTCCGGTAATGCTGGCGCATGTCATCCTGCTTCTTTTCATCCCGGCTGAAAATCCGGATCTCCCTGAAAAGGTCGGTGTGCAAAAAACGGGCAAGGGTGGCGTTGCCGAATGAACCGGTGCCGCCGGTTATTAAAAGAATATCGTTGGGGGTGATCATTGGGTTCTTAGATTTAAGTTTTAAGTATTAAGTTTTAAGGTTTGGCGATTTGGGTTTTAGGGAGTTTATTAAGCCCTGGAGCATGGCGGAGATTTCTTTGGTTTCGGTGATTAATGGCCTGGTTATTTAGGAGGGTAGAATCCCGATTTTTTCTGCTAAATAGATTTGTGTTCGCCGCTCGGCTGCTGATCCTTTGGCTATATGTAAAAAACGCACATATTCTTTGGTTGTATCTCTTTCTGCACCTTCTGCTATGTTTGAAGGAATCGATATGGATAACCTTGTCATCTGGTCCCTCAGCCCAAATTCCTTACAATCTTTTAAAACAGTATAAACTTCAACCGCAAGTTTGCAGGACCGCTTCCAAACTTCAAGATCTTCAAACGAACGATAAGCCATGCACTTAAAACTTAAAACTTAATACTTAAAACTGTTTTTTCAGATTCTTCCAGTACCATTCCACCGCAATTTCCAACCCCTGCTCAAGGTTATATTCGGGCTTATATCCCAGGATTGTCACGGCTTTTTCAATGGATGCATGGGAATGGGGGATGTCGCCTTTGCGGTTGGGGCTGCAGGTGACGGGTATGCCGGCGATCGCCGGGTCAAAAGCTGCAAGATATTTTTTCAGCAGGGCGGTAAGCTGGTTGAGGTCGTTACGTTCCCCCACGGCTGTGTTGAATACCTGGTTGATGGCCAGTGGGTTTGTTGTGATGGCGGCCAGGTGGTTCATCTGGACAACGTTGTCAACAAAGGTAAAGTCGCGGGAGTTGGTGCCGTCGCCGAAAATTCCGGGGGATTCATGGGCCATCAGCAACATGGTGAATTTTGGGATCACCGCGGCATACGCACCCTGTGGGTCCTGTTTCGGGCCGTAAACGTTGAAATAACGCAGGCCGATGGTGTCCAGTCCGTAGTTGAGGGCAAATACATGGGCATAGAGTTCATTCACATATTTGGTGACGGCATAGGGTGAGAGCGGCATTCCGATGTTTTGTTCCACCTTGGGAAGGGTCTCCGAATCGCCGTAGGTGGAGGAACTTGCGGCATAAACAAACCGCCTGACACCAGCATCACGCGAGGCAACAAGCATGTTGAGAAAGCCCCCGACGTTGACCTCGTTTGTCGTAACAGGATCAATGATGGAGCGCGGAACCGATCCAAGCGCGGCTTCGTGCAGCACAATGTCTATGCCTTCCGCGGCTTTCCGGCAATCCTCAGGGTTCCTGATGTCGCCAACAATCAGCTTGAATTTAGGATGATCACTGAAGGCTGCCAGGTTCTCTATGCGACCGGTGGAGAAGTTATCAAGGCAGATCACTTCATTTTCATTCCTGAGCAGGTCTTCACAGAGATTTGACCCGATAAAACCGGCGCCGCCGGTGACGAGGATGCGGGAGGAGGTTATTTTAGGGTAAGGATACAAGTTTTAAGTTTTAAGTATTAAGATTTAAGGGGGTTTTGCTTTGAGGATATGGAGTTTAGGAGGCCGTGGGTGTTTTATTATAGTTCGTATCTTTTCAAGATTTCAGTCTTTTCAAACGCCCGATAAGCCCTACTTAAAACTTAAATCTTAAAACTTAAAACTTCTTCTATACCCTTCCTGATATCTCGCTCCGGTCAACAATCCCTTTAATATCGTAAAGTACGGATGGGGTTTTTCGTAATTTTTTAAGGTTGAGTTTCTTGAACTTATCGTGGGCGACTGCGAGGATAACGGCGTCGTAGTGGGAAACGCGTGACGCGTGACGCGTGACAGGTGACGGTAGTTCAGTGAGAAGGTCAAGAGCATATTCATGTTTGACTTCGGCTGGGCTGGCCCAGGGGTCGTATATGTCGACCCGGCAGCCGTAGTCCTGCAGTTCGGTGATAACATCAATGACTTTGGAGTTGCGGATGTCGGGGCAGTTCTCCTTAAACGTGATCCCGAGAACCAGCACATGACTTTTATTTACAGGGATCTCCTGCCTGATCATCAGTTTGACAACCTGACCTGCGATCCAGGCGCCCATCGTATCGTTCATCCTGCGACCCGCCAGGATAATCTCAGGATGATAACCGGCCTCCTGTGCCCTTTGGGCTAGATAGTATGGGTCAACGCCGATACAATGTCCGCCTACCAGGCCGGGTTTGAATTTAAGGAAGTTCCATTTGGTTCCGGCGGCTTCCAGCACATCACCAGTGTCAATTTTAAAGTGGCTGCATATCCTGGCGATCTCGTTCACGAACGCGATGTTGATGTCGCGCTGTGAATTTTCAATGACTTTCGCCATTTCAGCCACCCTGATGGAGGCGGCCTTGAAAGTGCCGGCTTTTACGACGGTATTGTATAGGTCATCAACAAAGCTGGCTACCTGCGGGGTTGATCCGGAGGTGACTTTTCGGATGGTTGTGAAGGTATGTTCCTTGTCGCCCGGGTTGATCCTTTCGGGAGAATACCCGGCAAAAAAATCTTTGTTGAATTTCAAGCCGGAACTCTTTTCAATCATGGGGATGCAGTCATCTTCAGTACATCCCGGGTATACCGTTGATTCATAAATTACCACAGCGCCCCGTGAAATTACTTTGCCGATGGCTTCACTCGCCTTGATCAGGGGTGTAAGATCCGGTCTGTTGTTCTTGTCGACCGGTGTGGGTACAGTGACAATGAATACGTTACATGCTTTCAGGTGATCCGGGTCTGACGTGATCAGTAACCCGTTGGCCGAGTTTTTATTTTTCTTTTCTGTCCGCAGCACAGATACGAGATTGTCGTCTGACACTTCCAGTGTTGAATCGTGGCCGTCGTTCAGTTCCCTGACTCTGCCGGCATTGATATCATAACCTGCAACCGGGAATTTCTTTGCGAATTCCACGGCCATGGGAAGTCCAACGTAACCAAGGCCGATAACGGCGATAACGGGTTCTTTGATGAGGGGGAGGGTTGGTGTCATAAGGATGAGCTGATGTGTTAACGTGTTGATATGCTGATGTGTTGATGAACTGATAGCTAATGGCTGACAGCTGACAGCTGACAGCTTCCAGGGCATAGCTTCGCCCGGTCGGTCACAGGGCCAATACCAAGTATCAAAGATTTTTTACTGATGGCAAAGTTAATTATTTTGAAGGGCTGGCAAATGCTAATAGTTTGATTCGCGCATTTGCATGTAGGCTTTCGGGTGTAGGCACGCGGGGCAGTTTTCGAGCGCTTTCTCCGACTCATACACATAGCCGCAATTGAGGCATTTCCACCACACTTTGCCATCTTTCATGAACACTTTGTCTTCTGAAACATTCTGCAGCAGTTTAAGATATCGGCGTTCATGTTCAGCCTCAACTTTTGCGATCATTTTAAATGCGGTGGCTACTTCCATGAAACCTTCCTCTTTTGCAACTTCGGCAAAATGGGGGTAGAGTTCAACCCACTCTTCGTGTTCGCCCTCGGCGGCAGCTTTCAGGTTTTCCTTTGTGGTGCCGATGATGCCGGCAGGGAACCCGGCTGTGATTTCGGTCAGACCTCCCTCAAGGAATTTGAAAAACCTCTTTGCATGTTCCTTCTCCTGGTTTGAAGTTTCCATGAAGATGGCAGCAATTTGCTCATATCCTTCCTTTTTTGCCACACTGGCGAAAAATTCGTAGCGGTTGCGCGCCTGCGATTCACCGGCAAAAGCCTTGAGCAGGTTAAGTTCGGTGAGAGTCCCTTTAAGTGATTTTGACATAGTGTTGGGTTTTAGTGAAAGGAATTTACGATTGGACGATTGAGAGATTGCAGATTGAATTGTTAAATTTCCGATTGACGATTGATAGCGCTATCAATCGTAGATCATCAATCGTTAAATTCAATCTGCAATCTCTCAATCGTCTAATCGTAAATCAATTAGTTTCTTGTCGGTTCTTCCGGAATAATGATCCACGATATCAGGTAGGCGAGGAATCCCATTCCAAAGGCAAAAAATGAAACTGCCCAGAGTACCCTTACGAGCACCGGGTCGAGGGTGAAAAAGTTTCCAAGTCCGCCGCATACCCCGCCAAGGATGCGGTCGTTTTTTGAACGGTAAAGTCTTTTTGGTTCCATGGTGATATGATAATTTGAATGTGATTGATTGAGGGTTAGATGCACCTTCATTTTATCCGTTACAAATCTAATCAAATAAATTATTTGTTTTATGGGGCAGTCAAGCCATGGGTAAATGGCATTCTCAAAAGTTTTTTTACCGCAGAGGCGCAGAGTCGCAGAGGATTTTGGTATTGTTTATAATAAAGTTGAATCTGCTTTGCGTATCTGCGTCTCTGCGGTTATTAAAAATAATTGCCATTTGAGACAACCTGTTACATTTGCAAAAAAAACATCATGGAGTGGATTGAAAAATTAGACGGCAATGTGATCGTCAGCGATGCGCAGGGAAAGATCATTTACATGAATGAAAAAGCACTTGCCCATTATGAGAAGGACGGAGGCAGCACCCTGATCGGGCAGGACCTGCTTGAATGCCATAATGAAGCATCCCGAAAGAAGATCATGGAAATAATGACAAGCGGGGAGAAGAATGTTTATACCATCGAAAAGCGCGGGCAGAAGAAAATCATATACCAGTCGCCGTGGTTCAGGGATGGCGAATTCAGGGGAATTATCGAGCTTTCACTCGTAATTCCCGCTGAAATGCCTCATTTTGTAAGGGGATAATGTTATTTGGCTGCCTTCTTTTCGTCGGCGATCTTCTTTAACACATCATCCTGGAGTTGTTTTGGAAGCGGGGTGTATTTGAAGAACTCCATGGAGTAGTTGGCGCGTCCGCTGGAAATATTCCGCAACTGGGTTGCATAACCGAACATCTCCATCAGGGGAACAAAAGCATTCACTTTCTGTGATCCCTTCCTGTGACGGCGCATGGCTTCAATCTTGCCACGTCGGCGGTTCAGGTTGCCCACCACATCGCCGATGTATTCGTCGGGGGTGTTCACCTCCACTTTCATCATCGGTTCAAGGAGTACGGGGTCAGCTTTCATAAAGCCTTGCTTGAAGCCGATGGAAGCACAGGTCTGGAAGGCCATGTCGGAGCTGTCGACCGGGTGGAAACTGCCGTCGAGCAGCACCACTTTCACGTCAACAACAGGGTACCCGGCAAGTACGCCGCGTTCCAGTGTTTTAAGGATCCCTTTATTAACAGATGGGATATATTCCGCAGGAATGTTTCCGCCCTTGATCTTTTCAACGAACTCATAACCGTTTCCTTCGTTCGGCTCCATGCGCATGAGGACATGGGCAAACTGGCCTTTACCCCCTGTTTGTTTGGAGTGCTTGTAGTTGGTTTCAACCTCGCTGGTGATGGTTTCACGGAAAGCAACGGCAGGTTCTCCCACAATGGCTTCAACCTTGAATTCAGTGAGCAGGCGGTCGACCATGATCTCCAGGTGAAGTTCACCCATGCCGGAGATCACTGTTTCTTCGGTTTCTTCATCAAAACGAACATTGAAGGAAGGGTCTTCCATCGTCAGTTTATGAAGCGCTTCGCCAAGTTTTCCCAGGTCGGCACGTTTTGCCGGGTTGATCTTGAGCTCAATAACACTGGGCGGAACGTGGATGGTTTCAAGCAGCAGGCGATGTTCGTCACTGCACAAGGTATCCCCGGTTTTGGTCACTTTCATGCCGATGAGGGCAACAATGTCGCCGGGGCCTGCCTCGGAGATCTCCTCACGGTCTTTGGCATGGATGCGGAAAATACGGCCTACACGTTCGTGTTTACCTTTTGTGGCATTGTAAACCTGCATACCGCTTCTGACGGTGCCGGAAAAGATCCGGGTGAATGTTTGCTGGCCTACGAACGGGTCGTGGATCAGTTTGAAGGCGAGTGCAGAAAAAGGTTCTTTCGGAGAAGGATGTATGGTGTGAAGCTTTTCGGGATCGTCAAGGTCGGTACCGGTTACGGCGCCAACATCAATCGGAGAAGGAAGGTAGTCAACGACTGAATCGAGGAGCATCTGAACGCCTTTGTTTTTGTAGGCAGCACCGCAGAATACCGGTGTGATCAGCAGTTTGAGGGTTGCCTCGCGAAGTGCTTTTTTCATCAGTTCCGGAGCCACCTCTTTATCTTCCATGAAGAGATCCATCATCTCATCATTGAACTCGGCCAGTTTTTCAACTGCCCAGGCGCGTGCCTCTTCGGTTTTTTGTTTGTATTCTTCCGGAATTTCGGTTTCAATCTGCTCCATTTCCTGGAACATGTAGGCCTTGCGAAAGATGATATCAATGATCCCGGTGAAGTGTTCTTCAGCACCCATCGGAAGGTGGAACGGAACTGCGTTGGCGTCAAGGTATTTGTTCATCTGGGCAACGACAGCGGGGAAATCGGCACCTGTGCGATCCATCTTGTTGATGAAGGCAAAGCGGGGCACCCGGTAGCGGTCGGCCTGGTTCCATACCGTTTCACTCTGGGGTTCCACACCGCCAACGGCGCAGAACACGGCAACCATTCCATCAATTACACGCAGGGAGCGCTCCACCTCGATGGTGAAGTCAACGTGGCCCGGGGTGTCAATGAGGTTGATCTGGTGGCCTTTCCATGCACAGGTGATGGCGGCGGAGGCAATGGTGATCCCACGCTCCTGTTCCTGCTTCATGAAGTCCATGGTGGCAGCTCCGTCGTGGACCTCGCCCATCTTGCGGTTTGTACCTGAAAAGAACAGGATACGTTCGGTAACAGTAGTCTTTCCGGCATCAATGTGCGCCGCAATTCCTATATTTCTAAACTTGTTTAATGGCATATTGTATTGATTTTTTAAGGGGGTGCAAAGGTACAATAATATTCTGAACTACAGCAAGAAGGCAATATTAAATTATCGTTAACACTAAAAAGAAGGGATTTACGATCGTCCAATCGTAAATTTGCTTTACTTTGTTTACCAATCATAGCAGCACAGATGAGTTTTCGATTTAAAACCCGCGAAGTCCTCCTGTTCATCCTGATCTCCCTCGCTGTATACATTGTATTCATCTTCGGTTTTGCATGGATCTATTACTCGACAGGAAGCATTGAGATGACGCCCTACACTACACCATACAACCATCCGTCGGCATCCCCGGTTTCGGAAAAGATCAACTTTGAAAAAGCAGTGTACTTCAGCATCGTATCTTTTCATACGATCGGGTTTGGCGACATACATCCGAATACCCAATTGGGGAGGCAGGTAGTGATGGTGCAGTCAACGCTTTCCCTGTTTTTTACCGCCATCTTCTCAGGATTCCTGGTGTATTTTGTGATCAAGCGGCCACAGGATGTGTTTACCACTAAAAAGGTTTATATCCGCATTCGGAAGGACCGGTATATCCTTTCACTCCGTTTAGGGAACAAGGGGCGCGACATCATTGACCTGAAGAGCAAATTTGAGGCCTGGACCATTGAAAACAACACCCGGGTGCGTGCTTTCCGCTACGAGGAAGAGCTGCCCGACCTGGAGAAGATACTTTATTATGACCTGGATCTTGACAGTGATGACAACCGGAGTCTGCGAATAGCAATTAACGATGCCCTTCTCAACGGAACCCTGCTTCACATGAAGTTCTCGTTTATCGGCAACGATATGAAAACAGGTGAACAGGTTGCATTTGCCAAGTATTACGATTCACGGCACCTGAGTTTCGGCAAAATGTTCCTGAACGTTTATTCCTGGGATACCAACGGCAGGAGAAAGAACTTCCGGTGGGGTAATTTTGAGCGGATAGAGGCCATGGAGAAGGAAAAAGTTGCGGGATTTGCAGGCAAGGTACAAGTTACAAATGACTAATTACAAATGGCGGAGGAAACTAACCGGGTCGGAAAGCTCCCCACTTGTCATTTGTAATTAGTCACTTGTAATTTCTCAGAACCGTTTCACATATCCATGACAATACGGCGTCGTTCCTTTATGGTCGTAATAATCCTGGTGATAATCCTCGGCTTTCCAGAACGGTTTCGCAGGAATTACTTCAGTAACCACCTTAAACCCTTTCCCCTTTAATTCGGCAATCAGTTTTTCTGTGGTTGCTTTCTGTGCCTCGTACCGATAAAACACAGCCGAACGGTATTGTTCACCCCAGTCGGGCCCCTGGTGGTTCCATTGGGTTGGGTCGTGCGTTTCAAAGAACATCTTGGCAACCGCTTCAAAGGAGGTTTGTGCAGGGTCAAAAACCACTTCGATGGCTTCGTAATGGCCTGTTTTTCCTGCGCAGACTTCCTGGTAGGTCGGATGGTCCTTGTGCCCGCCGGTATAACCGACTTCGGTTGAAATAACGCCTTTGATCTTATTCATATAATATTCAACGCCCCAGAAACATCCGCCTGCAAAGATGGCGGTATCGGTGGCGGCAGCTTTGGAAGCAGGCATGAACTCAAGTGAAACCGAGTTGACACAATGGCGCGTGTCCTTTTCCGTCAGGCTTTCCCCGAGAAAGACATGTCCGAGATGGGCGCCGCATGCCGCACATTCAATCTCAGTGCGCATGCCGTCCGCATCCGGGATGCGTTTGACCGCTCCAGGGATTTCATCGTCAAATGCCGGCCAGCCGCAATGAGCATCAAATTTATCTGACGAACGGTAAAGGGGCGTACCACATCTTTTGCACACATAGGTTCCGGTTTCAGTGAATTTATCATATTTCCCGGTGAAGGGGGCCTCGGTTCCCTTGTGAACGATCACCCGCTCTTCTTCAGGAGTTAATTGCTTGAATTTCATGTTATTTTGCTTTAATGCTGCTTTCTGTTGCGGGTTCTGCGTACAACCAGTCATCGTCAGAATTACACAAACAAAGATAAGCATACTGGTTTTCATAGTCAATGAAAATTATTTAGTCTTAATAAAAACGACTGAATGAAGAGATTGTTACACATCCGCGAAAAATTAAATGATCAAAAAAAACTGCCCCGTCCGCCCATCTACCCGTCCGCCCGTCCGCCCGCTCACCCGTTCACCCAATTGAAATAATATCGTAATTTTGCCCTCTTACTTTACATTTTACACCCTACATTTTACATCATGAAAAAGATCCTCGGAATGGGCAATGCCCTGGTTGACATTATGATCCCGATTGAAGGAGACAACATCCTTGAACTTCTTGCACTACCGAAAGGCAGCATGCAACTTGTTGATATTGACCGCAGCAATGCAGTGCTGGACGCCCTTAAGAGTTACCAGAAAAGCCATTCGGCAGGAGGGTCGGCAGCCAACACCATCCACGGACTCGCCATGCTGGGTGCAAAAACCGGCTATATCGGCGTTGTGGGAGAGGACGAACTGGGCGGCTACTTTGTACGCGACCTTATCAAGGCTGGTGTTGACCCGCTTATGGTACACAGCAGGCAGGAAACCGGGCGGGCGGTTGCGCTCGTAACCCCCGATTCTGAGAGAACTTTTGCCACCTTTCTAGGAGCCGCCATTGAATTGTCGCCCGAACACCTTACTTCGGGTATGTTTAAGGGCTACAGTTTTTTTCACATTGAGGGCTACCTGGTTCAAAATCATGAACTGATATTGCGTGCGGTTGAACTGGCGAAGGAAAACGGATTGCTAGTGTCTCTTGACATGGCCAGTTACAATGTCGTGGAGGCAAACAGGGAGTTTTTGCACGACATTATTGTAAAATATGTTGATATTCTCTTTGCCAATGAAGAGGAGGCCCTTGCTTTCACAGGCCACGTTCCCGAAAATGCCGTTCATGAGATCTCAAAATTTGTGGAGATCGCGGTCGTTAAGACCGGCGGCAACGGATCGCTGGTAAAAACAAATGCGGAGTACTGCGAGATTGGGGTTATTCCTGTCCAACCGATTGATACGACTGGTGCAGGCGATCTTTATGCTTCAGGTTTCCTTTTTGGCCTGTCCAAAGGACTTCCAATTCAGGTATGTGGTGAACTTGGTGCCCTCCTGGCCGGAAATGTTATTGAGTTTATGGGATCAAAAATGACGGAAGAACGCTGGGAGAAAATCAGGGGTGAAGTGTTAAATAGTTAACGACGACAGGTGACGCGTGACGCGTGACAAGTGACAAGTGACAAGTGACAAGTGACTTCAGGTTATGCAATCATTTGTATAAGACCCTCATTATCTGCATTGTCTGCATTGTTTACATTGCCTGCATTTCATTCTTAATTCCTTTGTGCGTATCTTGGTTAATTGCAGAATAATTCATAATTTTGTGGTCCTTTCACGAAAATTATAGTTCTCAATCACTTATATAATTATCTAGCTGTCATGAAGGTATACCAAACCAACGAAATCCGAAACATTGCCCTCATCGGGGGCGCCAAGTCAGGTAAAACAACATTAGCCGAAGCCATGCTGTTTGAAGGGGGCGTTATCAGCCGCCGTGGATCTGTGGAAGACAAGAATACGGTTTCCGACTATCGTCCGATTGAACTCGAGCGTCAGAACTCTGTATCAGCAACGATCCTTTACACATTGTTTGACAATAAGAAGATAAACATCATTGACACTCCCGGGTTTGATGATTTTTGCGGTGAGGTGATTTCTGCGCTTCGTGTGGTTGATACAGCTGTGATGCTGGTCAACGGGCAGAACGGTGTGGAAGTAGGTACTGAAATTACCTGGAGGTATGCCAACCGCGCAAACACCCCGGTTATTTTCGTGATGAACCATCTTGACCAGGAAAATGCCAATTTTGATGAGACCCTCCGCCAGATGAAGGCCCAGTTTGGCAAGAATGTCACACTGATGCAATATCCTGTCAATGCAGGATCAGGGTTTAATACCGTGATTGACCTGCTGAAGATGAAACAAATCAAATACACATCGGGCGGCGGCAAACCTGAAATTTCCGACATCCCGGCAGGCGAAAAAGACAAGGCAGAAGAGATGTATGCTTCCCTGATGGAAGAGCTTGCTTCCAAGGATGAAGCCCTCATGGAGATTTTCTTTGACAAGGGAATTCTTACCGAAGAGCAGATGCTACAGGCACTCAAAACAGGATTGATCAACCGCACCATTTTCCCGGTTATGTTGACCTGTGCAAAGCAGGATATGGGCGTTGGCCGCCTGCTGGAGTTCATCACAGGCAGTGTTCCCGCACCAAACGAAATGCCCGGCATCAAAACCAAGGATGGCAAGGTAATGACCTGCAAGTCAACTGATCCTACCTCGGCATTTATTTTCAAAACATCTATTGAACAGCACCTTGGTGAGATTTCCTATTTCAAGATCTACGCCGGCGAAGTAACCGAAGCGATGGATATGGTTAACCCTGTCCGTCAGTCAAAAGAACGCCTTTCACAGTTGTTTGTGATCAATGGCAAGAACCGCGAAAAGGTGGAAAAAATGGTTGCCGGTGACCTTGGCGCCACCATCAAACTAAAGAATTCGTTTACCAACAATACACTGAACTCCCTCAAGAACCCGGATGATGTGATCGAGCCGATCACCTATCCTGATCCAAAGTTCAGAACTGCTGTAAAGGCAAAGAACACCGCTGATGATGAGAAGATCAACGGAATCCTCAATGAACTGGCCAAAATGGACCCGACGCTCATCATGGGATTTTCCCGCGAGTTGAAGCAGATGATCCTCCAGGGACAGGGTGAACTTCACCTCAACCTGGCCAAATGGCATGTTGAAACCCTTGAAAAGATCCCGATGGAATTTTATGCCCCGAGGATCCCGTATCGTGAAACCATCACCAAATCAGCCAAAGCCACTTACCGTCACAAAAAACAGTCAGGCGGTTCAGGACAGTTCGGCGAGGTTCATATGATGATCCAGCCGTACCGTGAAGGCATGACCGAGCAAACGGAATTCCCGATCCGCGGCCGCGATGTGGTTGATCTCGAATGGGGCGGAAAACTCCAGATGAACACCTGTATCGTGGGTGGTGCCATTGATGCACGTTTCCTTCCGGCTATCATGAAAGGTGTTATGGAGAAGATGGAAGAGGGCCCGTTAACCGGATCATACGCCCGTGATATCGTTTTCAACGTGTATGACGGTAAAATGCACCCGGTTGACTCCAATGAAATCTCGTTCAAACTTGCCGGACGTAATGCATTCCGGGAGGCTTTCAGAAATGCCGGTCCGAAGATTATGGAGCCGATTTACGATGTGGAAGTGATTGTACCCGAAGATAAGATGGGTGAAGTCATGACCGACCTTCAGGGTCGCCGTGCTGTGATCATGGGCATGGACAGTGAAGGCAACTATCAGAAAATCATGGCGAAAGTGCCTCTTGCAGAAATGAACCGTTACTCCACAGCGCTGAGTTCCATCACCAGCGGCCGTGCAACCTACGGAATGAAATATGCCGAATATGCACAGGTTCCGACCGACATCCAGGAAAAGTTGCTGAAGGCATACGAAGACCAGGAAAAAGAAGAAGAATAGTCAACTTTTTACAACCATTGAAAACCCGGTCATTTGGCCGGGTTTTTTTGAATTCAGATGTAACCGTGCCAGACAATGATACCTCTTCTGTAAAGCATGATGCCTACGCGGTGCTGAAGGTCGGTGATTTCAGGTTGTTCCTGTCTTTCCGCTTTTTTACCACCATTGCTTTCCAGATGCAGGGGCTCATCGTTGGCTGGCAGATGTATGAACTTACCAGGGACCCGCTGGCACTCGGGCTCATCGGACTTGCTGAAGCCTTGCCGAATATTGCCACCGCCCTATTTGCCGGTCATGCCGCCGACCGCTACAACCGGAAACGGATCATCGTATTGTTCACGCTTTTGTTCCTGGTGGGGACCACCATGCTTTTTTTGTTCTCCATAAAATCACTGGGAATCATTGCAGCATTCGGTGTGTTCCCGATCTATCTTGTGGTGATGATCTCCGGCATCTCACGGTCTTTCCTGTATCCTGCAATTGTAGCGATGATGTCGCAACTCATTCCAAGGCAGCTGTACACAAACGCCTCCACCTGGAGCAGCACGATGTGGCATATTGCAGCCATCACCGGCCCGGCACTGGGCGGACTGATTTACGGATTTTTTGGGGTAAGGGCCGCATACATGAGTGTGCTTGTTTTTCTGATGATCTCCCTTCTTTTGCTTGGCTTTGTGAAGAACCGGCCGATGCCGCAGTTTGTTCCGGGAGAAAGCCTCTACCATCGGCTTTCATCCGGGCTTAAATTTGTATTTAACAACCAGGTTCTCCTGGGAGCGATGTCGCTTGATATGTTTGCCGTGCTCTTTGGTGGCGCGGTTGCCATGCTGCCTGTATTTGCCGCGGAAGTGCTGAAGGTTGGTCCCCAGGGACTGGGTTTTTTACGTGCCGCCCCGATGCTGGGTGCCGTGATGATGTCGCTGGTGATGGCCCACCGTCCTCCCATGGTCCATGCAGGCCGGTACCTGATGATCGGCGTGGCGGGATTCGGGTTAAGCATCATCTGTTTTGCCCTGTCGCGAAATTTCTATCTTTCGCTCGGACTGCTCATGCTCAGCGGGATGTTCGACAACATCAGCGTAATCATCCGTGCAACGGCCATGCAACTGCTTACCCCCGACGAGATGCGCGGCCGGGTGGCCTCCGTCAACGCCATCTTCATCGGCTCGTCGAACGAGATCGGGTCCTTCGAATCGGGCGTTGCGGCAAAGCTGATGGGACTGATCCCTTCCGTGATCTTCGGCGGCATCATGACGCTGGGGATCGTTGGGTTTACGACACGGTTTGCGCCGAAGCTGAGGAGGTTGAACCTGCAGGAGATCGGTTGACAGGGTAAAAGTGCCCCTTACCGCAGCAAAGTTATTGACCCGTTTGCATGGTACGTTTCTCCCGATGATTCATCCAGGTTATAGGTGGCAATGAACATATACACCCCGTCGGAGCACATTTCACCCTTGATCCTCCCGTCCCATCCAGGTTCGATTTCGTTGGATTCATAGATCTTCAGTCCCCATCGGTCATAGATCATGATGTTGTATTTGGTGACGCCGAGCCCGACAGGGTGGAAGGTCTCATTCAGCCCGTCGCCGTTCGGGGTGAACACATTCGGGAACCAGAGCGGCGACACACATTCGCCGATGGCGATGCTGTCGCGGGCTGTACAGCCGTCTTTGGTCACGATCACCCAATAATCACCTGGGGAGTAAACGGCATAGGTTGAGTCTGTTGAGCCATCTGGCCAGAGATATCCTGCGCCCGGGACGCCAGTATGCAGCATGATCGGAGGGCCATTGCAGAACATGGTGTCTTTACCCAATGATACCGGGATGGCAGGTTTATATCTGAGGGTTGTCTGGATGATGCTGTCGCAGCCGCCGCCATTCGGGATGGTATCATGATAGGTCCCCGGCTGGGTTTGCAGGGCGCCTCCGGCGAACCATGCGGTGCCTGCACAGAGTGTGGTATCAATATAAACGGGAGCGGGCCTGGCAATGACGACGATCTGCTTGCAAAGGCTGGCCTGGTCAGGCTTTCCTTCATTGACAATCAGTTGGACCTGGTAGGTGCCAGGCTGGCTGTAAGAATAGGCTGGAGGATTGTAAAGGTCCGAGGAGGCTGTGGCTGCGTTTGAACAGGAAAGGAAATGCAGCCTTGTGAGTGTGGAATTCTGGCGGTTCACTGCGTACAGGAACAGGGTATCGCCGACCCTGAAAAGTTCGGAAAAAGTATTTGGACGGGCCAGCGAGCCAATGTTACCCAGTGAATTTCCCAGGAGAGGGCCGGTAATTCCGGATGGCAAACGTAGTCGCCAGATGAGATCGGAAGATGTTGACGAATAGTGCAGCTGAAATCCTGTAATTCGCTGACAATCCCGTATGAATGAAATTTCACCGGGGGGTGACAAGGAAGGGCATGCGGTTCCGGTGTTTATGCCAGTGGGGGTGTTCAGCAGCGAATTCCCAAATGTCAGCCGGGTGATAGTATTATCCCCGTTATTGACAACCATGCAGTACCATACTCCGTTTTCCTTCAGAAACTGAAAAGCAGCGGGGTTGTTCATTGCTCCCAATGGCCCTAAGTCGGTAAGCACAGGGGCATTCAAAAGGCTGTTGCCAAAATCCATTCGGATCATCCTGTTGGTCTGGTTTGAGGTGATAAAGCCGAGCCAGGTGCTGCCTTCCTTGATTATTTCAAGGCCCCGGGCGACATAGAGCATGGAATATGGGCCAAGAAGCGTGGCAGAAGGAGTGTTCGCAAGGGAGGTGCCGAAATTCAGTCTTACCAGCCTGTTGTTGTTGTTCACGATCCCGATCCACTGCCCGTTGTCGTACCGGATCTTAATCCCCATGACAGTATCGCTCAGCAAGCCGAAACCACCTAGGTTTGTCCATGAAACCGGTTTGTTGTTAAAGCTCGTTCCATGACTGTATCTTACCACCGATTTGCTGGCCTGGTTTGTAATAAACGAATGGCAATTGTTCCCGTCCTTTACAAGTGTACAATACCCGGGCACGTTCAGCATGTTTCCGGGATTGCCGATATTGGAGCCCAACGGGTTCGGCAGGGTATCCCCGGTGCAAAAACTCCAGTAAAACGATTCTCCTCCAACAGTCTGGTTTAAAATATTTACCGGCATACCAACACAAACGGTATCCGGTGCAGAAAATGCAGCATTCAGATTTACCGGACAGGCTTTTACCACAATGCTCTTGCACACAGTCGCCTGGGTTGGCATTCCTTCATTGACGATCAGCTGAATATTGTATGTTCCGGGCTGACTGTAAGAAAAGGATGGAGGGGAGTACTGGCCGGATGAAGGGACTGAGGCGTTGGTGCAAGGCAGAAATCGCAACCGGGTCAGGCTGGGAGTCAACCGGTTGGTCGCATAAAGAAACAGCGTATCCCCCGACCGGAAGAGTTCCGAAAAACGCAGGGGCTGGCTCAGGTTACCGATATTTCCCAGTGAAGTGCCTGTGACAGGCCCCGTGATACCGCTGGGGAAATTCAGGCGCCAGATCAGGTCGGGGGAGGTTACGGAAGTGTTGAGTTGATACCCGACTGTGTTTTCACAGTCCCGGATAAGGGCAATGCCGGCAGCAGTAATCGAAGGGCACACATTGCCAAGATTAACGCCATCCGGGGGATTTAGCAATGAACTGCCAAAAGAAAACCGGGTGAGGGTGTTATCCCCGTAATTTACCACGATCCCGGTCCAACTACCGGATTCTTTTATGATACAGAATGTGGTGGGCATATTCATGGCCCCGGGAGTTCCAAGGTCTGTCAGGACAGGGGAATTTAAAAGACTGTTGCCAAAATTCAACCTCACCAGCCTGTTTCCCCAGGAACAGGTTACAAAGCCGATCCAATTACCTCCTTCGTAAAACAGGTCGAGGCCATGGGCAAAATAGAGCAGGGAATATGTTCCCAGCATGGTTGCTGTTGGCGTATTTCCCACGGATGATCCGAAATTCAGCCTGACAATCTTGGTGTTGTCAACCACAATTCCGATCCATGTCCCGTTGTCGTTGCGGATTTTAATGCCCTGGACAGTATCGCTGATCATGCTAAAATCCCCGAGGTTCGTCCATGAAACCGGGTTGTTATTGAAGCTGGCGCCATGATTATACCTCACCACCCTGTTGCTACCATGGGTGGTGATGAAAGAGTAACATGTTCCACCGTCTTTCACCATGGTGATATATCCCGGGATATTGAGCAGGTTACCGGGATTGCCGATATTGATCCCGGCCGGATCTGACACAACATTGCCTGAGCAGAAATTCCAGTAGCAGCTGCTCACGCCTGCCGAGGTGTTGGTAATGCTGACCGGTTGATTCACGCAAACGGTATCAGGCGAGAGGAATGCCGCCACCTGGGCCTGGAGAAAAGGGCCGGACAGGATCTGGAGCAGGACAAGGGCAACAGCAGCGATCAGCGGTCTTGCAGCGTTCATGAGTGAGGGCATGCCAAGTAAGTACCCGGTAAAGTTAGCAAAGATATGCGGAAGGTGGGTGGAATGTGAAAATCTTTTATCTCACCCCCTGGCGCCATCTTCATCGGATCCTCCAACGAGATCGGGTCATTTGAATCGGGGGTTGCGGCCAAACTGATGGGACTGATCCCCTCGGTGATCTTCGGCGGCATCATGACACTTGGGATTGTGGGCTTTACCACGAGGTTTGCACCAAGGTTGAGGAAGTTGAATCTGAAGGAGTTGGGGTGAAATACCTCACCCCCCTGCCCCCTCTCCGCCCTGAGAGGGGGAGGATTCGCCATAAATGGTTTGGCGTGATTGCATACTTTTTCAGTGCTATGAAAGTTATTGCTCTTTTAAAGAAGTTGATTGATTTTAAAATGCAAATTCATGGCGTTTATTAAAACAAGTTACCGGAACGATTTTTATTTTGGAGCTTCACGGGAATTGATAACGCGAGCCAAAAAATTGAGAAAGGTTGAAACAAACGCAGAGCGGATTTTATGGGATGCTTTGCGAAATAAACGATTTTCTCATCTGAAATTCAGAAGACAACACCCGGTAAAATGGTTTATTGCAGATTTTTATTGTCATGAGATCAAGCTTATCATTGAGGTTGACGGTGGGATTCACAACCAAGAAGACAAGGCAGCATATGACACGGGCCGGATGCATGAAATAGAAAGTTTAGGACTTATTGTCATTCGTTTTTCAAACGACGAAATCCTGAATAACCTGACATCTGTTCTCAATCAAATTCAACGAACCATTCAAAGCGAATCCTCCCCCTCTCAGGGCGGAGAGGGGGCAGGGGGGTGAGGTATATTACAAATACAACCTTATCAACGCCGCATAATCATCTTCCTTCATCTTTACATTCCCACCGCTTACTTTGCTGTGTACCATGGCATCAAACAGGGGCTCGCGATGGTCGCCGGGTATGTTCATGTCTGACAGGCGGGTCGGACAGTCGAGTGATTTGAAGAACGATTCAATACGGTTAATGGATTCATCGGCTGATAGCGGTTCATCAAATAACTGTGATCCCAGTTGTGCGATCCGGTCGCCGATCCGGTTTTTGAAGTGGCGCATCCAGGCGGGGTAAACGATTGTAAGCGACGCTCCGTGAGGTACGTCATAAAGCAGTGAAAGGCAATGGCCGGCGCTGTGCACGCCCCAGTCGCCGGTGGAGCGGCCGTACATGGTCGTCCCGTTCAGCGCCATGGTGGCGGCGAACATGATCTTTTCCCGGTATTCGTAGTTCTGCAGGTCGCCGAGCAGTTTCGGTCCATACTCCATGGCTTCTTTGATGATGGAAATGACGAACCTGTCGGTAAGGGTAGTTTCCCCGATGCCAAACCATGCTTCAAAACAGTGTGCAATGAGATCTGCGACACCATAGGCCGTGTAGTTGTGCGGAACGGAGAACGTAAGCCCTGGGTCAAGGAACGAGTGCTTTGGGAAAGTAAGTGGCGAACCGTAGGCCGATTTCTGTCCCAGCGCATGGTTTGAAACAACTGCGAAGGGATTCATTTCTGTACCCGTGGCGGCCAGGGTGAGAACGGCAACAACCGGAACGGCGCTTTTTGCAGTTGCCTTGCCGGTAAAAAAATCCCATCCGGGGTTATTCACAGGGATGGCAACTGAAATGATCTTGGATGAATCAATCACACTTCCTCCACCCACCGCAAGGATGACATCAACCTGGTGCTCCCGGCCAATCGCTGCTGCCGCATCTACATCTTCAATCACCGGATTTGATTTAATACCGCCATATTCCGACACCGTGAATCCCTGTTTCACAAGGTCTTCCAGAATCCGGTCATATAGGCCGCTTTTCCTGATCGACCCTTTGCCGTACACCAGCAAAACACGATTGCCATATTCTTTCAGGGTGGCTCCAAGGGTGGAAAGTATGTTTTTCCCGAAGTGGAGGGTGACAGGGTTGTAGGCTGTGAAATTGTCCATATTTTATTTATTTACTGAGGTTTATCCAGATCAGTTGTGAAATTGAAGTTTCATCTTAAAAGGATTGATCACGGTCAAAATTACGATTATTAATTCAGAATTTCATGCGCATGGAGTTGTAGTAAATTCCTACATTTGTACATTAATTAAGACCAGCGTTATGTACGGAAAATTTCAACAACATCTTCAGAATCAGCTTGATTCAATTGTCTCTGACGGACTGTACAAAAAGGAACGCATCCTTGTCACCCCCCAGGGGGTTGAGATAAAAACTGACCATGGTCAGAAAGTCCTTAATTTCTGCGCCAACAACTACCTTGGATTATCCAATGATCCCAGGGTGATGGCGGGTGCAAATTATACTTTTTTCCGGTATGGGTTCGGCATGTCGTCTGTCAGGTTTATCTGCGGTACGCAAAAGATTCACAAGGATCTGGAAGCCAGGCTCAGCGAATTCCTCGGGATGGAAGATACCATCCTTTATTCTTCTGCCTTTGATGCGAACGGCGGGGTGTTTGAACCATTGCTTGGCGAACAGGACGCGATCATTTCCGATGAGCTTAACCACGCATCCATCATCGACGGGGTAAGGCTGTGTAAAGCGCAGCGCTTCCGTTACAAAAACAACGACATGGACGACCTCGAAGAGGTGCTTCAGGACGCCAGCGAAGCGCGGTTCAAGCTGATCGTTACGGATGGTGTTTTTTCCATGGATGGGATCATTGCAAAAGTTGATAAAATCTGCGACCTGGCGGATAAATACAACGCGCTTGTCATGGTTGACGACTCACATGCTACCGGGTTCGTCGGGAAAACAGGCCGTGGAACCATTGAGCACTGCAATGCACAGGGAAGGGTCGACATCATTTCCACCACCTTTGGCAAGGCACTGGGAGGTGCATCCGGCGGTTGCATCTCGGCTAAAAAGGAAATTGTTGACCTCCTTCGCCAGCGCTCAAGACCGTACCTTTTTTCAAATACGCTTGCACCTGCCATCACCGGGGCCACCCTGGAGGTGTTGAACATGTTGTCGGAAACCACCGCTTTGCGGGATAAATTATTTGAGAACACGAAACTTTTCAGAAAGGGCATGGAAGATTTCGGGTTCAGGATCGTCCCTGGAATTCATCCCATCGTTCCTGTGTTATTCGGGCATCTTCCCAATGACGCGAAATTATCCCAGGAATTTGCCAATGAACTGCTCGAAGAGGGCGTGTATGTGATTGGTTTCTACTACCCTGTGGTGCCGAAAGGCAAATCCCGGATCAGGGTGCAGATCAGCGCGGCACATTCGATGGAACAGATTGGTTTTGCGCTGGATAAGTTCAGGAAAGTTGGAAAAAAATTGGGTGCAATCTGATTTTTGATCTTCAGTTTTCATTTGGAATCCAATTATGATCTACGGCATCGGCACAGATATCATCGAAGTGGCGCGCATCGAAAAGGTGATGCTTCGCGACATCGGGTTTCGCGACAAAATTTTCACCCCGGGCGAAATTGAATATTGCGAAACAAAAAAATACAAATTCCAGCATTATGCTGCCCGTTTTTCGGCCAAGGAGGCCTTTCTGAAAGCCCTTGGCACAGGCTGGCGTTTCGGCGTTCGTTTCGCCGATATTGACATCTTCCACGATGAACTTGGCAAGCCGCATATTCGCGTTACCGGCATTGCTAAAGAATTAACAGATCGTTTGTCAGTTTCAAAAATACATGTATCTTTATCGCATCTAAAAGAGATGGCAACCGCCATTGTTATTATTGAAACTGAAGCTACATCTGCCAATGCTGTACCTGCTGCCACAACCGATTAAACATATTCCTGTTTCGCCCCTTCGCCCCTTCGCCATTTCGCCATTTCACCATTTTAATTTCTGACCTATGTCAAACATCGGATCATACGACGAACGCATTATTAATTTTGACTGGAACATAGCCGAGAAAGAACTCGACTACAAGCCGGGCGACATCATCAACATCGGCTGGTACTGTTCCGACCGCATCTGTGAAAAAGGATTTGGCAATAAGCCTGCCCTGATCTGGGAGGGGTCGACCGGTATTGAAAAACGATACACCTACAACGAGTTGCGCATGAACAGCAACACCATCGGCCAGTTCCTGCGCGATTTGGGGATTCAGCCCGAGGATCGTGTGTGTCTTTTCATGGACAAGATCCCGGAGCTTTACATCGGCTTCCTGGGTATTTTAAAGATGGGTGGTATTGCCCAGCCGCTTTTTTCAGCATTTGGAGATGAGTCGCTTTTTGTTCGCCTCGATAATGCACAAACCACAGCCATCATCACCCAGAAGAAACATGCGCCAAAGGTTCGGAAGATCATGGAAAAGATGCCTTACCTCAAGCACATGATCATTGTCGATGCAGACCCGGCCAAACCGCTGCTCGACCGCGAAGTTGCGTTCGATTTGGAAAAGGCCGAAAAAATCGAAAAGTTTACGGTCCATCCCACGTACGCGGAATCTCCTTCCTTATTGCACTATACCTCCGGAACCACCGGACAGCCAAAGGGGGTAAAGCATGTGCATTATTCCCTGATCTCGCAATATCTTACTTCCAAGTGGGTGCTCGACCTGCTCGATACGGATATATACTGGTGTACGGCCGACCCGGGATGGGTTACCGGGACATCCTATGGAATCATCGGCGCCTTCAGCAATGGCGTGACCCAGTGCGTGCTGGATGCAGGTTTTTCTGCCGACAACTGGTACCGGTTCATTGAGAAACATAAGATCAGCATGTGGTATTCGGCTCCTACGGCCATCCGTTCGCTGATGAAAGCAGGGGAAGAGGTAATCAAAAAATATGACCTTTCATCGTTGCGTCACCTTGCCTCTGTGGGTGAACCGCTTAACAGCGAAGCAGTGATCTGGTCAGAAAGGGTTTTTGGAAAGCCGTTTCTTGACACTTATTGGCAAACCGAAACCGGTTCTATGATGATCACCAATTTCCCGGGAATGAAAATCAAACCCGGATCGATGGGGAAACCTTTTCCCGGCATCATTGCGACCGTGATTGATGCAGAAACGTTCGAACCATTCGGAGTACCAGGAAAAATCGGGTTAATTGCCATCAGGCCTGGCTGGCCCTCCATGATGCGCACCTACTGGAGAAACGAAGAGACGTTTAAAAAGAAATTTAAAAATGGATGGTATTTGCCAGGCGACCGTTCATCGATTGACAATGAAGGCTATTTCTGGTTTGTCGGGCGTGACGATGATGTGATCAACACCGGCGGACACCTGGTAAGCCCCTTTGAGGTGGAGTCGGCGTTGCTGGAACATCCTGCTGTTGCCGAATCGGCCGTGGTTGCCAAACCAGACTTTGTCAACATGGAAGTGGTAAAGGCATTCGTGACACTTAAACCGGGATTTACCGGCAGCAAAGACCTCGACCTCGACATCATGAATTTTGTCCGCAAGAAATTATCTCCGCTGGCCATGCCGCAGGAAATCGAATTCATTGATTCCCTCCCGAAAACCCGCAGCGGAAAAATAATGCGCCGCATCCTGCATGCAAAGGAATGGGGCGAGGAGATCGGGGATACTTCGACACTTGAAAATGACTGAACAATTGAACATCAAATATTGACCAACGAATGTTGAAATTCGAACATAATATAATATTAGCAATCCCGAATAATTAATAACCAATACAAACATAGGAGAACCTAACCATGGACGAAATGCAGGAAATCATCAAAAATTACGTGACAAAAGAATACGTAGAGGACGATACTGAGCTTACATACGACACTCCGCTGATCTCGGGGGGCATTGTTGACAGCTTTTCAATGGTTTCTCTGAAGAGATTCCTCGAAAACAAATACAGCATCTCCATTCCCGATGACAAGGCGACCCCTGAGGCGTTCGATTCGGTGAACAAAATTTGTGTACTGGTAAGGGAATATGTAAAATAAGGAGGTAAAAATGGCCTATAACGAAAAAACCCGCGGGATGTATTCCGATATCCTCTCCGGACTGAAAAGTGCCGGATTATTCAAGCAGGAACGCTACATCCATTCAGCCCAGGCGGCCGACATTGAAGTTGAATTCCCTGCCGGTGCCGCAATAAAAAAAGTCATTAACATCTGTGCAAACAATTACCTTGGCATGTCGAGTCATCCCGAGGTGGTCAAGGCCGCCCATGCAGGACTTGATTCCCACGGCTATGGAATGTCATCGGTACGCTTCATCTGCGGAACCCAGGATATTCACCGCACCCTGGAGCAGATGGTGACCAAATTTCTTGGTACCGAAGACACCATTCTTTTTCCATCCTGCATGGATGCCAATGCCGGCGTGTTTGAAGCCGTACTCACCAAAGATGATGTCATGATCTCCGACAGGCTGGTTCATGCGTCGATCATCGACGGGATCCGCCTTTGCAGCGCCATGCACGACACATTCAAACACTCCGACATGGAGCACCTGGAGGAAAAACTCCAGCTGCACAATGACAAGCGTTTGAAAATGGTGATCACCGATGGTGTTTTCTCCATGGATGGCGACACCGCCAAACTGGACATGATGGCTGAACTTTGTGAAAAATATGATGCCCTGTTATTCGTTGATGAATCCCATTCCAGCGGCTTTATCGGGAAAACCGGCCGGGGAACCCATGAGCAATGTGGTGTAATGGGAAAAATTGACATCATCACCACCACCTTTGGCAAAGGATTGGGTGGCGCTTCCGGCGGATGTGTTTCCGGCCGAAAGGAACTGGTGGAAATGTGCCGTCAGAAGGCCCGTCCATACCTGTTTTCCAATACCATCGCACCTCCCGTGGTTGCCGGGGTGATCAAGGTTCTTGAGATTCTTTCTGCATCAACCGACCGTCGGGACAAACTTGAAAAGAACACCGAATTCTGGCGCAAGGGACTCATTGAAGCTGGTCTGATCATCAAGGCGGGTGATACCCCGATCGTGCCGGTCATGCTGTTCAATGCCAAGCTGGCACAGGATGTTTCCCGTGACTTGTATGACGAAGGAATTTATGCGATTGGATTTTTCTTCCCGGTGGTTCCCCAGGGACAGGCGCGCATCCGCACCCAGATCTCCGCGGGTCATGAAATCCACCACCTCGAAAAAGCGCTGGAAGCCTTCAGGAAGGTTGGGAAAAAGCATGATATCCTGGGAAAAACCAAGCAGGAGATCATTGAACGGTATGGGATGTAAAAAACGCAGTGAAGTAGCGAGGTAGTGAAGCAGCGAAATTTTTGCCACTTCGCCACCTCGGTACCGCGCTACTTATTAATTCTAGCAAACTTTTTATATGGAACAAAAATTAGCCAACCCTGCCCCCCTGGGCCTGATGGGCTTTGGAATGACCACGGTACTGCTTAACATACACAATGCCGGATTTTTCCCCGTGAGCGCCATGGTGCTCGCCATGGGCATGTTTTATGGCGGCATTGCTCAAGTCATTGCCGGTATTCTTGAATTTAAAAAGGGGAACACCTTTGGTCTAACAGCGTTCACGTCATACGGGATGTTCTGGCTTACCCTGGTTGCCCTCTGGCTTCTGCCGGAGATCAGCAGCGGAAAGGGAATTGCAACCGGAGAAGCCTATATGGGCTGGTATCTCTTCATGTGGGGTCTATTCACATTCTTCATGTGGCTTGGCACATTTGGAAAGAACAAATGCCTGCAGTTCGTATTTCTGTCACTGTGGATTCTGTTTTTCCTCCTGGCCATCCGCGACTGGAGTGGTTCTGCCATTATCGGCACAGTTGCTGGTTATGAAGGCATTATTTGCGGGCTCTCCGCCATTTACCTGGCCATGGCGGAAGTTCTGGAGGAGGCAAGAGGGAAAAAGATCCTGCCGTATTAGGACTTGACCTGAATATTCCGAACCAGACCGAAGAATCCGGCAGGTTCATCAAAAAAATTTTCCCAGGGTCTTGCCAGGTCCTATTTTTGATGTTGATGAAAACCCTGACAGCAAAACTATTTCGTTTCATTACGCCCGGAGTGCAATTTCTGATCGTGTCCATTTCCCTGGTTTCGGGGATATTGCCCGCTCAGAACATTGACTCTGCTGCGCTTGCGAAGAAAAACATTGTGGCGGTCCGTGTGGCTAACCCGCCAAAAATAGATGGCCGCCCTGATGAAGCAATCTGGAAGGAGGCACCTGCTGCCACTGACTTTGTTGAGTACGGGCCCAGGAACGGCACCCTTCCCGAATTACGCACAGAAATCCGTTTTGCCTATGACGATGTGGCTTTGTACATCCTGGCTGTGATGTTTGATCCCCGTCCCGACAGCATCTGCAAGGAACTTGGCCGCCGCGACCAGGTTGAATTGCTCAATACCGATTATATCTCCTTTGATATCCTCCCCTACAACGACGGGCTGAACATGTATGAGTTTAAGGTGACGCCGGCAAACCTTCAGAACGACTGCAAATACTCAGCCATCGGGCAGGACATCACCTGGGATGCAGTTTGGGAGAATGCAACACAAATAACAGATTCTGCCTGGATATCTGAACTTAAAATTCCATATTCTGCACTCAGATTTCCCATGATTGAAAACCAGGTATGGGGAATCAACATGTGGCGCAACGTTCACAGGTATCATGAATATTCCACCTGGTCGTGGGTTGACAATAAATCACAGGATATATTCCGCTATTATGGAACTCTTTCAGGGATCAGGGAAATAAAACCGCCGGTGCGGCTTTCCTTTTCTCCTTACATCTCAGGTTATGTGGAGAAAAACCCGGAAAACAGGAACTGGTCTTATTTCCTGCGTGGTGGACTGGATTTGCGCTACGGGCTCAATGAAAGCTACACACTTGACATGATGCTTATTCCTGATTTCGGGCAGGTTCAGTCTGACGACCAGGTGCTGAACCTTACTCCGTTTGAGATCAGGTACGATGAAAAGCGACAATTTTTCACAGAGGCCACGGAGCTTTTTAACAAATGTGAAATTTTCTACACACGCAGGGTGGGAAGTTTGCCCAAAAATTTTTTCGGGGCCGGCGACAGTCTCAGGGAAAACGAACGTGTATCACAAAACCCCGAGCAAACGCGCATTATCAATGCCACCAAGGTTTCAGGGCGGAATTCGCACGGCCTGGGTATCGGGATATTCAACGGCATGACAACGAATACCTGGGCGAAGCTTGAAGATACCATCTCCGGTGCAACACGCAAGGTGATGACCCAGCCTTTCACAAACTACAACGTACTCGTTTTTGACCAGAACCTGAAGAATACCTCCTATGTCACGCTGATCAATACCAACTACTGGACCCCGGCTGACGGATATTCAGCCAATGTGACCGGCATGGAAACCAGCCTGAAGAATAAAAAGGGAAATTTCCAGTTTTTCGGACGGTTCAATCTCAGCCAGAAATACACGGAGGGAATTCAACCTGATTTCGGGCACCAGTATGTAGTCTCTGTTTCAAAGCCCAACGGGAAATTCCAGTGTGAACTGCTGCGGGGTGAAACCGGCAATACGTATGATCCTAACGACATGGGTTATATCACATACAACAATGAAGTGTACAACAAAGTTCGCTTCTCATGGTATGATTTTGATCCGAAGGGGAAGATAATAAACTCACAAACTAACCTGCAATTGCTCTACTTAACCCTGTATAAGCCCAACGATTTTAAAACCGTTGATCTGAACATTAACAATTCAATCACCTTCGTGAATTACTGGACCAATGTTTTATCTGCGGGTTATCAGCCACTTGGATTCAACGATTATTATGAACCAAGGATGTGGGGCAAGTTTTACAAAATGCCCGTGAACTATTCCGGTGAGTGGCGGCTGGCTACCAACGACAGAAAACCATTCAGGTACCATCACAATGCCGGGTTTATGAACAGCCCGGAGGACCTGCATTTTAAGTATTATTTCGGTTTTACACCCCGTGTCCGCTTCAGCGACCGGTTTTCGGTTACCATCGACATGCAGTTTGAAAAGGACCTGAACAATTACGGATGGGTCACCACCCAGGAAGATGCCTATATGATCCCATCTGTATATTTCGGTCGTCGCGACATTACGACAATCAGCAACATTTTGAGTGCTAAGTATATCTTCAGCACGAAAACCTCTATTTCGCTGCGTGCCAGGCATTACTGGTCGCAGGCTGATTACCTTGCATTCTATACCCTTGAAAATAATGGTTCTTTAACCAGTTCAGCTTTCATTGACGGACAGGATATCAACTTCAATGCGTTTACTGTTGACCTTCAATTTGTGTGGTACTTTGCCCCTGGCAGTGAAATGAGTGTGGTCTGGAAAAATGTGATCAACACCTGGGGCGACCAGCTTGAACAGAACTATCTTGCCGATCTCGGGAACACCCTGAGCGCTCCCCAGTCCAACAGTTTTTCTGTCAGACTGCTCTATTATCTTGATTATCAGTATATCAAAAAAGTGTTTTCAAAAAAGCAGCCCGTCAGGGCCTGAAAGGTTTTTTCATACCTTAGCGAAAAAAATCCGACCTATGAAAACCAGATATATATTGATCGCTTTGCTTTTTATGGCAAGTTTCCAATTCTCGGCAGGCCGCGGTTACGGACAGGCAGTTGGCGGGCTCCCATACAATGAGAACCAGGATGCCAGGGCCGACCTGAAAAAAGCAATCGAACAGGCGAAAGTTGAGCATAAGCATGTGATGGTGCAGTTTGGCGGAAACTGGTGCCCGTGGTGCATCCGGTTTCACCAGATGGCGAATTATACAAAGCCAATTGATTCACTGCTGAAGGCAGACTACGTTTATACCCTGGTGAACGTGCCCCATGAAAAGGATAAAAGGGATTTCAAACTTTTCGAGGACTACGGCTACCCGAACCGGTTCGGCTACCCTGTTTTCGTCGTTCTCAATGGCGATGGGAAGATCCTTCATATTCAGGATTCCGGTATCCTGGAACATTGCAAGACAAAAGGGTATGACACCACGAAGGTGGCTACCTTTTTAAAGATGTGGAATGTGAAAGCACTTGATCCGGAAACATACAAGGGGTTGTCAAAATAACTTATGTTATTGGCAGGATTTTTTCTAAGATAGAGAATCGGCAATTCAATCATGCTGTTTTAAGAAGAGCCTGGAATTTTATATCCAATCTTTTCCCTTGGCTCAGTTTCCTGTTGTATAAGTTCTGTTATTGCCTTAAAAACAAGGTGAAATTTTTGGTCGTATTTTTCTTCAAGAGACTCAATGCGCAGAACAAGTTCTTTGTTGAGATCTATTAATTGCCGGAGGCTGGTAAATGCACGCATGATGGCAATATTGACCAGGATTGCCTGTTTTGATCGTAAAATACTGGATAGCATTGAAACTCCGTGCTCAGTAAATGCCAAAGGTGGCAGTGGGTAGTGTCTGATTTTTTCAGGGAACTTATCACAAATTGTGATAAGTTCATTCCATTCATTTTTTGTCAGTTGGAACATGAAGTCCGATGGAAACCTATCAGGATTCCTTTTTACCTGTTGCTTCAATGACCTGGTTTCCACGCCATATAAATTTGCAAGGTCAAAGTCCAGCATCACCTTGATGCCGCGAATCACAAAAATTCGTTCAACGAGCAACTCTTCTGAAAATGCAGGTTTGTTTTGTACCATCGTTTTACTGCTTAATCATAAAAAGCAGTAAAAGGTAATACGGATGACTAAAATATTTTTCAGAAATAATAGAACACCCCAATCAGAATCCTGAGGTTTCCAATTTCTTTTGAATCGCTTACTGTTCCATCACCTGCCGTTTTACCGTAAGCGGCAACGGTGTAGTCAAGTTCTGAAGCGATCTTCAGTTTGCTTACGGTCAGCACAAGACGGGGGGCAACACGGTAGAGATAATCAATATTGGAACCGCGGGAATAGTAAGTTCCCGTTACATCCGTGCCGGCACCGAGGTTCCTGCTGAAAGCACTGAAAATGCCTGCTGACCACCTCGGGCCATTGGTTTTGAAATCGGCCCAGATGGATGCCGTACTGATGGTTGCATAATCAACAATGCCGCGCATGGGATCGACGGTGCTTTTTACCGCATAACCGCCAATCATATTGAATGCGTAGCAATTGCCACCGTATACTCCGCCGGCCTTAAGGGTTACACTGCGTAATTTTAGTTTGGCAAAAATATTGGCTGTGAGTGCCGTGGATTTTGAAGAGGTTTTATACGTTTCCACAACGGCATCATGGTGCTCCGGTACGCTGTTCACAACAGTATCGTAAGCCTTCTTCCTGATGACCTCGGTGTTTAACCTGGGTGTGAGTATGAGGTAATCAACGCTGGCTCCAATAAGGAATTCCGTGTTTTTATCTGCATTCAGCAAATTATACTGTACCTGGATAGCCAATTCCGGCACAACGGAATTACGCAGGTATTTCGGACTCGGTCCGTCGGGTCCGTTACTGGTGGCATCAACCTGTGATAAGGCCGCCAGGATCAGTTTGAAATTTCCAAATTGCCTGGTGATCCTTACCTGCGGATTTCGTGTGAAAATGATGAATGGGGCTCCTCCGTTCAGGGAGACAGGATCGGGGGAGCATGTGGGCACATAGAGCGGATGCCAGGTCTGGCCAAGGAGCAGTTCTGTTTTGGCCCAGTTCAGTTTAACCCAGGCATGCCGGAGTCTGAAAGAGTTGATGTTGGCGCTGATGTTCCCGTAAAACTCACCTTCAATCAACCCGGAGGTACGCGCTTTGAAAATCTCCGGGCCGGTGATGGTCGCCGATACCCGTGTCTGAATGCTCAGTATGTTGTAAGTGGCTTTTGCATTGATATCTTTACCTTCGGCATCAGGCTTTACATTCTCGGGATAAAACAACCATTCACCTTCACGTGCCATCACGGTCTGGCGGGAGTCAATGAAAATATCTGTATTTACATAACCAGAGAAGGTAACCCCGAAAAGAGGAGTTTTCTTTAATTCGGGAGCATTTTGTTTTGGAACTGAATCAGTTTTTGGAGCAGGACTTTGAGCAAGGCAGTCAGAAGTAAAGAGAACAGCCGTTAAATAGCAGATTAACAAATGTTTCATCCAATGTTGATTTTAATTTGGGGGTGCAAAGGTGCGACTTTTTTTTTAATTGTGAATAGCGTAACAGTTGATTTGGGCAATTATGACTGCCGACAAACCTTAACTATTTTCAATTCCGGAAATTAACCTTAAATTTGCACCGCCGTAAATGGGATGCTGCGGGAATCATTTTCTCAGGAGAGTTATTGCAATATAGAACCCCGGCACCCGTTTGATCACTAAACTACATAAAATGAACAAAAGCAGAATTATCACCATTTGTGCCGTTGCATTGACAGTTTTTATCCTCACTTCCTGCGGAATCACACCTCACCCCAACCAGAAGATCATCGTTGGCACCTGGATTCCTTTGAAGGTTGAAAAAGTTTCCGAGTCTTCCGCGAAACAGGCTGCTTCGTCCATGGCCGGAAATAAGGAACAGAAGCAATCCAAAACAGGGGCACCGGAAGGCGATGGAGGAGCCTCCAGAAAAGAGGCAACCCTCGACAGGCTCATTCAGTCGGAGATGCGCGCCACTATGGATATTCGCGCAGATAAGACCGCTGTTAAAAACTTTCCCGGAAAACCGTTGCACGCCACCTGGAAACTGAAAGGAAAGGGTACCCGTATTGTGGCAAAAAATGTTGAAAATAATATGAAATTTGTGATTGAAATCGTTGAAATCACCAAGGAGATTATAGTTGTTATTGAGCATGCACCAGTTGGTGATATTAAAATTACCTATAAACGACAGATGTAAAAGAAAACCAGTGGCAGAGAAGGATGTGGAGGCTTCCACATCCTTTTTTTTTGGCGCTAACATAGAAATGGTCTGAATAAAGTTCATATATTTGCACGATTCAACTTAAAAAAAACCCAACATTTATGAAAAACACTATCAGAACAACACTATTGGCAGGGACAGTAGCTTCCCTGATTATCGCAGGATGTGCAAAAAAAAGTGATGTAACCGTTGAACCCCCGGCAACGAATTCATCAGCTCCCACCATCACTGTAAGCGACGGTTACGGTGCCCTGGCTGCTGTCCGTTCAGTTTCCTACACCACAGTTGCGGGAATAACGATCCCGCTGGAAGTGAATACCGCTGTTGCTGTATTCAACGCTTCAGCCGGCTCCAGCACATTTGTGGATGCAGGAGTGGTAACCATCAATTCAAAAGCGCTTACGAAGTCGTCCAACAACGCATACTACTACCAGACACTTACTGACCCTTTATCATTCAGCACCATCACCTGGAATGTTGCCGGATCCTCTTCAGTACCGGCAATCACCTATACCGAAGACCGCCCGGTTCCTGAATATTCCGGTTTCAGCGCACTTCCGACAACCATTACAAAATCGGCGGGGGTTACGATTGCTCTTGGCAGCGCAATTTCCAATGCCGACTCGGTATATGTTGTAGTAAGTGATTTCAACAATCACTCAATATTGAAAAGGGTTTCCGGCAATGCAACTGACTGCGTGTTCACCTCGGCTGAACTTTCAAATTTCACCGCCGGCCAGGGAATGGTGCAGGTTTGTCCCTGGAATCTGAAGTCGGAAGATTTCAACAACAAGAAATTTTATTTCATCATTGAATCAGCCTATACCAAGCAAGGTATTACCATCAATTAAACAGGCTGACACAATTTACGATTGGACGATTTTAGATTGCAGATTGAATTGTTAAATTTCCGATTGACGATTGATAGCACTATCAATCGTCAATCGTCAATCAATAAATTCAATCGTCAATCGTAATTCGTCCAATCGTAAATGAATTATTTCTTATCCGAACTTTTATTAAACCCGCTGGTCTGGCGGGTTTTTTTTATCAACTATAATTTGTATTTTTGATACCATTCTGAAAAGTTTTTCCGCCACTGACTTGCCGGAATGCAATTGACTCACTTCCAATCATATATAAAATTGCATTTCAGACAGGCTCCGGTGATTTTACGTATTTCTGGAACGAAGGTTTAATTTATACTATCCGGATTATTAATCATTAACAATTTATCAGCAAGAGCCATGAATTTTGAATTTACCGAAGAGCAAATCATGATCCAGCAATCTGCAAGGGATTATGCACAACGTGAACTGATTAAGGATGTTCTGGAACGCGATGCAAAAGCAGAGTTCCCGACACACCACGTCAAAGCCATGGCCGACCTGGGTTTCCTGGGGATGCTTGTCGACACGAAATACGACGGGGGCGGCATGGATACGGTTTCCTATGTGCTTGCCATGGAGGAGATCTCGAAAGTTGACAGCTCTGTTTCGGTGATCATGTCGGTGAATAATTCTTTGGTTTGCTATGGAATTGAGGCTTTTGCCAACGAAGAACAAAAAGAAAAATGGCTGAAACCGCTGGCCACCGGCAAAAAGATCGGTGCATTCCTCCTCTCTGAACCTGAAGCGGGTTCAGATGCCACATCCCAAAGGACCACCGCAATTGACAAAGGAGACCATTACCTTGTGAATGGAGTGAAAAACTGGATTACCAGCGCCAATTCGGCTTCCACATACCTGCTTATCGCACAAACAAATCCCGAGAAGGGACATAAAGGAATTAATGTTTTGCTGGTTGACCGCCATTCCCCGGGCATTACCCTGGGGCCTCATGAAGACAAAATGGGTATGCGCAGCAGCGACACCCATTCCGTTATGTTCACTGATGTTATCGTGCCAAAGGAAAACCGGATCGGCGAGGATGGATTCGGATTCAAATTTGCCATGAAAACGCTTGAAGGCGGACGCATTGGTATTGCCGCACAAGCCCTTGGTATTGCATCAGGTGCATTTGAGCGGGCTTTGCAATATGCCAAGGACAGGAAAGCCTTTGGCACCGAGCTGATCAATCACCAGGATGTTGCCTTCAAACTGGCAAAGATGCATACCCGGATAGAGGCTGCACGGTATTTCTGCCTGAAAGCGGCATGGCTGAAGGACCAGGGAAAACCCTACGGAACAGCCAGTGCCATGGCCAAATATCATGCTGCTGAAACAGCCATGTACGTCACCACCGAAGCGGTTCAGATCCACGGTGGATATGGCTATGTGAAAGAATATCATGTTGAGCGCCTGATGCGTGAAGCCAAACTGACCCAGATTTATGAGGGAACCAGCGAAATTCAGCTCATGATTATTTCAAGGGCAATTGCCAACGGGTGATTGACGTAATAGTGAAATTAGTGCGTGACTTAAAAGTATTAACCACAATAGGCACATAGGGCATAACAGCGAAACACATAAGGAATTAACACATGAATATCATGGTTTCCTGATGTGTTCTACTGTGACTATTATGGTGAAAAAACCATCCAATGAAAACCCCCGAAGTCTACAAACCACAACATCACATCCGCATTGTCACAGCCGCATCGTTGTTTGACGGACACGATGCCGCCATCAACATCATGCGCAGGATCCTGCAGTCCAGCGGGGCGGAGGTCATCCATCTCGGACACAACAGGTCGGTACAGGAAGTAGTGGATTGTGCCATCCAGGAAGACGTTCAGGCCATTGCACTCACCTCTTACCAGGGCGGTCACAATGAGTATTTCAAATATATGTTTGACCTGCTCAGGGAAAGGAATTCGGGACATATTAAAATATTTGGCGGTGGCGGAGGTGTTATTTTACCGCACGAAATCGCCGATCTGCATGATTATGGCATTGCAAGGATCTATTCTCCCGACGACGGCCGTGAAATGACGCTCCAGGGAATGATCAATGACCTGCTGATGAAATGCGATTTCCCGGTCGGGAGCCAGGATGAATATGACCTGGGAAAGGTCCGCAACAAGGATTATAAAGAGATTGCAGGGCTTATATCAGCGGCTGAAAACTACCCTGAAAAAGGGAGGGCCTTTTTTGATGAAATTGCCGTGGAGGCGGGAGAGAAGAACATCCCCGTGCTTGGAATTACTGGTACCGGCGGAGCAGGAAAGTCATCCCTGGTAGATGAAATTGTACGCAGGTTCCTGGCCGACCTCCAGGATAAAACGCTGGCCATCATTTCCATTGACCCGTCAAAACGAAAGACCGGCGGTGCGTTGCTTGGCGACCGGATCCGGATGAATGCGATTTTCAATCCCCGTGTCTACATGCGTTCGCTTGCCACCCGGCAGTCAAACCTGGCCCTGTCCAAATATGTAAAAGATGCCATCAATGTTGCCAAGCTGGCCGGTTTTGACCTGGTGATCGTTGAAACCTCGGGCATCGGCCAGTCAGACACGGAGATTGTCGACCACAGCGATGTGACGCTTTACGTCATGACCCCGGAATACGGTGCTGCCAGTCAGCTTGAGAAAATTGACATGCTTGATTTCGCCGACCTGGTTGCCATCAATAAATTTGACAAGCGCGGGGCACTGGATGCATTGCGTGATGTGAAAAAGCAATACCAGCGAAACCACAAAGCATTTGATCAGCCCGTAGAGGAGATGCCCGTGTTTGGCACTGTGGCATCCCAGTTTAATGACCCCGGGGTGAATGAACTGTACAAAGCCCTGGTTCATACCATCCTTACAAAGACCAGTATTTCTTTGCCCAGCATGTTTGTTTCCGGTGCTGAAATGACAGAGAAGATTTTCATCATCCCCCCCTCACGAACGCGCTACCTGGCTGAAATAGCGGAAACAGTCCGCAATTACAACACCTGGAGTGTATCACAGGCAAAAATTGCCCAGCAATTGTTCGGGATTGCGCAAACCATTGAAACCCTGCGCGAAGTTCACCCGGATACTGTAACAAACCCCGACAAGGTGGCTACCTGCAATAAAACAGGGATGCTCCTTGAACTGGACCTGCTGTTTGAAAAAACACTGAAGCAGCTTGACCCCGCCAACCACGACATACTGAAGTCGTGGAATGAAAAGGTCAGATCTTACAAAGACGACTACTATATTTACAAGGTTCGCGACAAGGAGATTAAAGTTGAAACCCATACTGAATCTCTTTCCAGGCTGCAGATCCCCAAGATTTCCATGCCGCGTTATGAAGCGTGGGGCGATGTCCTGCGGTGGAACCTGCGTGAAAATGTCCCCGGGGAGTTTCCGTATGCCGCCGGTGTTTTTCCCTTTAAGCGTGAAGGCGAGGACCCAACCCGGATGTTTGCCGGCGAAGGCGGCCCGGAACGTACCAACAAGCGGTTCCATTACGTGTCGTTCGGCATGCCGTTTGTCAGGCTTTCCACTGCCTTTGATTCGGTAACGCTGTATGGCTTTGACCCGGGAACCCGGCCGGATATCTATGGCAAGATTGGCAATGCAGGGGTTTCGATTGCCTGCCTTGATGATGCAAAAAAGCTCTATTCAGGGTTTGACCTGGTGAACCCGAACACCTCGGTTTCCATGACCATCAACGGGCCTGCACCTACCATGGTCGGCTATTTCATGAATGCTGCCATTGACCAGCTTTGTGAAAAGTATATCCGCCAGCATGACATGGTGGAGGAGGTTGAGAAAAAGATTGCTGCCATCTTTAAAAAGGCAGGAACACAGCGGCCCTCCTACCAGGGCGGACTGCCGGATGGCAACGACGGACTGGGCCTGATGTTGCTGGGAGTTACCGGCGACCAGGTGCTGCCACCGGCTGTTTACGAAAAGATTAAAAAAGAAGCATTGAGCCAGGTGCGCGGCACCGTGCAGGCCGACATCCTGAAAGAAGACCAGGCACAGAACACCTGCATCTTCTCCATCGATTTCGCCTTGAAAATGATGGGCGACATACAGCAGTACTTCATTGACAACAACGTAAGGAACTTCTATTCCGTTTCCATCTCCGGGTACCATATTGCGGAAGCCGGCGCCAACCCGATTTCCCAGCTGGCATTCACGCTGGCCAATGGATTCACCTATGTGGAATATTATGTTTCACGCGGGATGGATGTCAACAAGTTTGCCCCCAACCTGTCATTTTTCTTCTCCAACGGTGTTGATCCGGAATATTCTGTGATCGGCCGCGTTGCCCGGCTTATCTGGGCAAAAACCATGAAATTCAAATACAAAGCCGATGCCCGGTCGCAAATGCTTAAATATCACATCCAGACTTCAGGCAGGTCGCTTCATGCGCAGGAGATTGACTTTAACGACATCCGCACCACGCTCCAGGCACTTTACGCCATTTATGACAATTGCAACTCGTTGCATACCAATGCCTATGATGAAGCGATAACGACCCCGACAGAGGAATCTGTGCGCCGTGCCATGGCCATCCAGATGATCATCAACAATGAACTGGGACTGGCCAAAAACCAGAATCCGCTCCAGGGAGCCTTCATCATTGAAGAATTGACCGACCTCGTTGAGGAGGCCGTTATGCTGGAGTTTGAACGGATCTCGGAGCGCGGTGGTGTGCTTGGCGCCATGGAAACAATGTACCAGCGCAGCAGGATCCAGGAGGAGAGCCTCTATTACGAAACGCTCAAACATACCGGCAAACTCCCGATCATCGGCGTGAATACCTTCCTTTCCAGCAAAGGTTCGCCTACAGTCACCCCGGGCGAGATCATCCGCGCCACTGCAGAAGAAAAGCAATACCAGATCACCATGCTTGACAACCTGCACAGGACGAATGAGGAAAAAGCAATCTCTGCACTTGAAAGTCTCAAGGCTGCAGCCACAAAAAATAGCAATATCTTTGAGAGTCTGATGGAGGCGGCCAAATACTGCTCCATCGGCCAGATCACCGATGCTTTGTTTGAAGTAGGCGGACAGTATCGCCGTAGTATGTAACATATTAAAAAAATGATCTATGACCTTGTTTAATATCTTGGTTGTCAATCCAAAGGATTACCTCACTCAGATCGCAGCATACCAGAATCACAAACTGCTGTATATGATCAGCCGGAAACATTCACCTGAGGAATTGTCGGCATTCAGTTCGATTTACGAACAGGTGCAGTTTCGCAAGGAGAGCGTTCTCAGGGAGATCAGGAACAATGATTTCATCCTGGATGACCTGAAGATCGTTATTTCCCGGGGAGGATTGATCAAGCCTGTGCAATCCGGTGTTTATGAAGTCAATGAGCTCTTGAAAAAGGACCTGGAGCACAGTCCGGTCGGGGAAGATGTCATCAACATCGCCGGCCTGCTTGCCGATGCCATAGCTGCTGATGTTCCCGGCGCCAAAGCCATGATCGCCGACCCTACCGTGGTTGACGAATTTCATGATCTTGCAAGGATCACCGGCGCTCCAGAAATTAAGCGCAAGTCAATCTTTCATGCACTCAACCAGAAAGCAGTGGCCAAGATGCATGCGGAGACTCATAAGAAGAAATATGATGAACTGAACCTCATTGTGGCCCATATCGGCAATGGCACCACGGTTGGTGCCCATCGACAGGGCCGGGTAATTGATGTTAACCAGGGCTTTGAGGGCGATGGACCGTTTTCCATGGTTCGCAGCGGTTCCCTTCCCATGGGAGATGTCGTTAGAATGTGTTACAGCGGGACAAAAACACAGGATGAAATGCTTTGCTTGCTTACCCATTGTGCAGGTGTGGTTGCCTATCTTGGCACACGCGACATCAATGCCATTGAAACCCGGATCAACCATGGCGATGAACATGCCAAACTGATCATGGAGGCCATGGCTTACCAGGTGTCGAAATGCATCGGCGAGATGTTTGCCGTGCTCAAAGGAACGGTTGATGCCATCCTGATTACCGGCGACATAGCACACAGCCAGTTCGTCGTGCAGCATATCATTGAACACGTTGAAAAATTTGCACCGATTTACCTCTATCCCGGCGATAACGAACTCCAGGCCATGGCAGGGAATGCACTGCGGGTGTTGAAGGGGGAAATGGAGGTGCAGGAGTATAAATAAATGGTGAAACAGTAAGATGGTGAAAAGGTAGAAAAATTGCTATCAAGGATTTCACCGTCTCTGTATCGCAACCATTCACCATTTTGCCATTTTGCCATTTTACCATTTTACCATTTCTTATGAAATTGTATCCTATAAATGCCGGCAACCTCAAACTCGACGGTGGTGCCATGTTCGGCGTGGTGCCGAAAGTGATCTGGGGAAAATCATATCCCAGTGATGAAAATAACCTCTGCAACTGGTCCATGCGTTGCCTGCTGATCGTTGACGGCGACCGCAGGATCCTGATTGATTGCGGGATCGGCGACAAGCAGTCGGAAAAATTCCTGGCCAATTACCATCTCAACGGGGATGATACCCTGGAGAAATCCCTTGCAGCAGTAGGATTTTCAGTTGATGACATCACGGATGTAATCCTGACCCACCTCCATTTTGACCATGTGGGTGGGGCGGTGCGCTGGAATGCCGATAAAACCGGTTACGAGGTCACCTTTAAAAATGCAACGTATCATACGAGCCGGCAGCAATGGGAATGGGGTACCAGTCCGAACAACCGCGAAAAGGCTTCATTCCTGAAGGAGAACATTCTTCCTATTAAAGAACAAGGCCGGCTTGAACTTTTTGACGGCGACAGGGAACTCTTTCCCGGGGTTTCTGTCCGCATTTTCAACGGGCATACCGACGGGCAGGTCATCCCTTTTATCAAATACAAGGATAAAACTGTTGTTTACATGGCCGACCTGCTCCCTTCTGCGGCACATATTCCCCTGCCGTGGGTGATGAGTTATGACACGCGGCCGCTGATTACACTGAAGGAGAAGGAGCTGTTTATGGCGGAGGCGGCACAGAACGGGTATGTGTTGTTTTTTGAGCATGATCTTTACCATGAATGTTGCAAGGTGGAGGCAGGAGAGAAGGGGGTGAGGCTGAAGGAGTGTTATACGTTGGCGGAGGCGTTGGGTGAGGCGTGACAGGTGACGGGTGACAGGTGACGGGTGACAGGTGACGCGTGACAGGTGACAGGTGACGCGTGACAGGTGACAGGTGGGATGTGTTTGGTAAATTGTACTTACCGGGTTGATGAAAAGGTTTCTGGTCTCAGTTTTCATCGTAATGGTAACAATGAAGATCATTTGCAAGTTCAGTCTCTTTGGCAGGCTCCTGTCAATGAATTAGATACTATCAGGCTTTCCCGGTGGCTTCCAATACACACGCCATTTAACATAAAAACAGATGAGCAGAAAAAATCTTCAGACTGAAATAGATACCTGTTATTTGTACCGTGTAATGGCGCAAAATGAGACGGATCCGATCATTGCGCGGGTGTTTGAGAAGATGAGTGAGATTGAGAAGAGCCATGCGGAAGCCCTGGCGAAAAAAGAAAAGATAGATCTCCACAACCTGATTGTGCCGTCGTGGCGGGCAAAAACCTTTCACCTTATCGGGAAAATATTCGGGTATGATTACATCCTGGGGGTTTTGATGGACACTGAAAAAACCATTTCAACCTCTATCCTTTCGGCCAGGAAAAAGAAGAACCTTGAAATCACCGGCAATGAAACCAACCATGTGAAGATCCTGCGCTCAATTCTTGACAGCGAGGAGAAGGTGACCGGGAAACAGCTCTCCAAATTTGAAAGCAGGCACCGGTCGGTGGGCGGCAATGCCATCAGGGCTGCCGTGTTGGGCGGAAACGACGGACTGGTTTCGAATTTCAGCCTCGTAATGGGGATTGCAGGGGCAACCTCGGGTAACAGCGGTGTTCTGCTGGCCGGCATGGCCGGGTTGCTTGCCGGCGCATTGTCAATGGCCCTGGGTGAATGGATCTCTGTTAAAAGTTCAAAGGAATTATATGAAAGGCAGATCGAACTGGAAAAGGAAGAACTGGAAACCAACCCGGAAGGCGAACAGCAGGAGATCGTGCTGATTTACATGGCAAAAGGAATTCCGGAGGAACAGGCACACGAGATGGCGGCAGAACTGATGCAGGATAAAGGCCAGGCCCATAAACTGCTTGTTCAGGAAGAACTTGGCATAAATGCCGAAGAGTTAAAAGGTTCGGCCGTTGAGGCCGCATTGTATTCATTCGGACTCTTTGCAATTGGTGCCGTTATACCTGTGATTCCGTTTATGTTTGCTGCCGGTATGACAGCCGTGGCCCTCAGTGTTGCTTTCAGTGCGGCAGGATTATTCCTGATCGGTGCTGCAATAACCCTTTTTACAGGGAGAAATGTATGGTTTTCGGGATTCAGGCAGGTTATTTTTGGACTGCTGGCTGCCGCAATAACTTTTGGCATCGGCAAACTCATCGGGGCATCCATTTAAGGAGGATACATCCGGGGGACCAATAGTTGTATCTTTGCCCTGATAAACAGCCCAAATGTCAGAGAGAAGAATGAGTGCAACAAAGATCAGATTCAAGTGGTATTTTACTTTCCAGGTGGTGATTATTATTCTGTTTCTTGACGGATGTGCCAAGGAGACACCTTATGAGAATTTAAAGCCGGTTGTAAATGTCTCACAGGTTGCCGATGGACTGCAGGTCAACCTGACTGGCAGCGCAAGCGACCCCGACGGAACGGTTGCCATCGTGACCATAAACTGGGGAGACAACATGTATACTGCGCTTGGGGCAGGGGAATTTGCAGGTTTTAATATAAGTCATTTGTACGGCAGTCCGGGAGACTACAATATCCGTATCACGGCCCAGGACAATGCGGCCGACAGCGCCACTCAAACAGTTGTTTTCCCCGCAAATTTTAAGGAAACTTCCCTGTCGGGCATTAAAAGTACCATGTTTAAAGCAGGCGAAAGCGAATTTCTGATCCTGACAGTCAATCTTCATACCTACCAGGAAACCCGTCAGAATGAGAAACTGCAGATGGTTGCTGATGTCATAGGTGAAATGAACATTGACTTTGTGGCTTTCCAGGAGTGTGCGCAGAACAAATCCTCAGCCATCGCTGAAGGGATCATCCGTGTTGACAACATGGCAAGGATCATTTCTTCTCGGATACTTGACAAATACGGTGTCAGCTACAATTTTGCCTGGAACTGGGCTCATTACGGATGGAGTGTTTGGGAGGAGGGTGTTGCTGTTTTATCCAGGTATCCTGTGATTCAGTCCGAAGACAGGTATATCTCATCTGATAAAAGCACGGCAAATATCACCTCCCGGAAGGTGATATACGCATCTGTGCAGTCACCGGCAGGCATTTTTAATATTTTCTCGGCCCACACCCATTGGCGCACCTCAACCACGGACACGGAGCAAAATAAACAGATAAGCAATATCAAATCAATGGTTTCGGAAAAAGAGGCGGTAACGCCGCTGGCGATCTCTTTGGTTTGTGGCGATTTTAACGGCAATCCCACCAGCGATTACCCTTGGAGCGAAGGTTACAACACCATGATGCAAAACGGGGTATATTCCGACACCTTCCTGGAAGTGTACCCCGATGCCAACCAGAAACCGGCCCTGGCGGCTTACTATACAGTCGGAGGAACCCTCCCCGGCAGGATTGATTATATTTATTTAAAGAAAAACCCTCGCATCCAGGTGGTTGATTCACAGATTATCTTCACTGCTGGCGCTGTTGGTGTGGTATCCGACCACTTTGGTGTGCTTACGAAACTCAGAATTGTTAATTAACCCATTTTTCATGGGATTTTTGATCTGAAGCAAGATGGAAAAATTCATTTCAATTTTACGGGGCATCAATGTGAGCGGTCACAGGTTAATAAACATGAAAGCACTCCAGGAATTATACAAAAACCTGGGATTCACAGATATAAAGACCTATATTCAAAGTGGGAACGTGGTTTTTCAAAGCAAACTTTCTTCTCCCGGATCATTGGAAAAACAGATTTCGCAGGAGATTTTAAAGGTATTTGGCTTTGAGGTGCCGGTTCTCGTTATTCAGCGGAATGACCTGATGAACATCAGTGCAAACAATCCGTTTATTCAGAAAGGAGTGCAGGATATAACGAAACTGCATGTAACGTTTTTATCCGGAGAACCTGAGCCGGGCCTCACGGGGAAAATTGACAAAGAACAATACAGTCCGGATGAGTTTGAAATTCAGGGAAAGGCCGTATACCTGTTTTGCCCCGGGGGATACGGCAATACCAAACTGAGCAACACTTTTTTTGAGAAGAAACTCAAACTGCCGGCAACTACCAGGAACTGGAAAACCATTCTTGAACTTCTTAAATTAAGCGAATAACCCACCTGTCCGCTCGTCCGTCTGTCCGCTATTCCACTCTTCTCCCCCGTTATGTAATTTGTTTTAATTGTACTTTTGCATCAAATAAACCACATCATGAGATTTAAGATTTTAATATTGTTCCTGGTGCTGTGCAACCATGCATTCTGCCAGTTTATGTTTCCTTCGTCAGTAATTATACAACCCGATTTTGATACAAAGCCAAATTTGCTTTGGAAATACAAGACAAATGGTCCTATAGTCGGTTCACCTGTTATTGACAATGAAACTGTGTTTGTTGGAAGCCTTGACAGTTCATTATATTCTTTGAATTTATTAACTGGAGCGTTAAAGTGGAAATTACCGACCAATGGAAGTATTCGATCATCTGTTTGTGCCACAAAAGCAGCCCTGTTATTGTTAAGCACTGACGGCCTTCTTTATCGAATAGAAAAGGATTCCGGTAAAGTAAGCGGATATTTTAAAACGATGAACGGGATCATGGGCGATCCTCAAAGTGACTATGCAGATTATTTTACCTCCACCCCGGTGATGGTGGATTCAACGATTTATTTCGGATCCGGAGACGCTGTTTATGCCGTTTCTTTCATAGATGGATATCTCCGGTGGTCCTTTAAAACAGGAGGAGCAGTGCATACAACTCCGGCCATTAACAGAAATCTGCTTGTTGCGGGCTCCTTTGACGGTTACATTTATGCTATTGATGTGAAAACAGGTTTGCTGGTCTGGAAATTTAAAACAACAGGTAATTTCAGTTTTCCAAAGGGAGAGGTGATGGGTAACCCGGTTGTGGCTTCTGACATGGTTTTTGCAGGTGCAAGGGATTATAATTTCTATGCGGTGGATGTTCGGGGTGGGTTCGCTAACTGGATTAAACAAATGAAAATGGGCTGGGCTTTACCAGCAACAGTGAACGATACGGTAATATATGTGGGGTCATCTGATGATCGGACTTTATTTGCCTTCAATATCAGGACAGGGAAAGAAGAGTGGAAATCTGATGTCGGGTTTAATGTTATGGGTGGCTGCTCGATCGGAGATTCAATGGGTTATTTTGGTACACTGTCTGGCAAGGTCATTGCCATTAACCTTAGAAAAGGCAAAATTGTATGGACCATTGAATCAGAAAGTTATAAGTTAAACCATTATACCTATCTGAAACCGGATGATTCCTATCGCAATGACATGGGTAAAATAGTCAAAACACCGGCGGATATGCTGAAAATGTATGAAAAGCTTGGAGGAATATTCGGGAAACCTGCCAAATCCGGCGATTATATGGTCGTTGCGGGGTATGACGGGTGGATTTATTGCTATTCCCGTATTGCCCCACCCGTAAAAAGCACAAAATAGTCGCTTTTATAATGATTCGCCTGAGGTTCCTTCAGCTTTATCGCGGCGCGGCGGGTATCGGTTTGTTCAGGGTTTTGTTGCTGGCAGTTATCCTGCTGCCGCTGGTTTCACTCTTCCTGGTTCAACACATTGCTGACTATCCCTGGCGTCATATTGTTCCCGTATTCTTGATTTATATCGTGTGGCTGGTACATCAGCGGCGGAAGGATTATTTTTTCCTGTTGTCAGTCATTCGCCATCCTCAGAAACTTTTCGTTGCTGAATATTTCATATTTACCCTCCCTGTCATCGCGTTAATGCTTACGGCAGCCCTTTATGTTCAAACATTCCTTTGTTGTGGAATATTGGTTCTCATTGCGTTGCAGCGTCCTTTGCGCGTCCTGAAGGCTCCCGTTACATTAAAGCTCCGGATCATACCTACCGGGATGTTTGAATGGCAAAGCGGGTTCAGGAAAAACCTGGTCCCGCTTGTGATTTTCTTCATTCCGGGGCTTTTTGGATTTTACCGGGAATGGCTTTCTGCTGTTTCCCTGTTCTTTATAACCATGATGTTTCTTTCTTTTTATTCTGAATACGAGCCTCGGCACATGCTCGCTGCTGATGGCCGCAATTCATGGCATTTCCTTGTCAGGAAATTGACCGTGCATGTTGGCTCGTTTGCTTTGATCGTGCTGCCGTTATTCATCATGGCGATGATCCAGGGCGATCATTTATGGCTGAAATTCGGTTATTTCGCTGCTTCACTTAACCTTTTGACTTTCTCCATCCTGCTGAAATATTATCAGTACCGTCCGGCAGCTATTTCAGGAGCCCATCAGATGGTGGTTACACTTGCCTGTTTCATTTCAGTTCTTCTACCCATGGCCGTCCTTATCTTTCTCGTTAATATCTTTCTCGCCGCTGGCGCCAATGCTACGTTAAAAGATTACCTGTATGATTGACATTGAGAATATCAGCATTTCATTTGGAAACCATTGTGTACTGGATGGTTTGTCACTGTCTCTGCCATTGAATTGCATACATGGCCTCGTTGGGATGAATGGTGCCGGTAAAACCACGCTGTTAAATATAATGGCAGGTTATACCAGGGCCGGATCCGGTACCATCATGATGAACGGGGTGCTGCTGAAACGCGATCGGGTCGCTTTTCTGGAGACCGATAATTTCTTTTACAGCAATATCACCGGCAGGGAATATCTTGGATTGTTTAACGGGCCGGATGGAGGTGCTGACGTTGATGCCTGGAATTCAATGTTCAGGCTCCCGCTTGACCAGGTGATTGACAGCTATTCAAGCGGCATGAAGAAAAAACTGGCACTTATCGGGGTGTTACGCCAGGATAAACCCCTGGTGATCCTTGATGAGCCTTTCAACGGGCTTGACATGGAGTCGTCGCGCCTGCTCGGACTGATCATTGGAAGGCTGAAGGAGCGGGGCAAAACAGTGCTGATAACCTCTCATATCCTTGGGTCACTCACCGGTATCTGTGATCACATATATTTGCTGGCAAACGGAAAAATAACTTTGTCAAGGAATAAGGACGAATTTGCCATGCTGGAACAGGAAATTTTCAAGGATGTTGACCTGGGCTATATTGATTTAGTTCAGGGAATACTTTAAGTCAAGTCACCCGTCACCCGTCACCCGTCACCCGTCACGCGTCACCTGTCACGCGTCACGCGTCACGCGTCACCTGTCACGCGTCACGCGTCACCTGTCACCCCAACTTCCTCCCAATCTCCCTCAACATCACCTCCGTCATCTTCGCCATATCATACTCGTAATGCAGTCCCCAGTCTTTTTTTGCCACACTGTCACTGATGCATGCAGGCCATGAATCAGCAATTGCCTGCCGGAAGTCGGGTTTATAGGTGATTTCAAATTCAGGGATGTGCTTTCTGATCTCGTCCGCCAGTTCAGCAGGGGTGAAACAAATACCGGCAACGTTGTAACTCGACCGGAGCGACAGTTTGTTTGCATCGGCTTCCATCACATCAATGGTGGCATGGATTGCATCCGGCATGAACATCATCGGCAGCGCAGATTCCGGGCCCAGGAAGCATTCGTATTTTTTATATTTGATGGCGTGATAGAATATCTCCACGGCATAGTCGGTGGTTCCCCCGCCTGCTTCGGTTTTGTAACTGATCAGGCCGGGATAACGGAGGCTTCTTGTATCAACGCCGTATTTGTTGAAGTAATATTCAATCCACCGTTCACCAGCCAGTTTGCTGATGCCGTAAACCGTGTTTGGTTCCATGATGGTGTATTGCGGTGTGTCCATTCGTGGGGTTGACGGTCCAAAAACGGCAATGGATGAAGGCCAGAATATTTTTGGGATTTTAAGCTCACGTGCCAGTTCAAGAACGTTCATGAGGCTTCGCATGTTAATGTCCCACGAGGCCAGCGGCCGTTTTTCAGCATTGCCGGAGAGAATCGCTGCCAGGTGATAAATCTGGGTGATTTTTTCATGCTCAAGGATCAGCTGGAGCTTTGCGGCGTCAAGAACATCAAGGATTTCAAAAGGGCCTGTACCGACAATTTCAGCAGGTGCAGGACGGATATCAGTGGCAATAACCTTTGATTCTCCATAAATTTTTCGCAGTTCAAGTGTGAGTTCCGAGCCGATCTGCCCGGCGCATCCGATTACAAGGATTTTTTCCATGATCAAAGCTGAATTAGGTTTTTTGCAAAAGTAGAAAGATTTACTGTGAAATAAATAGCAAGTCGGCAATGAGGGGTATTTTTTACTGATTTAACAGTTAATTCAGTATCTTTGCACCGCAATTATTTCAACATTCAAATGGACGACGGACCTGCGCGACGCATTCAGATCAATCCACCCTTGTACTGGTAGGTTTCCATCCTGATTTTCATCATGGTGCATCGCCCTCCTTTACAGAGGTTAACCAAAGAGGGAGGCGAACATGACATCTCAAATTACCTTCTATTTAAGCCAGATTCTGGGGAAAAGCTATATTTCCGAGAACGGCCACGTACTTGGGAAAATCAGGGATTTTCTTATTGATCAGAGTGCAATCCCCGGAAAAGAGGCCGAACCTGTCAGGCCGCGCATTGTCGCCATAAAGGTGAAAAAAGGGAATGAGATCAGGATCCTTGATTTTTCATCCTTTGAAATAAAAAAATTCAAGCGGAAACTTAAAATAACCTGCCTGGAAGTACATGATATTTTACCCGAAACATTTACCAACAGCCTCTGGCTTGCAGAAAGTATCCTTGACAAGCAGATAGTTGACATTAACGGACGTAAACTGGTTCGGGTGAATGACATCCGTATGGTGATGATCCCGGCAGGAACTTATGCCATCGCCGTTGATGTGGGAATGGAAGGATTGCTCAGGCGGATCGGCATCGACAAGCCCATTCAAACCATGCTTGATCCCTTTAAGGTTGACATACCCGGGAAGTTCATATTGTGGGATGATATTGCAGCAGTTGATTTCTCCAACTCCAATATCAAACTTTCCAAATCCTCATCCAAACTCAATACATTGCACCCCTCCGATCTTGCCGACATCATCGAGGATCTTGACAAAAAAACACGGATGTATATTTTCGCCTCCCTTGATGAAGAGCAGGCAGCCGATGTTCTTGAGGAGATGGAACCGCATGCCCAGATCCACATTGTGGAAAGTCTGCCGGTTGAAAAAGTTGCCGATGTGCTTGAGAAAATGCCTGCCGATGAGGTGGCCGACCTTCTTGATGCCCTTGCTGAAGATAAAGCGGAAAAACTGCTGGAAGAGATGGAGAAGGAATCTTCCGAAGAAGTAAGAGAGCTGCTTGAATACCCCGATAAATATGTCGGATCGCTGATGACTACCGACTATTATACATTCAACGAAGACCTTACCGTTGACGAAACCATTGAAGAACTTCGCAGGGTGCAGCCCGAACCGGCACACATCTATTCCATCATCATAACCGATAAAAATGATAAATTCCTGTCGTCTCTCTCGCTGGGGGAACTGGTTGTTGCCAACCCGGCCAAACGCCTGAAGGAGATCATGAGCAAACATGCAGTGACCGTTTTTGATGACGACAAAGTAGATTCACTTGCCGAACTGGTTTCCAAATATAACCTCCTTGCTGTTCCCGTTATCAACAAAAACTGGGAAATGGAAGGTATCGTTGTTGTGGAAGATATCGTAGAAGACTTGCTTAGCAGGAGGAAAACCAGATAACTGGGTCTGGGAGAAGGTCAGTACCTTCTTCACTGGTCAGGTTATTTCCCGTTCACCATCTGCAAAAGATCATTGCCAACAGCCATTCCCCTCTGTTGCATGGCCTGGATTACCTGCTTTGATTTATCTTTTTGTCCCTGCTGGAAATAAAGTAATGCCAGGTTGTTGTTGGCCTGCGGATCAAAAGGGTTCAGTTCAATGACCTTCTCAAGGTAGGTGGCAGCGCTGTCGAGGCTGTTTTTGGTGAAAGCTATCTGTGCAAGCAGAAAATATGCGTCAGGGATCTCGTTGTGCGAAATTTCCTTTCTGAGGTAATACTCCGCACTGTCAGACTGTTTGTTGTCAAAAAGCACCTTCGCAAGGTAGTAATTAAGGTTCTTCAGATTGGGGTCAATGGCCCGGGCATCTCTGAAGAGTTTTTCCTGCGCGGCAGGATCTTCAGTTTTTGTTCCGAGCAGTGTTTTTGCATAGGCCGAATGCGGCGAACCATTCACGGCGTGGGTCCAGAAGGTGATGGCATCATTGAAATAAGCGGTTCTGTAAATGCTCTGAATGGCGAACACGAGTGCAATAATAGAAACAATGCCCAGTTTTACCTGTGGTTTGAGGGTTCCGGTGAACGGTATCGTCTGGCTGAGCATCAGAAGTATCCCGATAATCGGAAGATACAACCTGTGTTCAAAGACCTGGTCATTCAACGATTTTGGCACGATCAATACCGGTATCAGGAAAATGATGAACCAGAAAAGTCCCAGGTAGGTGAGGGGTTTGGTGTAGCTTTTTGAGTAAATTACCAACGCAGCAAGCGAGCCCAGTGCCAGGAACCCCCATACCAGCGATATATCTTCGGCCATGGGAAAGACGGTAAGATTAACCGGGAAGAAAATTTTTCCAAGGTATTGGGTGATCACCTCAAGCCTGTCGATTCCGGCACGCAGCATTTCAGCGGGAGATATCCAGGTCTTTTCAAGCGTGGCCGTTGACCTCACGAGTATCCAGGTAAGGAAGGCGGCGATCCAGCTGATTGCCGGAATAACCAGTTTTTTCCAGCCGCATTTAAGATAAAGGAGGGCAAATCCGCCAATGATGACCGGGATGATGATGGCAGTCTCCTTGGTGAAAAGTGCGGCCAGTAAAAGTAAAAAATGAATGGCCAGGATACCCGGGGAAGGCTTTTCCAGATATTTGAGCAGCAGGATGAAGGCAGACAGGAAAAAGATCATCAGCAGCATGTCGTTCCTGCCCGGTATCCATGCCACCGCCTGCGTGAGAACCGGGTGAACTGAGAATAGAAGCGACAACAGAAATGCATCAAGCGGGGGAATTTTGATACGTTTCAGAAAAAGGAACAGCAGGATCACAGAAAAGATGTGAAACAGCAGGTTGGTGAAATGATAACCGGCAGGGCTTATCCCGAAAAGCCTTGATTCAAGAATGAAATCAACAAGGAAAAGGGGGCGGTAATAGGCATCCTTAGTTGGGTTAAAAAGCCCCCGCTGAAATGAAACGCCGATATTTTTCGCATCAGCATTGTAACGAGCATTTTCAACGATGAAGATTGAATCATCAAGTTTGGTAAAGTCCAGGGAGAGTGTCCTGGCATACACCATGAAAGTAATGACTGCCAGTGTCAGAAGGGCATAGGTTGTGTTCGTAAACCAGCCTTCTATGCCTTCCGGTTTTAATTTCCCGGCAGGCCTTCCTTTGCTTTTCGGAGGTTTCATATCACCGGATGATAGTTGTTTGTATTATATTTTAACCGCCCGTATGACCTGGGAAGAATTCGGGGTTGAAATGCGCAGGAAATAAACCCCTGAAGGCATGGCGTTGAGTTCGTAAAATCTTACAGAAGATGCCCCCCCTGTAAATATTTCTTTTTTGCCCAGCACCTGGCCTGCCATTGAAAGTGTTTCAACAGTGATGGTTTCCGGCACTCTCTGATTGCATTTCAGGATCGGGGAAGTGGTAAACGGTACCGGGTAGAGAACGAACTGCTCTTGCTGATCCGGCGCGCTGCCAGGGCTTGAGAGAAATGTTCTTGCATTCACCAGGTTCGGGATGCCCCAGCCATACTGGTTGTTCGGTGCCATCGCCATGGAGGCTGTGTTGCGAACCGCATCGCGCACCTGTTCTGCAGAAAATGCAGGAACTGACTGCCACAAACAGGCGAGTCCGCCAGCGGTTACCGGTGAGGAGAATGATGTTCCGCTTCCCTGTCCTATGCCGCCCCAGCCGCCAACAACCGTGGTTCCCTGTCCCTGTGCAGTAACATCGGGCTTTGTCCTGCCGTCGCTGGTAGGGCCTGTTGAACTGAAAGAGGCATAAAAGCCGGATGCATCAACTGCGCCGATTGTAAAAACACTGTCACCGTCGGCCGGTGCGCCAACGTATTGCCACGATGATCCGCCGTCGTTGCCGGCGCTGTTCACCACGAGGATGCCGCGGCTTGTGGCCAGGTCGGCAGCCCGGGTACATGGCGTTGTATTTCCGTTCATGTCGGAATAGGAATGGTTGAAGATCGGGTTGTCAAAGGTGGTATATCCAAGTGAAGAATTGATGACATCCACACCAAGGCTGTCGGCGAATTCAGCACCTGCAGCCCAGTTATACTCTTCAATCAGCGCTTCATAACCTCCCACTTCCGTTCTTACGAGCCAGAAGTAGGCATGAGGTGCTGTTCCCACCATTTGGCCGGGGAGGTTGGCTCCCATCGTGGAAAGCACACTGGTTCCGTGTGTATGCATATCGTCACCGAAAACATTGTTGCCGGGAATGCTGAAGTCGCGGGTGCCCAGGATCTGGTAATTTATCCAGAGGCTGTCAAATGCCTCAATCTGGTCAACATGATAAAAACCGGCATCAAGGACGGCGATGACCATACCCTCACCCATAAATCCCAGGTTGTGGAGCCCGTCAGCAGCAATCATGTGTGCCTGGTTATAAGCCTGACCGTAATTGATTGATCCTGTTGATTTTGCTATAGCAGATGGCAGTGCTTGCTGTGATACATAAGGCAGAACATTGGAGACTCCGTTGATTCCCGATTTTTCAACCACCTGACCGGGCTTGTCAGTAAGCACCTGGTCAATATGGTCAACAAAAGGAAGCGCTGAGATGGCCGCCAGGTATGCCGGGTTATTCGTGTTCACAACCACTGCGTTGAACCATTTCAGCGTATAAACAACCGGGGCGCCGGTGGCTGCGATCTGGGCAACGTACGAAGGTGTAACGGGAAGGTCTTTCATATCAAGGGATATCCCGCTTTTGGTGCGGCGATCAAGTGACCTTTGCGTCAGAAATGCGGCCGGGTCGGAGAGTGAATAGGGGTTGCTGTCCTTGTTCTTGAGGAATACAACGTGTTTCTGCTCCTGGGCGAACATCCCGGTTGAAAATATTATGGCAGATATGATGATGAGCAAACGTTTCATATGGATTGAAAGTTAATTAACTGATGTGTTTGGAAGGCAAAGGTAATGGTTATTTCACTTCGTGGAGTGGCTGTTTCCCTGAAATTGAATTACAGGGGATATGTTGAGATCTTTTTCACCACAATAGGCACATAGGGCACATAGCCTAAGTGTCCTATGTGCCTATGTGGTTATTTTAAAGGCTTAGGCCCCATGACAAAGGTAAGAGTTCCGCCTGCCACAATGTCCCCATGCTCCAGGAAGTACGTTTCAAGCGGCTTACCGTTAAGTGTCATGGACTGGATGTAAACATTTTTTTCACTCAACCCTTTTGCCTGGATTGAAAACTGTTTTCCATCAGGCAGTGCAATCGTTGCCGAGGAAACGCATGGGCTCCCGATTGCATATTGTGTGGTTCCAGGGCAAACAGGGTAAAATCCAAGCACGCTGAAAACGTACCATGCACTCATTTGCCCGCAATCATCATTCCCGCATAATCCGTCGGGTTTGTTGCGGTACATGGTATTCACGATCAGGTGGATGCGCTCCTGCGTTTTCCATGGTGCAGAGGTCCAGTCATACAGGTAGGCAACATGGTGGCTGGGTTCGTTGCCATGTACATAGTTGCCGATGAGGCCCGCCCTCGTCACATCTTCCGTTTCGCTGAAGTATTTGTCATCAAGGTACATCGTGAAAAGTGAATCAAGCCGGCGGATAAACGGTTTCTCCCCGCCGTTCATACCAATATAGTGGGTAATATCATGCGGAACATACAGGGAGTAATTCCATGAATTTCCTTCAATGAACCCCTGTCCGATGGTTCTGAGCGGATCAAACGGAGTTTTCCATGTACCGTCCGCCTTTTTTGCACGGATGAATCCTGTTGACGGGTCAAAGAGGTTCCGGTAATTCCTCGAGCGGTCGGTGAAATGCTGAACCTGGTCCTCCGCGAACTGCTTTTCCTGGTCGGTTGGGCCTGTTCCATTGATAATCGCCCTGGCAAACTGCGCAATGGTATAGTCATCATAGGCATATTCAAGGGTGATGGAAGCCGAACTGGCCGATTTTTCATCCGGAACAAAACCATACTTCGTATAATCGCCCACTCCGTCATAAAAGCTGTTTGTGGCAGTGGTAACGCAAGCTTTGAACGCCCTGGATGGGTCAAACCCGGTGATGCCCTTCACATAAGCATCCGCAATGACAGGTACACTGTGGTACCCGATCATGCACCAGTTTTCATTTCCGTGATGGGACCATACCGGAAGCATGTGCTCCGGGCTCTGGTCAAAATGTGTCAGCATGGAATTGACCATGTCGGAGGTGCGTTTCGGATACAACAGGGTGAGCAAAGGATGTTCTGCCCGATAGGTGTCCCAAAGTGAAAAGATGCTATAGTTGACAAACCCTTCAGCCTTATGAATGTTATGATCCACACCGCGGTACATGCTGTCGGCATCGCAATAAACAACAGGGGAGAGCAGGGTATGATACAAGGCAGTGTAAAAGTTGATTTTACGGTCGTCAGACCCATCCACCCTGATGCGGCTGAGTTCCGCTTCCCAGTTCTGTTGAGCTTCCGCCCGGGTTTTATCAAAATCCCATCCAGGGATCTCCGACAGCAGGTTCTTCAGCGCCCCGTCTGTACTCACAGCGGAAAGGCCGATCCTGATTTTTATCTTTTCCCCGCTTGCAGTGGAGAAATCGAAATGTGCCTTTATTTTTTTTCCTGCCATTTCCGGGAAATTCTCCTGCTGGTTGAACCTGCGCCAGAAACCCCTGTAAACGGGTTGCTCATCATTGCGAAACCCGTAACTCTTGAATGGCTTTGAAAAACACATGGCAAAATAGATGTAACGTGTTCGCGCCCAGCCCCGTGTGATCCTGTATCCGGTAATGAGAGTGTCGTTGTGAACCTGTACCACCGCCCATAACACTTTGCCGTCGTAATTGTAAATGCCGTGCAACATGTCAAGGATGATGTGGGCGCTGTCACTCTGCGGAAAAGTATATTGGTGAAAACCTGCCCTGGTGGTGGTTGTCAGTTCAGCCTCAACATCGGGATCATCCAGATGGACACTGTAAAAACCAGGCGATGCTTTCTCAGTTTCCTTTCGGAAAGGCGATCGGTAGCCTCTTTCCGGATGGTCGGCTGTGCCCGGGTTGAGCTGGAGTTTGCCAACGGTAGGCATGATAAGAAAATCACCCAGGTCAGAATGTCCTGTCCCGTTGAAATGGGTATGGCTGAACCCCACAATGGTTTTGTCAAGATATTGATAACCGGCACAGTAGCGGTAAACATCAGGATTGTACTTTCCATCTTTTTCGTAAGGAATCGTATCCGTATCCGGGCTCAGCTGCACAAATCCAAACGGCACACAGGCCCCCGGGAAGGTATGTCCCATCTCCTGGGTTCCGGTAAACGGATTAACATACCCCGTCAGAATTTGTGCCTTAATAGAGGGACTTTGGAGGAAGCAGGTGCAGAAAATAATGAAAAACAGTTTTTTCATAGCTCCTCCTTAAAGAACAATTTGTAATAATTCAATTGCTTCGATTCATCATATCCTTTTTCCACCATCTGCCGTTCACCGTGGATGTAGATGTGGAAATTTTTATCAAGCTTGATCACGCTCTTCATGAACCGCGACTGCTGCTTCACGGCGCTGTCAGAGATCTGGAAGTTTTCAGGGATATCGAGGTCGTGTTCATTGCTGAATTGCCTTTTATATTCAGAGAAGGAGTTGATGACCTCCGGTGTGCCAAGAACCTGCTCATTGAACTCTTCCATCTCAAATTCATCGTTCTCTTTCAGGAATTTCATGGAGCGGTTGAGCATGTCGGCCTGGTCGGCACGGGATACTTCAAAATCCTGCGGAAGCTGATCCGTCACAAACTTTTTACAAAGGTCCATGACGGCACGGGTGCGGTAAAAGTCGTCGGACCTGGGTTTTACCTGTAGAAACTCGTCGCGCCAGTATTGGGCTTCATTGCCTTTGTTGAGATTGTCAACGATGGCAACAACATAGCCCTCCTCCCTGCCCGAGTTGAACACAATGCACCCTTTATCAAGTTTGTTGATATTGATCCCGTCGTCATGGCCGATCTCAAACGAACCGCTGACAGGAAAAATTTTCAGGTATGTTTCCCTTGATTCAGATTTGAATAATCCTACCGCGTCAACGATTTCGTTATTGATCCGGCAATCCTGGAAGTAAGCGACATAAAACTCCCCGTTCTTTATTTTAGGATGATTTGAATGTCTGTAGAGATGCTGTGCCAGGTTTTGCGACTGTTCCAGCAGGCATCCGGGATCATCAAAAATCGCCGAAACATAATGAAACACTTCATTCATTTCAATATCCGATGAATGGGTAAGGTTGTATAATTCGCCGGGGCGGAATGGCGATAAAAAATACTGGAGCAGAAGCGGTTTGATTACTTCACCCGCATCCAGGACCTTTCCTGAAAGCACAACGCCTTCGTCTGCCGATTTATTACCCACCTTGTGCAGGGCCATTGATTTCAACAGCGCTTCATCAAAATTGATCATTATATGTTTATTGAGAGACTGTTTAAAAATGTTTTTAAATCCCTTTGGGGATTTTATATTGGTAGAACAACGTGTATAAATGCATTATTTCGTCCCGTACGTGACGAGATAGGTGTGTAAACACTCGATTTCTACCCACATATTGTGCCTCCGGCACAGGTTTGAAATTATAAGGACAACCAATTAAGAAAATTAAAACAGGCTCTGAATGTCCAAAGAATTTATGCAGCCCTTTTTTTCGATCCCTTTTTGGGCAGGGGCCAGGGGAGGGGTCTACATGTAGAACAGCAAAAACAACGCAGGCAAAATTATCCCTATTGCGGTGAGCCAGGCCCCCCTTCCAAGAATGCCGTTCTTGCCGCGGAGTACAAATAGTCCTGTTATGGCAAGAAGGATCAGTCCGACTGCGTAGAGATCAGAAAACCATGTGTAGAGTTTTTTCAGGTTGTTATAATGAAGCAGGTTCATCTCCTTGATCACATACCGAGTGGTTTTCCGCTCCATCTCGGCTTCGCCGGTATTCAGGTCAATGTAAACAAACCCTGTAGTCAGGAAGATCTGAACATAACCATCACCGGTGATGTAACTCTTGAAGTGGTCTTTCTGCTTCACCTGGTCAAGTACCGAATAAACATAGGTTTGGTCAACCTTGCCGTCTTTCGGAAGGGAGACTTTCACGTCGGCATAGGTTTTACCGTAGTCAGGGTGCTGAAAATCGCCCGATTTGAAGTGGTTGAGCACGATGCCGGAGATGGCATAGATCAGTGTCATGCCGACACATAAATAACCAATATCGCGGTGAAGAACATTGTTCCACCGGCGGAGCGTTTTGGCCTGCATGACTATTTCAGTTCTTTGTATGAGTCAGCCTCAATGGAGTAGAAGGATAAATGATCTTTTCCGCTGTTTTTCAGGTCCTCACGCAGGGAATTGATCTGGTCAAGTTTGTCCTGTGCCCCCTGGTCTTCATGGCCTTTGGCCCCGGTATGCAAACCAACATTATGATTTTCCTCTGGTTTTTTCACCTCGGCTTCCCATTCATTGAGATACTTGGAGTCAATACGCTCTTCACGCATGGTGCCAATCACACGAACCTTGCTGCCGACCAGTGCGTCGTCAAATTTTGCAATTTTGGGGCCAGTAGTGATTTCAACACGGATGCTGTCGGTTGCATCAACGAGGAACATCCTTTTACCTCCGTGTTTGCAGAGGTGCATAACCGTACCTTCAATAATTACCGGCTTGTCAATACAACTGTCCGCCTGTTTTTCAAAGGTCAGGATCGCGATGCGTGTCGTGTCGTTTTTAGAGTTTGCTGCAGTGTCTTTGTTTCCCTGGTTACAGGCTGTCATGGCCAGCAGGACCACTATTGCCAGAGGAAAGAGTCTCTTTGTCATAAGGCTGGATTTGGTTTCTCATGCAAAGATCGTTTTTTTTTTGTTATTTTCAAAACAGTAACGGTTGGCTCAAAAGCCCGCAGCCTACCTGCTTATGCACACCTTCCTTGTCACCTGCTGCTTCCCGTCATCGATCTTTACAATATAGATTCCATCGGGTGCTTCAATGTCAATTGTTTTGCTGATGGATGATTTGGCTGAACCGGATGGAAGGGACTCTTTCAGCAATTCCGTTCCGGACGTGTTGACCAGCGTAACCTGGGCACCTGCATACGTTCCGGGAACCTTAAGTGTAAACCTGCCGTCGGAGGGATTCGGGCTTACTGTAAAGGCAGAACCAGCTGTTTCGGTATTACCGGTTCCAAGACAGATCGTGGCAAGGTTGCTGTAGGCTGTTTCCGTCAGTGTGAGGTCCTGCGCGGTAAGGTTGGTTGTTCCGGTGGCGACCGTCAGCGACTGCATCGGCAGGGTTACAGGTGTCACCGCAAGGCTGTATGCAGAGCTGTTACAGGCCAGGTACCCGGTTGAATTTGTTTTAAGCAACTGGACTATGGCGTCGCTGGAATTGCTGTAAAGACCGCAGAGCAGGTAACCGCCGTCCGATGCGGTTGTAACGCCATACCCCTCGCTGGTAGCACCCGGTTCGCCATATCTGTAAGACCAGTTGAGGTTCCCCGTGGCATCCGTGGCCAATAAAAATGTTCCCTGGGAGGAGGTCTCGGCAGGTCCGGTCACGGCAATCACATCCCCCTGTGAAATCGTCAATCCATAGGCGTAAGTGCCGAAGTCCTCGGTGGCGGAATAGGATTTCGCCCATACCTGCTCGCCGTTTGAATCATCGATCGTGCAGATCAGGATGTCATATGAACTTCCCCCGTCGTCGTATCTGCCTGCAAGGGCAAGGTGGCCGTCTGCCCGCTCCTTCATATCGTATGCAAAGAACCTGACAGGTCCGCTGATCTTCTTGTTCCATGCCAGGGTCATGTCTGCATTTACCTTCAGAAGATGGATGTTCTCCCCTACAAAGGTGTTGTCCCATCCGCAAATGAACATGTCGCCGTTTCCTTTTCTTACAAACGCGAGTGGGAAATCAAAATCAGGCGTGCTGAATGTGGTTTGGGTAAGCACATTTCCGCTCCCGTCAAGTTTGAGGATGAGGTAATCATCCGAGGAAACGTCCGTGTTTACGGTTCCAAGCACAAACAGGTTGCCGGAATTGTCCCTGCGGATATTGTGTGCACTCACAGAATGTCCGCTGATGCTGTATGTTTTGGTCCACTGGGTAACTCCTGCTGCATTGAGTTTTTTCAAAACAGCAGATGAGAGGTATGTGGTCATGTTTGAAGAAGATCCCACAGCAACCACTCCTCCGTCGGCTGTCTCCGCCACGTCGGTGAATTCTTCAAAGTCAGGTGTTGCAAATTTTTTGATCCAGGAGGGATTGCCGGCGGCCTCTGTTTTCATGACCAGGAAATCACCGTCGAAGGAGGTATTGTTGCTCATCCTGCCCACCGAAACAAAACTCCCGTCGGAGGTGCGGAGGGAGCGGTAAAGGGAGCCCCCATTGCCGGGGATGCCGAATGATTTGTGAAATGTTGACTGGGACTGCAACCCGGTTACAAGTGCAATAGATAACAGAAATAGGTAGAAGGTTTTCATAGAGGGTTCTCATTAATGGTTAATCATGATTTGATAGACGGAGGCAAAAATAAAACAATTTAGACTAATTATAAATTATGTTGACATTTTCCTTACAAAAAAGCCTGGTATATTGAGGGAATTTGTTAATTCACAGTTAATTTGCCTATCTTTGCAGCGGCTTTTGAATATTCAGAGATCCACAAGGCAAGCCCATTCAGTCGTTATCACCTCCTCGAAGTTGTATCGCCGCCGGTTCCTTCTCGTGATTGAAGCTTAAAATCACCAGCCATCCAGTATTCATTCACAAAACTTAAAAATGAAAAACATTTTTGTATCAAATCTGAGTTTCAGGATCAATGATGACGATCTGAAACAGGCCTTTGCTGACTATGGAGCCGTAAATTCAGCTAAAGTAATTAAAGATAACTTTTCGGGCAGGTCAAGAGGTTTCGGATTCGTGGAAATGACCAACGATGAAGAGGCTGTAAAAGCGATTGAAGAATTGAACAATGCCGAATTCGACGGCAAAGTGATGACTGTTTCAGAAGCAAGGCCAAAAACTGACCGTAAACCGGGCGGTTTCAGCGATTCACGCGGTGGTGGCGGACATGGGGATTCACGTGGCGGTGGCGGTGGCGGCTATGGCGACAAATCACGCGGCGGCTTCAAAAAAAGGTACTAAACCGGGTTTTCTTTTCCATTGCTTATTTCATAAGGGATTTCCGTTTTTTTTCATAATATTGTTATGAAAAAAAACGGCCACTTATGAAAAAGAGTTTCCTCTATCCCGTCCTCGCACTTCTCGTGATCTTTTGTGTGGCCATGCTTGTCCTGGCCCACAGCCGGAAAGGCCAGCATGATATTACCAGGGTAAATCCTGCCTTCAGAAACTATGTTCAGGGTTATACGTCGGGCACTGTCTCCACCCATTCTCCGGTAAGGGTGCAACTCTCAGAGGATTTTGCCGATACCCTCTCCTTCAACGTTCCCGTCAGCAGCGAATATTTTCATTTCACGCCGTCAGTAAAGGGAAAGACCTTCTGGAGCGATAGCCGGACTATTGAATTCCTTCCGGATGAACCGTTCCGGCAGGGTGAGGACTATAAAGTCGACTTTTACCTTTCAAGGCTGATCAGCGTGCCGGACTCCCTGAAGACCATGACTTTTCAGTTCCGGACAATGCAGCAGGACATCTCGGTTGATGTTGACAATCATAAAGCCTACGCTCACAGCAATCTTTCCAGGGAGCACCTCAACGGAATGCTTCAAACATCCGACGTTGCTGATGATGCAGCGGTGGAGAAAACACTCAGTGCACGTCAGGGTGGACGTGATCTTCCTGTTGTCTGGAGCCACGACCGTAAGAAACATTCTCATCTTTTCCAGGTCGATTCAATTGTTCGCGGTACCGGTGCGAGCGAGGTTAAACTGTCATGGGACGGCTCCGCTATTGAATCAGGAACAGCAGGGAGTATGCTGGTTGACATTCCGGCCCTTGGCGATTTCCGCGTTCTTTCTGCAAAAAGCTATCCCAATGAACAGCAATGCCTGCGGGTCCAGTTCTCTGATCCCCTGAAGCCTGATCAGATCCTCGACGGACTCTTCAGTGTAGGGAACCTGCAAAATGTTCGGTATAACGTGGAGGATAACCTGTTGTGGATATTTCTTCCCGAAACCGGTATGGATATAGTTGGCCTGTCTCTCGAACCTTCCATCCGGAATATCAGCCAGGTCGCCCTTGGTAAACGCTTTGCGGAACAGGTGAAAATTGAAAACACGAAACCGAATGTCCGCTTTACGGGCGACGGGGTGATCCTTCCAGGTTCCAATGGCATGCTGCTTCCTTTTGAGGCAGTAAACCTGAATGCCGTGGATATCAAGGTTGTAAAAATCTTCGCCAACAACATACTCCAGTTTTTACAGGCCAACGAACTCGGCAACAATATGCAACTGGTTCGGGTCGGCAGGGTTGTGCTGAAAAAAACAGTACCGCTGAACGGAGTTACAGATTATGGCACATGGAACCGGTATTCCATTGATCTTTCAACCTTGATGAAGGCGGAACCGGGGGCCATTTATTCGGTCAGCCTTCGCTTTAAAAAAGAATATTCAACATATCCCTGCTCTTCGGGTGATTCTGTTGCAGGAAGGGTCAGTGACATGATGATCGGGGAAGATCCGGAGCTGGAAAACGAAAAGGACTGGAACTACTACAGCAGCTACCAGGAGGATGAATGGCAAAATGGCGGCTGGCGGTATTACAATTGGGAGGAACGCGACAATCCCTGCAAACCTTCCTATTTCTTCAATAAAACAGTAACGAGGAATGTGCTTTCATCTGATCTGGGCATGATTACAAAGGCAGGAAGCGATGGCAATTATCACGTTTATATCACCGATTTAATATCCGCAAAACCCGTTTCCGGTGCTTCAGTTGAATTTTTCAATTACCAGCTGCAAACGATGGCAAAAACTGCGACAGATGCCGACGGCATGGCCCTTGTTCCGCTGAAGAAAAAGCCGTTTATTGTTGTGGCAAAAAGCGGATCGCAAACCGGATATCTGAAAATCCCGGATGGGAATTCCTTGTCCGTCAGCATGTTTGATGTAAGCGGCGAGCCTGTGCAGAAGGGGATAAAAGGGTTTATTTACGGGGAGCGCGGTGTATGGCGGCCGGGCGATTCGCTCTTTCTGACCTTTGTTCTTGAAGATAAATCAAACCGGTTGCCGGTGCATCACCCTGTAACTATGTCGTTGTTCAACCCCAGCGGACAATTGATCTCCCGGATGGTCAGGACCAACCCCGTTAATGGGTTTTACAGGTTCAGTACCGTTACGGCCCCTGAAGCACCAACCGGAAACTGGCTGGCAAAGGTAGCAGTTGGTGGCGCCGAGTTTCAGAAAACCCTGAAAATAGAAACGGTGAAACCCAATCGCCTCAAGATCAGTTTTGACTTCAAAACTGATAAGCTTGTCAAGGATAAGGTCCCGTCTGCCATGCTTGAAGCATCGTGGCTCACCGGGGCTGTGGCACGAAACCTGAAAGCAAAGGTTATGCTGACATTGTCAAAATCTTCTACAGCCTTTAAAAACTATCCCGGATTTGTTTTTGATAATCCCTCCGTTGGTTTTGCCGCTGAAAATATTACCGTATTTGACGGGAAACTTGATGAGAACGGCCGAACCCTGGTAGTTCCCAGGATTCATGTAACCAATGTTGCACCGGGTGCGCTGAAGGCGAGCTTTGAGACCATGGTCTTTGAAGATGGAGGAGATTTCAGCGTTGACAGGTTCACGATACCCTACTATCCATACCAGTCTTATGCAGGGATTAGTATACCCAAAAATTCTGAGGGCGACCGGGTATTGTATACTGATAAAACCTACAATATCAGCCTGCTGAATGTTGATGCCATGGGAATACCGGTTCCTTCAAACCGGCTGAAAGTGGAAGTTTACAAACTTGAATGGCGCTGGTGGTGGGATGATTCTGAAGCGGGTTCAGCCGATTTTATTTCTACAAACTATAACAGGCCTGTTGATTCAGTTACCCTGAAAACTGTAAACGGTAAGGCCAGCTATCAGTTCATGGCAGATTATAACGGATGGGGAAGGTACATGATCAAAGTGACAGATGCGTCTTCAGGGCATTCAGCCGCGCACGTCGTTTATGCCGACTGGCCCGGTTATTTCCGTATGCCGGGAGGTGAGAAGCAGGCAGCAGCCATGCTTACCCTTACAACCGATAAAACCTCCTATAAAGTGGGAGACAAGGTAAAACTGACACTGCCAACTTCTCCCGACGGACGGGCACTGGTGACCATTGAAACCGGCTCTGCTGTTTTGAAATCATTCTGGGCCCCTACAAAAAAAGGAACAACCGACATCACTTTTGATGCAACCGTGGCCATGTCGCCAAACTGCTATGCATATGTAACCCTGATACAGCCTCATGCCCAGACAAAGAACGACCTGCCGGTGAGGTTGTATGGGGTGATCCCTGTTGTGGTTGAAAATCCTGAGACCCACATTAAACCGGTCATCACCATGCGGAATGAACTGGAACCGGGCAAGGAAGTCTCTATAAGTGTAAAGGAGTCTGCAGGAAAACCGATGACATATACGCTGGCCATGGTTGACGAGGGGTTGCTTGATCTCACCCGCTTTAAAACACCCGATCTGTGGAGTGTTTTCTATGCCCGTGAAGCCCTTGGTGTGAAAACCTGGGATCTTTTTGACCAGGTAATGGGCGCATTCAGCGGGGAGCTGCAGCGTATCCTCAGCATTGGCGGCGACCAGGATGCCCTGAACAAAGGCAGCCTGAAAGCCAACCGGTTTAAACCGATGGTGAAGTTTTTCGGGCCCTTTGAATTGAAAAAGGGCCAGAACAAGGTGCACACGTTTACCATGCCGGAATACATTGGCTCCGTAAGGGTGATGGTTGTGGCCGGTCAGGATGGCGCCTATGGCAGGGATGAAAAAACGGTCCCTGTGAAAAAGCCGCTGATGGTACTTGGAACGATGCCAAGGGTAGTCGGGCCCGGGGAAAGAGTAAAGCTACCCGTAAGCGTGTTTGCCATGGACAAAGCTGTTAAAAATGTTAAAGTTGAAGTTATTGTAAACGACCTCTTTTCAGTGTCGGGGGTGAATTCGCAGCAGGTCAGCTTTACAGGTATTGGTGACAGGCTGGTTGCATTTGACCTGAACGTGGCACAGGCTGTGGGAATCGGAAAAGTAAGGATTGTTGCCACTTGCGGCAATCTCAGGGCTGAACATACCATTGAGATCGGGGTACGCAACCCAAATTCAAAAGTCACGGATGTATATGAAAAAGTTATTCAGCCTGGAGGCACCTGGTCAACCGATTTCCATGCTCCGGGGATAACAGGCTCGAATGCAGGTTCTCTAGAGCTGTCAGCTGTTCCACCACTTAATCTTGGCTACAGGCTTTCTTACCTTATTCACTATCCTTACGGCTGTATAGAACAAACCGTTTCTGCTGCTTTTCCACAGTTATACCTTGCTGAATTGCTTGATCTTCCTGATGCAACAAAAAAAACCACTGAAGCAAATATTCTGGCAGCTCTTCAACGTCTGGGTACCTTTCAGATGCCCAATGGAGCCATGTCATACTGGCCCGGTGAGCAATATGCCGATGACTGGGGAACTTCCTATGCCGGCCACTTTATGCTGGAGGCTGAGCGAAAAGGGTTCACCCTCCCTTTGAATACATTGAGGTCGTGGAAGGAAGTTCAGCGGCAGAAAGCTGTTTCGTGGAGTTACAATACCAGTTATTACAACAATGAACTGATGCAGGCTTACCGCTTGTACACGCTGGCCCTGGCGAAAGCTCCGGAACTTGGCGCAATGAACAAGCTCCTTGAAAAGAAAGATCTTTCACTAACCGCAAGGTGGCAGCTGGCCGCTGCCTACGTGCTTGCCGGCAAGCGTGAGGTAGCCCTGCAACTGGTCAATTCAGCACCGGTAAATGTGAAACCTTACAGGGAACTTTATTTTACTTACGGTTCCGACCTGCGCGACAAGGCAATCATTGTGGATGCTTTGTGCCTGATGGATTTAAAAACAAAAGCAGCCCCCCTGGCGCTGGAAATCTCCTCATCACTGTGCAAAGATGAATGGTACAGCACCCAGTCCACCGCATTTGCCCTGCTGGCCATGGCAAAGTTTACAGGAGCTACAGCAGGAAAGGCTATCAGGGCATCTGTGGAGATGAATTCGGACGCTGGTGTGGTGCTGGAGTCACAGAAATCTTTCCTCACACACGCTGTTGATGTCCGCCCCGGGAAAAAAGGTATCATCAAGATGACGAACCAGGGAAAAGGCGTCCTGTTTGCCCGGCTCATAATCTCTGGTATTCCTGCTTATGGCGATAATACCACCGCCTCCAACAACCTTAAAATCTCAATGGTTTTTAAAGAAATGTCCGGGAAGGTTATCTCTCCCCTGCAGATATCCCAGGGAACCAGTTTTATGAGTGAGGTGACCGTAACAAACCCCGGGCTTCGCGGTGAATATCACCAGCTGGCCCTGTCACAGGTCTTTCCGTCAGGCTGGGAGGTGATCAATGCCAGGAGCAGCGACCTGGCTCAGTCACAGATGACCTGGTCGCAATTTACCTGCCAGGATGTTCGCGACGACCGGGTGAATACATTTTTTGATCTTGAGCCCGGAAAAAGCAAAACTTTCAGGGTAATGCTGATGTCCGCGTATCTTGGAAAATTCTATCTGCCTTCAACAGGATGCGAAGCAATGTATGACAACACCATCAGTGCAAGGGTTCCGGGATCATGGGTTGAAGTTGTTCCTGCTGCGAAATGAGCCTCTTCACATGGCAGGAGGTTCAGGTATGAGGGTAAATCAGGCAATGCTAAAGCGGGCCAATCATAAGCGCCTTCTTCTCTACGCAGGTCTATTAGTCTTTGCGCTGGTTTTCTGGTTCTCCCTTCCATCTCCGCTGTTTGAAGAACCTCTATCTACAGTGCTTCTCGACCGTAACGGGAACCTGCTTGGGGCGAAAATTTCGGCCGACCAGCAATGGAGGTTTCCTGAATGCGATACGGTGCCCGAAAAGTTCAGGCTGGCCATCACCAATTTTGAAGACCGGTATTTCCGTTATCATCCGGGGTTTAACCCTGCCGCGCTCGCCAGGGCAGTGTATCTGAATCTCAGGCGCCAAAGGATTGTAAGCGGAGGAAGCACCATCAGCATGCAGGTGATTCGGCTGGTACGAAAAAACCGGGAAAGAACCTATCTTGAAAAGGTCAGGGAGATATACCTGGCATTCAGGATGGAAGTCACACACAGCAAAGCCGATATATTGCGTCTTTACGCTTCTCATGCGCCTTTTGGTGGCAATGTGGTGGGATTGGATGCCGCTGCATGGCGTTATTTCGGGGTTGATCCGGGGCACCTTTCATGGGCTGAATCTGCCACACTGGCCGTATTGCCGAACAGTCCCGGGCTTATCTACCCCGGTCGCAATCCTGAAACCCTGCTTGCCAGAAGGAACAGGTTGCTTGATGTGCTGTGCTCCAGGGGGGTAATTGACAGGCCAACCTGCGAACTGGCGAAAAGCGAGAAGCTGCCTGAAAAGCCATATCCCTTGCCGCAATTCAGCCGGCATTTGCTTGAAAGGGCTGTCGGTGAAGGCAGTAAAGCGACCAGGATCAATTCAACACTTGACATTTCTGTGCAAAGACGGGTGAACGACATCCTCGACATACATGGAACCCAGCTCAGGGCCAATGAGATATACAATGCGGCTGCCATCGTGATCGAGGTGAATACCGGGAACGTTCTGGCGTACGTTGGAAATATTCCCGGCTGGGGAAATGCTGAACACGGTAATAAGGTTGATATTGTTGCCGCTCCGCGAAGTACCGGCAGCATTTTAAAACCCTTCCTGTTCGCTGCCATGCTGAATGATGGGCTTATTCTTCCAACCACACTGGTCCCCGACATCCCGATGCAGATAGGCGGATTCATTCCTGAAAATTACAATCTCACCTATGATGGCGCAGTGCCTGCCAGGATGGCCCTTTCGCGGTCGTTGAACATTCCCGCGGTGAAAATGCTGCAAACATACCGGTATGAGCAGTTCTATGCTATGCTGAGGAAACTTGGCATGTCAACGCTCACCAAACCGGCTGATCATTACGGGCTTTCGATCATCCTTGGCGGGGCCGAAGCCACCCTTTGGGACTTGGCCGCTATTTATGCCTCCATGGCACGCACCCTGAACCACTTTTCCATGAATGGAGGGAAATACAGCAAGTCTGATTTTCACCCGCCCATTTATCAGCAGTCCGGGAATCAAAAAGTGCAATCCTTCACCGACCAGTCTTCCTGGTTTGATGCCGGTTCTGTCTGGCTTACGTTTGAAACAATGGTTGAGGTATCTCGGCCCGACGCAGAATTACAGTGGCAGCAGTTCTCATCTTCGCATAAAATCGCCTGGAAAACAGGTACCAGCTTTGGTAACCGCGATGCATGGTCGGTAGGGGTCACGCCTGAATATGTCGTGGCGGTGTGGGCGGGAAATGCCTCCGGCGAAGGCAGGCCCGGGTTAACCGGAGTCGGAGCCGCCGCCCCGATCCTTTTTGATATCTTTAAAACACTCCCGGCTATCACATGGTTCAAAATGCCTGAAGCTGCACTTATGAAGGTGGCGGTATGCAGGTACAGCGGCTACCGTGCCACCTCGCTTTGTGAATTTACAGATACATTATTGATCCAGAAAGCGGGAGCTAAAACCGCCGCATGTCCTTTTCATCAGCTCATACACCTGGATAAGACCGGTAAATGGCAGGTGAATTCAAATTGTGAATCACCCGATAACATGCAACATGTGTCATGGTTTGTCCTCCCGCCGGTACAGGAATGGTATTTCCGCAATAAAAATCCGTTTTACAAAGTGCTCCCGCCGTTCAGGGCCAACTGCGCAGGAAATGCAGAACGCAGGAACATGGATATCATTTATCCTAAGAACAACGCCATAATTTATGTTCCTGTTGAGCTTGACGGAAAGCCCGGAAGCGTCGTATTCAAAGTAGCACACCGCAATCCGGCAACGATGGTCTTCTGGCATCTTGATGATCGCTTCATAGGAACTACTTCGCAGATACACCAGATGGCTTTGTCTCCGGTGCGTGGGATACACCGGTTGACGCTGGTTGATCAGAACGGTGAAAGCATGGCCATAAGGTTTGAAGTGATCAGTGACCGGAAATAGGTTCAGTCGACTTTCACAAACGGCATTGCATCATCAAACCGGAATGGGATGGCTGTTTTCCCTGTGATGTCAATATAACCCCACGTTTTGCCCGATTTTACCGGTGCTAGCCCCCCGCAAAAATCAAGGGCTTTGTCGTATTTTGCGGAAACAATCAATTTGCCGGATTTATCAATATATCCCCATGATTTTCCATCACTTACAGCAGCCATCCCATCTGAGAAACTGCGGCAATTGTCATATCTGAACGGGATAACAAGTTTTCCAGTAGCATCATAAAAACCCCATGATCCTTTGACCCGGGCCCGGCCCAGTCCTTCGGAAAACTTCTCCGCATGCTCGTTGGTTGTTGGCACAATCACCTTCCCCTGCCTGTCAATATAGCCCCAGCCATTTTTCCCTTTAGCGGGAGCTATACCGTCATGCATGTCGCGTATATTCTCCATGCCGGTTTTAACTGCCCATTCTCCTTTGGGGTTAACAAACCCGTAAACTTTATCAATGGCAACGCGCCCCACGCCGTCACTGAATGTCTCTGCATGGTCATATTTATCCGGAATAACATACTTCCCGCTTTTATCAATGTAACCCCACTTTGACGATGCCCTCGCTGCAGCAAGCCCATTTGAAAAGTTCATGCAGTTTTCAAACTGTTCGTTGAAAGCCTGTTTGCCTGTTTTGTCGATATAAGCCCATGTGCCGGCTTTCATATAAATTACACGTGCAATGCCTTCTGAGAAATCTTCAGCACGTTTTAAAGTTGGCTGGATGACCCATTCACCGGTCAAACCGATATAGCCCCAGGAATTTCTGGATTTAACCCCTGCCAGTCCTTCAGAGAAATTTTGCACTTCATCAAAAACAGGCTTGATAACCCATTCCCCCTTTGTGTCAATAAATCCCCACTTGCCATTCTGACTTGCCCCTGCAAGATACTTCTGGGCATTTGTGCCTTTAACCGAGATCCCTGCAATGAACAGGATCATAATCAGGATTTTAAACATTGTTTTCATGTCCTCAACTTATTTAATCAATGACCGTTATTTTTTCATGTTCCAACTTAAAAGCAAATATATGCAAAGAAATAATATATAAAATGCCCCCCCTCACCATCTCACCGTCTCACCATTTCTCCTGCTCACCCGTTCACCTGCTCACCCGTTCACCCGTCCGCTTGTCCGCCTGTCCGCCTGTCCGCTTTCCCACTCGTCCGCCTGTCCGCTTGTCCACCCGTCCACCTGTCCGCCTGTCCACCTGTCCGCCTGTCCACCTGTCCGCCTGTCCACTCGTCCGCCCGTCCACCCGTCCACCCGTCCACCCGTCCGCCCGTCCACCCGTCCACCCGTCCACCCGTCCGCCCGTCCACCCGTCCACTTTTTCCCTACCTTTGCCCCCTCAAACCCCCTCACACATGATCCTCGTCACCGGCGGCACCGGACTTCTGGGCTCGCACCTGCTTCTGGAACTTGTTAAATCAGGCAAACATGTTCGCGCAATCATGCGTTCATCCGGCAAAACGGAAATGGTTAGCAAAATTTTCTCCTATTATGTGCCAAACCCGGAAGAACTTGCACGAAAAATTGAATGGGTAAATGCCGACCTCATGGATTTTGGCTCCATGGAAGACGCCATGACCGGCGTGACAGAAGTATACCATTGCGGGGCTGTCGTATCATTCTACCCAAAAGATCACAAGGCCATGCTGAAAGTCAACATTGAAGGCACGGCAAACCTTGTGAACATAGCGATAGAAAATGAAGTGTCAAAATTCTGTTACGTTAGTTCGGTGGCAACCCTGGGAAGGGCTGAAAACAATGATGTATCCACAGAAGAAACATACTGGGTCCCATCAAAAAAGAATTCAGTTTACAGCATCAGCAAATACGGTGCTGAGCGTGAAATCTGGAGAGGCATGGAGGAAGGGTTGAACGCAGTCATCATCAACCCTTCAGTGATCATGGGACCCGGTTTCTGGCAGGATAACTCCGGGTTGTTCCGCCTGGTGTGGGAAGGGCTGAAATATTATACCCGCGGAGTCAACGGCTATGTGGATGCCCGTGATGTCAGCACTGCCATGGTTGGTTTGATGGATGGCAACCATTTTGGACAGCGGTTTATCTGTTCTGCCGAAAACCTTTCCTACCAGGAATTCTTCAGCCTGATCGCAAAACATTTCGGGAAACCCGCTCCAAACGTGAATGTTCCACCCTCAATGACCTCCATCGCCTGGCGCGTTGAAGCAGTCAGGTCGTTCCTCACCGGCTCAAAACCGGAAGTAACCCGCGAAATGGCCACAACAACATCCCAGGTGTACAAATATTCCAGTGAAAAACTGATCAAAACCCTGAACTTCCGGTTCCGCCCGGCCGGGGAATCAATCCGCGACATTTGCAGCTTTTACCTTTCCGACCTCACTGGTAAAACGAAATAGTCTCCCCACATTCGTCATTCGCATATTCGCATATTCATCATTCGCATTTTGTTATTATCTTTATATGCTTTTTACGGAAAAATAACTTGCATTTTCTCCATGCAAGCAAACAACAATGTGAAATAATTTTTAAATGTTCCTGAACAAAATGAAAACACGTTTCATCATGGCGGTTTTGCTAGCTATTGGTTGTCAGCTGAATGCACAGACTGCCCAGCAGGTTTCAAAACCAGACTCATCCAACTATCCCTACTGGATTAAAATGATGCAGGACCCCTCGGCAAATTTCAACGCAACAGTCAGTGCATTCAACAAATACTGGCAAAACAGACCCATTACAAAGGGCTCCGGATGGAAAGTTTTTAAGCGTTGGGAATACATCATGAGCGGCCGGGTTGACAGGGAAGGCAACAAGCCTGCCCCCGACGCCGGAGTTTCCTCATGGCGGAAATTTTCACAGAATAACCGTTCACCTTATGGAAACTGGCAGTCACTCGGACCAGCCGTAATTCCCTTTCCCGGACCGGCAGGGTATGAGGGGCTCGGAAGACTTAATGTTGTAGCCTTCCATCCCTCAAACCAGAATAAAATATACGTGGGGGCTCCCTCTGGCGGCTTCTGGCTCAGCAATGATAACGGGGCCACCTGGGCCACTACAACGGATAACCTGCCAACCATCGGGGTGTCGGCGATTGCTGTTGATTTTGCAAATCCCGACAACATACTCATGGGAACAGGCGACCGCGACCATGGTGATGCACCGGGAATGGGTGTTTATAAAAGCACGGATGGCGGACTTACCTGGACGGTTTCCAATTCCGGGATGGGCAATGTTACTGTTGGCACTTTGATACAGAGCCCCTTGAATTCTTTGGTTTTTATTGCCGCAACTACAGGAGGAGTCTTCAGGTCAGACAATGGCGGTGCAACCTGGTCACAGACACGATCCGGAAATTTCAATGATATTTGTTTTAAACCCGATGATCCTGCAATTGTATATGCCGTTTCCAATGCCGATTTTTACCGTTCTGCTGATAATGGCCTGGCATTCATACAGGTCACATCAGGTTTAACAGCCGGTCAGCGCGGGGCTGTCGCCGTTAGTTCCAATAACCCAAACTATGTTTATTTCCTTCAATCCGATAACAGCAGCGGGTTCAAGGGATTGTACCGGTCAGTTGATGCTGGTCTGAATTTTACAACCCGTTCAACCACGCCCAATATCCTTGACTGGTCATGCGATGGCAGCGGTACCGGAGGACAGGGCTGGTACGATCTTTCGATCGCCGTTGATCCGGCCAATGCCGAGGTGGCATATGTGGGGGGTGTGGATGTGTGGAAGACCACCAACGGGGGCACTACATGGACGATAAATTCCCACTGGTATGGCGGTTGCGGTGTGCCTGCCGTACATGCCGATTGCCACTTTCTTGGTTTTTCGCCGGTAAACGGAAGGTTATATGCCGGCAATGACGGAGGCATATATTATACGGCGAATGGCGGCACAACCTGGACGGATTGTACTGTTGGTATGACAATTGGCCAGATATATAAAATAGGTCAGAGCCAGACCGACCCGGATAAGACCATCAACGGTTTCCAGGATAACGGAACTTATACCAACCTCTCTACCGGCTGGGTTGCAACAGGCGGAGGAGACGGTATGGAATGTGCCGTTGATTTTCAGGATGCAGCATACAGCTATTATACAATATACTTTGGCGATATCTATCGTACATATAACAACGGGAGCACCTATCATATTGCCGGGAATGGAGCCTATGGAATTGATGAATCCGGGGGATGGGTCACCCCTTTCATTCTTGGTGAAAATGATCCTAAAATCATGTTTGCCGGGTATAAAAATGTTTGGAGATGCAACAATGTAAAGCTTTCTCCACCCGTATGGACAAAAATTTCCACCGGTGAAACCACGGACTGTTATGTGCTGGAGCAATCCCCTGCCAATACCAATATCTTATACGTGGTGCGCGGAGGCAGCCTGCAGCGAACTGATAATGCCAGCGATGTGGAACCCTCCTGGGTTTTATGCACACTTCCCGGTGGCGATACCCCGTCCGACCTGGAGGCGCACCCGACAGATCAGAATATTTTGTATGCCACAGCGTATAAACATGTATACAAATCAACGGATAAAGGTGCGACATGGAACCTTGTACCTGGTGCGCTGCCCGATATCCCTCTGAATACGATTGTGTATGATAAAAACAGCACCGAAGGACTGTATATCGGCACCCAGGCAGGTGTGCTGTACAAGAACCCGTCCATTGCCGACTGGGTTATTTACAGTACCGGGTTGCCTGTCGTTGATGTGAGGGAGCTGGAAATTTATTACGATGCGGATCCTGCAAGTAATAAACTCATGGCTGCCACATTCGGAAGGGGACTTTGGAGTTCTGATCTGTTTTCTGTTACAATGGCTCCTGTTGCTGATTTTTCTGCAAGTCCCACTTCTCCCTGCCTGAACGAAACTGTGCAACTTATCGACCGGAGTTTAAATTTCCCCAATTCATGGTCCTGGTCGTTTTCTCCGGCAACAGTATCGTTTGTCAATTCAACCAACAGCAATTCTCAGAACCCGCAGGTACAGTTCAATCAAAACACAACCTATACCGTTACCCTCACAAGTTCAAACCTGATCGGCTCATCCACGGTCAGTCTTCCTTTAAGCACTGGAGGGTTCCCGCTTCCTTTCACAGAAACGTTTGAATCTGGTGTGTTTTCCGGGAACTGGAGTATTGTCAACCCTGATAATGCAATTACGTGGGCAATTTCAAATACCGGAGGCAATGGAACAAGTATGAAATCTGCATACATTGATTTTTACAGTTACTATCCCCAGGGACCGCTCGACGATCTGATCACCACCTCACTCAAATTGACCGGAACATTGCATCCGTGGCTGAAGTTTAAAGTGGCTTATCGCAGGTACAATTCCGGCTACTATGATGGCCTTAAAATTTTTGTTTCAACGGATTGCGGTACAACCTGGGATCCCACGCCGGTTTATGATAAATCAGGCTCTGTACTGGCCACTGGACCGGATCAGACGAATGCCTTTTTTCCCGCCTCCGAAGCCGATTGGAGGACTGATTCAGTTGACCTGACTGCATATCACCTGAATTCATTGAAAATTAAATTTCAGGCTGTTAACGGATGGGGAAACAACCTCTTCCTGGATAATATCTCCCTGGCAGATTTGCCTGTTTTGTTCGTTCCGGGTACAACGGTTAGCAACGGTCAGTCGCTGTGTTATAATGCCACCCAGACAATTACGGTAGCGGGCGAAGGTTCTGTTTTTGTGGTTCAGAGCGGTGGCAGTGCCGTCATGATTGCCGGACAGAATATTTTTTATAAAAGCGGAACGCTGGTTAACTCCGGAGGCTATATGAACGGATATATTGCTGCCGGAGGCCCATATTGCAACACACCTGCCATACCTCTGTTGTCAACTGCGGAAGAGTTTGATCAGTTGAAGGCTGAGACCTCATCTTACAGGGTTTATCCAAATCCTACCATGGGGTCATTCACCGTAGAATTCCCCGGTTTGGACGAAAATACCCCGATCCGGGTTGATATTTATTCGTCAACCGGTGAAAAAGTAAAGTCTCAAACTTTTCCAGGCGGGGAGAAACGTGTGTTTTCTTTGGCGGGAAATCCAGCCGGACTATACTTTATCAGGCTGAATTCCAAAGCAATGGGCTGGTCAGTTAAATTGGTTAAGCTGTAGTAAATTTAGGGTTTCCCGTAGGTTCCTGGTGCCAATAACCGGAATTGACAGCCATCTTTCCAACCACTACCTTTAACCTTTGATTTCAGGTGGCAGAAAGTAGAGCCGCCGGTTCAATATCGCACAGATCATTCAGTGCATGCGGTTTATTCTTTCAAACGCAACATACAGGAAGAAATACCCGTATAATGGCAGTACGGTCATCGATAAGGTAAAGTTCTTTGATATCTCAAACACAAACATGAAATATTACAGAATGATCATGTTATTTGCTGCAGTTTTTGTCGGTTGATTGCTGAAAATAATCTGAGGAACATTGGTTTTGTTATACCCATGTTATATGTTTATTCTGTTAATTATCAGGAGTTAAAATGCGGATAGGTCTGTAAATCTACTTCATTGTTAAACACTTAACACTAAAAAGATCATTTTTTTCTTGACTTCGACAGATGAATAGATTACTTTTACCGATTCAATTTAATTGCCACTCTTAAGCATGAGAGGACTTAAAGTGTTTTTACTGAATGAAAGAAGGATTTGCCCTTTAAAAAAGTAGATTTATTTTATTCAGTTCATCAGGACAGTAAAACAAGGCGCAGATCATTTACAGAGAGGAATCTGGCTGACATGCATAGAAAATCCTTGTTAATTTGTTAAATTAAAATATTATAAGTATATTTGTAGCCAAATAATCTTTTCACTATGAAAAAAAATCACTATAATACCATAAAGAAGTTTGCCCGAACTGGAATTCTGACAGGGATAGTGTTGACTTTTTCCTTTATGAACACCGGGTTTTCGCAAATGACCGTTGTGAATGGCACAACCGTCAAGATCACCAATGCTTCAACGTTGAATTCTTCTCAGAATTTCGTGTTGAGCTCCGGAGGTACGCTTGATAACCAGGGCACATTGATTCTTAAGAAAGATCTCATTAACGGGAATGCTTCAGCAAACTCGCTCGGCAGCGGTGCCATTGTTTTCTCTGGCTCCACAAATCAAAATATCACAGGGCAGAACATTATACAGGACATGACCGTAAACAATGCTGCAGGCGTTACAGTCGGCGGTGCAACCAGGGTTAACGGAGTTTTCACACTCACCAGCGGGCTCGTATCCCTGGGTGGAAACAATCTGGTTCTTGGACAACTTGCAACAGTTGCGGGCACACCTTCTGCCTCCGCGATGGTTGTTGCCACCGGGGCTGGTGAACTTCGCAAGGAATATGCCTCAGCCGGCACATTTACCTATCCTGTCGGCGATGCAACCGGCACAGCAGAATACTCACCTGTAACCCTGGCCTTCAACAGCGGCACCTTTGGAGCAAACAACTATGCAGGGGTGAATCTTGTTAATGCACAGTATGCCGGAACCTCCACCAGTTACATTACACGTTACTGGAATGTTACCCAGTCAGCCATTACAGGTTTTTCCTGCAATTCCACCTTCCAGTATGCAAATGCTGATGTGGTTGGAACGGAATCAGATATATTCTGTACAAAAGTCAATCCGGCTCCTTTTACAGCCTACAATACGGCAAATACCGGCTCAAACACGATTGATGCACACGGACTTGCCTCTTTCGGTACCTTCACCGGTAACCTTGGCGATGCTGCAGTTCCCCCCGCCATCCGTTCTCTCCAGGATAAGACCATTTCAACTGGCCCTGAGTGCGCCGATGCAACCCAAACCATGCTGATCGCTGGAAACGGAACCAGTTATCATGTTACAAGCACAGGGAATGTTAAACACATTGCCGGAACAAACATCATTTATTATGCCGGAACCAAGGTTGACCTGGGCGGGTATATGCGCGGTTATATTTCAACCATCTTCTGCAGCCCTTACATTCATCCTGCCGCTGCAACACCTGTTGTTGCCGGTATCGAGAATCCTGCAATCGGAAATCCGAACGGCTCGTTTTTCAAGATCTATCCTAACCCGACGCCAGGTAAGTTTACCGTGGAATTGAACGGTGATGCTCCTGCATCCCAGGTGCATGTTGAAATTTTCGGCATTCTCGGTGACAGGATCCTGTCAAAGTACATTCAAATGGATCAGCGCAAGCAGGAATTCTCCCTTATCGAAAGGCCTACCGGAGTTTATGTTGTTCATGTATCATCAGGGCTTAACTCAGAGACAGAGAAGATCATTAAAAAATAATTTGTTTTTTCTTGACATTTAATGTTATTTGTGTTAGTTTTGTAAACGCAAAAATTGAATAGACAATAATATGAAGTACTTCAACTGGTTTAAAGGTTTTGTTTTTCTTGCCTTGGCCTGCTCTGTAACCGCACAGGGAAGTACATTCAATTATACTGAGTCAGAAAGCAATCCACAAACGACAGATCCTTCTTCCGCCGGTTATTCCATTACTGTTTCCACCGGTAAGGTTGTAAACACGAATGCCTCAGCCAATCTCACCATTTCCGGTGAAAACAGCAAGGTAAGCGTTGAAAAGGAGGGTACCGTCACCCTGGTTGCCGGAAAATCTATTGTTCTTCATCCAGGTACAAAAATTAAAAGCGGCAGTTTTCTTTATGCTTCCATTGGCACAGCGTCAAAAAGTGGAAAACAGAAGAAAATGGCCCGGCTTGTAACAGTGGAAGAAAACAGGAAAATTGAAGAACAAGCCAGTTTGTCCTATGCCGCCATGCTGTTCAGCCCGTTTCCATCCTTAAGAAAGGGCGTACTTCACGCAGGTGATACCGACAATGGCAGTTTCACAACATCTAACCATGAATTATCCGCGGTTTCCCCGGAGCAGCAAAGAAAAGAAGCTGTTGACAGCTACACACTGCACCTGGTAAACCGCAAGCAAGTTCTCACCAGTTACCGTCTGGCACCGGAAACATATGCTTACCGGCCGCAAGTTATGATGGTACTGAGGTTGTGAAGCCTTCGCCATCATCGTGCAGATTACAAACAATAAATATCATTAAAATTAAAAACTATAAAAAATATATATCATGAAAAAAGTATTAGCAGTTTTAGCTTTCGTTCTTATCGCAGCCGCTTCACAGGCTCAGTGGTTAACCAATGGAACATCAATTTATTATAGTACTGGAAATGTTGGTATCGGAACCAGTGCTCCGGGTACCCCTCTGCACGTTGTAAATGCAACTGCAGCCAACATCAGGTTAGAATCAGCTTATGCAGGTTCAGCGCTGCAGAACTTGGGTGCGATCCAAATGAGGTCACCTGGTTTTAACCAGGGATTTGCCATGGCTTTCAGAAGGAATGCCGCCGGATATCAGGATATGCTCCAGACTTGTAACCTTAGCCTTTCAGGTAACGTTAACGCTGAATTCATGTATTTCAGGTTTGACACTCAGAAATGGGAAATGCGTGCTGGTGTTGCTGATGTAGAATTTCTGAATACAGGCAAAATTTCTTTAAACAACGGTGGTGCTGTTGGTATTGGTATGGGCGTAACTGCCATTCCTGCTGGCGCAAAATTAGCAATTGCCGGAAAAGTTGTTTGTAAGGAAATTGAAGTAACCCTCACAGGTTTACCTGACTTTGTTTTCAGCAGCGATTACAAACTCCGTTCACTGTATGATGTTGAAAATTTCATCAACATCAACAAACATTTACCGGAAGTTCCAAGTGCAAAAGAAGTTGTTGAAAACGGTCTGAACCTTGGTGACATGAATGCTACCCTTCTCCAGAAAGTTGAAGAACTGACACTTTATATGATTCAGCTTCAGAAAGAAAACGATGCTCTGAAAGCACGCGTTTCTAATCTCGAGAAATAGATCTTTTTGATTTAATCTGCAAGATCAGGCCTGTATGCGAAAGTATACAGGCCTGATTTTTTATTTGGAGTGTTTTAAGCGACTCAATTAGCATTGTGGCAAATTGTGGGCTATCCGGGATTTCTAAAAGAAGCGGTAAATAGTCTAAATTTAAGTAAATTTGTATGCGCTGCCAAAAACAGCAGTTTCTTATATTCCAATCGTTTTTATAGTTCGCAGCTTTTTATTCAGGACATTAGCAAAGATGTATAGATTCGTACCTCAGTTTATTAAAGAAGCCATTGATTTTTTTTACCAGATTTTTCTAAACCGGATGCTTCTTTTTACTTTGAGCATACGGGATTTTCAGAAGAAATATATAAGCAACTTATTCGGGTTAGTTTGGGCAGTTCTGGATCCGGTTGCATTTGTTGTAATCCTTTATTTTGTTTTTGGAGAACGATATTCCGGTAAAAATCCGAACGAGGTTTCTTTTGTTGTCTACCTGATTACGGGTCATATTGCCTTTGACTTGTTCGGCAGCACAATGCACAGTGTAACTCAATCGATCACTGAGCATTCCTTTCTTTTGAAGAAGGTAAACTTCAGAGTGGCAATCCTGCCCATCGTGACAATGTTATCCAATCTGATGGTGCATGGAATTGTACTTATGGTATGTATTGTCATCCTGCAGTTTAATCATATTTACCCTTCATGGTATTGGTTTCAACTTCTTTATTATGCATTTGCAATTACGGTGTTTTTAATATCAATAGGATGGCTTACTTCATCAATTTACCTTTTTTTTCCAGACATTAGCAACATTGTGGCAATTGTGACCCGTCTCATGTTTTTTCTTACGCCTATATTTTGGAAAATGAGCGGTTTGGCTGTCAGAGATCAGTTTCTTTTAAAGCTTAATCCAGTTTATTACATCGTGAATGGGTATCGTGAGAGTCTGATTTATCATAAAGGTTTTTGGGAGCACCCTGTGTTGACGGTCTACTTTTGGTCAGTTTGTATTTTCTTCCTTGTAATTGGGGTGTTAGTCTTTAAAAGATTGAGGCCACATTTCGCCGATGTGGTTCAGTAAATTATCCTGTATTAATGATTAGTTTGAATGACAGATAAAGAAGTTGTAATCAGGCTGGAGGGGGTTTCTAAAAAGTACCGGCTTTTTGAAAATAAAAAGGACCGTTTAAAAGAGGCCCTCCATCCTTTTAAGAAAAAATACCACAAGGAATTTTATGCCCTTGATGATTTGAGTATGCAGGTGAGGAAGGGTGAAATACTCGGAGTTGTCGGAATGAATGGGTCGGGAAAATCAACGCTGCTTAAACTTATTGCTGGAATTATTTCACCGGCTTCAGGCGAGATAGATGTAAAAGGGAACGTGGTTCCTCTGCTCGAACTCGGTGCAGGTTTTAACCCTGAATTTACAGGACTTGAAAATATCTATTTTTACAACAGTATCCTTGGATATTCAAGGAAACAAACAGATGAGATTCTCGGCAATATCCTTGATTTTGCCGAAATCGGTGAATTCATACACCAGCCGCTTAAAACGTATTCCTCCGGGATGAAAGCCCGCCTCTCCTTTGCTGTTTCTGTAAACATCAATCCTGACATTCTTATTGTGGATGAGGTTTTGAGTGTTGGTGATGAATTGTTCAGGCGGAAAAGCTTTGCCAAAATTGAAGAGTTCTTTAAGGCTAAAAAGACCATTTTGTTTGTCTCTCACAGTGCAAGCAACATCAATGAACTTTGTTCGCGTGCCATTATGCTTGATCATGGAAGGATCGTTCTCGAGGGCACCCCGAAATTTGTTACGATGAACTATACAAAGTTCCTGTTTTCGAAACCGCAGGAAAGAATGTTACTATTGGAGAAATTCAAAGTAACTCGTGAAATAGAATCCTCCGGGAGTGACCTGGAACCTGAGAACAATATATTCCAGGAAAAGGATGATTTCTCAACCTTACCACAAACGTCGTTGGAAAAGGCTTACCTGATACCGAATTTCACCCCCAAATCCACTGTTCTCACATACAACGCTAAACTGAAGGTACATAATATTAAAATTGATACACTTACTGGCGAAGAAGTAAATGCGCTAGTTCAGCACGATGAATATTATTTCACATATACAGTTGATTTCATGGAATATGCAGGCCACATAAACTTTGGGATCGCTTTCAGGACAGAAAAAGGACTGCTCATCACGTCAAGGCACTTTCCGGAGAAGAACAAATACCTGGTTCGGGAAGTGATGAACGGGGAATCAATCATCGTAAAATGGAAATTCAAATGCCTGTTCAATCCTGGCACATATTTTATAAATGCAAACATATGGCGCGAAATCAATGGAAATGAGCAGTTGTTGTTCCGGGGAGCAGACCTGTTTGTTTTCAGAGTACAGGGTGGGATGCTGAAGGACAGGGGAGGTTTTTTTGATGCAGGAATTTCACTTTCGCTGGAGGAAAATAATGAAATCCAAACACAAAGTGCCGGCTAATAATCTTCCCAACACCCTGCCCGGCCCTATTGTCATCGGAGGAGTGGGCGGCAGTGGTACAAGGGTGTTGGCAGAGATACTCAGATCGCTTGATATCTTCATAGGGAACGATCTCAACGAGTCCCTTGATAACCTGACCTATACATTGTTATTCAAGCGGCGGAGATGGTTTTACCGACACTGTAAGAGTAATGCTGAATTGTCAAGGGGACTGGGCGTCCTTGAAAGAACGATGATCTCAGCAGGAAAACTCAAAGTGCCGGATTTTCTTTTCCTTGCCAGGGCTGTTCTTGAAATGTCTGCTTATGGCAACAATGCAGAAAGGAGTGGAAACGGACTTTGGCCATTCGGTAGAGCATTCCGTATGATCAGCCTGCAAAAAGGGATAAAACCGGATTGTCACGGATGGGGATGGAAGGAGCCGAATTCCCATCTCCTGATTGAGGCGATGATCACACACTTTCCTTCTTTTAAATACATCCATTGCATCAGGCATGGCCTTGACATGGCTTTCAGCGCCAACCAGCAGCAGCTGTTCAATTGGGGGCCGTTGTTTGGCATCATGCCACCAACTGACCCGGTGAGAATCCCTGAAGCATCCTTCAGGTATTGGGTCGAATCAAACCGTAAAGCAATTGCACTGGGAGAAAAAATCGGCGGGAAACACTTCCTGACGGTAAATTTTGACGACCTTTGCCAGAATCCCCGAAATGGGATCCAAAAGATTGTTGATTTTCTTGGGATAGAACCCGACAGTAGCCTCATGGGGCAACTAATATCACTTCCGAGGCCGGCTGCTTCAACAGGCAGGCATAAGGACCGGGACATTTCCTGGGTAAACAGCGAGGACGTCGCTTTCCTGGAAAGTATGGGTTTCAGCCTCTGATTATCTCTTTGAAAGTTTTAAAAAGAATCAGATAAAGAAGGAAAAAGTACAAGATGGCTATGGCATTACCTAAAAAATGGCAAACCCTGACCGCACCTTTCAGGAGGCTTCCTGACTTCATTATCATCGGTGTTCAAAAAGGAGGGACCTCGTCCTTGTTTTCATACCTTGGACAGCACCCGCAAATGATCCTGCCAGGGGTTAAAGAGTTGCACTTTTTTGACAATAACTTTTCGCAGGGGATCAATTGGTATCGAGAACACTTCCCTTGTAAATACATTCATCCGGGCTCTAAAACCGGCGAAGCTACACCTTATTACTTCCGTCATCCTCATGCACCTCGACGGGTTTCAGAAGTTTGTCCTGAGGCCAAACTGATCGTATTGCTCAGAAACCCGGCCGACAGGGCTTATTCACACTACCAGATGCAAGTCAAAAACAAGGTATTCGAACTGCAGGGCTTCGAAGATGCGATCGCAAGGGAAAAGGACATGCTTAAAGGAGAGTTTGAAAAGATGGTGAAAGACACTGCCTATTACAGTTTCAACCACCAGAAATTCTCCTACCTGGCGCGGGGTCTTTATGCTGAGCAGGTAAGGCAATGGCTGGTTTTTTTCAGGCCTGAGCAATTTTTATTCCTTCGGAGTGAGGATTTTTTTAGAGATCCGGGAAGCGAACTGCTCAGGGTTCACGAATTCCTTGGGATCACCCCTCAACTACCCTCCGACCTTAGGCCGGTGAACACAAACACCTATGAACCAATAAAAATGTCGACCAGGGTTGCTCTTAATGCTTTCTTTGAGCAGGATATGAACGAACTTGCCGGAATGCTGGGGGATAAATTTCTCTGGAAGGATCAGCCTCAATTGTAAGTACGTTGAACACGATGCTTGCGCATTTTGTCGTTATAACTTCAACTGTACGCAATTATTACATATGTAATATGCAGATAATTAATTATTTATTAAGAATTAGTTTTTAGAAGCCTCCTTCACAAATTTGTGTATACAAATATTTTTGAACTTGACTTCATCTTCTATATCTGTTTCTTTCCAGCCGTACAAGCTTTTCATAGCGGGAAGAACTTCGGAAGTCCTTAAAGGATTTACATTCCTTGGCGGTTCTAATAATACAATATAAACACAATTGAGATTATTGTTATTAATAATTTCTGTTAAGGAAACATTAACCGGAACAACGGGTCCATGGGGCCAAAATATTTCATAAATTTTAGTCTTTCCATCTCCAAGACAATAAATTTGTGTGGCAACCCCCCAGTCCGCTGCAATAAATAATGCATCATTTTGGTGCTTTGCGGCGAACTCACCTAATCTGGTTAATTCTGGACTCCATTTAACTGAGGCATAACCTTCACTAAAGTTTTTTTCTGTACTAAATAATGAATATAAGCGAAATGTAAAAAAAATAACAAATATGGCTAAAAACAGCTTTCTCCTTATATCTAAATCAGATAGAATAAGTTTTGCGTTTTCATTCAAGGAAACCGCAAATGCACAAGATAAAGCTATATACTGAAAAGGAGTTCCAATTATCCAATGGTGAACCCATTTCCTGGGGTGAGGAAGTAAAAATACGGCTATACATAGTGTAAAATAACTTAATAATGAAATCCAAAATAAAGAACTGAATTTCCCCTTAAACCGATAAAAAAGAAATAGTACTGTTGAAAATAACAATAATGAAATCATCAAGATAGTTTCAAAATTATTCGTTAAGACTTGTATCTTGACTCCAGTTATCCAACTTTTAACTAGCGTACCACCTCCCAAACTAATGTATTTTATAAAATAATCTATAAAGTCAGGAATGTTGAAATGGCTACTCGTGGAGTTTACCTGTTTCCAGGATAACAATACATTTCTTGTCAAGAATATATAAATATTTAAAGCAATAAGTGGAAGGCAACCGATTACATAACCAAAAGAAGCATAACTCAGGTGTTTTAAATTTCTTCTGTGTTTATTGAACAATAAAATGTAAATCAATGGGATGATTAACACAATTGAACTGAGCTTCTCATAAACGGAAACTCCAGCAATCAATCCAAGTAATAGCGAATTCATTTTAGTGGGCCGATCCCCTGAATAATCACCTTTAATCCAAAAAGCTATAAATAAAAGCCTCAGAGATAATGCCAAAGCCACTGGGCCCCAGTCATACCTGACCATGAATAAGATACTTATATCTGATAAAAACAAAAGATAAAACAATGCCAATGAGTATTTTGGTAAAATTTTACCTATCATTTTGCCAAAAAGAAATAGCGATAATCCAACGATCAATACACCAGTTAATCTCCAGGATAAAACTGAAAATTCCTGACCAGAAAAGAACAAATACATACCATATATGTTGCTTTTGATTGCACCGGAATATGACATATTCATAAATGGAATTCCGAGTATACTGAAATTGTTGAACAAATGTGGATTTAATCCTTTGTAGGCAAAACTGGCAGTCGCCTGATGCAACTCATCATAGTACAATCCAACCTTGGTCAATCCAATACAAGCGAGGCAAATAAAAATTATACTGAAAATAAATGGTATCGAGATTTTTTGATAAAAAATTTTCATGCCTTTTAAAGTAACAGTTCTTTTAAGAATTCGTATTTATTCACCCTTTACAAATATATGGCATTAATCTGTGAAAGAGTAAGAACTGGATTGACGTTTTTTTGTATAGGTGTCAATGACAGAACATATAACAGCAAAGGTATGGGCGCCATCGAACGCTTTGAAGAATCCCGACAAATAACTACAAAATCAATCAAATTAAAAATCAGATTGTTTTGAATTATATGTCACTTTTATCGATGTCTTTTTTATTTTGATTCTTAATGCGTTGATAACCAAAAAATTCAAGTTCCTCCAACAATTCCAGGTTGCATTTCACAATGTCATTATGGCTCATTTCGTCAGGATAACGTAATAATTTTCCGGTGTTGTATTGTTTTTTTCCCTTTATTGGATTAATAGTCAGAGAATTGATCACTTCCATGACAATTGAAGATTCAAATTCGATGTTAATAAAATTCGTAAACCGATTTAATTCATATACGGGATTCATTAATAAGTCATGATAGGTATAGGTTTCGCATAAACCGGACCGAACCCATTCAATTCCGGTCCTGCAAAAACCTTTTACGATGGGTATTGAGTTCTGTACTGTATCAAACTGCAAAAAGAAGGTGCTCTTCGCCGGATGAAGGAGTGAACGGGTTCCATGATCAATCGCTGACAGGATCACGTCACGCGGGTCGCGGTGAATATAAGTCGCAAGAATTTGTTTATTTAAAATGAGGTCTCTTATCTGATTGGTTAACGACGAATGTGTCTTTACAACAAAAGGTCCAATTTTTTTACTTAAGTCAACAAGGTTTCCAAGGGTTTCCGGTGACTCAATATCATGCACAAAGATCCCGATACCATTAACTTTTCCTTCTTTGATCAATTGCTCAAATTCAGCCTGTCCATTATTGGGCATCAAACGTTTCAGAACACCTTTTTGATATAGTGATAACAGGGTCGAACCGGATTTGGGCATTCCCACACTTAGAACAAACATACTTGTAAGGTTTGATTTATTGTAATATTCAATAATGTATATTGATTAAGCGCTTTCGGACCATTAAGGAAAAACAGCAGCTACAATTACCCTTTCGAACAAATCAGCATAGTTGCTCCTATTCAGTTCGTAAGCAAATTCGTTTAGATAGTTCTGTAAATAATCTGAGCTCATTTTATGTTAATTATTCGGTAATATGCATATTGACAAACTTATGGAGATCCTGATAGTTATTTCCATGGTCGGTGAATGTTCCATCACAGGCCCACTTCTTAACGAAGAACGAAAATGACAGGCTTTACATTCAAATTCCGCTGGTAACAGCACCAGGTAACAAAAATATTAAATAAAAACATACCTTTGCGAATTGAGATCTAAGGAATCAATTAATTGAATATCATAACGCGAAAAATCATTCATGAAAATACTTGAAGTAAAATCACTGGGGATTCCGGATGTATTCATTATCCGGTTTGGCAAGTTTCCGGATGAGCGTGGTTATTTTACCGAACCATTCCGTCAAAGTGATTTTGATAATCATCCTGATATGTCTTTTATAAAAGGTATCAGGTTCGTGCAACAAAACGAAAGTTTTTCGAAAAAAAACGTATTAAGAGGTCTTCATCTCCAATGGAATCCTTACATGGGAAAACTGGTCAGGACCATCCATGGACATATGATTGATATTTTCTGTGATATACGTAAAGGATCTCCGACTTTCGGTAAAGTTCTTATGTATGATATGCGAATGAGTCCGGACAGTGAATACAGTGAATGGATCTGGGTGCCTCCCGGGTTCGCCCACGGGAATCTCTTTATGCAGGAAACGACGATTGAATATTTGTGCAGTGGGGAATACAGTCAGGGCAATGAAGCCTCCATTTCTGCATTATCACCAGATTTGGATTGGAGTTTATGCGATCCCAGGCTATCGGGATATCTTTCTTCATTGAAAGGACAGTTAATTATTGCGGAAAAAGACAGGGCGGGACTTTCTTTGGATTTTTGGACCAATGATACAAGGTCAGATAATTTTATTTATGAAAAATTAACGAATTCGCATGTTCGATCAAAGTAAAATGCTGATTACAGGAGGCAGTGGCCTCCTTGGCAGTGCCTTGAAAAGAATATTTCCGCATGCGTGCTTCCCGTCATCAACTGAATTTGATATTACGGATTATTCGCAGATGATAAATTTCCTGCAAGGGAAATCCATCGATACTATTTTCCACGGTGCGGCCTTTATTTCTCCCCCAAGAATTGATCAGGATCCTTTCAAAGCCATTGAAGTCAATATAATAGGCACAGCCAACATCATTCAAGTGGCACGGAAACACGAAGCCCGTGTAATTTACATCAGCACTGATTATGTTTTTAAAGGTGACCGTGGCAACTATAGGGAAGATGAACCGGTATATCCTGTTAATAAATATGCCTGGTCAAAACTGGGTGGTGAATGTGTGGTAAGGTTATATGATAAATCACTTATCATCCGAACAACTTTCGGACCGGATGTTTTCCAATATGAAAAAGCGTTTACAGATCAATGGACCAGCAGGGAATGTGTTACAAAGATCGCGGTCATGATCTCAAAATTAATTCAACTGGAACAAACCGGTGTTGTTCATGTAGGGGGAAAAAGAAAAAGTGTGTATGATTATGCAACCAATCTTGATCCATTGAAAGAAATAGGAAAGATCAGTATAAATGATGTTCCCTTCAATGTTCCTGTTGATACATCACTGAATACCGAATTATATGACAATCTTGTAAAGGAATAAGTTCTATAACAAAAGATGAATGGAGAATAATCATAAAATCCGTATCCTGGTCGGTGGCGGTGCCGGTTACATCGGCTCTGCCCTTGTGCCGGTTCTATTGGAGCATGGTTATGATGTGACCGTGATTGATCTGTTATGGTTTGGGAATCATCTTCCGAAAGAAGTTAAGGTGATACAGAAGGATTTGTTTGACTGCAAGGCAGAAGAAATGCGTGGATATGACCAGTTTATTTTTCTTGCAGGACTTTCAAATGATCCCATGGCGGAATTGAGCCCGGCTAAGAATTTTATTTACAATGCCGCCTTACCAGCCTATCTTGCTTTTGAAGCCAAGAAGGCAGGGATCAGGCGATTCATTTATGCATCTTCCTGTTCTGTTTACGGATATACCGTTGATAAACTTTTTGACGAAGAGTCGCCTGTAACCTGTGAATACCCTTATGGCATTTCAAAATTACAGGGAGAAAGAGGCGTATTTCAGATCCAGGACAGTTCATTTTCGTGTATTGCGTTACGACAGGGAACGATCGTCGGGTATAGCCCGCGGATGAGATTTGATTTGATAATCAACATGATGTTCAAGTCCTGCATGATGGACGGAATAATAACCATCAACAATCCGGCTATCTGGCGGCCTGTTTTTGATATCAGGGATGCAGTTTCTGCTTATATCCGGGCGATTCAGGCAGATTATTCCATGAGTGGTGTTTTTAATGTAACCTCGGGTAATTATACCGTAGGCCAGGTTGGGGATTTTGTCAAGCAACAGGTTGAAATGAAGACAGATATTAATATAAAACTGAATATTAAACATATCCAGGACTTCCGGAACTATAAAGTGAATATAGAGAAAGCAAAAACACTGCTTGGATTTCAGCCGCAATTTTCAATCGTCGAAACCATAGATTATCTGTTTAAGCATTACAATGAAATTTCTGATTTTGAAAATGATAATTATTACAATATCAATATATTCAAGAAACTTTTGAATTTCCACCTGTAACACAAAACCTTGCCCGATGTCAAAGACACTTGTAATTATACTGAACCACAACATACCTGAATATGCAAACAGGCTTTACGATTCGCTTAAAGATTTCCAGGGAGAGACCTTTGATGTCTTTGTCATGGACAACGGATCAAAGCCTGAACTGATGCCTGCTACCACCCATATAAGGTTTGAGCAAAACCTTTACTGGGGAGGAGCGCTGAATGAGGCATTCAAGATTGTGCTGAAGGATGATACCTATGATTCCCTGTTATTCTTAAATAATGATATAGAAGTAACCGGTGAGGTTATGGTTGACCTTCTCAGGCAGGAGTTGTTCAACAACGATTTTGTCTTGATCCACCCTTGTGTAGCAGGCAGTCCGCAGCCCTGGAGGCAGATGCAAAATTGGGGTAGCAGGGAGACCCGGGAAGTGAAATGGATTGATTTAATTGCCCCGCTGTTTCACCGCAAACTCATTGAACAAGTAAGGGAGTTTCCTTCCGAACTGTATTTCGGATGGGGACAGGAATTGATCATTTTTGACATCTGCCAGGAGAAGGGATGGAAGACCGGGGTTTGCGATCATGTATGTATTCTGCATTTTGGAAAACAGACCTATATTCAACAGAAGCTGTTCATAACTGAAGAAACAGATAATGGTCTTGTGGAAAGGGCTATTCCGATCAGCGAGCGGCATGCTTTGGCTGCCATTGAATATCGCACATATTTTCAGCTGAATGTCCTTAAGCATGGTGTTTTTGACGATCTTCGGAAATACGGGGAGGAATATACCTATTATAATGCCCTGTCAGATAAAACATACTGATTCCATACTTTCGTGCCACTAAAGAAAAAAAAGCGTAAAGGATTTTGTTTATAGGATAAGGGTGTTAATCGGTAACAGGTTTTTGATTTTTACCATTGTTCTGCCGTTCATATGCTTTCATTTCAGTTGCTTGTCCATTATCCCCTTGCTGGCTCATCCATCTCATCAATTTCTTTCTTAATTGTTGGACTGTCTGAGCATTATTTGGATCACTGATGATGTTGTGTTGTTCATACGGGTCATTGATGATGTTGTATAATTCTTCTGCGGGACGATGCTGATATCGGTTAACAATGAATTTTGCAATGGTATCCGTGTCAGCTTTTGCTATCCAGGATTTGAAGAGATTACCCCGGGTAAAAGTGCATTGAAAACTGGCTTCCGGTGTCAGGTTATAAATATAGCGAAACGTATCTGAACGGATTGTCCTGATGCCGTAATATTCAGGCCCACGGTCAATCCCTCTGGAAGTCTGGATTCCATAGGTGTAGTTCTTATGCGTTGTTTTCTCTCCTAATAAAACAGGCAAAAAACTCTTTCCATCAAGATTGGAAGGCACTTTTCCTCTGCAAATTTCAATTAATGTCGGCGTAACATCAACATATTCAACCATTGCCTTCGTTTTTGAACCTGCCTTTACCTTTCCGGGCCACCTGACAATAAAAGCTGTTTGTAAACCATTGTCATAACATGTCCATTTTGCAAAAGGAAAATTGTTCCCATTTTCACTGGTAAATACGACAACCGTATTCTCAGTAAGATTAAATTTTTTCAGGAGTTCCAGACATTTTCCAACTTCTTCATCCATATAGATAATCTCAGCCAGGTATTTAACAAATTTACTCCTCATCTCTTTGGAGTCAACATAGTATGGTGGTAACTGAATTTGTTTGGGATCAAATTTCAATGTATCCCCTTTGGTATGAGGAAAATGCGGCTGATGAGAACAAACAAAAAGGCAAAAAGGTTGATCCTGTCTTTTTGTTTCTGCAAGGAAATCATCCATTGCGTTGAAATTGAGGTCATCTCCAGGATCCCCAAGGAAGTCAAAAGGAAATGACTCTGGCGGGCTTATATGTTGTTTCCCTAAAAGTGCCACCCTGTAACCAGCGGGTTTCAGATAATGAAAAATGCTTTTGGTACCAGCGTTAACATGTGAATGATTGGGATAAGCCCCGTTCCTCACCGGATATAACCCTGTATATAAACATGACCGTGCAGGGGTGCACATAGAAGTTGGCTGAAAGCAGCGCATGAATTGCATTCCTTCATTCGCCAATTTGTCAATATTGGGGGTCACGACATTGACCCCGCCGTAACTGTCCAAATCACGGAAAGTACAATCATCAGCAATAAAAAAAAGAATATTTGGCAGATTCTTTTTTATCTCATTTGTCTGGGCTAATATGCTTGAACATAACATAATTGCCACACATTGAAACAGGAGTAACTTTTTCACGATTGTAAATTAATTTGTTGATCCTCATGTATTGACTTTTTCGGATCATTTAAATAGGTAGGAAATTTCCCGGATTATAATGAACATTTTGTTATAGTTTCTTTTCCGCAGGCTTTCGGATTCTGTTCCTTTAGCGAACTGTCTAACCAGATAGTTTATTCAGGCAGGTTGTGTTTCAGGATGGTAATGGGGGTTTATAACATCGGCCAGGTTATTTTGCCAAAAGTAAAAATATTTTTAACTTTATAAAAATTTTGTTTTCAAAATGATACCCGTTTGAATAAAAAGGCAGTCATTGTATTGGGTACACATCGTAGCGGGACCTCAACAGCTTCCGGGATTCTTTACACACTTGGTCTTGACCTTGGAAATGCCGTAATGGGAGGTAATGATTGCAATCCAAGGGGTTTTTTTGAGAACTACAGGATCATGTTTTACAATGAAGACCTATTGTGCAAACTCCATGCAAACTGGCATAATACGGTAGTACTTCCCATTGACTGGTGGAAATCCGATGAGATCCGTGCAGAAATTGATCGGCTGAAAAACCTCATCCTTGATGATTATCGTTCAGATGCCCCCTTATTGTTCAAAGATCCAAGGATGTGCATCCTGCTTCCTGTTTATCTTGAAGTTTTCAAGCAACTGGAGATAGAACCGTTTTTCGTATTGGCTTACCGTAATCCCCTTGAAGTTACGGAATCCCTTCAAAAACGCGATGGATTCTCACACGATAAATCTATTCGGATCTGGCTTGATCATATGTTAAAGGCGGAAAAATATTCCCGGCAATATCCCCGCATTTTTATTGATTTTGGAGATATTCTTGTTGACCCACTTTCACTGCCGGAAAAAATTCATTCTTTTTTTCCCCCGGAGATTCAGATTAGAACAGGCATAAGAGAAAAGATCCTTCAGTTTGTTGAACCAGAATTGAACCATTACATCGGAATCCGCGATCCTGAGTCATTAGCCTATGATGCGGACAGAATGGGGATCTTTGAACTTTTCAGGCAATTCGTTCATCGACAGGACACTTCCGTAGATCATGAATATCTTGATGGCTATTCCTCGATGTTTTATAACACCTATAACTCAGCAGCCTGGCCAAAAATATCTGTGCTCATGATGGCGGGAAATGAACCGGCTGCTTTAGAGAAAACAATCGTGAACGTTGTTACCCAGGATTATCCTGACCTTGAAAGCATCCTAATCTGGAGCGATCCGGCAATGGCTGTGCAGGCAGTCATCGAGAAATACAGGCATCTCGTTTCGATATGTGTCAGTGAACAAGGCTATGGACTTGCCGACGCCAGGAACAGGGGCATCGAACAGGCGTCGGGCAAATGGAAGATATTGATGGAGGCAGGCGAAGCATTTTTCCGGCAATCATCCCTTACTGAACTTGTGGGAAGGAGGGAACAGTCCTGACCTCTGCACCAAAGTTGATTTCCCCATTTTTTCTATCTTTGCATCAAACCGGGCAGGCCTTGAACAAGTACGGAGCAGCCTGTCCTGGTATCCATTTACATCATACACCTCATGCATGACCAGTAAGGCAAAGCAAGTATTGTTTTCAGTCAAATCTGATTTTACTTCACTTTTTACAAGTCTTACGATATGCATACTTACCTACTTTTCTTTTTTTACTGACATCGCAAGACAGCCTGCAAGCAGTTTCCCTGACAGGAGTATTGGGATTGCCGTCGTTTCAGGGGTGGATGCGAATCTGCGTACTTTACACTACTGCCTCATTATATTCTTTAGTGTCATCCTGATCTTTGCGCTGACTGTTTTGTTTTCATGGGTTAACAGGCTGGTGACCCGATTAACAAACCGGATTTATCTCCAGGCAGAGCATTCTATCCAGTTCGTACTTTCCATTTTTTCGGTTTTTCTTGTTTTCTACGCAATCGTCAGGGGAGATCTTTTTATCATGAAAATTGCGGGGGTTCTCCTGATTTTCATTGCGTTTCTCTATTATCTTATTTTACTGAAGACAGCAGTCTTTCGAAAAGCGCCTGCTATTTATCGCTATTATAAGGACTATTCAAGCCTAACACTCTCATTAATCTTATCATTTGCATTGATTTTTGCAGGGTGGGCCCTGTGGGGTATCCCTTTGGCGTTTACAAAGGCCCATGTGTTCTTTTACTTTATGTTCAATGTGGTCTTTATCACCACCTATCCTCTATTGTTGCAATGGATAGGTTTAAGCCCGGGAAAAGTAAAGGCTCCAAACCTGTTGGCCACAATTCCACTGGCGCTGATTCCGGCTATGCTGCCTGTTTCCAACGAAATGCAATATGCACTGTCGGGAATCGTAAAGATTCAGCCACAGGAGTTTGCGGGGTTGATCATCGGGTTATTGTTCCTGTTAAGCGTTCTGTTCTATGTGTTATTTTTATTCAAGCCGAGGCCAGTTAATGTATCATCGTTTGTAAGATCATTTTTATTTCCGGTCATCATTATTGGTTTTTATATGTGCCTGGAAGTAGATGGTTTCGTGAAGTTTAAGACTTTTGACCTGTTTCACAACGGGGAAAGAATGCTGGTAACCCAGCAGCTTTTCTCTTTTGGAAGGATTCCATTTATTGATATAATTCCCACTCATGGGATCATGGACTTTTTCGGTCAGGCTCTTTATTCAGCAGTAAATGGTTATCGCGGACCAGAAATGTTCTTATGGCAATGGATACCGGTTTTGGCTGGAATCCTGTTGATGTACTTCATGCTTGCGCGGTTGATCTCGCCTGTTTTCAGTTTCCTTTTAATTCTCGTGACACCTGAAGTATTCATATTTAACGATTATTACACGTTATGTTTAGTCATACCCCTTGTTTTTCTGTGGGTTATCAATCGACCAAACCTGACAAGGTACCTGGTGCTGTGGTTGTCGATAGTGCTGTTGTTTTTCTGGAGATATGATTTCGGTGTTATTGCCATTGTTACCTCTTTTTGCTTAGTCCCCGGCGTTTACTTTGTAAAATCAAATGATGCATTGACCTACAGTTCCATGTTAAGGGCATTCAAACCTGCTGTGATTGCATTTGTTATTGTTTTTTCTGTGTCGCTGCTTCTCTATTCCCTGATTTTATTGTTAAATGGCCAGAATCCTGTTGAGATGCTGGGGCAATTTTATATTTACTTTAAAAGTCAGGCACCCACACAGTCACTCGTTGACGTATTTAACAGTTACAACTTGTATTTTCTGCTGGAATATATCGTTAGTCCGATGATTTCCATATTGTACATCGTATTTTATTTGAATTCCCTGATATTCAGGAAAGTTGACTTTAAGGCCCCGCAAATCCTATTGGCCTGGCTCGCGATATTTGCTGTTATCATGACGATGCGAACGATTCAAAGGCATACGATACTTGAAGGGTTCAATCCTGTGCTTAGTATTTTTCTGCTTTGTACCATTCCTGTTTATTTTTCGCATACCAGCAAGTGGGTTTCCCATGCAGTCTTTATATTTACATTCCTGATATATACAATGTTACTGGCAAATATGCAGAAACGGGTCTATGTGAGAATAAACCCGGTGAACCTTATTCCCAAGGATCAACTGTATAATTTCTTTTCATTTCCAAATAAAGCATCAAGGGTAACTATCAGTGATTCTTCGCAATTTAAAAATTTCAAAAAATTCTGTGATGCACAGCTCAAAAGTGATCAGACATTTTTTGATTTTTCCAATGCCCCTTTACTCTATGTTTTCACAAACAGGATGTTTCCTGCTCATCTTATCCCGAACCTTTTCCAGGCAGCCGATCCGATTGAGGATTACCTGATAAAACGTTTGGATACTTATTTGAAAAGCGGGAAAATGCCATTGGTCCTGTTCAAACAGAACACAGGATGGGATTCTATTGATGGTGTACCGCAACCAGTGAGGAGCTACCGGGTGGCAGAGTTTATCTACAGGAACTATATTCCATTTGCCAAGATAGACAATTATGAGATCTGGAAAAGTAAACTGAGCCATTTAGACCTGGAGAAACCAAATGTGATCTCACCGGTTTTCCGGAAACACCCTGAGAATAGAATCCGGGAAATTGAAATCAGAGATTTTACTGCAGACAGTATCACCATGCATACTTACGGCGGAGACTCCCATATATTTAATGCACTGGATTTCGGAAAAGGTTTACCACTGGACTCGTCCAGGGTGTATAAACTCTCCTTATCCTCTAGAAGTAGTCTTCCTGGGACCTTTCAAATTTTTTATTCTGTGAATGGATCACCATTTAATGGAAAAGAGAGTATTTCTTTCCAGGTCAACGGGGGAAACTCCAAACAGGAGAGGTCTTTCATTCTCCCTAAATTTAGAGAAGGATCATTTCTGACCGATTTAAGGTTCGACCCTCCTTCCGGCGCAGATTTCTGCCTGTTTAAGCCGGTAATAACCGCAGCATTTTTTTTACCGGTTGACCGTACAGACCCCCAGATCTTTAACCTTAAAAAATTGCCTTATATCTGGGCAAATTTCGATGAAAAGAAGGCCTCCACAAAAACAGAAATTCTTGAGGACCATTTAATAAAAGACACCAGCCTGGGATCGATGGAATCAAAAAGTATCGCGATAGGTGCGGATTTTGACAAAAATGATGGCAACTACCTGCACCTGTTTATCAGTGCAAAAGACAGCGGCCAGGTTTCGATCTCTTACGGTAATTATTATACCTCGACGATTCAATTTGATCTGGAACCGACAGGAAAGACAGAACAATACCTGGTAAGAGTAAGTATGCAATGGGCCTGGATGAACGACCGGATCGATAAAATTACTGTCCGGAGTTCCGTTCCGGTTATTTTTAGCAGGATGGTTATCAGAAAAGGAGACTAATGGAAAAATTCAAATTCCTCATTATGGGAGCCGGGCCATCCGGACTTGCTTTTGCTCATACCTTACTGAGGCATGGAGAACGTTCATTTGTTGTGATGGAGAAGGAGGTGCAGGCAGGAGGACTTTGCCGGTCCAAAACAGTCGATGGGTCCCCGCTTGATATCGGAGGCGGACATTTCCTGGATACAAGAATCCCCCATGTCGTAGACTTTTTATTCCAGTTCCTTCCGAAAGATCAATGGACCATTTTTGAAAGAAAATCGGCAATAGACTTTGGGGATTACAGTGTTGATTACCCAATTGAATCAAATATATGGCAGCTTCCGGTTGAGAAACAGGTTGAGTACATTGAAGCGGTAGCTTATTCAGGCGAAAACATGGGGGTCAATACTCCGGAGAAATTTCAAGACTGGATCTTATGGAAATTAGGCAGAAAGATCGCGGATGACTATATGTTTCCCTACAACCGGAAAATATGGTCAATTGACCTTGAGGAGCTAGGTACCTATTGGATCGATAAATTACCTTCTGTCTCCTTCAGGGAGGTGCTGTTCAGTTGCCTGTCACGAAAACCGTTTGGAAAGGTGCCAGCACATCAGACTTTCTATTATCCTGAAAATTACGGATATGGGGAGGTCTGGGACAGGATGGGAAGGGAACTCGGTGATAAACTGTTGTTATCCATGCCAGTCCGTACCCTTGATGCTCCGAATCGCACTGTAAACCGTCAGATTTCGGCTGATATCATTATCAATACGGTTCCATTGAGCTCCTTTGAGCTTGCCGGCGTACCCGGGGATATTCAAAACTCCATTGCCAGCCTGAAACATGCCGGCATCCAGATTGATTATTACAATACGAATCTGGAAAGCGACAAACAGTGGATCTACATACCCAATGAACAAGTATCCTATCACAGGATACTTAACAGGAAAACCTTTGTCAACGGATCACATGGTTACTGGACAGAGACCAATTTACGCAGAGCTGTGGAAACTTCCGCCAGAGTCGCTGTAAACGATTTTTCATATCCGATAAATACCAGGGAAAAACCCATGCTGATGAAGAAGATAGCGGCGTTTTTCTCAGGTTTGAACATTTACGGACTTGGTCGCTGGGGCACCTGGGAACATATTAATTCAGATATCGCGGTAAAACAAGGCATCGAACTCGCGGAAATGCTGCTAAATAAAACAACCAAATGACCATCGGCCTCTGTTTACTCGTTTACAATGAATTGGAAGGATGTCGGCAAACCGTCCCTTTGGTCAGTGCCGACCAATTTGATGAGGTTTTCGCAGTTGACGGTGGCAGTACCGACGGAACGATCGAATACCTCAGGTCAGCCGGGATAGAAGTGCGGGTTCAGCCAAAGAAAGGATATAATGCCGCATATATCCATGCTTATGAAACAACTTCCTGCGACGCATTGATTTTCTTTCATCCTAAAGGAACGATTCTTCCGGCGCAGACACTGCTTTTCAGGAATTATTTTTCCCTCGGATATGATCTTATTATTGCCAGCAGGATCATGAAGGGAGCGGTAAATGAAGAGGATGTGCACGTTCTAAAGCCAAGAAAGTGGTTCGTGACTGGATTGGGGATGCTTGTAGCTCTTATTTGGAAACGGGAAGGGAATTTTGTGGGAGATGTATTGCATGGATTCAGAGGGATGACAAAATCGGCATTCCTGGAAATAGAACCTCTTGATAGAGGTCTTTCCATTGACGTTGAAATGGTTGTCCGCTCATATCGTAAAAAGATGAAAAGGATTGAATTCCCGGTTCACGAGCGTTCCAGAGAATTCGGGGAGACTCACTTCAGGCCGATACCTACTGCAAAAGGAATATTCAGGTATCTTTTGTTTGAATTAAAGAGACAGGCCTAAGTCCTGCCGCTTACATGCATGTGTATAGGTATCTCGGGCTTTTTACCTACCCTTGTTCATTGCACGCAATTTTGCCCGCGTTTGAGAATGTTCTTACCATGCAACATTGTATCCTGCATTTTTGAGATCCCACCTTCTAAGGGATGAGGGGATGTCTCTCTGTCTAACAGTAAGTTGAGAACATTTCATATACAAGTCGTAATATTTGAAGTTCAGAGCAGGGTCAGAGTTTAAAGCTTTGTTTATAACCCATAGATTGCGGTAAACATCCGTTAACCATGGTGATACCACTAGATCCGAAATGCGTTTTTGCAAATCATTCTGAATTAAAATCAACTGATCTTTATAATTAGTCATTGGATATACAATAACTTGAATATTTCCAAAAGTATAAACTGGATAGTGAGATTTAATATGCAATCCTGTAACAATAAAGTAGATATTGGTGGCAGATTGGACGTGTTGTACTTCGGAATAATCTTTTAGTTCATACCGTTTATATATAATGTCATTGAGATATGGAGTGATATTCAGATTACTAGACCAATCGTTAGAGAGTACCGTATTTCCTTTAGCTGAATTCTTGATGAAAGCGGCAACGTTTCCCCATGGTTGATGAATTTTTACTTTATATCCTTGTATGAAGGTTGGAACCCAGGTTGAAACCAGCAAAAGTGTAATAATTGTTATTGCAATACCTTTTTTTACTGGTATAATTGTGGAAAGATATATAATACCTTCTGCAATAAAAATGACACAAATAGGCATTAAAAAAATCAGAAAGCGTGTATAAGCATCAGGAAAGTGGGATATCCCTTGAATTGAAATTAATATGATTGATAATGGGATAAATGGTATTAGTATTAATAATGGGTTATTATATACTCTTATGGTCAGAAAGATTGCACTAAGCATAAGGAATGCTGATGCCCACGAATAAAAACCAGCTCCAAAATAGCTAGAGAATGCGAAAAATATATATGAAATACTTGTTGGTGGAGAATCATGCCATCGAAGACCCCAGGCGGAAATATCTTCTATGAGGTTCAGGTATGAGATTAATGAGATTGCCATTGAGATTGACATAGGTATCAATAATGTTAAAAACTTATTTTTATCTCTATTTACAAGAATAAAGTACAACTCTATACCTGCAAGAGAAAAGATGTATGCCAAAGTATAAGCTCCATTCAAGTGACTTAACATAAGCACATAGCTTGCCAGCGCCAAATAAATACCGTTCTTGAATGTGCGATTTGTATACCATTTGAAAAACAAAATAATTGTCAATAAAGACATTGCTGCTAAGAAAGAATATGCTCTGATAATTCCGCTATAGGAAATCATATAGGGATTAAAAGCTATGAGAGTGGCTGCGACAAGAGCAGTTTTTTTTGACGCAAGCATTTTTGTTAATATCGCAGTTAATGGAATAGTTGCGATTCCAGCGAGTTCGGGCAATATGGAAAGAGATATTTGATTCCCACATGCTATTTTTAAGAGATATTTTTCTGATAGTATAAAATAATTCATGGTAAGCCAGGGTTCAAAGTGCGTTAATAAATAACCTGCACTTTTTTTCAAATAGATAAGTGTTGCAACTTCATCGCCCACAAAAGGCCTGTTATAATGGTAAAAAAACCTGGTAATTGTTCCTCCAATAACTAAAAGGAGCAAATAGAAAATTTCATTTTTCGAAAAAGATTGTTTTCTGTTCTCGCTATTGATATACTTTTCTATCATAGTAATTTTCCTTAGGGATAATTGCAATTAATGTTCTTCCGCGTGAATTAAAGGTATTTTGATTCTGTAAATTTAAAGCAATTATGCTTCAAGGTTGCGTTGGAAACATCGGCTGTAAATCTCAATTAACTCCTTATGGGTTAATTTTACAAGTATGTCATCAGGAGTTTCGCCCCCAAGCATAGGTATTCGCTCCCTGATGGCCACCATCTCACATTCCCTGATCATTTCGGATGTAACCGGGTTCTCGTCTGCGCCTGTCTGGATACATGTCAACAGATACTCATCTTCCTGCCTGATATTAAATTGAATCATTTTTCGCGACGGAGACCATTTTCCATAAGTAGCTGCAAGACGGCGATTGACAAAGGTTGCCAGGGTTGCCCTTTCCTCTTCAGGAATATCACTCAGATGATCAGGCTTATCCTGGAAAATTGTGCGGTTACCATGGGGGATGTGATATAGTGTATCAAGGTCGAAATCATTGCGCGTCAGTCCTGCCGCTGCAAGACGCTGGTAAAGGTCACTGTCGTCCCATCCATAGAACTTGATGAACTCATTGTACCCGTTTACACTAAAAAAATCTTCGCGATGCAGATAAACAATGCCGTTCAGATGCATCTCATTATCGTTGCGACGTATCCTCCAGTTTCCGCAGTAAAACTTCCCAGGTTCAAGAATGTGTTTTTCGAAAAAACGAGGTAGAATTTTAACATCGGCATCAATTTTAAGAATTTTGGTCCTGGAGGTGAGTCTGGCAGCAAGGTTATAGGCAAACGACAGGATCCATTTTGGCTGATCACTGACTACAGCCAGAATGATCTTTCCGTTCTGGTACTTTTGAACTAATGGCAGCAGGGTTAAATCAGATCCCCAGTCAACGATAATAATTTCATCAATCTCTTCATGGGTGATCCATGTTTTCAATGCTTCTTCAAAGGACTCCTGCCTGTTTTTTACAGCAGTGATCAGGGAAATTCCTTTTTTTATTTCTTCCTGACTTGCTTGAGAATCATTCGTGGAAATCCTGCGGATATTTACCATGGCTTAGTGAAGGAGGTGGCTGTAAATTGTTTGCCTGTGTTGGTAAAGAGACTTGAATCCCTGTTCTTTAACGTTAAAAAGTCGATTCGGCGAAAGAGCCGTGACAGCAACGTAATGGGAAAAATGACGAAATAAAAAACAATCGCCAGAAGTATATTGGGTATTACCAGGCCAAGCAACCATGCCAGTTTCATCCACAGCCGGTCAATCAATAAGCTCAACATGGATGAAAACATTCCAGTCAGACCTATTGCCATAGCCAGGTATATAAGCCAGCCCAGTTTGGTGAAGCAGTAAATTACGAGGATGCCCGTACAAATTGTCAATACAGTTTTAGTGGGGTTAATATTTGATTTTTTCATATCCAGGTTGTAAAATTAGCTGAAAAATTGCGGAAGACTTAAGGGTGTCCATTCCCTCCTGTTAGAACAACGCATAAATAAATGGCGCAACCGCACTGGTGCCTCCAAATACGATGAACAGCCCCAAAAGAAGGAGCACCAGGATGATAGGAGCAAGCCAGAGTTTTTTCCGTTCCTTCATGTATTGCCATAAATCATTTAAGAATTCCATTTTATTTGTGTTTTAATTGGTTGACGATGGCCTCCGTATAGATTGAATGTGCAAAAATATTTGGATGGGCATCAAATTGTATCGCCTTACGCGGTGTTGAATGATGGATTCGATACAATTTGCCATATTTCATTCCTGTTCGCAAAACAACTACCTCTAATGCTGAATCAATATCAATAACAGGGGCTCGCTGGCGTAATTGTCTTACCAGTTGTTTGCACTCACTATCCGGATAATTAATCTTTAAGAAGATTGGAGTTGCTGAATTTTTAAGACAAATGTCGGCCATTCGATTGTAAAAATAGGATTCAAGTTTTGACCTGTTCATGGTCGGATTTGGCTGGAAACCCAATATTACTTTTAATGAGGTAAATTTGAATGCACAATAATCATGAATTTCAATTTTGTATCCATCAGAAAACAAGAATTTAATTTTTTCGAAATAGGATCTTTCAGTTTTTCGCCAGTTTTTACCAGAATACATTAATGTTGAATAAGAAGGGGGATTCAGTGTGAAAGTGTCATTATTGTCGGAAAAGTAAGGGAACGGGCGATAGCCGAATCGGGTTGGTCCGTTGATTTCCATTGCCCGGGGTACAATCCAGGAACTCAGTTGAATAAAAACGTAGTGAAATTTCCTTTTGGGAAGGAGTGTTTCTGCAATTTGGATCATTTGTCCTGAACCAAACCCAGATATCGCAGCATTGATATAGTTATGACCAAGCTTTTCTGATGTAAGATATGAATAGGTTTTCTGTGCTTCAACGAAATCTCCGAAAGTAAAGGAGCACCCCAGGTACAAGTCGGTTGTATCCGATTTAATCTGGAGGGAATCTGGTGCAGTGCGGAATCCAAGCGAATCAAAGAGTACAGGGACACTTCCGTCAATGGTATCCCCGATGTAGTAATTGTAGGTTCCTTTGGCGAATGGTCTGCCTTTGTACGACAATGAATCATCAAATTGGAACACCATGCCTGTCGTGCTTTTTTTCAGTGTCTTTGAATAATAGTAGAATTTGTTGACAGCGACCAGACGGTCGGCGACAGCCATGGAAACGATTAAGGTAAAGATGATGAAAAAGGCAATGGTAAGTTTTTTTGATTTCAGACTGAAGGCCCTGTTGTATAAAAAATTAATAAACAGTAAAAACAGGGTAATTGAAACTCCAAGGAAATCAGTCATGTAGAGCCACTGCCTTTCTTCCCATAAAAAGGTTCCCAGGTATACCAAATAGTCAAGTATAATCAGTATTGCAACAATGACCAGTGTGGAAACAATCATTTTCCTCATGTGCACTAATCCAGTTTAAATGTTCTTTTCCATTTTTCTTTATTCTGCCATTCAGGCTGTTCTGTTTTGCAAAACAGAAAATCATTGATTACGAGGTAATCCATTTCAGTAGACATAAAACATCGGTATGCATCTTCAGGCGTACAAACAATAGGTTCGCCCCGCACATTGAAACTGGTATTCACCACAACCCCGTATCCTGTTTGTTGTTTAAAGGCATTGATCAATCCCCAATAACGCGGATTTGTTTCTTTATGCACGGTTTGTATCCTTGCAGAAAAATCCAGATGTGTGACAGATTGAATGTCGCTTCGTTTGAAATACAACCTTTCCCAGAGAGGCAAATTTTCATAGTTGTTGGGGAGTTTTTCCCGTCGCTCCTCCTGCACGGGAGCCACCAGCAACATGTAAGGTGAATCTGCTTCCAGATTGAAATAAGTGGTAACATCTTCAATCAGTACGGAAGGAGCGAACGGACGAAATCCTTCGCGATACTTAATTTTAAGGTTGAGTTTTTTCTGCATTTCCGGATTCCTGGCATCGCCAATAATGCTTCTGTTCCCCAGTGCGCGGGGCCCAAATTCCATCCTTCCCTGAAACCACCCAACCACATTTCCTTCGGATATTTTCAAAGCAGCATACTCGCTCAGTTCGTCGAAGTGAGGATATTTCCGGTAGACCGCTTTCGCCATCCTGCTCATCAGTTCAACCTCTTTGTCAGAGTAAGCAGGCCCAAGGTATGCCCCCTGCATCTGATCAGTTTTGTTGTCTGCAACCCGGTTATGGTCAAAGTAAATGTAATTGACTGCCAGTGCTGCACCAAGGGCTCCACCTGCATCCCCGGCAGCAGGTTGAATGAAAATATTTTTGAAAATACCTTCTTTTAACAGTTTTCCATTTACAACGCAGTTCAGTGCAACACCACCAGCCAAACATAAATTTTCGGAACCCGTGATCCGTTTTGCCTCTTTGGCCAGCCTGAGAACGATTTCCTCTGTAACGGTTTGTATGGCAAGGGCAAGGTTGCAATGATGCTGTTGCAGTTCAGCCTCAGGCGTTCTCCTTGGGAAGCCAAACAGCGATTCCCATTTCTTATCAGGAACCATTCTCAATCCAGTTGCATAATCAAAATAGGACTGGTTGATCCAAATGGACCCGTCATCTTTGATGTCAACAAGCCTGGTTTTAATGAGTTCTATGAACTCGGCAGTTTGTATTGACGAAGGATTACCATATGGAGCAAGGCCCATGAGTTTATATTCTCCGGAATTGACGGTAAATCCTATAAAATAGGTAAAAGCGCTATATAACAAGCCAATTGAATGGGGGAAATTCAATTCCTTTTCAATCCTGATCCGGTTACCCTCACCATAACCGATAGAAGCCGTGCACCACTCGCCGACCCCATCAATGGTCAGTATTGCTGAAGAAACAAAGGGAGAGACAAAAAATGCGCTTGCTGAATGGGATAAATGATGCTCAGAGAAAAGCAGTGTAACACTTTTTTTTTGATAATTGCCAACCTCTTTGAGCCCGTTATAGATCAGGTTCTTTAAAAAGAGTTTTTCATTCAGCCAAACTGGTATGGCCTTCAGGAAGGAGGTCAATCCGCGAGGGGCAAATGAGACATAAGTTTCCAGTAATCGTTCAAATTTCAATAAGGGTTTGTCATAGAAAACAATGGCATCGAGTTCATCTATCGTATATCCTCCCTCTTCCAGGCAATACTTTATCGCGTTCACCGGGAAGTCGGGGGTGTGTTTGATACGGGTGAACCGCTCTTCCTGCGCAGCCGCAACCACAACCCCATCTACGGTAAGTGCGGCGGCGGAATCATGGTAAAAAGCTGATATTCCGAGTATTATCTTCATCACCAATTTGTAGTTTTATTTGTGCAATGGGGTGTAAAATTAATCTTAAATAGACTATGTTTTGATAGAGGTTAAAGAAATAATAAAATTTTTCAGGCTACAGTTTTCCACTCCGGGTCTCTTATTTCCTCCAGGTTATAGATCTGGGTAATGTTACGGATGTTTTTCATTCGTTGTATTGATGCATTTTGTCCATTATGTAAAATTTCCGTATCCGGTTGAGTGAATTAAACAGTGGTTGCAATGGTTGGTCTGTATGCATCACGCGATACGCAACTTCCCATATTGATTGTCTTCATTAACAGCAAAAAGGTTTAGGGGTTGATTAACTGTATTTTCTAGTGATTAGGTGAACAGGCATGGCTTGTACAACAGAACAAGTTATTATTCTGAAATTTAATTTGCCATAAAAATATACAAAATCAATAAAAATGGCAGTTATAGTCTGGTTTTTCTATTACCACCTTCGTTTTTCGGGTCGACTTGTATTGTCAATGAGTAACCAGCCATTTCTTATTTCCGGCGAAACAACCGTAACGGTGCAAGCAGAATTCGCCCGGTCTTCCATGTACGTGAGTTTACCATCGAGTTGATTACCTCTTTATGGGCGGCTACTTCAGACCTCAACTTTTCAATGTCAAGTTTGGTTTTATCAATTGCTTCGGCGTAATTTAAATCCTTTTCAGCGATGGTCCGTGCAAGGTGGTCAATGTGTTGCAGGTTTGACTCATTGATCTTCATGAACTCGTATTCTTTTTGCTGGTACATATCCCAGAATGACTTCTGTTCTGCATGCAGTGATTTGATAATCCCTTCGTAGCCACCTTTTATTGTTTCTACTGATTCTGAATGCACGGCTTTTATGTTAGCAATCAGCACCTCATATTCAGTTTTTACTCGTGCCACATCCTGGTCATGGTTTGTTTTAAGGTCGGCGGCACGTTGATCATGCTTTAAATTCAAACTTGCAACTTCCTGGTTGTGTGCGGTTCGAAGTCCGGTGACAAATTGAGCATGTTCTGTCTTTAAATAGTTTATATACTGGTCGTATTCTGTTTTTAAATTCGAGATAATCTGACCATATTCTACTTTAAAACCATTGACAGTCCGCTCGTGCATCTTCTCCATATTTTTAAGAATTGCGTAGTGTTCGGCTTTTATTGTTCTGAGTATATTTTCCTGTGCCGAATTCAAATTTGTGATTTTCGCATCAAATTCTGATTTCAAAGCTGCTTTAGATTCTTCATGTTGCATTTGCATGACAGAAAATGATTCATTGAATTCTGATTGCTGATCGGCAACATGTTGATTGAGCCTGACTGTTTGTTCTTCTAATTCCCTGATACTACTGAGATATTCATTTTCCCGAAGTTTTGCCAACGGGTAAAAGAATGGAGATGTTCCCTGGTATAAATCACCATTATGTATGTCAAGGTCAAAGTATTTTACCACATTGTCAGGAAAATCAAGGTAAAGTGAATAATCACCTCCCTGGGATGATTTGCCTCCAGTTGCAAAAAAAGCAATAATTTTTTCGGTATATGTGAATTTATACTTGGCCCAGCAGCGAAAATTGTAATCCCAGTCGGATGTAACTTTATATTTTGTATTGTAATAACCAACAAGGCTTTTGACACTTTTAGGATACAATATGCTTTGATGGCATATATTCCATTTAAATAATTTTTCAAGCGTAAACGGCCCGTCATATATGGAATTGTCTTTTGCCCATGGCGCATCCCCTTTGATCATTACATTTCCATAGATGACGTGTTCTTCGCTGAACAATCCCTGTTCAAAAAGATCGGTCAGCACGTTTTCATTATAAAAGGTATCATCGGCACCCATGAAATAAATCCAGTCACCAGTACAAAGATCCATGCCCTTATTCATCGCATGATAGATGCCCTCATCTTTTTCGGTTAACAACCGGATGTTTTTATGTTGCTTCTGATACTTGCGAATTGTTGGAAGTGTCTTATCTGTTGAGGCGCCATCAACAATGATGTGCTCAATATTCGTATATGTCTGATTGGCTACCGACAAGAGGGTTGTCTCAATAGAATCCCCGATGTTAAATGTTGGGGTTATGATAGTAATCTTTGGTAGAAACATATTTTACTGTAATTGCTGATATATAACAGTATACACAAAGTGTTGGTTTTGGTATTTTAATGATAAACAGATTACAAAGCTAAGGATTCTTAAATAATGTTTTAGGATTGCCATGGTGAATTTAGAATAAAAAGGGCAACTGTGGTTTGGATCTTCAATATTAAAAAGGATATGTTTATTTCGGGATTTAATAAATTGTTTCTATTTTTGCAGCCTGAATGCGGAAATCTGCTGAAAAATTCAGCAATTCAGCAAATCACTTAATTATCATCAAGACTGACCTTAACAGAAAGTACCAATTAAACTGTATTTTATGAAAAAAATTCTTTATCTGGCTGTTGCGCTGGTTTTTATCCTCAGTGCCTGTACTCAAAAAACCCCAAAAGAGCTCCTTGATTCGGCTGAAGCCAAGGTTAAAGCCGGTGAATTTAAAGAAGCAATTGTTGATTTTGATAAAGCAATTGAATTAGAACCGGGAAATACCCAGGCCCTTTTTCATCGTGGAAACACAAAGACTTGTGTGTCAGACTTCAAAGGCGCAATAGAAGATTATGGGAAAGTGCTCATTTTAGATCCGAAAGATGGGAATGCCTACGCCTGCCGTGGAAACTGTAAAAAAATTACAAAGGATTATACAGGCGCAATTATAGAATTTGACAATGCAATGAAATTCAAGGTTAATGAACCCGCAAAGGTTTATCAATTAAGGGGCTTCTGTAAAATGCAAACCGGCGATCTTCCTGGTTCGCAGGCAGACCTTGACAAGGCCATTGAACTCAATCCAAATTCTGCTGATGCATTTTTATACAGGGGACAGCTGAAAATACAAACCGGCGTGTTACCAGAAGCCTGTGCTGACCTTGCCAAGGCTTCCGGGTTGGGGCAGAAGGAAGCAGATGACTTGATCAAGAAGCACTGCAAGTAGGGGATTGGATTGGTTCATTATCGAGCGCAGTTAATTACTGTTTTGGTTTTTGATGGTCAACAGATCAACTAAGAAAGTTGGTTTCTACTGTATTTTTCTACAATGTCCAAAGCATTTCTGCATATTGTTGCCTTTTTAGTGTAAGCATGAAACCTATTTTAGGATTTAAGACAAAAAATCACAGGTCATGCATCCCGGAGAATTCTGTGAAATACACTATTTTTACAGCTCATATGAATAAAAGCGGCTAATTGAATGAATGATACCCGATTAATTGCCTTTTATCTGCCACAGTTTCATCCGATTCCGGAAAACGATGTTTGGTGGGGAAAAGGTTTTACGGAATGGAGAAATGTGGTTGCCGCCAAGCCTGTTTTCCCGGAACACTATCAGCCTCACTTACCGGCAGATCTGGGTTTTTACGACCTCCGTATACCCGAAGTCCGTGAAGCACAGGCTCAAATGGCCCGTGATCATGGGATTTACGGTTTCTGTTATTATTTCTATTACTTCAATGGCAAAAGGTTGTTGAACAGGCCATTGGATGAGAATCTTGCCTCTGGAAAACCGGATTTCCCTTTTTGCATATGCTGGGCCAATGAAAATTGGACCCGGAGATGGGATGGCAACGATTCGCATATCTTAATTGAACAGGTTCATTCACAGAAGGATGATATTGATTTTATTCATCAACTGATCCCTGTGTTAAAGGACAAGCGTTATATTCGTGTCAACAACAAGCTGTTACTGCTTGTTTACAGGGTGGATCGCATGCCGGAACCCCTGGAAACAGCCTCAACCTGGCGGGAAATCGTAAAAAAGGAACTCAATGCTGAGTTGTATCTGTGCGCAGTCAATAACTTCGTGAAAGATATTGACCCTGTCAAGATAGGGTTTGATGGAACAGTTCAGTTTCCACTCGACTTTCATCCGAGTTGCCGGGTTGATATAGAACGATTTGCCCAGGCCAATGAGCTTGATTTCGCAAACATAAAGGATCACTGGATCATTGATTACCCGAGAATAATCCAACAAATGGCCAGCCTGGAAAAACCCAGATATAAATTTTTCAGAGGGGTCTTTCCATCCTGGGACAATACGCCGAGAAGACAAAATTCCAGTGCGATTTTCATCAATTCTTCCCCCGACCTGTATAAACTATTTTTAAAGGCAACACTGGCACTTACCCGCGCTGAGCATGCAGGTGATGAACAACTGGTTTTCATTAATGCCTGGAATGAATGGGCAGAAGGAGCACATCTGGAACCTGACCAAAAATACGGAATGAGATGGCTGGAAGCCACGAAGGAGGCAATGGATGAGGTTGATGATAAGGCTGATGCGTTGGAAGCACTTAGATCGCATTGTGGCGAAGACGCACTAAAAGTACCTGGTCTTTCCACACAATCCCAAAATGCACAGTTGCAATTTGAATCTCCTTTGAGTTCAGAAATTGATGTAATATTAAATTCCTATACATTCAGGGCAGGTAAGTTGATCCTTTGGTTCCCAATCAGGATTCTCACTCTTTATAAACGGCTAACAAAGAAAAAACATGAATAAGAGGCCCAGGATACTGATTATTTCTTACAACATACCCCGGCCGGATAAAAGTTCGGGAGAACTCCGGTTTGTGGCTATTCTGGATTTGTTATCCAAATTCTGGGACCTGGATTTTTGTGTGGCCAACTCTCACGCTGAATGGAATGCCACTGAAGAATTGGTTCCTTACATTGAAAAGCTTGAGGCAATGGGCATCCGTGTTTACAGGCCTTCAAAGGATGCATTCAGCAGGGCCGTCAATGAAAACCAGTATGCCGGTGGTTATTTTAACCTCTACTGGATTGCCGAGGAGATGATGCCCCTGTTTAAATCGGCTCAACCCGGTGCCTTTACGATTGTTGATTCGGTGGATGTTCACTTTGCACGCGAGGCGACACAGGCGAAACTTGGTGCCATTGAGATGTCAAAGGTTATGCAAACGAAGAAAAGGGAACTCGGTGTTTATAAGGCTGCCGATGTTGCCATTGCCGTGAGTAAGGACGACCTCCATCTGCTTACTGTTACTGAAGGATTGAAGAATATATTCCTCATTCCAAATATTGTAAGGGAGTTTCCCAGAACCGTGGGGAAACGCAAGCCTGTTGTAGTTTTTATTGGAAGTTATGCTTGGTATCCTAACCCGGAAGCGGTTATTTGGTTTACTGAATTGATCTGGCCAGCAATTTATAAATCAACTCCTGAGGCAGAATTTTTAATTATCGGCAGTGACCCCACGCCGGAAATACTGGCATTGGGCACAGTTCCAGGCGTTAAGGTGTTAGGATATGTTCCTGAAACGAAACCGTACCTTGAAATGGCTGCTGTTTCTGTTGCTCCACTCAGGGTGGGCGGGGGTATGAAGGGAAAGGTGAACGAAGCAATGGCCCATGGTATTCCTGTGGTAGCCACCAAAATCGGTGCGCAGGGCTTTGAAGCAGTTCATGGGAAACAAATGATGATCACTGATGATCCGGACGAATTTGCCGAATGTGTGACAGCACTTATATCGAATGATGCATTGCAGCAGGAAATGGGGCTGGCAGGTCAAAAACTTAATTCGGCCATATGTTCATACCAGGCGGTCAATGAGAAAATCAGAGATCTTGTTATTCACTGCAATTCATTGATAACGACGATCCCCATCGTACCTGCTGTGAACTCACCTGTTCCTGAATCAACCAAATTATCCTTTTTCATCAAAGATTTCGGGTATGCGCTGCAATTGTTGAAAAGGGATGGACTTAGAGAGTTTTTCAAAAGGATGTGGTTATATCTTCATGGACAGCGATTACCGGTTGGTACGAATGATCAGGAAAAAAAAAAAAAAGAAATAACCAGGATTGAAAAGGCCACTGAGCCTCCTCAATTTTTTGAAACGACCAACCCCAGCTTTGCAAGCATAGAATTTCCAAAGATATCCGAGACTCCAACAGTTTCTATCATTATCCCGGTTTATAACCAATGGGATTTTACCTATGCTTGCCTTGACTCTATTCTGAAAAACACCGGGGGCATTTCTTACGAGATTATTTTAGCGGATGATAATTCAACAGATGAAACAAAATTTGTTGAACAATCTGTAAAGAACATCCATGTTGTCAGAAATGAAATGAACCTTGGATTTCTTTTCAACTGCAACAATGCGGCAAAGTTTGCAAAAGGGAAATTCCTGATTTTTTTGAATAATGACACGCTTGTTCAGCCTGAATGGCTGAATTGGCTTTTAAAGACCATGGCAGATAATGCCGATGTAGGAATGGCCGGATCTAAATTCATGTTTTCTACCGGAGAATTGCAGGAAGCAGGCGGCATTGTCTTCACGGATGGTTCAGCAACGAATTATGGCAGATATGACTGGCCCAATGTATCGCACAATAATTACTTAAAGGATGTTGACTATTGTTCAGGCGCTTGCATTTGCGTACGGCACGAATTATGGCTGAAGGTTGGAGGCTTTGATCCGATCTATTCGCCCGGTTATTATGAGGACACCGACCTTGCAATGAAGATAAGGTCAATCGGGTACAGGACTGTTTATCAGCCAAAATCGGTGATTATCCATTTTGAAGGGGTTTCACACGGTTCGGATCTTACAACCGGCATCAAGAGCAAGCAGACTGAAAATCAACATATTTTTTTGAAAAAGTGGAAAAATGAGTTGGAAAAGAATAACTATGCCAGGTACGAGAATTTGTTCAGGGCAAGGGATAAAAGCAAACACAAGCATGTCGTTCTTCTCATCGATTACTGTGTTCCAACCTGTTCCAGCCAGATTGATAAACAAAAGTATTTCCATATTTTGAATTCTTTGCTGGAGAAGAGGATGAAAGTCATAATTTTACCTGATAATTTTTATAAAACAGAACCTGAAGTTTCTGACCTGGAACAAAAAGGAATTGAGGTTTTATACGGAGGGTGGTACCGTGAAAACTGGTGGCTGTGGTTTACTGAAAATTTCGTCAACATTAACACCATCATTTTTATTGATAAGCCAATTGCTGATAAATATATCCCAATGATCAAGACCATTCCCAGCGCTAAATTTAACATTGAAGTTATCAGGCAAGGAGTTGAATTTGACATCCGGAATATTTTGTAAATTAACCAAACTAAACAATCAATAATTTGAACCAGAAGGCAATCATTCTTGCACATTACCTGCCTCAGTTTCACCCAATTCCTGAAAATGATGTTTGGTGGGGAAAGGGGTTTACTGAATGGACGAACACCGCGAAGGCAAAGCCATTGTTTCGCGGTCATGTGCAACCGAATCTTCCGGCCGATCTGGGCTTTTATGATCTCCGTGTTCCGGAAGTCAGAGAGCAACAGGCGGAACTGGCAAGAAATCATGGCATTACCGGTTTTGCGTATTGGCATTACTGGTTTGGAAATGGTCAGCAGATTCTTGAACGGCCATTTAATGAAGTTCTTCAAAGCGGACAGCCTGATTTCCCTTTTTGCCTGGCCTGGGCGAATGAGTCGTGGACCGGTGTGTGGCATGGCCTGAAGGATCAGATCCTCATGGAGCAAAAATATCCCGGGGAGGCTGATCATATCCTTCATTTTAACCATGTATTGCCTGCTTTTCAGGATAAAAGGTATATTAAAATAGACAACAAACCAATCTTTATTATCTATCTGCCTCAATTTCTTCCTGATACGGCTAAGTTCACAAAACTTTGGAATGATCTTGCCATCCAAAATGGCTTTGCAGGAATGTTCTTCATTGGGATCTATACGATGGACTGGGATCATAAACTTGAGGGATTTGAAGAAAAGTCGGTTCATCCGCTGCATCAATATATGGCTATGTTTGAGGCCAGTTCATTTAGAAGGAAGAAAAACAACCTGATCAATTTTTTAATGCAGAGGCTAAAGTCTACCTATAACTATTCGGACCTCGTAAGAAACTATAATTTTTCATGGCTGGACAATAATGACTTTGTTCCGACCATTTTACCTAATTGGGACAATACGCCGCGCTCTGGAAAGAAAGGGTATATAATTCATGGTTCAACGCCTGCCTTATTCCGGGAACATTTTATGTCGGTTGTTCAATTTGTCAAACAACAAACCACCAATAAAAATAATATTATCCTGCTTAAAAGTTGGAATGAGTGGGCTGAAGGTAATTATCTGGAGCCAGACAGCCGGTGGGGGACAGGTTATCTCGAGGTTATTCGGGATGTTTTGAAGGAGTTTGACATGGACAGCAACTATTTATAACGTATCACTGGTATAAAATAACCTGATTGCTCCCGGAGAGAGGCTCTGATCTCGGGGAAGTGCAGTTTATATATATCAGGAAAGATAAAGTAATCGCAGTAAAATGAACGAGATCTCCCAGAAGAATTTGAAGGGTTCAGTTGTAGTAAGCCCGGTTAGAAAAACCTTTCAAGCTTTGACGGTCATTGGTTCAATGATTAGAAAAAGCAAGAATGCGGGGAATATACTATTGGTTTTATTTGCTCTTTTACTGTTGGTTTTTATAGTGGCGCCGTTCTATGGAGTTCTTCCCCTGGGCAGCGCGAGCTCGCTCGGAATACTATACACGGTATTGGGAAATATTGAATGCCTGACCAAAATGGGGCTTTGCACACCCTGTGCTCTTACAGGATTGCCCATTGGTGGTTATATGCCACTTGGCCTCTCGTTTACATATGTTGCATCCGCGATACAGTTATTAACAGGGACTTCAGTTTTGAATGCCTTCAGCCTTGCCGGTTTAATATTTCTATGTATCGGTTGGCTGGGAGTTTATAAAATAATCTCGGTTTTTGGGGGGAATAAGTTTTTTGCTTTCCTCGGAGGTTTACTCTTCCTTTTTATGCCAATAGTTTATGCAAAAAGCGACTATGTTTATATGATGTGGGCGTTTGCGTCGGTTGCTTTCTATATCTGGCTGGATTTGTGGTATTTTCAATCAAAACGAGTTGCAATAAGTTTGCCTGTTGCTATACTGTCAAAAATATTCCTGGTTTTTCTGGGACCATACACCTTTGTAATGGCCTCGTTGTTTACTGGTGTGATCATACTTTATGAATTTATTAAAGCGATCAGGGCGAAAAAGGAACTGATAAAGTCACTTCTTAAAATTACTGGTCTTGGGCTGGCGCTTTTAATCGCCTATATATTTTACTCATTTTATATACCAGGGGGCAACAGTTATTCTGTGATGCCAATGAACTTTTTCCGGGGGCAGGGCATTGACCTTGCAGCTTTTTTTAACAGACCACTGGAGATGTACGCTTTTAATCAGTTTTGGAATGCACCTATTTCCAATTCAAAATTGTTTTATTCTGATGGAGAATCTATATACCATGTTTATTTTGGGTTGAGCCTGATGCTGACAATCCCGTTGCTTGTATTTTTCAGAAAGCAAATCCGACCTCAACACTGGTTTTTCATCGCCATTGGGGCAATAACACTGGTCCTTTCACTGGGCCCGTCCTTGAAAGTAAACAACCAGCGTGATCCATTGGAGGCAGGAACGAATACAGACACCTTCGTTTTTGAAGATTATTTAATGCCTGAGCAGTCTGCCACCGCCACTCTGCCTCATTCATTTATTTATAAAATTACACCGGTAAAATATATGCGGTCGGTAAGCAGGTGGTTAATGCCAACAATACTGATTTGTGTTGTTTCTCTTATGGTTCTGATCACCTGTTTATGGAGATATAACCGTTTTGGAAAGATACTGGCAGCTCTGTTACTTCTTGGAGTAATTTTTGAATATTCACCAAATTATAAACAGAGGTTATTGAAAATTCAGGGAACAACTTCCATGTTTAATAATTTTAATGCTGATGCCTTGGCTGAATTTAAAGAACAGATACAACCAGGTGATCTTATCCTTTTCATCCAGAATGGAGGCCTTACCAATGAATACCTGTCAACCTACTTGTGCTCGAATGTTGGATGCAGTTCGTATAATGTTTCAACTGACAAGGCCGTTGAACTTTCTTTACTGCATTGGCCAAAGGTGGTTACCGATGCAGCAATGAACCCGGATAGGAAAACAATTCTGGCATTGCTTGAATCAAAGCAAGTGACGGCAATTGTATTTCCTCATTTTGATATGCGCTGGAATTCATACAGATGGCCTCCCGCGCCGGAAACTAAAACACAATTTTCGGAATTTGCCCGACAGTTTTCAGATGAAAGTGCTAACATTGCATTTCAAACCAATGAATGGTTTTCGTATATGAGGCTTAATCCATAGCCCTCTATACCGGCAACCTGCAAACTTGTTGTTAGAAAACACACCCTGAACCATGAAACTCATCATCCAGATACCTTGTTTTAACGAAGAGAAAACGTTGCCAATTGCATTGGCCGATTTGCCAAGAGCAGTTCATGGTTTTGATACAGTGGAATGGCTGATCATTGATGACGGTTCAACCGACCGCACTGTTGAAGTTGCCCGGGAACATGGAGTTGATCATGTTGTCAGTCTGCCAAAGCACCTGGGACTGGCTAAAGGATTCATGGCCGGCCTGGAGGCCTGCCTTCAGCATGGTGCGGATGTTATTGTGAACACCGATGCCGACAATCAATATTTTGCGGGCGATATCCCGGCGCTGACACAGCCGATCATTGAAGGCAGGGCCCAGATTGTTATTGGAGCCAGACCAATTCAGGAGATAGCACATTTTTCACCGTTGAAAAAGCTGTTCCAGAAATTTGGTTCATGGGTTGTAAGGCAGGCTTCAAAAACAAACATTGTTGACACAACCAGTGGTTTCAGGGCGATCAACCGAGAAGCTGCCATGTCGCTGAATGTATTTAATTCATATACATACACCCTGGAAACAATTATACAGGCCGGTCAGAAAAATCTTTCCATCATGTCAGTACCCATCAGGGTTAACGGTGATTTAAGGCCCTCCAGGTTGTTAAAGAGCATTTCCTCATATATCAAACGCTCCATTGTAACCATTTTCCGCATTTTTGTTGTGTATAAACCTTTCCGCTTCTTTTTCATTTCAGGGGCCATATTGTTCAGCATCGGGATCCTGATCGGGTTCAGGTACCTGTATTTTGATTTTATCGGAGAAGGCAAAGGGCACATACAATCCATCATCCTTGCTTCGGTTTTTATGGGAATCGGTTTTCAGACGATCCTGGTTGCATTTTTAGCTGATCTCCTTTCTGTTAACAGGCGACTCCTCGAAGATGTTCAGTATAAACTGCGGAAAATGAATGTCAAATAGTTTATCCAACCTATAAGCTGATGCAAGAACGAAGTAATATGAAAGTCGCGGGTGGCCTGCAGGAGGACGGGATTGTTATTGGTAACACCTATGATAAATATGGGTCCCGGAATCCTGTGGTGAGATACCTGATGAAGGGTTATGAGGAATCGTTGAATGAGATGGTGGACTTCGTAAAACCGGAATCAATTCATGAGGTCGGTTGTGGCGAGGGGTATTGGTCATTGAAATGGCTTGAAAAAGGAATTGCAACGCGCGGTTCTGATTTTTCAAAGATTGTTATTGATATGGCCAGGTCCAATGCAAGGGAACGTGGGCTTCCAGATGAAAATTTTGTTGCCAAAGATATTTATGATCTAGACCCTGGGGATGATAAGGCTAATCTTGTGGTTTGCTGCCAGGTGCTTGAGCACCTTGAACGACCTGATGATGCGCTGATGGTATTGCAACGGATTGCCTCGCCTTACCTGATCATCTGCGTTCCCTGCGAACCTAAATGGAGCTTTCTGAACATGGCCAGGGGCAAATACTGGGCTGATATGGGTAATACACCGGGTCATATTCAGCGTTGGTCAAAAAAGGAGTTTGTGAAGCTGGCAGCCCGTTATTTTGATGTTGTAAAAGTCAATTCCCCGCTGCCCTGGACGATGCTGTTATGCAAAACCAGGCAATAAGAATCCTGGCGTGAAGCATTTATCCTGGAAGCAAATCTTCAATCTCGCCGGACTGTGCATCGGCATAGCCGGTGTGGTATTTGTGGTCATGAAACTGGTGGAATACGCCCACCAGATTGACCTTGGGGAACTCACCCTTACTTCATTTATCCTGCTGGCAGGACTCATCCTGGTATACTTCTCGGCCAACTTCCTGCTTGCCTTCGCCTGGCGCAATCTGTTGCAATTTCTCGGGGTGAAAACCACCTTGAGATGGGCCGTTCAAACGTATGGCATTTCACAGATCGGCAAATATGTTCCCGGGAATATTTTTCATTTCGCAGGCCGGCAGGCAATCGGGCAATCGGCAGGTATACCGCCTAAACCGCTTGCCAAATCTTCGGTTTGGGAAATCGGGCTGCTCGCTGTTACCGGTTCTTTGTTTTTCCTGTTGGTGCTCCCTCTGTTTATACATCAGATTGCATTTCAGCTTGCTGCTGTTTTATTTTTTCTCGTACTTATAATATTTGTAGCACTGTTACATCGCTTAGCCGGGTCTGCTGTGGCTTCCGCCGGGTTATACTACATCCTGTTCCTGGTTATTTCCGGGTTGATTTTCAATGGATTGTTACTGATTGTGGGAGCTGCTGCAAGTCTGCCTGTAGTAATGTTCATTGAGATCGCCGGGGTATATGTCGTTGCCTGGCTTGCCGGTCTGGTTACCCCGGGGGCTCCTGCCGGCCTGGGTGTGAGGGAACTGGTGTTTCTGACCATTCTTCATGGCGTAATTGGTGAAAAGGAACTGCTGGAAGCCATTGTACTGGGAAGGATTGTCACAGTAGGCGGTGATGTGCTTTATTATCTGTTTGCCATGTTCATGCGCTATGGTAAAGGGGGTGAAGGTAATTTTGCCGGGGAGGCAGAGATACAGGCGAATTCCCAATAATTGTATACTTTTACTGCATCATGAAGCGCCTGGTCTCCTTTTTAAAATCCGACGGAAAAACAACCATGCTCCGGTATTTCTATGCTGAACGTAAAGCGATGTATGCCAGGTGGTTAAGTAAAGTCATGCCGCATAATCCTTTACGAAGCAATGCTGGCAAAATAAATCTGTCAGGACAGAAAAGCCGGCTGTTCGGGCTTCACAGGAGTGGACTGAGCTCTTCTATGCAGTATCTCCGTGATCTGCATAACCCGAAAGGTGTTTTGCTGGATGCCGCCGTTGACCGTACCTTTTCAGCAGGGAACCAAAACTTTACGGGTTATTCTGAGCCCTGGATCGGCATCATTCATGTACCGCCGGGTGTACCTGAGTGGATGGAATCAAAGCAATCAAACAGGGCTGTTTTTGATTCTGACGGCTGGAAACGCAGTATTCCTTATTGCCTGGGGTTGTTCACCCTCTCAGGATACCATAGAAAGCACCTTGAACCGCTCTTTAAATTCCCGGTGGAAAATTTGTATCACCCGGTTGAATTCCCCTCCTTAAAGTGGAATTATGAGAAATTTGCCGCAAACCGGGATAAGAAGATCATTCACTCGGGATGGTGGCTGCGGCGGGTTTATTCTTTCTACCTGCTGAATGTAAAGGGTTACAGGAAAATCCTACTCGTGAAACCGGATGTGGATATTGAAAAGCATTTCCACCTTGAACTGGAGCACATGGATGATAAACAGCTTATTACCAGCCAGGTAATGAACAGTGTAACGCGCATTGATTTTCTTTCAAATAAACGCTACGACGAGTTGCTTTCTGAGAATATTGTTTTCATTGACCTGATCGATGCCAGCGCCAACAACGCCATCATTGAATGCATTGCCCGAAATACGCCCATCCTTGTAAACCCCATTGAACCTGTGGTAGAATATCTCGGGAAAGATTATCCGTTTTACTTCAACTCCCTGGAAGAAGCCGCCCGGAAAGCGGAAAATATGAATCTCGTGAGAGATGCCCACGATTACCTTGCCAGTTACCCGTTTAAAAATAAATTAACCGGCAAGTATTTCCACGACAGCTTTTTGAACTCATCAATTTATCAATCGTTATGATCAGTATCGGGCTGCCGGCAGTTAAACCCCAGTTTTTGGCGGATGCGATAAGCAGCGCACTGAACCAGACTTTTACTGACTTTGAACTCATCATTGTCAACGACCGGGCGGATGAAACGATCAGGCGGATCGTACAAACGTTTGATGATGTGAGGATAAGGTATTTTGAGGTTGGGCCCATTCTGCCGGTGGTGGAGAACTGGAACAGGGTGCTTTCTTATGCCATGGGCGACCTGTTTGTCCTGTTTTCAGACGACGACCTGTATCATCCCGAATTTCTTTCTGAAATGAAAATGCTGCTCGACAGGTACCCGATGAGTCATATTGCCCATTGCCGGGTGAGAAAAATCAATTCAGAAGGTGAGGTATTGGCGTTTACCAATATGTGCCCCGAATTTGAATCAGGCCTTGATTTTATCTTTCACCGGATGCTGGGTGACCGCGAGCAATTCGCCCCTGAGTTTGTGGTCCGCACGCAAAAGCTGAAAGATAGCGGAGGGTTTACCGACCTTCCGCTTGCATGGGGATCAGATGACCTGACCTGGTTTAAACTTGCCGTTGATGGTGGGATCGCGTACAGTTCCAGTGCTTTTTTTGACTGGAGGCAGTCCCGGTTTCAAATTTCCCAGGGAGGCGATGCCGGTGAACGTTTGAATGCGGTTGATGAATATTCCGTAAAACTAAGAGGTTTTACTGATACATTGGTTGCTTCAACGAATGACGAATCTGAAACACTTACCCGTATCAGGTTGTTATTCAGCAGTTATATGAACCGGCAGAAGGAGCACCTTGTGGCTGTGAATGCAAGAAACACAACTTTAGCCGGTCAACTGTCATTCTTTTTTCGGCACAGAAAAAAGCACCGGCTTAAAGTGCGCTGGCTCCTTTATTCATGCTATTCAAAATATTTTTTGTTTTTTTGGGGTGTTTGTTTTCTTTCATCCTTATAATATTCCAACAGACACCTTCATCATAATGAACCAAAACCAACCGAAAATCACCATCATCACAGTTGTTCGCAATGCGGCTGATGAATTGAGGAAAACGATCATCAGCATCATTGACCAGGACTATCCAAACCTGGAATTTATACTGGTTGACGGAGGTTCAACAGACGGGACCCTAGAGGTGATTAAAGCGTATGCGGCACGGATCACATGGTGGATCAGCGAACCGGACCACGGCATCTACGATGCCATGAACAAAGGACTGGCAAAAGCCACCGGCGACTGGGTCAATTTCATGAATGCAGGCGACATGTTTGTTGAAAATGATGTAGTTTCCAGGGTTATGGCGAGCGACCTGGATGGATTCGGCGTGGTTTATGGCGACAGCATTGCCGCCTACCCGAGGGCCAATGTCTTTAAAAAAGCCGGGCCCCCTGAGGAGATGGTTCATGGAATGGTTTTTTGCCACCAGGCTGCCTTTATCAGAAGGGAGTTGATTGGCGACGATGGGTTTGACCTTTCATACCCCATTGGCGCGGATTTCAAAATATTTTTCGGGTTGTTTTCAGCCGGATGCCGTTTTAAACACCTTTCCTTTCCGATCGCCATATTTGACACTACCGGAACTTCAAACCTTAAAATGGTACAATCGGCCATGGAGCATTTTGCTGTTGTACGACTGTACAGGAAGCTGAGTTTTGCCGAAAGCCTTCATCATTACAGGTTTATCTGCTGGGTGAGCATGGTTTCGGCGGGATACAGGGTGTTGCCGGATGGGGTGGTGAGATGGATCAGGGGCAGGTGAGGTTAAAAATGTTTAGTGAACAATGAAAACTGAAAAGCGAACAATTCAAGAAAACCCAAGACACACCAACCAAAAATGAAAATTTTACTGATCAATACATATGATCAACGGGGTGGTGCTGCGAGGGCCACATGGCGGCTTTTTGAAGGGCTGAAAACCACCGGCAACGAAGTGTATCTGCTTGTCCAGGAAAGGCAGTCGAAGGATCCGATGGTGTTATTGGCCCCGGGGGTGCTGAACCCTTTCAGACCCTACATTGATTTTGCACTTCCTTTGCTGCAAACCCGCAGGCGTATTATCTTTTCCACCTCCATGATCCCCGATAACATTATCAGCGAGATTGACCGCATCAACCCTGATGTGGTTCACCTGAATTGGATTGCCGGCGGATTTATCAAAATTGAGTCGCTTGCCAGGATCGGCAGGCCTGTTATATGGACCCTCCATGATATGTGGGGATTCACCGGCGGATGCCATTACACAGAGAATTGTACACGGTATATGCAGGAATGCGGTAAATGCCCGGTACTCCATTCGTCGGGGGAAAATGACCTGAGCCGACGGGTATTCCAAAGGAAATCAAAGGCCTATGCACAGATAGCGAATCTGACTGTCACCACCCCAAGCGAGTGGCTTGCGCAACAGGTAAGAGAAAGTCCGTTGCTCGGCAACCGGAACGTTGTGGTTGTTCCCAACGGTCTTGACACTGAAAAGTTTACATCATCAGGGAAGGAGGAAGCCAGGAGAAGGCTGAATCTTGATAAAGCTAAAAAGATTATCCTGTTCGGAGCGATCCGGGCCACCGAAACACCATTGAAAGGGTTCGCCTTGCTGGTTCAGGCACTTAAATTGCTGAATCGGGAGGATTACCAGCTGGTTGTTTTTGGTTCATCCTCGGCAAAAAATACAGATGTTTCAGGTTTGGACATCAGGTTCACCGGGCATGTTGCCAGTCATGAAACACTTATTGACCTTTACTCGGCAGCAGATGTGGTGGCAGTTCCTTCCATGCAGGAGGTGTTCGGGCAGTCCGCCTCAGAAGCCATGGCCTGCAGCACCCCGGTGGTTGCCTTTGACTGCACCGGATTGCGCGATATTGTAGTTCACCTTGAAACCGGCTACCTGGCAGAGCCCTTCCGCCCTGAAGACCTGGCAGCCGGCATTGAATGGGTGCTTGCTGATGAGCCCCGACGTGTTTCATTGGGATTAAATGCCAGGAAGCGTGTGCTTGAAAAGTTTGATTACAAAGTAGTTGCAGAAAAAATGACAAGGATATACCGGGAGGCCATGAATGGAACGAACCTGTAAATTTTCAATTGTCACCCCCTCTTATAACCAGGCTGGGTTTATTGAACGCACCATCCACAGTGTGGCGGATCAACAGGTTGATTTTTCCGTCGAGCATATTGTGGTTGACGGCGCCTCTACGGACGGCACACTCGATATTCTTAAACAGCATTCCGGCCGCATCCATCTTATTTCGGAACCGGATAACGGGATGCAGGATGCACTGAACAAAGGATTTTCAAAGGCTGCAGGTGAACTTGTCGGATGGCTGAACTCTGATGACATTTACCTTCCAGGGACTTTGCAGCGGGTTGCAACCTATTTTGACAGTCACCCTGATTGCCTTTGGCTTTACGGAAATTGCCGCATGATCGATGAGCAGGACAGGGAGGTAAGGAAATGGATAACGGCTTACAAGAACCGGTCGGCAAGGAAATACAGGTATGAAAAGCTTTTGGTTGAGAACTTCATCTCACAGCCTGCGGTGTTTATGCGAAGGGAAGCCCTCGTAAAAGCCGGCCCCATTGATACGGGGCTCCCCACCGCCATGGATTATGATTTATGGATCAGGCTGGCAAAACTGGGCAGGCCGGGATATATTGATGATGATCTGGCGTGTTTCAGGGTGCATGGGGAGTCAATCAGTTCAAGGAGTTATCGGGAGCAATTTGACGAGCAATACCGCATCCATCAGAAGTATGACCATAACCGGAGGAGGCTGTTAATGCACCGGGTCAACAATTTTATCATTGTACTTACCTATTCAGTCATAAAAAAAATACAGGCTGTTTTCGGAAAAGATTGACTCAAATATCCTCTGTGGCCCTCTGTGACTCCTCTGTGAACCTCTGTGTAACAATTTATGACACAGAGGTTCACAGAGAAGACACAGAGAAACACGGAGTAAAAAATAAATTTAAATTTGTGGCGAAATAATTAACTGACCATGCATAAAAATCAAAAGAAGAAGGCCCCTGTGGTTCAGCATCCCAAAGGGGTACAGAAGAAATCTCCTGCAAAAAATGAATCTCTTCTGAAAATTCTGCAACCGTTACTGGTTATCCTCCCCATCGTATTTATCGCATTTTTCCCGATTTTAAACAATGACCTCACCAACTGGGATGATCCCGACCTGATCATTGACAACCCGCTGATCAGGGATTTCAGCTGGCACGGCGTCAAGGTCCTTTTCTCTTCGTTCTATTTCGGCAACTATCAGCCATTGCATTTGCTAGCATATATGTTGCAATTTCAAATGTGGGGGCTTAATCCCGCAGGATACCATGCTGTGAGCCTGGTACTTTTCCTGATTACCACATGCCTTGTGTATTACTTCATTTTTCAGATCAGTTCGAAAAACAAGACCATTGCAATCATTGCCACCCTGCTTTTTGCCATTAATGCCATGCGTGTTGAATCTGTAGCCTGGGCGGCAGAGCACAAAGACATGCTCTACGCTGTATTTTATATGGCATCCCTTATTGCCTATGTGAAATACGTTATCGCGTTGAAGGAGCATGGTAAAGGTTTTATCCTGAAATATTTCATCTACGCATTTCTCTTTTTCATTCTTTCCGTGTTTTCAAAAGTCATGGCAGTTTCCATCGTGGGGCCCATGATCATGTTAGACTATTTTTATAAAAGGAAACTCAGCATCCGGCTGATCCTTGAAAAAATTCCGTTTGTGGTGTTAAGTGTCACCATCGGGTTGATCCAGGTTGATGCAACCGCCTCTGCAGGCACTATTGATAAAAGCAACCTCTTTACCTTGTTTGACCGCGTATTGATCGTTTGCAGGAACCTGATGTTTTTCGTGTATAAAAGTCTTGTTCCCGTTAACTTGTCAGCCTTTTATCCCTATCCGAAAACAACCCCGGCAGAGTCGTGGCCTATTGAATTTTATATTGCGCCCGTCTTTGGGCTTGTCCTGCTGGTTCTTTTTATCTGGTCGGTCAGGAAATCTCCCGTAATAGCCTTCAGCATCGGATTCTTCTTTGCCGCCCTGGCCCTTGTCCTGCAGTTCGTTGCCATCGGACCTGCCATGTTCAATGAACGGTATTCACTGATCCCTTCTGTGGCTCTTTCTTTTGCACTGGCCACAGGGATATGGTACCTGGTGAGCAAATATCCCGGGCAGAAATATATCATTTTCGGGGGTACCGGATTTTATCTTTTAGTCATGTTTTATCTCACCTTTACCCGGTGTGATGTATGGCAAACCAGCATCACACTGTGGGACGACGCCCTGGAGCAGTTCCCGCATGCATCCATGCCGCTGAACAACAGGGGAAAATTTTACGGAAAAGATCTGGGTAACACCACGAAGGCGATCGTTGACCTCAACAATGCCATCAGGTATAACAAGGGATTTGAACAGCCATACAGTAACCGTGGAATTATTTTCTGCATGAACGGGAAATTTGATTCAGCCATTTCCGATTTCAACAATGCCATCCGGATCAAAAGCGATTATTACGAAGCAATTTCAAACCGTGCCATTGCCTATTCCCAAACGAACCGGCCGGCCCTGGCCCTTGAAGACTTCACGAGGTGTCTTACCCTCCAGCCCAACAAACCCGACATGTATCTTAACCGCGGATATTGCTATCTTCAGCTTAATCAGCCGGATAAAGCGCTGGATGATTTTAATGCAGGGTTGAAACTGAGCCCGGGAAACCCCGATTTTTACCTTCGGAGATCACAGGCTTATTTTACGCTGAAGAAATATGGTGAGGCATACTCGGATGTTGAAGCGGCAAGGAAGGCAGGCATTAAAGTCAATGATGCATATTTCAACCAGTTGAAACAAGCAGCAGGCCAGTAGGATTAAAAAATGCCGGGATCAGATAAACTTTATTTTCCGGGCAGCAAACATGCTCATTTTAACCAGCAGCCACCCATGTTTAAACCGGCTGATCTGGGTTGAACCGTATTCCCGGTCGCGGTACCGGATGATGATCTCTGTCATCTTCAGGTTTAATTTGGCAGCACCGAACAGCAGGTCAAAATCACCAAACGGGTCAAAATCACCAAAGTAATGGCGGTTGTTCTGAATGGCGGTGTAATCTTTTTTAAACAGGACCTTGGTGCCGCACAGTGTATCTTTTAACCGTTGCCCGAGAAGGTAGGTAAAGAACATTCCGAAAAACTTGTTGGCCAGAAAGTTAAGAAATCGCATGGCATCTTTATCCATCGGATACACCAGCCTGCACCCGTTGATGAATTCACCCTTGTTCTGCGACAGGGCACGGTAGAATTTTTCCAGTTCCTCAGGCGGCATGGTGAGGTCGGCATCCAGGATCATGAGGATGTCGCCGGTGGCTGCGTCAAACCCGGCCCTTACCGCATCACCCTTCCCTTTGCCGGTTTGTACCATCACCCTGATATTCTTTTCCGGGTAGGCTGCCTGTACCCTGAGCATCTCTTCATGGGTGTTGTCTGCAGAATGGCCCTCAACAAAAATAAACTCCTGCGACAGTCCGAATGCGGGAGTCCTAAGGATGGCGTTTTCAATGTTGCCCCGTTCATTCCTGGCTGGAACGACGATACTGACGGAATGTTCTACCTCCTGCGTGTAGGCAGGCCGTGCTACCAGGATGTTTACCAGGTCAAGTTTATTCAGCAGGGGTAAATTGGCAAGAAACCGGTTGAAAATAAAATTTAAACCCGGGATATACTTAGGAAGGAGCAATTTATGCTGGACGGTAATGACCTGGAATCCTTCTAGTTCAAGCAACGTGTCAATATCTGCTGTTGACAGCCAGTTTTGTTTGGGCTGGGGCAGCTTAAGATGAAGGGTTTCTCCAAGGTTCATGATCCCTTCCCAGAGGTAGTTGTAATTGGAGATGACCACCCTTGTCTGGGGATGGCAGAGCTGACGGATATTGTTCAGTACTTTCTGAACATCCCACAGGCAACCGGCGAGATCGGATAAGATGATGTAATCAAATGTTTCATCCAGTTTTAACGCTTCCGCATCCTGAACATGAAAGTGCAGACCGGGATATTTCACCCTGGCCTGATCAATGATGGCGGGAGCAAAATCAACCCCTACCCCATATGCGGGTTTTACCGATGCCAGAAGGTCGCCAAGGCCGCATCCCACCTCCAGCACCCTGCTGTTTTCAGCAACGATAAATGAAAAGTACTTTTGCAGGGAATTATGGTAGAACCAGTTTCTTCTTTTCCATTTTGCCCGCGAACCGGATGTATTGTTGTAAAAATCCCTGATCTCTTCTTTTTTCATGGAGGAAGACGTTACTTTTGGTTCCTCCGGATCAGGGAGAGTTGTTCCGTGATAAGTCCCAAAAGGAAAAAAAGGAGGGTGGATACGATCCCCAGCAGTGTTCCGGAACTTACACCCCGTCCTTCCAGGGCCAGCGGTATCCCCCAGGTCATGGTAACGATAAAACACACTGTTGCCAGGGGCAGGAAAATTTTCATGGGGTTGAAGAGAATCACGATATGGATGATCTCCATAACGGTTTGAAAGGCAGTTTGAAGGCCGATGGTACTTTTGCCGGTTTTGCGTTCCTTGATGCTGATCGGTTCCTCAAGCACGAGATGACGGTTGTTGATGAAAACAAGGGTAATCACATCGCTGAACGACATCGTGTCGGTTGTTAAATAGAGGTATCTTTTTGCGAGGTCGGTTCTGTAAATCTTCATTCCTGAGTTAATATCATGAACCGGAACCGTCATCATGATTTTTGCAATCAGCCGTATCATCCATTTTCCGATGTTCCTGTAATGGGAACTTGCCTTCAGTCCTTTGCGTGAACCAACAACCATATCCGCATCATGTGCAATAAGGCAGGCACTCAGTTTTTCAATATCTTCGATGTAATGCTGGCCATCCGCATCGAATGTGATCAGGTATTCCGTTTCACAGGCGCGGATGCCCGACTTAATGGCTGCACCGTAGCCACTGTTCAGTTTATGGTGTATAACTGTTAAAAGAGGCTCTTCCTTGTAGGTTTTCAGGTACTCCTTCGTCCCGTCGAGGGACCCGTCGTTGACCAGGATGATCTTCCAATTGTTTTCCCGGCAGTAGGCGATCAGCGGCGGCAGAAATACCTCCAGGTTCTCAGCCTCGTTGAATGCAGGAATAATAACTGTTAACTGGATTTCGGAGTTCATTTGACCGGGATCAGATATTATAATAGCGAATCAGGGTGATGTATACGGAATAAACCAGTGTTAGGATACAAAACAAGGTAATAAAAAGGTAAAGTGCCTTATTGAAAAGCTGCTCATTCTCCACGATTTCCTGCAGAATGACCGGTTTTCCCCTGGCTTTTGCATTGTTGAATTCTTTTCGGCGGATACTGAAAAGAATGTTCAGTTTCGGATTGATATACCCGTTGTAAAACAGCATGAAAATCAGGGGGGCCATCGGAATGAAGTACCGACCCTGGACCCCGAAAACCTGGTCGCGACCGGGGCGGGTGGCATAAACAAACATGGCAGTGTGTATGATGAAATACGCTACTGCAAGCAAAAACAGCAGCAGTCCTTTTTTTGTCCACCCAAGGCTGACCCGGGTGCCATGCAGCGTAAATGCGGCAAAAAGCAACAGGAACAAATATGAATATGTGAGCATTGACGGGAGTTCCACATCTATCCATCCAAGGAGCCCGACAAAACTGTCGAGGATATACAAGCCATTTTTGACAAAACCACTTTTAACAATAAGGGCGATATACCCCGGAAAATCGTTGGTGATGGTTCTGATCTGTTCATCGGGCCTGAAAAGTTGTGCGGTGGCGGTTGCACCTGTGTCGGGCAGGGCGAACTGTGTCGGGGCTTTGGATGAGGAAAGATAATTAACAGCAACTGGTCCGGCTTTGAATACTGCCAGCAGAAGTACCACCGCACCAACTGAAATCATGATATACCTGTAAAGTTTCCCGAATTTCCGCGGAGGGATAAAAAAGAAAAGAAGGCCCAGGATAAAATACGGGGGTTTGCACAACAGGAGCAACAACACCAGAAGTGCAATGATTGCAAGGTCTTTGATGCCCAGATCCCTTTCACAAGCCCATGCGTAGTAAAAGAATACGGCGATGGTGATGAAAGAAAGGCTGACTGTGAGGCTGTCGTAAGAAAGAGATCCGAACAGGAAAAGTGTTTTTGGCATCAGGGCCAGCAGCAGGAATAACCATTTAAACTCCGGGATGATCCGGATGGCAAAGAACATGATAATAATGGATATCAGCAGGTTGAAAATTCGGCCAAGGTACATCAGTACCAGCGGTGACGAATTAAACAGCTTCCCCAGCATGATACCCAGCGCCTGTGGCAGATAAGGCAGGGTATAGGCCGGCGGTGTAATAGTGGCTCTCTTTGCAGGTTCAAGCCTTGTTCCAAGGTGTTTTTTTATCTCCGCCATGCTGGTTTTTTCTCCGGCTGAAAAGTGCAGGTCCTGGAAGGCCGAATCAAGCATTAAGATTGATACAGGGCCTGTTTTCTCCTGGCTGAATATGCGGAACTCGGATATCTCAAAGGAACGCTGGAAGTGGCTGCCTTCATCGGGAACCTGCAGTGGAGGCGTGATGAAGGTGAATATCATGGAAACAGGAACGGCAATGGCAAGAAAGATCCATTCGGGGCGGATTGAGATGCGCGCCAGGGCTGCCTTTATCTGGCTGTACCAGATGATTAGGCAGGCAATAATTGTCCCGAGGAGGTAGAGAAACACTTTCATGAGCCAGAACTGGCTGTTGTCGGTCTCATACGTTCTGATCATCAGGCTTCCGCTGAAGACCTGTGTCCTGGTTTTTACTGATCCGATCAGGTCATTATCAATGACTTTTGATACGTACAGTGCGCCAATTGAATCTGTTTTATTGACCAGGAGTGAGGCCGTGTTATCTGCGGTGCCGTCGTTGGAGAAAACAGAGATGTAAACGTGTTTTCCTTTTCCGACAAATACCGATTTGTCAAAAAGGAAGGGCGTCATATCTCCTTCTTTTACATCAGCGGAGGAGAAGGTTCTTTTCCAAACAGTCTGGTAGTCGGCATTGAGCAGCAGAATGGTATTTTCATTTGTATTGTTTCTGCCGTTGTGGGTAAATATTACTTCAACTCCGCTTATGTAGTCTTTTGTTGCAGTGAACTCCTGGGTGACGATCAGCCCCTTGATGAGGCCTCCGAGGATGCCTGCTGTGCGTGACTGAGTTGACCGGGTGGGTGTTGTTGAAGCCTGGTTTATCCGGATCAGGGTAATGACAACAACGGCCAGTATGAAAAACAGAACACCGGCAATTGTCCTGGTATTTTGACTCATTATATGATTTAAAAAGTTATATTACAGATAAATACAGTCAAATTTGACCGTATTTTGCCGGTTACAAAACCAGGCGGATATTTGCAAAATTGAGAAAATTATTCATAAATATGAAAAAAAGTTCTGTTTTGCGTATTACCTTTTGACCCCTAACCCGATTAAGCATGAAAATGAGTACTTTTGTTCACGGAGTTTTTAACTTAAATTTTTTATCATGGCAACTGGAGTTAACAAGGTGATTCTGATCGGCAATCTGGGACGGGATCCGGAGGTTCAAAATTTCGAAAACGGTGTAAAAAAGGCGGCTTTTACGCTCGCAACCACCGAAGCTTACAAGGGAAAAGACGGAGAAAGGGCGACGCATACCGAGTGGCATAACATTGTGATGTGGCGTGGCCTTGCTGATGTAGCTGAACGCTTCCTGAAAAAAGGCAGCACGATCTACGTTGAAGGCAGAATCCGCAAACGCGAATATGAAGACAAGGAGGGCCAGAAAAAGTTTATTTATGAGATTCTGGGCGATGTGATGCAGATGCTTGGCGGTGGCCCGCGCAAAGATGAGGGCACCGGTGCCCCGGTGGCGGGAGAGATCCACAAAGATGAAGGTTTGCCGGCGAATACTCCGGATGACGATCTGCCGTTCTAATAGAAAGTAGCGAAGTGGCGAGGTGGCGAAACAGTGAAATTCTGTCACCTTGCCATCTCGGTACCTCAATTTTTTCAAATGAGGATTTTACCGTTTTTCTTTCTTCTTATCCTGCTGATGTCATCCTGCAGTGAAAACTACACCCCGAAGCCGCGGGGTTATTTCAGGATTGACCTGCCTGAAAGATCATACCGCATATTTGATACAACTTATCCGTATACTTTTGAATATCCGGTCTATTCGGCTATTTCCATCGACAGCACAAGAATGGCTGAGCCTTTCTGGATTAACATCAGCTATAAACCTTTCAATGCCACCCTTCATTTCAGCTATAAAGCAATCAACGGGAACCTTGCAGAGTACCTTGATGATGCACACACGCTGGTGAATAAACACATTCCAAAGGCAAATGCGATCACACAAAGAGAATATGCAGACCCGGCCCACCGGGTTTTTGGCCTTGTTTATGATATCCGCGGGGCCGATGCAGCGTCACCTTACCAGTTTTACCTGACCGACAGCATAGCCAACTTCGCCAGGGGGGCATTGTATTTCAACCGTGTCCCGAATAACGATTCACTGGCCCCTGTCATCGAATTCTTAAAAGCCGACTTGGAGCGCATGATCAGCACATTCAGGTGGAAAAGTACAGGTAACCAGGTTTCTGTAAAATATAAAACCAAACACTAAAGCGCAGTGGCGCAAAAAACTGATCAATGAAAGGAATAATTCTGCTTTTTTGTTCACTGTTACTGACTTTTCAGGTTAACGCGCAAAGTTCGGCATGGTCGGAGGTGAAGGTTCACAACGGACGCCAGGGGATTGACCAACTGGCGCGAATGGGCCTTGCCGTGGAGGACGGGTTTTATGATAAAGACGGAACATGGACAACAATTTTATCGGCCAGGGAACTTGCAAAAATCAACCAGGCAGGATTCATTACGGAAATTCTTCATGCCGATTATTCAAATTTTATTGCCGGCCGGAATCAATCGACACCCGACCTGGTGAACTACATCAACAATCACAAAATTGAATTCAACAGTCCGGATGTAAGCAACTACACAGTTCCCCAGCATTTTCACCTTGGCTCCATGGGCGGTTACCTTACTTTACAGGAGGTTCTTAACGAGCTGGACAGCATGCGTTTACACTATCCAAACCTTATCTCTGCAAAGCAAACTGCAGGTGGTCAGAGCACCAATGAAAATCGTTGGATCTTTTATGCGCGGATATCTAATACTCCAAACCAGGTGACCGAAAAGCCTAAGATCATGTACAATGCCCTGACGCATGCACGTGAGCCCATGGGGATGCAGCAACTGATTTTTTATATGTGGTATTTGCTGGAGAATTACAATACCAGTGATGAGGTAAAGTACCTGGTCGACAACCTGGAGCTGTATTTCATCCCGGTGGTGAATCCCGACGGGTATGAGTATAACCATGCCAGTTACCCGAACGGCGGGGGGCAGTGGAGGAAAAACCGCAGGGTTAACGGTGGCGGGGAATATGGTGTGGACCTGAACCGCAATTTTGGGTATAAATGGGGTTTTGACGACAACGGGTCATCGCCGTACCCCTCTGATGAAACCTACCGCGGAACTATTCCATTTTCTGAACCTGAAACACAGATTATCCGCGACTTCTGCACCGAAATCGTGTGCAAAGTATCATTGGGCTACCATACCTACAGCGATTATACCCTTTATCCATGGTGTTATCAAACCGTGGATTCGCCCGACAGTGCCCTCTTTACCACCTATGCAAGCTATCTGACGAGGCAAAACGGGTACCTCACCGGCCTGCCCGGACAAATTCTCTACAATACCAACGGTGATGCCCTTGACTGGCAGTATGGCGATACCATTACAAAGCCAAAGGTTATTTGTTTCACTTCCGAAATCGGCACCCAGTCTGATGGGTTCTGGCCATTTCCCAACAGGATCATTGCACTCTCCCAGGAAAACATGTACTCAAACCTGATGATCGCCCATTTTGCGCTTCACTATGCAGAGGCACAGGACCAATCGCCCGTGATCCTTTCAAGCAGGCAGGGATATTTCAAATTTGACCTCAGGCGCTTAGGCATGGAGGGTGGCGCCAATTATACAGTGTCACTTCAACCGCTGGATAATGACCAGTTTGTAAACGTTGGCGGCCCCAAATCATTCATCAATCCTGTCCAACTGCAACCTGTTCATGATTCAATAGCCTATTTGCTTAAGCCCGGAGTTACTTCCGGCGACGTGATCCGGTTTGTATATGAAGTTAACACAGGGGAGTACATATACCGCGACACTGTGACAAAGTATTATGGCCCCCCGATTGTCATTTTCACCGACAGCGCTTCAACCATGGCCAACTGGAGCTCTGCAAAATGGAATGTGACCACTTCGCAGTACTATTCACCCCCCGGGTGTATTACAGATTCACCCTCAGGAAATTACAGTACAAACACAAATGCAACCATTTCCCTGGTCAATGGCCTCAACCTGCTGAACTCGCCGGTTGCAGTTATCAATTACATGGCAAAATGGAAAACCGAGAAGGGTTATGATTACGTTCAGTTCAACCTTTCAGGCAACGGCGGGCCATGGACGCCACAGAAGGGAAAGTATACCAAGACCGGTTTTTACCTGGAAGCAGCACAACAACCCCTCTACGACGGTTACCAGCCTGCATGGGTAAAGGAGCAGATTGTCACTACCGACTTCACAAACAGAACCATGAAGATGCAATTCGTGCTTAAAAGCGACGCAGGGTTGAATTATGACGGGTTTTATTTTGATGATGTTACAGTTACCGTGGTTGATATGACAAAGGTTGGCATTGCTGAAGTATCCGCAGGCGGTATGAAAATATCTGATCCTGTTCCCAACCCGGCATCCGGAGCGGTCATGATCCGGTATGAGTTACCGGCAGGTGATATTGCCCCTGTTGATTTACGAGGGGCAACGCTCATACTCACTGATTCACGTGGCGTTACCACAGGGAAATTCGCACTTGCTCCAAACCGGAAAAGTATTTCATTCAATGTAAATGATCTTGCATCCGGCATCTATTTTTACAGGATAATTGGTACCTTTGGCATGACGGAAGTCAGAAAACTTGTGATTGTTCATTCATCCATGTAACAGCCTGTGATTGAAACCATAAAATTCGGCACATTGAAATGGTCGCATATCGTGCGGCCCACCGAAGATGACCTTCTGGCACTGAAGGACCGTTATCATTTCCACCCGCTTGACCTGGAGGACTGCCGTACGGAGGTGAATCTCCGCCCCAAAATAGATATTTACGATGACTATCATTTCATCATTCTCCACTTTCCCGATTTCGGCGTTACTGAGCAATTTGTTGAAATCCGGGAAATAAAGTTTTTCTGGGGTAAAGACTACCTGATAAGCATTGCCAAGTCGCAGTGGATGCTTAAAGACCTGTTTAACCGTGAGAAAGCCAAATCACCGACATCAGGGCGGATGGAGGTTGGAAGCAGCGACACCCTGTTCTACGAGATCCTTGATCACCTGATGAAAGATACCCAGCGGCTGGTTGAGCGCGTTGATAAAGATGTGGATGACTGCGGCAAGTCACTTTTTGCAAGAAAGGCGGAGTCAACGATTGAGAAAATTTCCATGACCCGCAAGAATGTCATCCTGCTCAATACCATGTTCAAACCGCAGATGGTGCTCTTCAATAAGCTTCAAAGCGGTGTTATTGAAGGATTTGCTGAAAACATGGAAGACTACTGGGGGAATATCATGGACTACTATCAGAAGATCTGGGATATGGTGGAGGATGACGGTGAATTGATCAAAGGCTATTCGCTGACTTTTGACTCGCTCCAGGTGAACAAAACCAACGAGGTGATGAAAATCCTGACGCTTGTCTCGTCTGTGCTTCTCCCGCTGACATTTATCGCCAGCCTTTACGGCATGAATATCAAACTTCCGATCCAGGACCACGCTTATTCGTTCGCCATCGTTTCAAGCGTGATGGTTGGCATTGCCGTCGTGATGTTCCTGTATTTTAAAATCAAGAAATGGATGTAACGGGGGTCAGGAATCCTCCCGGTTCATGACATCTATCTGGCGCTGTATGCCTTCCTCATGAACATCTTCCAGCAATTTCAGGATAAATTCACGGCTTAAACCCAGTCTGATCCCGTTCTCAATGCGGTCCTGCGTTAGCTGGCTCCATCTTTTCAACTGCAGGATCGTAATTTTGTTCAGCTTTTTATAGAGTCCGATCTCTTCAATTACATTCATCCTTCTCGCCAGGATATCAATCAGTTCTTCGTCGAGCTTGTCAATTTCCGAGCGCAATTCTTCCAGTTTTGAGGAGAAACCACTGTTGTCGGATTCCTGCCGGATGATCAGCTTATCAACGAATTCCTGAAGCTGGGCCGGTGTAACCTGCTGGTTTTTATCCGTCAGCGCCCTGGAAGGGTTGCAATGGGCCTCCACCATCAGCCCGTTCATTTCAAGGTCGAGGGCCTTTTGCATGGTGCTGTGCAGCAATTCCCTGTTTCCGCAGATATGACTGGGGTCGACCAGGATAGGCAGTTCGGGGTATAGTCGTTTTAATTCAATGGGAATTTCCCACATGGGGGCATTCCTGTATGGCGACCGGTTGAAGAATGAAAATCCGCGATGGACCGCGATCAGCTTGGTTTGTCCCATCCTGTTCAGGCGCTCAATGGCCCCCAGCCAGGTTTTGAGGTCGGGGTTGAGCGGATTTTTGATCATCACCGGGATTTCACGGTTGCCAATGGCTTCCCCGATCTCCTGAACGGAGAACGGATTGACGACCGTGCGGGCACCGATCCACAGGATGTCGATGCCATGATCAAGTGCTTCCTGCACGTGTTTGGGGTGTGCTACCTCTACGGTAACGAGCAGCCCCGTTTGTTCCCTGACTTTCTGAAGCCATTTGAGTCCCTTGGTGCCAACCCCTTCAAAGGCACCGGGCCGGGTTCTCGGCTTCCAGATTCCTGCCCGGAATACTTTCACCTGGGGGATGGAAGCAAGCCCGAAAGCCGTTTCCATGACCTGCTCTTCCGTTTCGGCACTGCAAGGACCTGCAATGATCAACGGAACAGATTGGGCTGGAAGCCATTCTGCAAGAGGGGTTATATTGAGCGTGGATGCCATTTGCGGCAAAGGTAAGGAATTCAGCTTCGCCAGAATATCAATTTCCACAGATTGGAAAACACTTTAAGTGCAGAAACAACCATGCCTATGATGAAAGCAATCGGAAGGAACCAGTCAAGCCAGAACAACCCGTGAAAATGGGTGAAATCAAACGGGAAAATGTAAAACAGCACCATCTGCGTTACGAAACTGGCTGATTCCATCACAATCTGTGAAAAATAGCGTATTGGCGCCAGTCCCGACATGAACATCAGGGCATTTCCGGCGATCTGAACAATGATGTTCACGTTGAGAATCCAGATCACAACAGAAAAATTATTCTTGATAAAGCCTACGTCCCAGTTCTGAACATTGTTGACGATCCAGAGGAATAAAAGATTGAAAATGATGGACCCGATGTATTCGCCTTGTCGCGACTTCGCGGCTTTTTCCTTATGCCAGTGCCTTTTGCCATAAGCATCGGCTTTTTGTGCCCAATTGGGCATGTTTTCGCGGTGATGGTGGTTCATAGTTGCGATTTTAATCTCTTTGACGTTGGAATATGGACAAAGTTACTGAAACCTTAATGATCTGGATTTGTAAGGGATAAAAAAACCACTAAGGCACGGAGGGCACTAAGAACCACTAAGATATATAATGCCCTTAGTGTTTCTTAGTGAACTTAGTGCCTCAGTGGTTTAAAATTCCTGACATTTCAGTAAATTTGCGGATTCAATAACATATATCCATGGAACATTTAAGAAGAAACAAAATCATTGATTTGCTGAAATCAAAGGATTTTGGCATTGAAGTTTTAGTCAAAGGCTGGGTCAGGACCAAGAGGGGAAATAAGAACATCAATTTTATCGCGATCAACGACGGATCAGTGATCCATCAGATCCAGGTTGTGGTGGAAGTGGCAAACTTTCCCGAGGAAGATCTGAAGCTGATCACCACCGGAAGTTGCATTGCCGTGAAAGGCATCCTTGTGGAATCGATGGGACAAGGTCAGAGCGTTGAAATACAGGCAAAACACATTGAGGTTTACGGCACTGCCGATCCGGAAACATATCCGTTGCAGAAAAAGGGACACAGCCTTGAATTTCTGCGTGAGATAGCCCATCTCCGGCCACGAACCAATACATTTGGCGCCGTGCTGCGCATTCGCCACGCCATGGCTTATGCCATTCATAAATATTACAACGACCAGGGATTTTTCTACATACACGCCCCGATTATTACTGGTTCGGATGCAGAGGGAGCCGGTGCCATGTTCCGCGTGACGACGCTGGACGACAAGAACCCGCCGCTGCTGCCTGACGGACATGTTGACTATAGCCAGGATTTCTTCGGCAAAGAGACAAAACTGACGGTTAGCGGACAGCTGGAAGGTGAACTTGGTGCCATGGCACTTTCGCTGGTGTATACTTTCGGCCCAACATTCAGGGCTGAAAACTCAAATACGCCCCGACACCTTGCTGAGTTCTGGATGATTGAGCCGGAGATGGCCTTCTACGATATCCACGACAACATGGACCTTGCCGAAGACTTCCTGAAGTACCTTATTCAGTATGCGCTTGATCATTGTTATGACGATCTTGATTTCCTTAACAACATGTATGACAACGAACTGATTGACCGTTTGAAACAGGTCGTCAGCGGGAAATTTGAACGGTTGTCGTATACCGAAGCAGTTGAGATTCTGATGGCATCCGGACAAACCTGGGAGTTCCCGGTTGGATGGGGAACCGACCTCCAGGCGGAGCATGAGCGCTACCTGGTGGAGAAACATTTTGGCAAACCGGTTATCCTTACCGGCTACCCCAAAGACATCAAGGCGTTCTACATGAAGATGAACGAGGATGGCAAAACCGTGCGTGCCATGGATGTGTTGTTCCCGAAGATCGGAGAGATCATTGGCGGCAGCCAGCGTGAAGAGAACCTGGACGCCCTGCTGAAAAGGATCCATGAAATGAATATTCCGGAAAAGGATGTGTGGTGGTACCTCGACACCCGAAAATTCGGAACTGCTCCCCATGCCGGCTTCGGCCTTGGATTTGAACGGTTGATCCTGTTTGTTACCGGTATGTCAAATATCCGTGATGTGATTCCATTCCCAAGGACGCCGAAGAACGCTGAGTTTTAGGGACGGGTGGACGGGCGGACGAGTGGACTGGCGGACGAGCGGACAAGCGGACAAGTGAACGGGTAAACAGGGGTGCAAGTGGGCAGGTGAAAAAGCAGGCAGGTGACCAAGTGAACAGGAGAACATAGTTTGATACGCCGGTAAGCTCGTCCGCTTGTCCGCCAGTCCGCTTGTCCACTTGTCCGCTCGTCCGCCACATTTCCGGAACAGAGATTTTTTATCGGAAGAATTAGTCCCTGTCCCGAATTTTTAGTAATTTAGCCTAAAGAATAACAAGAGATGGATAAGTGCTGGGTGGTTAGGCCCTCGGGGGATCCCGAAAAGGTTAAGGAAATATCGCAGGTGCTGGGCATTGACCAGTCGCTTGGGAATCTTTTGGTTCAACGGGGCATCACCACGTTTAATGATGCAAAGACCTTCTTCAGGCCATCTCTAGAAGACCTTTTTGATCCTTTCCTGATGAAGGATATGGACAAAGCCATCACCCGCATCCGCAAGGCAATTGATTCAAAAGAACGCATCCTCGTATACGGTGATTATGATGTGGACGGAACGTCGGCTGTGTCGCTCGTGTATACCTTTTTCCAGGCCTTTCACCCCGATATTGATTTTTATATCCCTGACAGGTATACCGAAGGATATGGCATCTCTTTTAACGGGATTGATTTTGCAGCTGAAACAAACGTGAAGCTGATTATAGCCCTTGATTGCGGCATCAAAGCCGTTGAAAAAGTTGCTTACGCCACCTCCAAAGGGATTGACTTCATTATCTGCGACCATCATCGCCCGGGAGCCGAAATTCCGGCCGCCGCAGCTGTCCTTGATCCGAAACAGAGTGACTGCAACTACCCATATAAAGAGCTTTCAGGTTGCGGTATCGGGTTTAAACTGATACAGGCCTATTCGCAGGAGAATAAACTACCGTTTGACAACCTTATTCAGTATCTCGACCTGGTTGCCATCAGCATCGCCTCAGATATTGTTGACATCACCGGGGAGAACAGGATCCTGGCCTATTTCGGGCTCAAACTGATCAACACGCACCCGCGCCCGGGCCTGGAGGCACTGCTCCGTTATTCTGCCATGATGAAAAATGACGACGGACTTGGCGGCAATGTGTTCATCCGCGAATTAACCATTACCGACCTCGTATTCATGATCGGCCCGCGGATCAACGCGGCAGGACGTATTGAGAGCGGGAAAAATTCAGTCAGGCTGTTGATCACCAAAGACCTGGAAGACGCCAAAAATGTGGCTGTTCAGATCAATGCCCACAATACCGAACGTAAAACGCTTGATTCATCCGCCACACTGCAGGCCATTGGCATGATAGGGGCCGATGAACGGCTGAAAAATGCAAGGTCGACGGTGATTTACCATCCCGACTGGCACAAGGGGGTGATTGGCATTGTAGCCTCCCGGCTGACGGAAACATACTACCGCCCAACCATCGTGCTGACCTTATCTAACGGTCTTATCACCGGATCGGCCAGAAGTGTGCGTGACTTTGATATATATGAGGCGGTTGACGCCTGCAGCGACCTCCTTGAACATTTCGGCGGGCATAAGTTTGCTGCAGGATTGTCGCTGAAGCCGGAAAACCTCGCCGCTTTCAGTGAACGCTTTGAATCAGTGGTAAGCGATCGTTTACAGGGAATTGAACTGGTGCCGGTCCTTGATGTGGATGCTGTTATCTCCCTGCATCATATCAATTCACGTTTTTACGGCATACTGAAGCAGTTTGCCCCGTTCGGCCCGGGAAACATGGCCCCGCTGTTTATGACCAAAGGGGTGATGGATGCCGGTGGTTCCAGGATCGTAGGGAAAAATCACCTCAAACTTTCTGTGGTTCATCCCGACATTGCCGGCGGACCATTTTCTGCCATCGCTTTTCAACAGGGTGAGCGGTACGGGTTGATTGAAAAACAGATACCTTTCAATATCTGCTATCATGTGGAGGAAAATGAGTGGAATGGCTCGGTGAACCTGCAACTCAATGTGAAGGATATAAAATTTTCCGATTAACGTGTCTCTTTTCCGAAGCAGACATCCATCCGTCGTGCTTTCTCAATCAGCGGATGATCTTCAGGAACCAGCCTTAATTTTCCCCCGACTTCTGCCAGCGGGACAGAAGTAACAGTATCGCCTCTGAGGGCGACCATTTCACCGAATCTTTTCCGTGCAATCAGTTCAACAGCAAAGGCACCATAGCGCGTTGCAAGGACCCTGTCCATGGGAGAAGGGCTTCCCCCGCGCTGAATATATCCAAGAATGGTCTCCCTTGTTTCAAGGCCGGTTAATTCCTTGATACTGTTAGCCACATAATGGCCTGCTGATTCCCCTTTGGGAGTGGGAATGCCTTCGGCCACCACGACGATGGAATAGGGCTTTTTATTCACGGCACGTTTTTTCAGGCACCTGGCCACCACGTTGATGTCAAAGTTTATCTCCGGAAGCAGGATAACGTCACCTCCGCTGGCCATCCCTGAATAGAGGGCAAGCCAGCCGGCATGATGTCCCATCACCTCTATGACCATAATTCGTTTATGGCTGTTGGCAGTGGTATGCAGACGGTCAATGGCTTCGGTGGCAATCCAGAGAGCGGAGTCAAAACCAAAGGTTACATCGGTACCGTAAACGTCATTGTCAATGGTTTTTGGGATGCCGATCACATTCAGCCCGACTTCTGCGAGGAGGGCTGCTGTGCGTTGGGTGCCATTGCCTCCGATACATACCAGGGCGTCAAGGCCGAGTTCCTGGTAATGTTTTTTGATCAGCTTTGGCTTGTCAATCGCATTGAAGGTGCTGCTTTTTTTAAAGGGGTTTTCCCTGGAGGTGCCGAGGATGGTGCCGCCGAGGGTGAGGATACCCGAAAGTACGTTCTCATCAAGTTGCACGTATTCTTCGTTGATCAGGCCGAGGAATCCGGAAGAGATGCCGATAACCTCCATGTTGTATTCAAGGATGGCGGTTTTACCGACTCCCCTGATGGCTGCATTGATCCCGGGGCAATCGCCTCCGGCAGTTAAAATGCCAATTCGCATAAGAATGGAATTATTTCAAATCAAATGAACCGGTGCCGATTTCCTTGTCATCGGCAAACACCGTGACAATATATTTCCCTTTCATGGCGGGTTTGTCGTTGTCTTTCTTGGTCCAGTTTACGCAAACATTAAGTGCTTTCCCCTGGTAGTCAATATCTTCCCTGAGTGAATATGGCAGCGTTTGCCCGTTAAAATCAAAGGTGTCGTACTTGCTTTTGATGACAACAATATTATCGGGGCGTACTAAACGGATGTAGATGTTCTTTTTTCCGGTGGGCACAAGGGGGTTGTCGCCGATGGTAAAGCAAACCCTGATCCTGTCGGTCCGGCTTGCCTTATCTGTGACTTGTTCCTTTGAGCCGCCGGATTTAAGTTTCAGCGGGGTGGCTGTAACGTCGTAGGCTTTGATGAAGGCGGCCTGGTTCATCTTTTCTTTCAGTTCTTCCTTGTCCTTCATCAGCGACTGGTTCCGGTTTTGCTCGGTTTTCACTACCTGGCGGATCCGGTCGTTTTCGGCTGTGAGTTCACGGTTCACCGTATAAAGTGAATCCATCTGGTGGACATAACCCTGGGCTACCTTCTGCAGGCGCTCAAATTTCTTATGGATAGTGTTGTAATCCCATTGATTATCCAGCAGTTTTTTGATTTCCAGCGCATTCACCTGGATAAGACTGTCCTTGACTTTCAACGTGTCGGATAAGGCACCATAGGCTGCCTTGATCTTGTTGTGTTCAGACATCAGTGAGTCAAGATTGTGCTGAAGCGCGAGTTTCTCGGTTTCTTTTTCTTTTACCAGTTTCATCATTTGTGACCGCTGGATGAAAAGCCAGAAAAGAAGAACCAGTAAAAGGAGGGCCAGAATTGCAAGGTAAATCTTGTAGTTGCGGGATGAAGAGTTTTGATCTTCCATGTGAAAGTTAATTTTCCTGAATTAAGGCGCAAAGATAAAACAAAAAGAGGATTCTGCCGTGGGCAAATCCTCTTTTTGAATAATTGTCTGCATTGCTTACATTGCGTGCATTGCTTACATTGCGTGCATTCGGTTCTAGTGTCCCGACGCCCCAACCTGCTTGATCACATCGCCATGCTGTTTCACGATCTCTTTCAGCCACCATTCGGGATAACCGGGTTGTGAAGGCATTACCGGCGTGTTGTAAGGATTGGTTTCAAATTTTCCATCTTTTTCCTTCTTGATGTTTCCGTCAATATATTTCACCAACAGGTACTGATAGAGTTCCTGCCAGCGCTTTACAGTTGCCTGGCCGGTATTGACAGAATAATCTGTCAGATATTTTACAGCAGCTTCCTTGTCATTCTTTAAAAGTTCTGCAGCTTTTTTATCCATGAGGGCAGTTTCGGCAACATATTTCTGTTCCAGTTCAGACTGAACAGGCTGAATATCTTTGATCATGTAGTTGTACTTTGTATAGGCCCAGTTGGAAACCATGCTGAATGTCCAGAAAGCGGAGGTGGGAGAAAAATGAAGCATGTCGCCGTTGCCGACTTTGTAGGCTTCCGGGATAGTCGTCATACAGGTATACATTGGAGAATATACCATGGTGTAGGTGTCGTCCACACCAAACCAGAGAATTCCTCCGATAGGATCAGGCATCCAGCTGCGTGACTGGGCAACAAAGACAAAACCTGTTTGCTGGGTGGAGGTGGCGCGTTCATGCACATAGGCAATACTGTCTACTTTCAGTGTCATCGGGCGCCAGCGGTAAGGGCATTCAAACGGACCGGCGCCGATATCTTTGGTCATGTCCATTTTGGTTCCTTCATAATGGTCGCGCATGAGGTTCATCACGTCAATAGCGCTGATCTTTTTATCCGGTTTAATCCACAATGGCATGCGGTTGGTGGTATATCCCCAGTTTCCTTTGGTGAGGTGGCCCATGGCGTAGTCCTGGTATTGCCCCATGTTTGAATTCACCCTGTTGAACATGGACCAGACGCGGGCTTCGCAGGCACGGGCACCGCTGAAGGAAACCGGTGCATAGGTGTCGGAAAAACTGAACTCAGCATCTTTGCCGTCAAAATAGCCTTTTGAACGGGCGAACGTGATAACATCCTTTGCATAGATGCAATTTTCAGGATCGTTCAGTGGGAAAGTGGTGATACGGGCCTGGTTTGCATGTCCGCATACATATCCGTCTGGGATGCGCAGGGCGACCCATACAGCACCAACCTGGCCTTCGCCTTTGCCAATCATTTCCAGGATCCATGCTTCATTCGGATCAGAAATGGAGAATGATTCGCCTTCGCTGGCATATCCGTATTTTTCGGTCAGTTCACCAAAAACCTTGATGGCTTCACGCGCATTTTTAGCACGCTGAAGTGTGATGTAAATGAGGGAACCGTAATCAACGATGGCACCTTTCTGGGTGAACAGCTCTTCCCGTCCGCCAAATGTGGTTTCTCCGATTGCCAGCTGAAATTCGTTCATATTGCCGACAACATTGTAGGTGTGATTCACCTGGGGAATCTTGCCAAGCGGTTTCCCGGTGTCCCATTCCGTAACATCCAGCATGGAACCTGCAGGCCAGTCGCGGGCGGGCCAGTAGTATAATTCGCCATAAAGTGTGTGAGAATCAGCAGAATAGGTGATCATCACAGAACCATCAGTTGTGGATCCTTTGGTAAAGATAAAGTTCGTACAGGCGATGGAGTGGTAGCTGAAACCCGCAAGTAACAGCAACAGGCTAAACAGGGTTTTACGCATAAGGGAGTGTTTATGGAGTTATGGTTATGATTAAAGCTGTTAGCTGTTAGCTGTTAGCATTCAGCATTCAGCATTCAGCATTTTGCTTTAGTTTCATTTTTCAAAATTACAAAAATTTTCCTGACCATCATGCTCCCCTCCGACGGCAGAATATCCTGTCGTATCTCCTGCAGATGAATAATAGCGGAAAAACAGTAACTTTGTAATGTCGTTGACGCATACCATATGAAAAAGACAACTTTATTTTTGTTCTTGCAATTCACTTTTGTGGTGGTTTTTGCACAAAATTCCGCCCCGGATCCAGCTAATCCTGTTAACCACCGCATGGGGCTGGAAGCATCAGCAGGCTATTCTGTGGCACTCGGGGCCTATTCCTCACATGACAATGGGAATGAAAAGTCCGGTTATGCTCATAATGGCTGGCAGATGCAGGTCACCTTTGACTGGATGGGGAAAAAGGATTTTGGCATGGCCCTGCAGTATACCTTTCAGCGAAACCAGGTAAATGGTCTGTGCAACCTTATTTATCCGAATGGAACGCCCGATACAACGGTTACAAATCCCTGGTCAAACCATTACCTGATGGCAGGGCCGGTATTTATGAAGGCCCTCGGGAAACTGCACCTGGATGCCAAACTTTTAGGAGGTGTAATCGTTTCTTCAGGATCCGGTTTTGACACACGGAATCCGACCGATACGGCAGTGATCAGCTACAGCAAGAATATTGCCACCGGTTTCGGGTTTCAGCTTTCGGGCGGTGTTGGCTATAACTTCACCCGTCATTTTGCACTCAAATTCAACCTGGCATTGCTTGGCGGCTGGCCTGGGAAGAACAGGCAATATCCGTCACAACTTGTGGGTACCGCTTTTTATAAGGATCCTGTTACCGGAATTGAATATCAAAAACCTATCTATTCAGCTCCTGTGGAGTATGATATTAAGAAAGTCGTGATGACCCTGAACCCTTCACTTGGGGTTGTATTCAGGTTCTAATTTTATAACTGCTGCTCATGTTCCGTAAAACGCTGACTATTATTTCTGCCCTGTTGCTCACGGTTTCATCCCTGTTTGCACAGCTGAACATCCATGACTCCATCATTTCCACCCCGCTCATCTATGCCACCTACAGCTACCAGTTTCCGGGAGGTGACCTGGCAAAGCAGTTTGGAAGCAACTCTAGCATCGGCGGCGGACTGTTGTTTAAAACCCGGCACAACTGGCTGTTCGGGGCAGAAGGAAATTTCATGTTCGGGCAATCCGTTAAAAACAGCGACTCCCTGCTGAAATCCATCACCACGCATGAGGGCTTTGTCATCGACGCCAACGGGTATTATGCCGATCTTGTCTATTATGAACGGGGATTCAGTTTCCTTGTGAAGTTCGGGAAGGTGATCCCGTTACTCGCCCCGAACCCCAACTGCGGATTTACTTTGATTGCCGGAGCTGGCTATATCCAGGATAAAATTCGCATTCATAATCCCGGAAATACTGCACCGCAGCTGCTGGGGGATTATAAGAAAGGCTATGACCGGTTAAACGGTGGAATCGTGGCTACCGGTTCGCTTTCATACATGTACCTGAGCAACACCCGCCTGCTGAACTTTTCTGTCGGATTTGAATTCATGCAGGCGTGGACCAACCCCTATCGTGAAATTGATTTCGGCACCGGACTGAAGGACACCGGGAAACTGAGCAGCCAGTTTTATGGGATAAAAGTGTGCTGGATCATTCCATTGTATAAGAGGATGCCGAAGGAGTTCTATCTGTACTAAATGGTGTATTGGTGAGATGGTGAAATGGTGAAATAGCGAAGTAGCGAAAATGAGGATACTGTATTCGACTGTAATAACTTTTTTCGGGCTGTTTATACGGTTTGCGGCGTTGTTCAATGGAAAGGCAAGGCTGTGGGTAGAGGGGCGCAAAGGGATTTTCGGGCATCTTGAAGAATTTTTGAAGCAGGTAAACCGCGAAAAATGTCCTTTAGCCTGGTTTCATGTTTCCTCCCTGGGTGAGTTTGAACAGGGAAGGCCTGTCATCGAAGCTTTCAGGAAACGATGGCCGGAAAAGAAAATCCTGCTGACTTTTTTTTCACCCTCCGGCTATGAGGTCCGGAAAAATTATGAGCAGGCAGATTTTGTTTGTTACCTCCCGCTTGACAGCCGTTCCAACGCAAGGAGATTCCTGGAAATTGTGCGTCCGGAAATGGTGTTTTTTGTCAAGTATGACTTCTGGTTCAACTATATTGACGCAGTTCACAGGCGCCAAATACCATTGTATTTCATTTCCGTACTGTTCCGGAAAAATCAGCATTTTTTTAAATGGTATGGAGGCTGGTTCCACAAACATCTGGAATATGTGACCCGCTTTTTTGTTCAGAATGCCGAATCCCTTGAATTGTTGGTTAATTCAGGTATTCAGCAGGTTACGTTGTCCGGTGACACGCGTTTTGACCGGGTTTTTGCCATTGCTGCCCAATCGGGACCGATCCCGGCAATTGAAAAGTTCTGTGGCGGAAAACAGGTGTTTATTGCCGGCAGCAGCTGGGAGCCGGATGAAACCGTGTTCATCCCGCTTATTCAGTCGGGAAAATCCGGCCTGAAGTTCATCATCGCACCGCATGACACCTCCCCCTCACGCATCAGGAACATCAGGGAACGGCTGAAAGTTCCTTCGGTTTGCTTTTCAGAATTACAGAATGGCAACACAGGAGAAATCAATGTGCTCATCATTGATTCGGTCGGAATCCTGTCGAAACTTTACAGGTATGCAACAATCGCCTTTATCGGCGGAGGATTTGGCAGTGGAATTCACAACATCCAGGAGCCGGTCACTTTTGGTGTTCCGGTGTTGTTTGGACCCGGCTTCAGGAGGTTCACGGAGGCCAGGGAACTGGTTGAACAGGGAGGGGCATTTTGTATTACCACAACGGACGAACTTTTAAGGAAAGTTGAGGCCATAACCGGGGATGCAGCTGAACACAGGCGGGTATCCGCGATTTGCCGGGATTATGTGGAGGCGAACCGGGGGGCGACGGAAAAGGTGATGGGGTACCTGGAGAAGGTGAGCGGGTGATTACCAGATTTTTACACGGAGGCTGTCGGGGATCCACATGCGGTCGCCCTGTTTGATGCCAAAGGCTTCGTAGAATTCCGGAATGTTTGCAAGCGGTCCGAGCACCCTGAACTTAGCGGGGGAGTGGACATCACTTTTCACCTGGCTGGCAATGGCTTCCGGCCGGTCGTTAATCATCCATGCAAGGGCATATCCGAGGAAATAACGCTGATCAGGCGTCAAACCCGCAATTTTCTCGCCGTTTTTAAATTGAGCGGTCTTTTTAAAAGCCTCATAGCCCATCACAGTTCCTGCAAGGTCGGCAATATTTTCTCCCTGGGTAAGGTCACCGTTCACATGAAGGCTGTCAACAGCGACGAACTGATCAAACTGGCGCACGATCATCTTCGTTTTCGCATAAAACCTCACACTGTCATCCACGGTCCACCAGTTGAACAGGTTGCCATTTGCGTCGTACTTACTTCCCTGGTCATCAAAGCCGTGGGTTATCTCATGGCCGAAGGTCGATCCGCCAATGATGGAATAAAGAATGGCGTCATCCGCCAGTTTCCGTTCAAATCCCGGCACAATGATGTTGCATCCCGGTACGACGATTTCGTTGTTTGACGGGCTGTAGTAGGCATTGTAGGTTTGGGGTTCCATGTTCCATTCGGTACGGTCGACCGGCTTGCCGTATTTTGCGATCATGTAGCCAAACCACCATTTATTTGCATTCATCACATTCTCAACGTAAGAGGTACGGTTGATCTGAAGCGCGCTGAGGTCCTTCCATTTGTCGGGATAACCGACTTTGATGATCACTGCATCCAGTTTTTTAAGCGCTTTCACCTTGGTGGGTTCGCTCATCCAGTCAAGTGATTTGATCCGTTCTGCATAAACGGCCTTTATGGCATTTCCGATTTCGGTAAGCTTTTCTTTGGTGCCTTTCGGGAGGTATTCATCCACATAGATCTGGCCGATCAATTCACCCAGTGAACCGTCTGTTTCCTGTACAACGCGCTTCCACCTTGGTTTTGGCTCAGGAACACCGCGCAAAGTGGTGGAATAGAAGCTGAAAAACTCATTGTAGGTCTTGTCGTCAAGGTAGCGCGACAATCCATGGGACAGGTGGTATTTGAGGTAATTCTTCCAGGCGTCTGACGGAAACTTTTTCAGGTTCATGTTCAATGCTGAAAGGAATTCAGGTTGACCAACAATAACAGAATCAACACCATGCAGCCCGGTTCCTTCAAAAAACCGGGTCCAGTCAAAATCAGGGGAGATCTGTTTGAGCCTGGCAACGGCGAATTTGTTGTAGTTTTTAAGCGGGTCGCGTGTATCTGCACGTTTTCGTGAGCCTGAAGCCAGGGCGGTTTCAATTTTTACCACCTGTTCCGACGCCAGTTTTGCCTTGTCATCTGCATAACCCATGATTTTGAACATGTTGGTAAGGTGTTCTGCATATTTGCCGCGGATCATCACTGCCCTGGCATCTTTGTCAAAGTAGAAATCACGGTCGGGCAAACTCAGGCCACCCTGGGAGATCATCACTGCATTTTTACTGCTGATCCGGTCGTCCTGTCCAATATAAAAGCCAAAAAGGGGAGAACCGGATACGGCATGAACAGAAGCTGCTTCCCGGGCAATTTCTTTTACATCCTTCAGTGCGTCAATGCGGTCAAAACCTGCTTTCAGACCTGATAGCCCATTCTTGTTCAGCGTGATGCTGTCCATCCCGGAAAAGAAAAAGTCGCCTATTTTTTGCTTGTTGCTTCCGGGAACCGTTTTGGTATCAGATGCCGCAGATTCACAGATGTTTTTTACCTGGCTGTTGATCGTATCCTGGATGAGTTGCCAGAGTCCGTTGCTTTGTTCGCTTGACGGGATGGGGTTTTCCCTGAACCATTTCCCATTTGCAAACTGGAAAAAATCGTCGCCCGGTTTCACTGTTGAATCAATGTGGGACGCCAGTGGATCAGGATCCTGTATATTGCTTTGGCCGGGACGGGAGTTGCAGGAAATGGCGGTTGCCAGAAGGGCCATCGCGAGCAGATTCTGAAGGCGGTTGTTCATGGGGATTTTTTTATAAAAGTATTTTTTTACCGCGAAAGAAAACAGGAAAATCTGTGAGTCCGGCGATTTAAACGATGTTCGTGTTAATTCAATGCCTGAATGCAACCAGCAGGGCACCTGTAATGTATGCTGCTATCCACCACAGGTAGGCCCCCAAAGAGTAGCGGTGAATACCCGGGCTCACTTTGCTGCCCCGGTCATTTTTCCTGTAAAATCCCCAGATGAGTACAGCGTCAATGAACATGCCTGCCAGCGAAGAATATCCAAGAAACCCGTGAAGAGTAAATGGCCCACTGCTTGATCCAAGGATCATGAAGGCGGTGGCGGTTATGTCAAACAGAACGCCAAGTGTGAGGAAAGCCAGGATGGAGCCTGTTACCAGGTGTTTGCGTTGTTCAGAAATGATGGCTACGCTGTAGCAGATCAGTGCGATCTGTACCAGGATGATACCGGCCAATGAATATGGATTCATAAATTTTATGTTTAAGATTAGTCTTCTGTAACTTCTTCTGAGCTACCGGGATGGTCGCCTGGAGCAATTCTGACCAGTGAGCTGAACAAAGCCTTGTCGGCAGTGAGCCTTCCCGCATTCCCGTATACGCAAAACGCATTCTGGTCAAGCACTTCGCGCACCAGTGCGGAATAACCACGAATATCTTCGGGAGTAACCGATAATACTGCATCGCGGTCTTTTTGAACTTCGTCAGCCGTTCTGCGGGAGAAGAACATACTCACTGCCTGGTCGCCTTTTTGCGAAGGGGTAAGCGGTGAGTCCATCTCTGAAATGGTTCCGATGATATACCTTGTCATGCTTTGTGCATCTGCATCAAAGGAGGAGAGGTATTCCGGGGTCTGGTCAAAGTTATCAAGTGTGCTTCCGAGATTCGGGTCACGGTAAGAATTGAAGGTGAAATTTCCCCCCGGGGAAATGCTGCTGAATCCGCCATAGGCCCCGCCGATCACGCGAATACGTGTTTGAAGCCAGTCGGTGGAAAGCACCTGGTTGAGCACCCGCATTTTGCCGTCCCAGGCATGACCAAGATTTTTGTAATTGAAGCCTTTAACTACATACTGCACATTGGATGCCGCCAGCAGCCCCTCCGTCCGGATTTTCCGGTGAAAATTCCAGGCATTGTTCGCCGGGGTTATATTCGTCATCCGGCTGGCAAGAGATTCAAGTCCGGCTGCAAAACCGGCCTGGTCCTCTTTTGCGCCGGTTACCGAAACGATCATGTTGTTCCTCGAAAAGATCGAAGAGGCAGCTTTCCTGATGTTCGCAATGACCTCAGCTGAATTTGCATCAAAATTTTTGAGCAGATCGGTCACAAACCAGTAGTAGGAAAGCCCCCCGGTGAGCTCGTTGAACATCCCGTTGTTGCTGATATAGGAAGAGAGGCGCCTGCTTGCCACATGGTAGCCGTTGCCTTTCATCTGGGCGTCGAGCTGCGACTGGTGACGGGCTATCAGTGTTCTCAATCGTTCAGGGTCGTCATAGATGGTATGGTCAAGGATCTCTTCTGCAAGTTCAAAGAGTTTGGCCACCTTTGAATTCATTGCCTTGGAAGTGATCACGAACTTGGTCATGAGCTGGTTATCGTCGGCTTTGACCAGGTATGGCCTGAGCGAGGTGAAGAAGCCGCCGGTATGGATATTCAACGCTTTATTCAGGTCACCGTAGCTGTAATTTTTCGTGTTCAGGCTGCCGAGGATGGTTGACAGGAGCGAGGCATAGGGAATCATCTCCCGGGGGATTGCCGAGAGGTCAAAAAACATATTTACATAAACCACATTATTGGTGAACTGTTCATGGTAAAGCACGGGGACTCCACTGATATTCTTCTGGCTCACTGTATAAAATGTCGCTTTCGGGTCAATGTCGCCGATTTCAAGCATCGGAACCGAAGCGAGTGCCTCCGGCGTATCTTCACGTTGCTGGTAGGCAATAAGTTCGTTCGTTTCTGAGATCAGCGTAGCAATGGCCGCATCGTCCATCATTGACCTGGCGGATGCAAGTTCTGCTTCCACTAATTTGCTTTGTTCTTTTTCAAGTCCAACGGATGGTTCCAGGCTCAGCAGGAGGGTATGGGGGTTATCCAGGAAGTACCTGAGTATGATCTGTTCAAGGTAGTCGGTGGTAAGGGCCATTTTCACCTCATTCAGTGGGGTATCATATTGCAGCCCGGTGATCGGGTCATCCGCAAAAAACCAACCGGGCAGGGCCATGTTGAGATATGTCAGCCCTTTTTGCGCATCATCGCCCTCACGCAGCCTGAATTCAATCCTGTTGATCACCCCTTCGATTTCCTCTTTGTTCAGCCCTTCGGATGCAACTTTGCGGAGTGTTGAAGTCACAATCTCAAGAAATTTCTGTTTGTCGCCCGGGTTGGCATTGATGGCGGAGATTTGCACTGCGTGCTGTTTGAAGTTGGATGCGGAGGCGGAAACATCCTGCCCGATACCTGCCTCAAGGAGTGCAAGCCGGAGCGGGGCCGACTCCTGGTTCACCAGCAATTCGCAAAGGATATCCAGCGCCAGTGTAAGTGCAAGGTCGGTATTTTGCCCAGCGATGAAATTGTAGGTGAGAAAAGTGTGGTTCTGCGCTTCTGATTCGTCGATCACGGGGTAAAATGAAACAACCTCTTTGGGTGCATCAAAAGGCTTCTGATCATCAATGGTAATGATATTGCCGGTTTTGGTGAAGTTGATGAGATAGGCGTCGTCAATGAATGCCAGTTCTTTGTCAAGATCGGCATCTCCGTAAAGAAAAATGTAGCTGTTTTCGGGATGGTAATACTTCCGGTGAAATTCCATGAAGGCCTTCCGCGTGAGGGTGGGAATGGCGGCAGGTGTTCCGCCTGACTCATACCCATAGGCATTATCGGGGAACAGATGTTTGAAAACCTGGTACCACAATTCACGTTGAGGGTTTGAAAAGGAACCTTTCATCTCATTGTAAACCACGCCGGTATAGTTTAATGGAGCGTCATGCGCAGTCATTTCAAAATGCCAGCCCTCCTGCTTGAAAATGCGCGGATCATCATAAATCAGCGGGTTGAAAACGGCATCCAGGTATACGTGCATCAGGTTGAAGTAGTCTTTGGTGTTGAGGCTTGCAACCGGATACATGGTATAATCCTTGGATGTGAAGGCATTCAGAAAGGTACTCAGGGATCCTTTAAGTAACACGTCAAACGGACTTTTTACGGGGAAACTCTTTGATCCGTTGAGAACGGAATGCTCCATGATGTGCGGTGCTCCGTTGTCGGATTCCGGAAAGGTTTTAAATCCGATGCTGAATGTTTTGTTGGTATCATCCGAGATGATTTTCAACAGCCTCGCACCGCTTTTCACATGTTCAAAATGGAGGCAGTCGGTATTCAGCTCCCGCACGAATCGTTCTTCAAGTAAACGGAAGCCGTTATAAACGGTGCCCCGTATATATTTTGTTGCCATAGGTATGATTCAAATTGGTGGCAAAGATAACGCAACATCCTTAAAACAATTTCAGTGATTTGTAACCTTTTTTTTACAGGGTATGGCATCGGGAAGTTTTTTATATTTACGATAAAATAGTTACCCTGTCGTCGAACCGCGGTTTAATCAATAAAAAGATCACCTCATGAGGAAAATCATACTTGTTTTGCTCCTTTTGCCGGTTTTGTTAACCGCGCAAACCTATTCCCCGCTGATGCCAGGCGATTTTCCTGATGCTATCGTTTCAACACCTGACCTGTACGACCTTCAGTCGGTGCTGGCATACAACAGTGATGCGGATGTATTCCTGGAGTTTGGGCTTCAGTCACTGACGGTCCAGGAAATAACCTGGGATCAGGCAAAGTTAAAAGTTGAAGTATACCAGCTAAGGTCACCTGAAAGCGCGTTCGGAGCATATTCGCTTTCGGTGGTCAACTGTTTACAGCGCGACAGTTCAGGCAGCTATGATTGCAACAACAGATACCAGTACCAGGCGGCGTATGGAAACCTGTACTTTTCCATTTCAAGTGAAAGCGGGTCGGATGCCGCCCGCAGCCATTACCTCCCTGTGGCAAAGTCAATCATGCAGCGAAACCCGCAGCAAATCCTTGTACTGCCCGACCCGTTCAACAATCCGCGTATGAAGCAGTGGAGGAAAAACCTGGTGTACATCCAGGGGCCGGTGGGTTTACAAAACAGTCTTTACCCCTGGCAGGACATCTTTTTATCCGTGCGGTTCGGCATGTTTGCCATTTATCAGCCGGGTGAGAAAAACGGTATTTATCTTGCCCGCATCGTATTTGAAAACCCTGGCGACCAGTTGAGGTTCCTCACGCTGGCCGGTCTTATACAGGATGGGGTTGCCATACCGAATACAGGAACGAATGATGGAATTTACCGTGCATACAACCAGATTGACAGCCAGTCGATTTATTTTCTTCAAAGCCAGGAACCATGGCCGATTGAGGCAGTAACCGACCCTCGTAACTAAACCAGGGTTCCTTTATTTAATGAGAGAAAGTCCTTCCAGTGCCGATGTGTCGTTCGGTTTGTTCAACAGCACCTTGTTGAACATGACCTGCGCTTCGCGTAGTTTTCCGAGCTTGAAGTTGGTCCACGCAAACAGGATCATGCTGTCGTAATCAAACGGATAAAGGTTGATGACCTTTTCAAGGTATTTTTCAGCTTTGGCGAAGTCTTTCCTGCCATAATAAATTGAACCCATGCGGTAATTGACAGTCGTATTCTGTGGATCAATGGTAAGGATCTCATTATACCGGGCCATCACCTGGTCCCAGTTGCCCAATGCGGAGGCCGGATTTGCAAAACCAAGTTTGGCCTCAATGGAGTAAGGTTTCAGTTTCATGGCCTTCTGATAATAGGCGGTTGATTCAGTAAAGAGCCCGGCAAGATAGGTGACCCATCCCAGGCGAAGGTTGGTTTCATAAGAGTCCTCCTGGTATACCGATTTTATGACCGAGATGGCATCTGTGAAATTACCTCTTGATTCGTATTGCTGGCTCTTACCGAAGGCTTCCTGCAGTGCCGTGTAATTTGTCTGGCTATAAACGGTAAATGATGAAAACAAAAGCAGTAAGGTAATGAGGCGGCTCTGCAGCGACTTACTTGGCATTTTACATTTTACACTTTGCACTTTATTTAAAATTTCCATGTGAATCCTCCGATTATGGTGTTTGTATTGTATGGATTGGTCTTTGTTTGCTTTTGCTCGTTGCTTTTGATATAATATATCTGCTGGCTCTCTTTCCTGAAATACTGATATATGAGTGAGAAACTCATGTGCTTCCCAACAAGAAACACGAGGTTTGCACCGCCCCGGTAGTCAATGATGTCGCTGTTGTTATAAACGATTGAACCGTTGAAAATATTGGCATTGGTATAATCGCCGTAATAAAAGTTCGCCTCCGCCCACATCCAGGGTGTTATTTTTGCCCCAAGCACCTGGCCCAGCAGGAGCCGTTTATCTTTGCCCTGGAAGAACCCTGTGGCAATTGTAGTGCCATAAAAGTTAAGGTTGCCGAAGGGGAAATAGGTCAGGGAGATCCCGGCCTGCTTCTGCTTTCTGCCGTTCAGGTTTGACCAGCTGCCGTTCAGGCCAAGGTTGAATATTCCGAAATCTTTTGATAATCCAAGAGAAACAACCCAATTGTTGAATGAAGTGTCGGTTTTATCAAAGGAATATTGAGCAGCTGGATAGCTGAACATGTGGTAAGAACTGTCGGCTTTCCGGTAATATGCGATGTCAGATGCGCTGTCAGCACTGATCCTGGGCGAGGTGGCTGCATATTTCACATGCAGCAGGTGTACAGCCGGAACAATTTTTATTCCCCACGGCAGGACAATATTTGCACTAAGATAGCCTTCATGCTGGTATACATTGTATTTGAATGATGTATCGCGGATGGTCCATGGATAGGAGTAGAAATAGTCGTTGCTGAACTCATTGTTTACTATCGTATCAAGGTGTGCTTCGGCATGACCGTACTGTATGTATTTCGTTTTTGAGAAATTGAGGTAGTTGTAAGCCAGGGATAAACTGACCCGGTTTGAGACCTTCATTTTCAAGGCCAGGTCACTGTATGAACTGTTCCCGTATAGATCGCGCTCTCCGTAAATGCTGTCATTTCCCATCATGGTGCCCAGGTTGTCCGGCGATTTGTCGCTGCTGAGTGTCATCCCTGCTTCAACATGCGCTTCCTGGAGGAACCCCTTGCCTGTGGTCGCCGATTTCCTAGCCTCCTCCGTCATGAATGAATGGATCACCGCGGCCTCTTCTTTTCTGTTTGAATAGAGATAAGCGTAGTAAAGATAGTTTGCAACAAGCGGGTCCTCAGAATTAAATTGCCTTGCTTTTTCCAGGTGGGTCGCTGCGTGAAAATAATCCGATTTATTATAATAGGAGATGCCCATTCTGACACGCAGGTAATAGTAATCGATATCCTGCCTGAGGGCCTGTTTCCCGACCAGGATCACGCTGTCCCATTTATTTTCCTGGTAACAGCGGAATGTCAGCATGTCAACGGTGGCAAAATCAAGTTTACCTGCTGCGGTCAAAGTCATGCTGCCAGACAGCAGTGCCAGGAGAAGAAAGAATGGAAGGCTGTATCTCATCGCAGGCTGGTGCTTTTGACTTCGGTTACTTTTCCTTTTTCCCGGATGATAAACCGTTCCAGCCCCTTTGCTCCAAGAAACATATCACAGGACATTTCTCTGATGACATATCGTCCGGATTTCACTGAAACGGCTGAATGAAGGCGAAGGCTTGACTGCATCAGGGCATCATCCATGCCAAGGTAGCTGAGTGTATATTCTGACTTTGTGAACAGCAATACCGGGGCAACAACATCCTGTATAAGGCCGGCGAGGAGGCTGTTGAATGTATTTACCGGGAACTGGTCTCTTACCAGCAGATTCCTGTAATATCCCAGCATCACCTTATATGCGCTCATGTAGAACTTGAAGAGCAACGACGATCTGTCGCCTTCAAAATGTGTAAAATAATGGATATCACCGTCATTGCGGAACCATGCCCGCGACTTTGTCTGCTCACAATAAATATAGGGCAGGTTGATCAGATCAACTTTGACCTCCCACCTTACGAGGTACTCTTTCCCGTTTTCAGGAACTGCACTGAACTGGAATTCCTGCCCCGGAATGAAATGAAAGGCCTTTTCAAGCGCGCTGTTTTTACTGATGTTGGAAACCAGTACATTGTTCTCGGGCGAATCATACGATTTTAATTCAAATGTGCCGCCCTTGTGCCGTATATAATGACTGATAGGATAGTCAAGTGTGCGGGACCCGATATAGGGTGTGCCCTGGAGCTGAAAATGAATGTGGGGTACCGGGGAACGGCCAGAGTTTCCGCAGGTGGCGATCACCTGCCCTTTTTTTACCGTATCGCCGGTCTTCACCTTGAAACTGCCTTGTTTCAGATGCGACACCTTTGAATATAACTGGTCGGCATGGCGAAGTACAATGGTATTTCCCCAATTGTGTTCAAGATCGACGTTGCCGATCTCGTTCTCCTCCACATCGTCAACGATCTCCTCCACATATCCGTCGGCGGGAGCGATAACGGGTTTGTTGTAGGCATAATAATCTTCACAGTTGTTGCCATCGCCCGAATAACTCAGCCCGTTCTGATCCATTACTTCAAAATCCCAGGCATGGCGCCAGTCGCCCTGGTGGGTGAATTTCCCGTTATGGCTCTGCGTCACCTTCCATTCGCCCCAGAAGGGCAATATAAAGGGAAAGTAATGCAGTTTCCCGAACCGTGCCTTGTAATTTACCTGTGCGTACAGGTTTTTCTCTGGCGAAAACTGCTGATATACCACCAGTTCCGGCTTGTCAAAGAACCGCTCTCTGAATTTCAGTGCATACAGGAACATCAGCACGACCAGGTTGAATGGCAGCGAATAGACCGAAAGCTGGAAAATGGCAAAGATCGCCTGCGTACTCGTCAGGATAATGGAGATAAGCGGTGTGAGAAGAATGACCCAAATGATCGACCACCGCGAAGGGATGATGAAAAATCCGCCGATGGCGATAGAAGTCAGGATAAAGTTGAATCCGATGTAGCTGTAACTTAATTCGTGTATGTCGGCTCCTACAAAATGGTAATAGGCATATGCGGACAAAAAGCCAAACAGGGAAAGAATGAAAGCAATACGTGAGTAAATGACCAGGCCAATGGCAATCAGAATTCCTGCAAAAAGATGGTACTGAAAGAAGATGGCACCCAGCGAGGTGAAGTACATCCGCATGGCATCATGGATGCCTACATTGTTAAGCCAGTTATAAGACTCAACCATCCGGTTGCCTCCGAGCTGGAACATTTCATTTGTCATGTAGATGCCCCGTTCACTGACGTGCAAGGCAGTGAACTGCCTGGTGGCAAGGCTTACGAGCCAGGTTGCCATTAAAAATGAGAGACTGAGGAACGGCAATCCGTATTTTCCTACCACACCCTCAAAAAACAGAGTCAGAAAGAGGGTGAGCATTGCGGCAAATCCAAGGACGATGAAAAACTGAAGTCCGGGCTGGTAAAATACGCCAAGCCCCAGCCCTACGAGCAGACTGTTAAAGCCATAATACCCTTTTTTGATATTGTTCACGTTGAACCCGACCAGGTAGGCAAGGATATTGGTGACCATTACCGCGATCATCCCGCTCAGTCCTGCCCAGAAATCAAAAAATGAAACCGCCAGCAGGATCAGGGAAAATATCCTGCTGTCGGAAAAGAATATCTGGGTGTAACTGTTGAGAACACCTGACAGGAAAGAAGGAAAGGTTTGTTTGAGGCTTTTTAGAGTCAAAGTGAAGTATTACGAATTACAAGTTGCAAGTTACAAGTTACAAGTTAAACCCCGCCAGGTGCGTCGGCACTTTTTCCATGCTGTTCATGTTATCAAGGGTTTCCTGCAGGCGGATGACATGCGGTTTTTCGTTCATGTCAATCAGCACTACATTGGGCCTTAAGGAGATAAACTGCATCCACTGGGTCATATTGTAGGCACCAACTGTGTGAATAACCACCTGGTCGCCCCTGTTAAGCAGTGGGAGGTTGGTGCTTTCCCTGATCACATCGATGTTCATACACAGCGGGCCATAAACACAGGTGTCCTCTGAATACTGGGTAAACGCTTGAGCCGGCGTGATTTTGTGATCATACCAGAATGAGGTGAAGAGGATGTTCACACCAACATCGAGGATCGTGTTGCGGCGACCTGTGCTGGAACGCTTGTTTGAAATGACCGATCCAAGCAGGTAACCTGCCTCGTCAATAAGTGCGCGGCCTGTTTCAAGGATGAGCAGCGGCAGTTTATCCTGTTTGAAATTGCTGTTTAGCAACGCCGTGGAAATAGCCTCGGCAAAGTCGTCAAACGTTGGGTTTGTATCTGTGCCTGGAAGGTAAGCTCCCTTCAGGGTGTTTTTTGATGCAAATCCGCCTCCCAGGTCAATATATTTAATTTCGTGTTTGAATTTCTGTTCTATGGAAAGTGCCAGTTCCGCAAGTTTTGATGCGGCAATGCCATAAGCAAAGGGTGAAAGCATAAAAGTCCCGATATGTGCATGCAATCCAACCAGTTCCATCTTGCCCGAATGCATGATCTTGTTGATTGCATCCCATGCCTGGCCGTTTTCGTAATTGAAACCGAATCGGTCCCACATAGGGTATACACCGGTATCCATGTTTACCCTGATGGCAACACGCGGGTGTTTTTTTAATTCATCAGCAAGCTCGACAATGGAATAAAGCTCATCCAGGTGGTCAATGTGAATCAGCGAGTCATTATTGATGGCCTTGGTGAGGTCTTCCATACTTTTCTCAGGGCCGTTGAAGATAATCTTCCTGCCATCGACACCCAGTTTTATTGCCTTGTCATATTCAAATCCTGACACCACTTCAGCCCATGACCCTTCCTGGTGGAATATGCTGCATACAGCATTGAGATAATTGGTTTTGTACGACCATGCAAACTGAACCTTGGGGTAGCGGGTTTCAAATGCCTTCCTGGCCCTGGTAATCGTACTTCGTATGGTCTTTTCCGACAGGATGAACAATGGCGAACCATATTCTTTTATCAGGTCTTTCACTGCATTCCCGTCAATATGCGTCATGGCCACATATTCTGTTCTTGTTCCGAATTTATTCGGCATACCGGTTTCCAGTTTCTTAATCACCGGCCGTTCATATCTAATCTTATTCATGCTATCTTTTTTTATTTCGCTATTTCGCTATTTCACTACTTCGCTATTTCACCATCTTACCATTTCACCATTTCTTCAGAGTTCCCCGTAAATGCTGATCTGCTCAAACTCCTCCCTGTCAACGATCATGTCCCAGGCATACCGGATGAACATTTTTCCAACATCATAACTGGCAAACGGTTTTACTTTTTCTCCCATTGCCAGGTTGACAAGTGCTTCAGGGATATTCTGCCCAACGCCAACAGCAAGGTAAATCCAGGCTGGAAGGCGCGGGTTGATTTCAAGGAGGTACAGTTCACCGTCTTTGTTTTTCATAAGTTCCAGTTCAAAACCCCCGCGCCATTTGGTATTCTTCAGGAACTTCCTGGTCATTTCGAGCATTTTCTCATCGGAAATTGAAATGCCGCCCCAGGCTTTTCCCTTGTCGGTGATGTACTGTTTTCGCATGGGAACAGCTGCCATGGTATTTCCATTGCCGTCGCCCAACCCGGTCACATTGAATTCGGTACCATGGATGAACTCCTGGATGATGATCGGTAGTCCCCATTTCGCGCTGATCTTGTTGAAATAACTCTTCACCTGTTCAATGCTGTAGGCGATGGAGGCATCGTAAAATTTTCCCTTGACGATCATCGGAAAAGAGAACTCCGACGGAAGGCTGTGTACCGTATTCAGGTCATAGATCACTTTGCTCTTCGGTACATTGATCCCGTATTTCTTGCCGAAATCATTGAGGTTTACTTTGTGACGTTCCTCAAACTGGTGCAGGGTGGGTAAAAACATGTGAATACCCATTGATTTGAGTTTCTGTTCCAGTTTAATAAACGGATAGAGTTCGGCATCAAAGTTCGGGATGATCACATCCAGCTTTTCCTTGTCGTGGATGTACTCAAGACGGGCCAGCAGCGTATCTACCCCTGCCCCGGGATAGGGGATGGAGTAGGTGCGGTCGACAATATCGTGCATGTAGATGCCGGGTTCCAGCGATTCATAGGAAAGCCCGATGATGCGGACATCAAAAGAGCTGGCTTCCCGCAGAGCCCTGATCACCGAAACACCGGGTCCCGGCGAATCGATGGCATTCAGCCCGGTGACACCTATATTAAGCGTTCGTTTTTTCATTTCGTTCCAGGAGGTTATGATGTTCAAGGATTCCGATAAAATCGGTATAGTCTTTCTCAAAAGTGGCCTTGTCTGTAGAGTATTTGTCAAGGATCGCCAGGCTGATCTGATCCTGGGATTTCTCATCCCTGATCAGGTTGAGGATTTCTATTCCGATCGGATTCACTGAGAATGATTCACCGGTTACCGGGTTGAAAAGCAAACCGGCTTCACTGATGGCAACATTTTTTTGTAGTTTCATTTTTTTATCATTTTGCAGAGACGCACCGTAGCGTCTCCACGGTTTGTTTTTAATAATGCAATATTACAACAGTGCCGCCTCCACAGTGTTACGAAATTATAAAAACCTTGTATAAAATTTTATATTTCATGAAGTTTGAACGCATTTGATGGATCACGGTCATTGCCCGGGTTAATAAAACATTGGATACCCAATGCAGCGTTTTCCTGCAAATTTATTGAACAAATATGTTTTGGTGCTGACATTCAGATTGTAACATTGACAAGTTTGCATATTAGTAATCAGTTAACAGGGCCAGAGACTGGTAATCTACTCTAACTGGTCAATGCCTTTCCGCAGTTGAAAAGGATTGGCCTTGTAATCTGTTACGGAAATGCCGGTGACCGACCGGAATTGTGTGGAAAGGTATTGCACACTGCTGTAACCCATCATGTAAGCAATCTCACTGAGTGTAAGGTCCCCGTACTCGATAAGTTCTTTAACCTTCTCAATTTTTTGATGAATGGTGAATTTTTCAAGGGTATTTGGTTCATGTTTTGAAAAAAGGGTTGAGATATAGGGATAAGACATTCCGAACCTTTCCACCAGGTAATCGGAGTTACGCACCATCGCATTGTAGGTGGAGTTGTGCACCAGGTCGATCACAGCCTGTTTGATTTGTTCAACGATCATCTTTTCCTTGTCAACAATGATCTCAAATCCATAGCCTTCCAGAATTCCTTCAATCCTTTTCCAGGGCACTTTTTTCGGATCATGGGCAAGGGTGATGGTGCCGAGTTTTATGTCGATGATCTCGATTCCTTCCATGGTGAACTCCTTGCGCAAAAGATGCACACAACAACTGCAGGTCATATTCTTGACATGGAATGTCCTGACTGGCTGTTTTGTTTTTTGCTTTACCGGCATGGATCAAACGAGTTCATAGCGATAGGAGTCCTGGCGGATAAAAATAAACAATAAAACCGTAAACGCCCATAAAGAAGATCCACCGTAACTCACATACGGAAGCGGGATCCCGATTACTGGCACAAGCCCCAATGTCATCCCGATGTTGATGGCGAAGTGAAAAAACAGGATGGAAGCCACGCCATATCCGTAAAACCGGCTGAACCGCGATCGCTGTCGTTCAGCCATCAGGATGACGCGAATAAACAGGCTCATGTAGAGGATCAGCAGGATGGCCGAACCAAGGAAACCCCATTCTTCTCCCACGGTACAAAAAATAAAGTCGGTACTTTGCTCGGGAACAAAGTTGTATTTTGTTTGTGTGCCCTGCAGGAATCCTTTCCCGAAGAACCTTCCGGAGCCGATGGCAATCAGCGACTGGTTTACGTTATACCCCGCACCCTTCAGGTCAACATCCTGCCCCAGCAGTACATGAATACGGTTCCTTTGATGCGGTTCCAGGATATGGTTAACACTGTAATCAACCGAGAACACAAACCCCACGGAACTCAGGAATATCGCGCTGATAAGCAGGATGGTTCGCATCTTCCTGTTGCTGAAAAAATAAACACCCCCGGCTACCAGCAGCAATATAGCCACAAGAATGAGTTTGGAGACAACCAGCGCCAGGATGCCCAGCACCGGGAGAACAATGAATGCAAGGGGGATCAGCCCGGTAAGCCCGGCCCGGTAAAGAACGATCACCAGTGCCAGGAATACGATGGCTGAGCCCGTATCGTGTTGCAGTAAAACAACCACTGCGGGGACGAGGATGATGGCTGAGGCAATCGCAACGCTCCGGAATTTGGCAATGCTTACATCCAGTGTGCCAAGGTATTTGGCCAGTGCCAGCACAGTAGCCATCTTGGCAAATTCAGCCGGTTGAATTCCAAAACCGCCAATGGCAAACCACCCTTTTGATCCTGCAACCTCCCGGCCTGAAAAAATAACAACTACAAGCATAAAAAGGAAGAAACCGTAAATAAACCAGGCAAACTGTGAAAAGAATTTCGGGTCAATGATCAGGATCCCGAGCGCCAGGAAAATGGCAGCAATAATGAAAATCATCTGCTTGCCATACTTTTGGGTAAGGTCAACAATGTGGTTGTGGCTTTCATTGTAAACGGCAGCATAAATATTCAGCCATCCAATGAAGACCAGCGCCAGGTAGAGCCCTACCACCACCCAATCAATCCGGTAAAATATTCCCTTGTCCTCTCTCACTTTCAGGTTGTTTTCCGTTTATAAGATTCCCACTGATCATACGCTCTTCAAGATCTTTTCGTTTGACAGATTTGTTGAGGTATTTTTCGATCATTAAACTGGCGATGGGGGCGGCCCACAATGCGCCGGTTCCCGAATTTTCCACCACAACTGATATGGCGATTTTAGTATTTTGCCTTGGGGCGAAGGCGATAAAGAGCGAATGGTTCTTGCCGTGGGGGTTCTGTGCTGTTCCTGTTTTCCCGCACATCTCTATGCTGTCAATTTTAGCACCTCTGCCGGTGCCGCCGGTGACAACATTCGCCATCCCTTCAATGACCACATCAAAATACCGGGGATCAACCATCACATGGCGTTTGGTGCTGTATGCCTTGTTGAGACTGTCTTTCCGACCAATTGCCCGTATGATGTGCGGTGTGTAGAACCAGCCCCTGTTGGATATCAGGGCCACCTGGTTTGCAAGTTGCATGGGTGTGATGCCGATTTCTCCCTGGCCGATGGCCAATGAAATGATGGTCATTGCACGCCATCGGTTCACACCATGGTAACGGTCGTAATAGGAGGGTGTTGGAATATTCCCGTTCAGTTCGCCCGGGATGTCGACCCCCAGCTTTTTCCCAAAACCAAAGCTCATCACCTCCTTACGCCAGGTTTCGTAAGCCTGGCGGGTGTTCAGATACGATTTCTTGTCAATAATTGACTTGAAAACCCTGCAGAAATAGGCGTTGCATGAAGTCTGGATGGCCCCGATGAGATCAAGCGGTGAGGGATGCGGATGGCATCCAACTTTTTTGCCGTTCCCAAGCGAAAAACCACCCCCGCAGCCATACCGGGTATCAGGGAAAAGAACCCCCTCCTGCTGGCCTACCAGTGCATCCACCAGTTTGAATGTTGAACCGGGAGGGTACATGGCCATCAGCGCACGGTTGAACAGGGGAACATATACCGTGTCCTGCAGCAGTTTTGTGTAGTTCTTCTTCCTTATGTTGCCTGCCAGCAGGTTCGGGTCGTACGACGGACTGGTTACGATGCACAGGATCTCCCCGGTTTGCGGTTCAATGGCCACAATGCTGCCTTTTTTATTGGTCATGAGCAGTTCCCCGTATTCCTGCAATTCAGCATCAAGCGAAGAGTAGAGGTCTGTTCCGGCTACCGAGGTTGTATCGTATTTCCCTTCCCTGAAGCTGCCTTTATCCCGGTTAAGAACATCAAACACCCTGATTTTCATGCCTTTTCTGCCCCGCAGAATGTCCTCATAGGATTTCTCAATCCCGTTGATGCCGATATAGTCGCCGGAACGGTAATAGGGATTCTTTTCAATCACATCCGGGCCGGCCTCGCCGATGTATCCGAATGCATGGGCGGCAACCGGATAGGTATATTTTCTCAAGGTACGCGGCTGCACATAAAATCCGGGGAACAGGAAGAGCTTCTCCTCCAGGAATCCGTAACTGTCGCGGGTTATCTGCGCTTCAAAAATGGAGGGACGGTAAGGTGAATAATTCCTGGCTTTCTGCAACCGGTTGATAAATTCCTGTTTGTCGATCCCGATCAGGTGGCAAAGTGCCATCGTGTCGGGGTTCTTCACCTGCCGGGGGATCACCATCAGGTCGTAGGCTGCTTCATTGTAAACAAGCAGTTTGCCGTTGCGGTCAAAAACAAGCCCGCGGGCAGGGTACTGGGTCACATACCGCAGTACATTGTTGTTGGCGGAAAGAATGTATTTGTCAACCAGGATCTGGACATAAAACAACCTGGCCAGGAAGAAAAGGCCGATCAGCAGGAAAAACCCGATGATGATGTATTTCCGGTCGGCGTAAATCCTCTCCATTCGCCGTTAATGTCTTCTGAGAATGATGGGAGGCGTGGAATCAACGTTGCTCTTGTTCAGCGCCCTGTCATAGATGAAGAATTTAAATTTGACAGTGTCGTGCAGCGGCATTGGATTCAGAAGCAAAGTGTCAACAATGATCCCTTTGATAGATTTGTTGACATCATACGGGGTAAGGTAAGGGATCCGGGCATTGTAGGAAGGATCAAGGTCAACTTTCACAAATTGCCCGTTCTGCATTTCGTAATAATCAATGATGTAATTGTAATAATAGTTACCGGCAGTATCAAAAGGGGGTGCAGTCTGATCCTGCCTCAACCCGATGTCACCATTCCCATCCTTGAATGAAATGGTAAGAAACCCTCTTTTGGCGTAAAGCCCCGAATCAAATTCGGCGGTGAAGCTCTGAAATGCAATTTCAGGGATATCGGGATATTTTTCCTGTTTCATGCATGACGACAGCATGATGAACAGACCAATCATGGCAATTGAAAAATGAGAGGGAAAACACTTTGTGCGGCGATAAAACATCATTACCGGTTCGATCTTTATTCAGTACCTTTACAGGCTGTAAAAGTACAAAAAAAAGTGGTGGGGAAGCAGGTCGACATGCAAACAGGGGTGGACGGAAGCAAATATCTGTAAAAAGTTATTTACATGGAATCAAGAGATAAAATATTCGGAATAAAGTCGGAGCGGGAGTTTACCGTTTTTGCGCTGGAATTGTTCAGGGATCAGTACGCCCGCAACGCAGTGTATCATGAATTCGTAGATGCACGCAAAGTGGCCCCGGCCGGGGTGACCCGTTTGGAGGACATTCCTTTCCTTCCCATTGAATTTTTTAAAACACATGATGTGGTATGTGGCAACATGCCACCGCAGGCTGTTTTTCGCAGCAGCGGAACCACCGGGATGGTGCGCAGCCGGCACCTGGTTACCGACCTGGGGATGTACCGCCGGTCGTTTATCCGGGGTTTTGAACTCATTTACGGTGATCCGGCCGACGTGCAGTTTCTTGCACTAACACCTACACCCGAACAGGCGCCCGACTCATCACTGGTTTACATGATCGAGAAACTGATGGACCTGAGCAGCAGCCCGGAAAACGGGTTTTTCCTGGCCAACCACACCGGGCTGAGCGCCCGTTTGAGTCAGCGGAGGGCACGCAACAAAAAGATGGTTTTAATCGGGCTTACCTATGCGCTTGTTGACTTCGCCACAAAATATCCGGGCGACTATTCCCCGCTTATCGTGATTGAGACCGGCGGGATGAAAGGACACCGGACCGAGATCACGCGCGATGAGTTGCATTCCTTGCTATGCCCTGCTTTTGGGCTCGACCAGGTCCATTCAGAATATGGCATGACGGAACTGTTGTCGCAGGCATGGTCGCAGGGAGAGGGACGTTTTTCAACACCGCCATGGATGAAGGTGCTCATCCGCGATCCGAATGATCCGCTGAGTTATCTCGGCCCATCAGAAAACGGGGGTATCAACATCATTGACCTGGCAAACCAGGACTCCTGCAGTTTCATTGCCACACAGGATCTCGGACGCATGCATTATGACGGGCAGTTTGAGGTGCTTGGCCGGTTTGAGGCGTCGGATGTGAGGGGGTGCGGCCTGTTGATTTAATGACAAATTAAGAATGACGAATGACGAATGGGCAGCCAAATAACCCGCTGCATGGGAAAACGCTGGAGATGATCCTGGAGCACCTGTTAACCCTTTACAGGTGGGAAGATTTGTACAAGATGATCAGGATCAATTGTTTTTTTGAAAACCCGAGCATGAAGTCAAGCCTGACTTTCCTGCGAAAGACACCTTGGGCAAGGAAGAAGGTGGAAGACCTCTATATCTCAACCCTTAAGTAAATGACAACATTCGCCGACCGGGTGATTGAATTCAATCAGCACCTTGATTTCCAGGAGAGTCTGCCTGAAGGCATTCAGGTCATGAACCCTTTTAAGGACAATGACCAGACCATGCCGGGATCATCCGTTTTTTACCGGAAATACTACAGTGATCAGGATATTCGTTTCCTCATACTTGGTATAAATCCCGGGAGATTTGGCGCCGGGGTTACCGGAATTCCATTCACAGATCCGAAGAGGCTGATTGAGAAATGCAATCTTGAGTTTCACGGTGATTTGAAACATGAACCTTCATCTGTTTTTGTGTATGAGGTGGTTGACGCCTTTGGAGGGGCCGAAGCTTTTTACCGGAAGTTTTACATCAATTCGGTTTGTCCGCTGGGTTTTACTGCCACAGGGCCTAAGGGGAAGGAGTTGAATTTCAATTATTATGATAAGGCAGGCAAAGGGCCTGCCCTGTACCATCACCCCTCAATCTATAATTTCATTGTAGAGAATATTCAAAAACAGGTCGCAATGGGCGTCAGCACTGACCTGTGTTTCTGTTTTGGCAAGGGAAAGAATGAAAAATTTCTTCGCCGGCTGAATGATGAAAAGGGGTTCTTCAAAAAGATCATTGCCCTGGAACATCCCAGGTTCGTCATGCAGTACAGGGCCATGTCAAAGCAGGTGTATATTGAAAAATACCTGGAGGCTTTCATGGAGGCCCTGTAAATAAAGAAGGAGATTCCGAAATTTTAAGTTTGGCTACCTGCTGTGATTCCATCAGGTCTTCAGGAAATGGCTTCAGCAATTCAACGAGTGAAGGGTCGGGGCCGGGTGAAATCCATCGCTGCTCGTCGTCCCTGCGCAGGATCACCGGCATGCGGTCGTGGATCTCACGTACCAGTTCGTTGGGGCTGGTGGTAATGATGGTGAATGAGCGGAGAATCTCCCCGTCGCCGGATACCCATTGATCCCACAATCCGGCAAAGCAAAATGCATCACCGTTTTTCAGTCCTATTTGAAAAGGTATTGCCGCTTTGGTTTTCATTCCCTCTTTCTGAACATGTTTCCATTCGTAAAATCCTGTTGCCGGGATGAGGCATCTTTTATCGCGGAATGCAGATCTGAAGGAGGGTTTTTCCGTCAGTGTTTCAGCCCGGGCATTGATTAATTTGTTCCCGATGGTGCGGTCTTTCGCCCACGACGGAACCAGCCCCCAACGGAAAAAGTTGAGCGTGTCGGGGGCTTCGTTGGTGATAACGGCCAGGGTTTGAGTGGGTGAGCAGTTGTAATTGGCCTTGTAAATGGCTGTGCGCACCCTGATCCCGAACCGCTGCAGGATTAGGTCATCTTCGATGGCGAATGAGTAACGGCCGCACATGGATATTAAATTTCAAAATGCAAAGTGGGGAATTGGTTAAGTTTTTCCGGCGATGATGATAACGATTTCGCCTTTTACAGTTTTTTGATTAAAGTAAGCAATAAGTTCCTTAAGTGATCCGCGGATGTTTTCTTCAAAGATCTTTGTCAGCTCCCTGGAAACGCAGGCATGGCGGTCTTCTCCGAAATATTCGGTGAACTGTGTAAGTGCTTTGACCAGGCGGTGGGGTGATTCGTAGAAGATCATGGTTTTCTCTTCCATGGCCAGGGCTGTGAGCCTGGTATGCCTCCCTTTCTTGTGCGGCAGGAACCCTTCAAACACAAAATGATCGGAGGCGATGCCCGAGTTGACCAGTGCAGGAACAAATGCTGTAGGCCCGGGAAGGCACTCCACCTGCAGCTCTGCCTCAATGCATGACCGCACAAGGAGGTATCCGGGGTCGGAAATTGCCGGGGTACCAGCATCGCTTACCAGGGCGCAGGTAGCACCGCCCCTCAGCCGCTCAAGGATGTTTTCAATGGTTTTGTGTTCGTTGAAAAGATGATGGGGCACCAGCTTTTTTTCAATGCCATAGTGTTTAAGCAGGTTTCCCGAAGTACGTGTGTCCTCTGCAAGAATGAAATCAACTTCTTTCAGAATACGCAATGCCCGAAGCGTAATATCCTCCAGGTTTCCGATCGGCGTCGGCACAATATACAGTTGAGTAACACTCTTCCTCACTTTCCTCCCTTTCGCTCATTCACCATTTCACCATTTCGCTGTTTGATTTCAGGTATTCATCACAAGCTTAAAACCAACCCCATGCACATTGAGCAACTCCACACGAGGATCATCTTTAAGGTACTTCCGAAGTTTGACGATGTATACGTCCATGCTGCGTGCATTGAAATAACTGTCGTCATTCCATATTTCCTTCAGGGCAGTGTGGCGGTCAAGAACGTCGTTGGCGTGGGTGCAAAGCAGTTTTAACAGTCCGGCCTCCTTTGATGTCAGTTTCTGCTCCTTGCTGCGGATGATGAGGGTTTGACGGTTGAAGTCAAAGGTATAATTGCCAATCGTATAGAGGTTATCGCTGGCGGTGGATTTCAGGGTGTCATCGGTTCGGCGCAGAATGGCCTGCATGCGGAGCAGCAGTTCTTCCATGCTGAATGGCTTGGTGATGTAGTCGTCGGCCCCGATTTCAAATCCTTTCAGTTTATCTTCCTGCAGGGCTTTCGCTGTCAGGAACAGGATGGGCACCTTCCGGTTAGCGGCCCTGATCTCTGTCGCCGCCGTGAATCCGTCTTTCACCGGCATCATGATGTCAAGGATGCAGATGTCAAACTCTTTCCGCAAAAAGAAATCAACGGCTTCCTGCCCGTTGACACAAAGGGTGGTTGCATAGCCTTTTGCTTCCAGGTAGTTTTTCAGGATATTTCCGAGGTTACGGTCATCTTCTGCCAGCAATAGTCGTGTTTGATTCTTATCCATCGGATGTTTTCTAAAGTTCGGGCAAGATACGATTTATTCTTTTATCACGAATGGAAGGAACACCTTGAACCTGCTGCCCTTGTTCGGTTCACTTTCCAGGCTGATCTTCCCGTGATGTTCTTCCACGATGGCTTTCACATAACTCAGACCCAGTCCGAACCCCCTCACTTCATGGATGTTGCCGGTGGGTACGCGGTAGAGTTTGTCAAATATCTTTTTCTGCTCGTTTTTCCCGATGCCGATCCCGTTGTCTTCAATCGTGATGGTTACCCCGCTGCCCGTATTCTCTGTGATGATCCGGATGGCGGGTTTTTTGGGAGAATATTTGTTGGCATTGTCGAGCAGGTTGTATATCAGGTTGGTTACATGAACCTTGTCGCCTTCGATCAACGGCCTTGTTGCCTTGAATCTTCGCTTGATCTCACCGTCTTTGATCTCCACCTGTATCCTCAGGTTCTTGATTACATCGGCAATGATCTCGTGCAGGTTGATGGTTTCCCGGTTCATCTTCAGCTGGCCCTTGTCAATCACTGCCGTCTGCAGGATCTTCTCTGCCATGCCTGCAAGGCGCTTGTTCTCTTCCTCAATCATCGACAAGTAGCTGTCGAGCATCTCCCCCGACCCGCGGAGGTCTTTGTCGCTCAGTGCTTCACAGGCAAGAGCAATCGTGGAGATCGGGGTTTTAAACTCATGGGTCATGTTGTTGATGAAATCATTCTTCATCTCGGAAAGCCTCTTCTGTCGGAAAATCGTAGCAATCGTATAGGTGAACGAATACACAATGACAATGATCAGGATGATCGAAATGAGCAGCATACCCCAGAGTTCAGTGAGCAGGAACTGCTTTTCACGGGGGAAATAGATCAGCAGGTATTCAGGGCTGGTATAAATATCTGTCTGAAACAGGATAAAGGCATTTCCTTTTTCAATCAGTTCGTTGCGGAAGTTGGGCGACTTCTCCATCAGGAACTCCTGGCGTTCAGGTTTGTAAATGCAGAATTCATACCGGGTATCCACACCCCTGATGTTGAGTTGCAGGCGGATCAGGGAATCAAGGTCGCTGGTGGTCAGAATGCTGTCGTAGGGAAGGTGCCTGTTAAAGTTGAGCATACCTTCGTACTGGTTGACCAGCATCGCCTTTGTGCGCTCCATCCGCTCCACTTTCTGTACAACCTTTACCATGGATTCATTCACACTTCGCCTGAAATTGGCCTCTTTGATGGCAGAGGCGCTCTGTATCCAGTAAATCTGGATGCCCATCAGCCCGATCAGGGCAAACGTCATGGCGATGATTGTAAATATGATGATCCGTTTGTTCATTTACGCAAAGGTATCAAAAAATGGGCCTGCCGATTTAACAATTTTTAACGTATATTAATATTCTTTAACAGATTAGCATGCAGTATTGGCGTAATTTTGCACTGCAAGTTTATTTAAAAATATTTCAGGCAGTTGTTCTGAGCAAACAACAAATGCCGCGTACTGAAGCAGAATTTGTTTATTGGTTTTTTAGGGTCATGATTTTCATGACCCTTTTTTTTACCTGTCACCCGTCACCTGTCACGCGTCACCCGTCACCCGTCACCTGTCACGCGTCACCCGTCACGCCCCACCACCCCCTCAATCACCTCCGCAAACCATCTATACTCCAGTTCATGAACTTTTTCTGCCAGGCTCTCTGCGGTATCATCTTCGGAAACGGGGCATTTCGCCTGGAAAATGATTCGCCCCTCGTCATAGTTCTCGTCTACATAGTGAATCGTGATGCCGGATTCATGTTCACCGGAATCAATAACAGCCTGGTGAACTTTCATTCCGTACATGCCTTTGCCGCCGAACCCGGGCAGCAGGGCAGGGTGGATGTTCAGTATTTTTCCGGGGAAGGCTGAAATGATCTTCTGAGGAATGAGCCAGAGGAAACCGGCCAGGACCAGGTAATCAATGCGGTATGATCTCAGCGTTTCAAGAACCTGGCCTGTCTCATAAAAGGAGTCCCGGTTGAAGACCATGGTTGGAATGCCAAGTTTAACGGCACGTTCCAGCACAAATGCGTCCGGTTTGTTCGACAAAACAAGACAGACGGAAACAGAGGGGTGTCCTGAAAAATATTCAGCAATTCTTTGGGCATTTGAGCCGTTACCGGAGGCAAACACAGCTAATCGTGGCATATCGAAATGAATGTTGACCCGCAAAAGTACAAAACCCCCCCGATCAATTGAGTAAACCTAACGGTTTATCGTCATAAAATGCTGATGCAAAATAAAAAAGGGTTTTCAAGTCTGAATATAGAACCCTTACAAAATTTCTAACATTCACAATACCAATGGCATGGATTTTATAATTGTTAAAAATTCTTAAATTATGTTGCTTGGATGGAAGAATATTCTTTTCTTTGCACTCGTTTAACCAAAAAACAATTAACATGTCTGACATTGCAGCAAAAGTAAAAGCTATCATCGTTGATAAGCTTGGTGTTGATGAGAGTGAAGTAACCATCGAAGCTAGCTTCACCAATGACCTTGGTGCTGACTCACTTGACACCGTAGAACTGATCATGGAATTCGAAAAAGAATTCGATATTGCCATTCCTGACGATCAGGCCGAAAAGATCAGCACGGTTGGAGAAGCCATCGCCTACATTGAGAATAACACCAAATAGATTTGCCAACTGGCAAGGCTATTCCCGGAGGTTTCTCCGGGATTAATTTAAGGAATTTTAACCCCGCACTCAGCGGGGTTATCCATTAACCAATGAACCTAAAATCGTAAAACGTGGAATTAAGGCGAGTTGTAGTAACTGGTCTTGGAGCGCTTACACCCATCGGGAATTCCGTTCAGGAATTTTGGAACAACCTGATCAATGGAGTGAGCGGTGCCGGGCCTATCACACGGTTTGATGCCTCCAAATTCAAGACTCAGATTGCTTGTGAAGTGAAGAACTTCAGCGCGGATAACTACTTTGACCGTAAAGAGGTCAGGAAGTACGACCGTTGTTCTCATTTTGGAATCGTTTGTGCTGACGAGGCTTTTATTGACTCCGGCCTTGACCTGGCAGCAATTGACCTCGATCGTATCGGGGTTATCTGGGCTTCAGGAATTGGCGGACTGGAAACGTTTGCCAGCGAAGTGACCGCATTTGCGCTGGGCGACGGAACTCCAAGGTTCAACCCGTTCTTCATTCCGAAGATGATCTCCGACATTACGGCCGGCCACATCTCCATGAAATATGGATTTCACGGGCCGAATTTTGCCACGGTTTCAGCCTGCGCATCTTCAGCCAATGCGCTGGTAGATGCATTCAACTACATCCGCCTGGGCAAAGCTGACGCATTCATCGCCGGGGGTTCAGAAGCGGCCATTACACCTGTCGGGCTTGGCGGATTCAACGCCATGCACGCTCTTTCAACCCGGAATGATGACCCGTTAACTGCTTCCCGTCCGTTTGACAAAGACCGCGACGGGTTCGTGATGGGCGAAGGGGCTGGTGCGCTTGTTTTTGAAGAACTTGAGCATGCCATAGCACGGGGTGCAAAGATCTATGCCGAAATCGTTGGCGGAGGACTCTCCGCAGATGCACACCATATGACGGCACCGCACCCGGAGGGACTCGGGGCTATCCTGTCGATGCGTACAGCCCTCTCGGATGCAGGCATCACCATTGAAGACATTCAACACATTAACACACATGGCACATCCACACCGGCAGGCGATATTGCTGAACCAAAAGCGATTGTCAGTCTTTTTGCGGAACATGCCAAAAACGTCAACATCAACTCAACCAAATCCATGACCGGGCACCTGCTGGGCGCCGCCGGGGCTGTTGAGTCAATTGCGACACTCCTTGCTGTGCGGAATGATATCATTCCTCCAACCATCAACCATTTCACGGATGATCCCGATATCGCCCCCCTGAACTTCACCTTCAACAAGGCGCAGCACCGGGTTGTGAACTATGCACTGAGCAACACATTTGGTTTTGGCGGCCACAATGCCACCGTTATCTTCACAAAATATAAGGGATAACATAACCTTGATTTTCAGACGGAATAAACCGGTTGGCGCTGAGTTTTCATCCGATAAACAACTTAAACAGGCAATAAAAAGTATTCTTGGGTACAAGCCCGGGAATATTTATTTGTATCACCTGGCATTTCTGCATAAATCGGCTACACAGGAAACAAACAACGGGATCAGGATCAATAACGAACGCCTCGAATTCCTTGGCGATGCCATCCTTGATGCTGTGGCAGCTGATTACCTTTTTAAAACATTCCCAACCAAAGACGAGGGGTTCCTGACGGAGATGCGGTCAAAGATCGTGAGCCGGGTGATGCTGAACAAACTGTCACAGAAAATGGGACTTGATCAGCTGATCCAGCTTGACAATTCATCGGCCGGCACCTTCAGGTCGTTCATGGGAGATGCTTTTGAAGCGCTTATCGGGGCCATGTACCTCGATAAGGGATATGACTTTACACGGAAAACAATTCTCGACAGGATCATCAGCCGCTATTTCAATATTGATGAACTCGTAAACCAGGAGGTGAACTTTAAAAGCAAAATCATCGAATGGGCCCAGCGTGAAAAGAAGTCAACCCAGTTTATGGTGGTTGACGAAGTTGGTACCGGGTATAAAAAACAGTATATCGTAGAACTCCTTGTTGAAGGGGAAGCCATTGCCCGCGGACAGGATTATTCCATTAAAGGGGCGGAACAGAATGCTGCCGAAAAATCATGGCAAAAAATAAATGGGGAAACCATTGACCTTTGACCTGAGAATGGCTATCTTTGTTAAAATCTTGCAAAGAGCCTTGCCATGGCAAAAAAAATTGTTCTTGAAACAAGATCAGAACCCACCCTTTTTACCCTTTTTGGTATCTCCTGCCATCTAAAGGATTACAGGCTTTCTTATCACATCAATCAACGGTTTGAGTTGTCATTTGTAAAAATGGATGATTTCCAGGGTTATTCCTTTTATTTCTGCCGCGACGAAGATTGTTTCAACACCTACTATTTGCTGGGAAACCGCAGCCAGGAGGCCATCCTGATGCCTGAGCTGAAGCAAACCGACTTTATCCTGCTGGTGGAAGGGCCGTTTAAAAAGGCGCAGAAAGAACAGCTTCTCAGTAAGATTAAGGGGGTTCAGAGTGTATTAACTGCCTTTGAAGTCAGGTTTGAAACCATTAAAAACTACGAACTTATGCTCACTGATCTGGAACTCCATCTCATGACCATCATGAAAGAGACCAGGATCAAATACTCAATTACTAAAAAATAGGAGGAACCTACCATGTTTGAAGATTTGAAGAAAACAATCGACAAAGGTCTTGATGTTGCATTTATGAATGCAGAAAAGCTTGCCCAGGCTGCCAAGGACCTTGCAAAGGAGAACAAACTCACAAAGGAAGAAGCGAAAAAGCTTTATGAACATCTGCTGAAAAAATCTGAAGAGGCCAAAAAAACGGTTGAAGCAGATTTGCAGGGCCTTGTGAAAAGCACCCTGAAAAAGATGAATGTGGTTACAAAGGATGATCTGAAAAAGCTTGAAGACCGGATCAAAAAGCTGGAATCAGGTGGCAAGGCGCCAGTCAAAGCCAAGTCTGTCCCTAAGGCTGTAAAAAAGGCAAAAGCCAGTCCAAAAAAATAACCGGTACTTAATTTTTCAACCGTGAAACTTACAAAGATCGGTTTGGCAGTTCATGAAATCGGACGTGCACGGGAAATCATCGGCATCGTCGTAAAATACGGACTGAGCGAATGGGTGACCAATTCAGGGCTTGGAAGGTTTTTTGTTTCCAAAAAACGGCTGGCACGCATTGCACGCTATAACCAGTGGGAAAGAATCCGGATGGCTGTGGAGGAACTGGGTCCCACCTTCATCAAATTCGGACAGATCCTGGCCGACCGACCCGATATTGTGCCTGAGGAACTGCGCGAACAGTTGAAAAAGTTGCAGGATGAGGCGCAGCCCATCCCCGATGAACTGGCCATCCGCGAGATTGAGAAGGAACTTGGAAGGCCTGTGGGTGAATTTTTCCGCGAGTTTGATACCACCCGGCTTGCTTCAGGCTCCATGGCCCAGACCTACCGTGCAGTGCTCCTGAACGGCGAGGAAGTATGTGTTAAAATTCAACGCCCCGGGATTGATAAAAAGATTGAACTTGACCTGAACCTGATGAATTTCTTCGCAGGCAGGATGCAACGCCACAATCCCGAAATGGAGGCGATCAACCTCACCGGTGTGGTGAAGGAGTTCGGAAAAACAATTGCCAAGGAGCTTGATTTTCATCACGAGGCCGCAAACATCCTCCGGTTCAGCTATTGCTTTAAAAGCGATCCGGATATTAAAGTCCCGAAGGTTTATTCACAGTATACTACCCGCCGGATCCTGGTGGAAGAGTTTATCAGGGGTATCAAGGTGAGCGACACGGAGAGCCTGCTTAATTCAGGCCATGATCCGGAAGTACTGTCGCGCAAGGCCATGCGGCTGGTTTTTGACCAGATTTTCACCCACGGATTTTTTCATGCCGATCCGCATCCGGGAAATATTTTCGTGCTGGAGGGTGATGTCATCTCTTTCATTGACTTTGGAATGATGGGTTCACTCCGGCCAGAGCATCTTCAGTTCCTCGGGAAATATGTGCTCGGCTACCTTGACCGTGACCCCCATGCCATGACCGAAGCCCTGATGCTTGTTTCAGGAAAACGGAATTTTTCCCGGTCAAAGGAGCTTGAATTTCAGATCGGCGACATGCTGGCGCATTATAAGTACCTCAGCATTGACGAGATGGATTTCAGCAAGGTGATGAATGAATCAGTGGATATACTGGTTCACTTCGGGTTGCGTATCCCGGGAGGAATATACCTTTTAGTTAAAGCACTGATGGCGATTGAGCGTGTTGCGGTTGTGCTGTATCCGGGCATTGATTTCGCCCGGGAAATGCAGCCATACGCCATTAAACTGATTGCGCAGCAATACAACCCGAAGCAGATTGCCTCCGAAGTATTTGATTCGCTGAAGGAATACTACAAGCTGATCAGGGAACTGCCTGGCGACCTGAATGAGATCATTTACAAAATCAGGGAAGGGCGGTTTAAAACCCAGATAGAGGTAAGGGGTCTGGAACCTCTTTCGGAACACCTTGACATTTCCAGCACACGGGTGTCCATCGCCATCGTCCTGGCCGCCCTGATCATCGGGGCATCCATCATTTCACAATGGGAACAAACGCGCTGGATCGGCGCCATCGTGTTTTGCATTGCGGGATTGTTTGGATTCTGGTTGCTGGTGAAATTGTTCCGCAGGAATAAATTTTAACGGAACCCGTTGCAGAGACGCATTGCAATGCGTCTCTACGACCCGGTAAATTGTTGCAAAAACCGCACGTCGTTTTCAAAAAACAACCGCAGGTCCCTGATCTGGTATTTTAACATGGTGATGCGTTCGATGCCCATGCCGAAGGCGAAACCTGTGTAGGCCTGGCTGTCGATACCGCAGTTTTCCAGGGCATTGGGATCAACCATGCCGCAGCCGAGGATTTCAACCCAGCCGGTATGTTTGCAAATGTTGCAGCCAACCCCGCCGCAGATAAGGCAGCTTACATCCATTTCGCCGGAAGGTTCTGTAAACGGGAAATAGGATGGCCGCAGGCGGATCTTCGTATTTTCACCAAACATCTCTTTGGCAAAATACATGAGCGATTGTTTCAGGTCGGCAAAAGAGACGTTTTTATCAATGTAAAGGCCTTCCACCTGGTGAAAAATGCAATGGGCACGGGCCGAAATGGCTTCATTTCTAAAGACCCGACCCGGGAAGATCATCCTGATCGGCGGCTTCGTGTTTTCCATGGTCCTGATCTGCACAGATGACGTGTGGGTGCGCAGCAGGATATCGGGGTTTGTTGCAATGAAAAACGTATCCTGCATGTCCCGGGCAGGGTGGTCGGCAGTAAAATTAAGTGCAGAGAAATTGTGCCAGTCGTCTTCAATTTCAGGGCCGTCGGCAACAGTAAAGCCGATTCGGCCAAAGATCTCAATGATCTGGTTTCTGACAATGGATAACGGGTGCCGCGTGCCAGGCTGCATGCTGTTTACCGGCCTTGTAAGGTCAAGACTGGTTGCTGATGATGCCTGAACCTGGTCAAAACCCGATTTCAGCTCCTCAATACGCTGGCCGGCTTTGTTCTTCAACTCATTCAGCCGTTGCCCGACTTCGCGTTTCAGCTCTGCCGGGACGGTTTTGAAATCGTCGAACATGACCGTAACCAGCCCCTTTTTACTGAGGTACTTCAACCGAAGTTGTTCAACTTCCTCCAGGCTTCCGGCTTTTATTGCTTCAATTTCAGCAAGCAGCCGGTTAATACGCTCTATCATCTTGTTCTATTTGCACGCACCATGTCACGCGTCACACGTCACCTGTCACGAATTTATTCAACAATTTTAATGGTCATCTTCACATCCTTGTTCGGACGGTCAGACTGGTTTTTTTCAACTGTGGCAATTTTATCAATCACCGGGAAACCTTCTGTAATTTCCCCAAAAATGGTATACTCATTGTCGAGGAAGTGGGCTCCGTTTTCAGGCTGTACAATATAGAACTGTGAACCGGATGAAGCTTTCTGCGGATTTGAAGGTCCACCTGTTCTTGCGGCTGCGAGGGCGCCTCTTTTGTGCTTGATGGCCGGATTGAATTCGGCCGGAACGGTATATCCCGGGCCACCCATGCCCAAAGCCTGTCCCGGCTTTGCATTCTTGGAATCGGGGTCACCGCCCTGGATCATAAATCCGTTGATAACGCGGTGAAATAAAGTGCCGTCGTAGTATCCCTGTTTGACAAGTTTTACGAAGTTGTCGCGGTGCTGAGGGGTTTCATTGTAAAGGACTCCCTGCATATCACCAAAATCGGTGTGAATTACAAATTTTACCACTTTTTTGTCGGTTTTAGTTTGAGACATTGATGTTAAATTGAACACGAAAACAATTGCCAGAATGGCGAAGATGATTCTTTTCATAGGATTTAAGATTTAGCATGGCAAAAGTACAAAAAAAACATTTGCTGAAATACAGAGTGCCTGGTAAGCGGATGTAAAATTATAGCCAGTTGGGTATGAATCAAGATGGATGTAATGTATTAATTATGAAAATAAATATCCGAAGAATGAAATAAAATGTAATTAGTCTAAATATAAACATATATTTGCATAACGATACCAGAACAAAGGAGTCGACGCGGTATCCCTTCCTACGCAGATATTTTAGTTTTCACATCATTCCCAAAAATGACACCATGAAAAGAAATATATTGATTATCAGCATCATCATATTATGCAGTATAACCGCGATGGCACAACCGCAACAACTTATCGCCGTAGATCATTTCGCCGGGGGCAGCGAATTTTTTACAAGGCTTGACAGTGCCATTGTTCATGCCGCAAATAAAGATAATATTTACCTGCCTGGGATATCGTTGAGCATCGGCTCCCAGATCATTAATAAACGTGTCCAGATATATGGGTCTGGCATCAATCCTGATTCTGCTTTGACTTCAGGAAGAACAATTCTTTTCGGAAATCTCATTTTTGTTACAGGTGCTGATAGCGGGTTCATCCAGGGTGTTACCATTGACGGAAATATTTCCTTCGGCACCGATGCAGGAAATACCAATGTCGGGTACTTTTCTATCTCAAGGTGCATGGTTAATAATCTAAATCTTTCTTATGCTATCAATGCATCCACATCATCAAATATCCTCGTTCGAGAATGCATCATCCACTATACGGTTGATGGGGGGTATTCTCATTCAGTATTTAACAACAATGTATTTGAACAAGTTTTACGTGATTTTAACGGAGGACTTTTTAATAATAATCTTTTTCTGACAGCCTCAAGGGCCTTGGAGAACTTTGTTTATAATTCCACATTTTCAAATAACATCTTTGCTGGTAATTGTGTGGCATCCAACAGCAGTACAGGTAATAACTTCTTTAATAATCTTTTCAAAGATGGTTTTTTACAATTCTTTGGAAATAATGGATGCGAAGCCAATTATAGTCCGAATGGAAATGGATCGATTGCAGGCAATATTGAAAATGTAGCGGCAAACCTGATCTTCCAGAATCAGAGTGGAAATACATTTGCTTTTCAACAAAACTATCATCTTAAACCCACAAGTCCGGGAATAAATGCAGGCACCGACGGCACCGATGTTGGCATTTATGGCGGTCCCTTGCCGTTTAAAGACGGGTCGCTTCCGGTCAACCCCCATTACCGCATGAGAATGGTTTCGGGCACCACCAATGCAGCCGGCCAGTTGCCGGTTCACTTCAAGGCGGCCGCCCAGGATCATTGATCTTCAGTTTTCATATAAATTCCATCCTTTAAGAAATTCATTATGAAAAGATCAGTGGTCTTGTTCAGTTTAATGATCCTGCTATGGCAATGGCTGCCGGCACAGGTGCCGAAGATTAACGGGTATGAATACTGGTATGACGATAATTATGCCACTCATGTTTCCCAGGCGCTTACACCTGCCTTCACGGCAGATGTGAACACTTCATTTCCCGCGGGTGCCCTGCTTCCGGGTATCCACAAAATCAGTTTCAGGTTCAAAGACGATTCCCTGAAAAAAACCATTCCTTCCAGCTTCCTGTTTTACAAACCAGCCGGAAACCAGACTGTCAATGGCCTGATCTCAGGCTACGAGTATTGGTTTGATCAGAATTACGGGGCGAAGGTCAGTGTTTCTACGGGTAATATAACCGCACTGGATCTGAACACCATGTTCAGTGCGGCAGGCCTCCCGGGCGGATTGCACACACTTAATTTCAGGGTCAGAAGTGCTGCCGGACCAGGTTTGGTCACAAGCAACTTGTTCTATATCAGTGGTCCGGAGCCGTCAGGAGGAACACTGACTGCATATGAATACTGGTTTGACGATAACAGTGCCGGCAAAGTGACCACAGTCCTGGGCAGTGTTTCTTCAACCAACATCATGGTAAACCTGAATTCGGGCACCCTTTCAAAAGGCATGCACACCTTGCATTTCAGGGTCATGGGTTCTGTTAAACCGGGCATGGTAGTAAGTTACATATTTTATAAGAGTGAAAGTGACTTCCTGGTAAGAAACCTGGCTGCCTATGAATTCTGGTTTAAGGATGATCCCGGAACGATGGACACGCTTCAGGTTCAGCCTGGTGTGCCATTTATGGATATGATTGACACACTGAAAACAACCTACCTGCCCCTGGGCATGCACAAGGTCAATTACCGTTTCAGGGATTCACAACAGTTGCACAGTTCTGTTCTCACCGATGAGTTCCAGGTGACCAATTGCATGCCATATGCAGCAGGCGCTATCACAGGACCGGACATTATTCAAAAAGGGCTCACCGGGGTGGTTTACTCCGTTCCGAGGATTAAAAATGCACTGGGGTACAATTGGACATTGCCATCCGGCGCTACAATTGTGTCAGGAGGAAATACCCGCACCATCGTGGTCAATTTTTCCTGTTTTGCGGTTACGGGCAACATTGGTGTAAATGGAACAAATCCCTGTGGAAGCGGTTCAGGAACCTCGCTGCCGGTGACTGTTTTACCTTTACAACTTCCAACCCTGGGAGGTACTGCCACTGTATGTGCGGGAACTCAGGGCTGGGTTTATACCACTGAGAGTGGTAAAACCGACTATACATGGAGTGTTTCCCCCGGCAATCTCATTACCGCCGGCGGTACAACAACAAGCCCGACGGCTACCGTTCAATGGAATTCAACCGGAGCCCAATGGATCAGGGTCAATTACACGGATGTACGTGGATGCAGAAGTAGTACCGATACACAGTTTACTGTATTCGTCAATCCGTCACCTCTGCCTGCTATTTCCGGAGCAAGTTCGGTTTGCGTCAACGCTCCCGCCCAGGTTTATACCACTCAAACCGGCATGACAGGCTACCTCTGGGCTGTCTCACCAGGCGGGGTCATCACGGCAGGAGCCGGCACCAGCTCGGTTACCGTTACCTGGAATACTTCCGGGGCAAAAACGGTCTCGGTGAACTACACCAATGCAAATGGTTGTACTGCCCCCATACCAGCGCAATACAATGTAACGGTTAATCCCCTGCCTGTTCCAGTTGTCTCAGGCCCGGCGTCAGCCTGCCTTGCATCAACCGGAAACATCTATTCCACCCAATCCGGGATGACCGGGTATCTGTGGACTGTATCTGCAGGCGGTACCATCAACTCAGGTGCAGGAACCAATGCGATCGCAGTAAGCTGGAACACCTTGGGAGCAAAGACAATCACGGTAAATTACACAAACACAAATAACTGCACATCTGCCGCGCCCACCGTGTTTAATGTTACAGTCAATGCATTACCTGTTCCAGCAATTTCAGGACCTGCTAACGTTTGTGCTGCATCTACAGGCAAGATCTATTCAACACAAACGGGCATGACCGGGTATCAGTGGACCGTTTCAGCAGGCGGTACCATAACCGCTGGTGCCGGTACCAGTGTGATAACTGTCACCTGGAACACAGCAGGAGCTAAAACAGTCAATGTGAATTACAACAATGCCAATGGTTGTGCTGCAGCTTCGCCTGCAACATATAATGTTACCGTGAATCCTTTGCCTGTTCCGGTTATTTCAGGTGCCTCATCGGTGTGCGTAAATTCAGCTGGCAATAGTTATTCAACCCAGGCAGGTATGACAGGATATCTATGGACCATTTCTGCAGGAGGCACAATTACTTCAGGAACAGGAACAAATTCCATTACCGTGACCTGGAATACTGCCGGAGCGCGGAATGTTGCCGTCAATTATACCAATGCGAACAGCTGCGCTGCGACTTCATCCACAGTCTATAATGTAATTGTAAATCCGTTGCCTGTTCCTGCCATTTCCGGTCCGGCTTCCGTATGCCCTGCATCCACAGGAAATGTGTATACAACGCAACCCGGGATGACCGGGTATGTCTGGACTGTGTCTTCAGGGGGCACCCTTGTCTCTGGCAGCGGAACAAACGCAATTACTGTTACATGGAATACTGCTGGTCCGCAGACGATCTCAGTGATATATACCAATTCAAACAGTTGTACTGCTGCTGCACCAATCATATATAATGTAACAGTCAACCCGTTGCCGGTTCCAACCGTTTCGGGAGCATCGTCAGTATGTGTTGCATCCGCGGGCAATGTTTATACAACGCAGCCTGGCATGACGGGATATTTATGGACAATTACTGCCGGAGGTACCATTACTTCTGGAGCCGGCACCAATTCCATAACTGTTTCATGGAATGCAACAGGGGCTCAGTCAGTTTCCATCAAATATATTGTTACGAGCGGATGTACTGATTTTCCTGCAACCGTTTACGGGGTAACAGTAAATCCCATACCAGTCACACCGTCGCTCTCGGGCCCGTCTCTTGTATGCGAAGGCACCATAAAAACATATACAACTGATCCCGGGAAGGTTAATTATAACTGGGCGGTAACTGGTGGCACGATCATTTCAGGAACCGGAACTTTTAAAATCGGGGTCCGGTGGGATTTGGACGGCGCTGGTTCCATCGGTGTCAATTACAGCAATGCATTCGGTTGTTTTGCTGCAATTCCTGCTTTTCAGAATGTGATGGTGAATCCATTACCAGCTCCTGCGATTTCAGGTACAACGCCTGTTTGTGTGAATACGGCCGGTGCATTGTACACGACTGAAGGGGGGCAGGAGAACTACATCTGGTCCGTTTCACCGGGTGGAACTGTAACATCGGGTGGCACCATCAACGATGATTTTGTGATGGTTACGTGGAATACCGCCGGCCTACAGGCTGTTGCGGTAAACTATCCGAATCCATTTGGTTGTTTCGCGGTTACTTCCACCGTGTTTCCGGTAACAGTTGATCCGTTGCCGGTTCCTGTTCCGACACTGACAGGTCTTGCTACTGCATGTGTCCCGTCATCCGGAAATGAATATACAACAGAGGCTGGCATGCAGGAATATACCTGGACAGTTTCTTCAGGCGGAACAATTACAGGCCCTGCAACAGGAAATTCGGTTGTTGTTGACTGGAATACACCAGGCGCTCAATGGGTAAAGGTTAACTACTCAAATGCTACTGGTTGTCCCGGAAATGCTGCGGCATTGTTGAATGTTGCCGCCAGCGAAGTACCAGGTGCAGCAGGTTCGGTTACTGGTGCGGGCCAGGTGACACAAATGCAGACAGGGGTTGGTTATTCTGTCGGCCCTGTTATCGGCGCCACCGGCTATGCCTGGAGTTTACCTGCAGGATTCACAATTGCATCAGGAGCAAATACCAACAGCATTCTCGTTGATTTTGGCGCAAATGCTGTTGCAGGAGATATAAGCGTTCATGGGATTAACGGTTGTGGCAATGGCACTGAATCCGCTTCATTCAATGTTCAGGTTGTACCAACAATCTTAACACTTGAGAATGTTTCGGTCGGCAGTGGCCAGGTTGAATGTTATGGGGCGGCACAAACTGTAACCGTAGCAGGCAGCGGAACTGCCTTTGCAGTTCAGAGTGGCGGATCGGCAACGATGATTGCCGGGCACAATATTCTGTACAAGCCAACATCCTCTGTTGCTTCGGGGGGCTACATGCATGGATATATAACGACCAGCAATCAATACTGTGGCATTCAGCCACCGCCAATGGTTGCGGTGATTAGCGGCCAGCAGGAAACAACGAAGGATATCGACAGGGCCTCTTTTAAAGTTTATCCCAACCCAACCTCAGGCAGTTTTGTTCTTGAGTTTTCAGATAAAACTCCTGAGGGAAAGATAGATGCAGTTATCTTCAGTATGCTTGGTGAAAAATTGTTAACCTACGAAATGACCGGTGAACGCAGCCATGAGTTATCATTGTCGGGCTTGCCGGCAGGTATGTATGTTATACACCTTTTAACAGGAACCAAAACAGAAACAGTAAAAATAATTAAGCAATGATGGGGCTAAAGCCCCGGATTCATGTGACTCCCTGAATCCCCGGACTGAAGTCCGGGGCAATTCAACAACGGTATTTATTGCCCCGGACTTCAGTCCGGGGTCAATGGAGAATGAAATGTATCAGGGCTTTAGCCCAAAATATCATTATTCCTGGTCTTTTCTATGTAACACCTCCTGCACAGCGGCTCATACGAATCCATCTCCCCGAGCATCACGAGGTGGTCATCTTTTACCATCCGGTGGGTATATTGAGCCAGGTCGCCGCAGCTCATGCAAACGGCATGCACCTTGGTTACGTCTTCAGCGATGGCAATAAGGGCGGGCATGGGGCCGAAGGGCTTGCCGAGATAATCCATGTCGAGGCCGGCTATGATCACCCGGATGCCGCTGTTGGCAAGCTGGTTGCAAACAGCAGGCAGTTCGTCGTCAAAAAACTGGGCTTCATCAATACCCACCACATTTACATCGTTGGTGAGCAGCAGGATCTGTGATGCCGATTGAACCGGCGTGGACATGATGGCATTTTCATCATGCGAAACCACGTTGATTTCATCATACCGTTTGTCAACTTCCGGCTTGAATATTTCAACCTTCTGGCGGGCTATTTTTGCCCGTTTCAACCTGCGGATAAGTTCTTCCGTTTTGCCTGAAAACATTGACCCGCAGATCACCTCAATCCACCCCAGCCGGTTTACCGGATTATTTTTTTCAATATGCATTCAGGAGGTTAATATTTTGTATTTTTATAGCTTGATTTGTTACAAAAGTAAGAATTTCCGGCAACCGGGGAAAAATTAAATCATGAACAAAGAGATCATCAAAGACGAGATCAAATGGCTGCTGGAGGCTATCAACGAACAGTTCGAAGCCATCCAGGAACATGGAGATAAAATTCCGCTGATTGAATTTGACATCCTGATGGACAATGTCAGGAAATTCTATGAGAGCATGCGCCTGCTCCAGAGACTGAATGAGCCCATGCCATCCCCGGAAAAACCAGTCAAGACAAACGATTCCGTCCACGGATCAACATCCCCGGCATCCATTTCACAGGATGTCACCAGGAGCGTGCAAGCGGAGCCTGTTGCGCCGGCGATGCCGTCGGCTTCGGGATTGACCGTCAGGTTTAGTGAACCTGACCCACCTCAACCGGACCCTGTGGCTACAGAGGAACCCGAAACGGAAACGATGCCTTCAGGGCCGGTTCAATTTAAACCTGCCGGCCCGGTGTCAGGACGACCGGAAGCGGCACCCTCATCCAAAAAAATGGCAAAAATGCCTGAAATAGATCTCTTTGCATCAGAGGAGCCCACCTTCAGCATCAAACTGAAAGAGGCACGTGAAAAGTCGCTGGGGCCTAAAATCCCCTCAGAGCACATTGAAAACCTGAAAGCAGCCATCAGCATCAATGAGAAGTTTATGTTCATCAATGAACTTTTTGACGGAAACCTGCGTGAATACAATGAAACTGTTGAAACCCTGAACGGGTTTAAAAACCTTGACCAGGCTGCAGACTTCCTTGACCTGATGCGCAAAAAAAACTTCTGGAATACAGGGTCAACTGCATTCAAAAAGTTGCAAGAACTTGTTGAACGTCGTTTTTAGACTGAGCCTCCTGACATGAAAAAAGCCCTGAAGATTGCAGGAATTACTGTTATCGTTTTTCTGCTGTTCCTTATTATCACCCCGTTTCTGTTCCAGGACAGGATTAAGCAGGAAGTTAAAAACCTGGCCAACAGAACCCTGAAGAGTGAATTGAACTTCACGGGCATGCACTTGTCCTTTTTCAGCCATTTTCCAAACCTCAGCCTGACACTTACCGATTTCTCACTGAAATCAGCGGCTCCCTTTAAGCAGGATACACTGATCAGCGCGAAGGAGATCGCCTTCGGCGTGGATGTGAAAAGTCTTTTTGGCAAAACCGTCCGCATCACAAGGATCTATTTTGAAAATGCGAAGGTGAACATCCTCTATAATGAAAAAGGAGCAGCCAATTATGATGTTTACCAACCGGCCGATACAGCCTCTGCCGTTAAAGACACTGCCTCTTCAGGAGGTGCCGAATTAAATATTGAACACATCATTTTTAAAAATTGCCTGGTTGTATATGCCGACCCCTCCATCCCGGTGAGGGTGGTCGTCAGCGGATTGAACTATGCCGGGAAAAGCAGCATCACCAGTGACTTTTTCAACCTGACCTCCGATGTGAAAATTGATGCAGTTGATGTGATCTATAACCATCAGAAAATCATTGATTCCAAGCCGGTCACCGCGAAACTTACCACGAAAGTCAACAGTAAGGACTTATCCGTGAATTTTGAGAAAAATGACCTTAAGATCAAAGACATTCCTTTGCAATTCAGCGGCAAATTTAATTTTGAAAAGGAGGGTTACCAGGTGAACCTTAATTTCCTGTCGGTGATGGAAAAAGAGTTTCTCAGCGCAAGGTTTAAAGTAAAGCAGGGTGCCGACTTATGGTTATATGCGAAGGTCAATGCCAGTGTTGACCTGGCAAAATGGGCCAGGGCGCTTGATCTGAAAACGGCAGAGGTCAGGGGGCTGTATGAGCTTAACTTTAACGCTGAAGGCTCCTATATCACAGGACCTGTGAAAAGAGGAATCAGGAACGAGGTTGACACGTTGATCCTGAGTATCCCGAAGTTCAGCCTGATGACGAAATTTACCGGAGGGTATATCAAATATGCCTCTTTGCCGCAATCGCTGAACAACATCAACTTCCTGTTGAATGTTTCATGCCCCGACAAGGATTACAGGAACATCAGCGTGCAACTTGAAGACCTCCGCGCCACCATACTTAAAAATGAGATAAAGGGTTACCTGAGGATCAATAACCTCAGGGATATGCCGGTTGACGCAAACATCACCGGCAGTTGCAACCTGGCTGAACTGAAGCAGGCAGTGCCGCTCGACAGCATCACACTGGCAGGAATCCTTTCCATGGATGTGAAAGTGAAAGGCAACTATAACCCGGAAAAGAAAATGTTCCCGGTTACCACAGCGACGGTGAGCCTGAAAGACGGATCAGTGCTGACGAAATATTATCCTCATCCCCTGGAGCAGGTGGAAATGCTCACTGAAGTGACCAATCATACCGGCACGATGAAAGACCTGGTTGTCAGCATAAAACCCCTAAGCTTCATGTTTGAGGGCAAGCCGTTCACCCTGAATGCATCGCTTGACAATTTTGATGACCTGAAATACGATGTGCAATCAAAAGGGACCATTGACCTTGGCAAGGTGTACAAAGTCTTTTCACAGAAAGGTCTTGACCTTGACGGATTCATTGAAACCGATCTATCCCTGAAAGGCAGGCAAAGCGATGCCGTTGCCCAAAGGTTTGAAAAACTGAGCAACCACGGCACCCTGAAATTGCGGGATATCGCATTGAGATCAGAGGATTATCCAAAGCCATTCATCATTAAAACCGGCAATTTCAGGTTTGACCAGGATAAGGTGTGGTTTGACAATTTCCTGGCCATCTATGGAAATTCTGATTTCCTGCTTAAAGGTTTCACGAGAAACACCATTAACTACATGATGTCGCAGGGTGGCAGGCTGACCGGTGATTTTAAAATGAATTCAAACCTCATTGATGTGGACGAATTCACGGCTTTTGCTGCCATTGATTCTGCGGTTGTATCGGCTGAGAGGCCGGAAACGGGTGTTGTTATTATCCCGCACAACCTGGATGTCAATTTCAAGGCAGAGGTGAAAAAAGCCTCTATGAAAGGTCTTGAGATCAGGGATATAAAGGCGGAAGTCAATGTGAAGGAAGGGATCGTTGTGCTGAAGAATGCCTCTTTGGTTCTGGCTGGCTGCACTGCCAGCATGGATGCCACCTATGGCAGTGTGACGCCTGTAAAGGGGTTCTTTGACTTCCATATCAAAGCCGATGATTTTGACATAAAAAGGGCATACAATGAGGTTGGGATGATCCGCGAAATGGCGCCATCGGCGGGAAAAGCCGAGGGCATCGTGTCAGTGGATTACAGCATTAAAGGGATGCTCAACGAAGAGATGTTCCCGGTGTTGCCGTCGGTGGAAGGCGGCGGTGTGTTCTCCATCAAAAAAGTGAAAGTGTACGGGCTCAAACTGTTTAATGACATCAGCAAAGGCACGGAGAAGGAGGGGTTGAGCAACCCCGACATGTCAAAGGTGGATATAAAATCAACCATCAAAAACAACACAGTCACCCTTGAGCAGTTCAAATTCAAGGTCAAAGGCATCCGGGTGAAAATAGCCGGCACAACTACCTTCGACAACAAGCTTAACCTGAAGATCAGGCTGGGCCTCGGTCCGCTGGGGATCATCGGCATCCCGATGAAGGTTACCGGCACGATGGACGACGTAAAGATCAAATACGGGAAAGGCAATGATACCGACGACACGAAAGAATCTGAATACAGCGATCAGTTGTCGCCCGAGATGCTGAAACGGATCAAGGCTGCCAAAGATGATGCCGGCAGTGATGATGACACTGAACCCGTGAAATGATCATTCCACAGGCGCCAGCATGGTATCCTGTTCAAATTTTACGAGCAATTCATACACATCCTCCATGGTTGGAGCCGTTACCAGCTGAAGCCTCCACGCTTTAAAATTCGGGATCCCCCTGAAATATCCTGCATATTGTTTCCGCATCTCAAACATCGTTCGGCGTTCGCCTTTATACGGAATCGACATCTCAAGATGCTGCCTGACCACGGCAACCCGTTCCGAAATGGTTGGGGGCGGAAGGATGACATGATCGGCAAGCCAGGCTTTTATTTCCCTGAATATCCACGGATTTCCTGTAGCTGCCCGGCCTATCAGGATGCCGTCTACGCCAAACCGGTTTTTCATCTCTTCGGCTTTTGGTCCGTTAACAATATCTCCGTTCCCGAAGATCGGGATTTTCATGTACGGGTTGTTTTTGACTTCCCCGATGAGGGTCCAGTCGGCTTCGCCGCCGTAAAGCTGCGCACGTGTGCGGCCATGGATCGCAAGCCCGCTGATGCCCACATCCTGCAAGCGTTCGGCGATTTCAACGATTTCTTTATGTGTTTCATCCCATCCGAGGCGGGTCTTTACGGTAACCGGAAGACGGGTTGATTTCACGACCGATTCCGTCATGTGGATCAGCTTCGGTATATCCTGCAACAAGGCGGCGCCACCCCCTTTCATGACAATCTTTCGTACCGGGCAGCCGAAATTGAGGTCAATGTAATCGGGGCCTGCTGCTTCAGCAACCTCAGCCGCTTTCATCATGGCCTCCACATTCGCCCCGAAGATCTGGATGCCGATGGGCCGTTCTTCCGGCTTGAACCGCATCTTCTTATGGCTCTTTTCCGCCTCACGGATCAGTCCTTCCGCTGCTATGAATTCCGTTACGACCACATCTGCCCCGATCTGTTTGCAGATAACCCGAAACGGGGAGTCGGTGACCTCTTCCATGGGGGCGAGTATGAGCGGGAAGTCGCCCAGTTCAATATTTCCGATCTTTGGCAAATTGTGCTAATTTAGCGGCAAAAATAGCCAAAATCCGTGGACTTCCGTAAACCGCCCCTCCTCGACAGCCTGACTCCCTTCAGCCGTATCCTGTTTTCATTGCTGCTGGTGATTGCCTGCTTTGCGATAACTTTCTTTGCAGGCCTTTTACTTGCCGGTCCGCTGTTCGGGATCAGCATGAAAGAAATTATGGAGACCCTGTCGGATGTTGAAAACCCACAGACAATCCATGTTCTTAAGTATTTCCAGGTCATTCAGTCGTTCGGACTGTTCATTTTCCCGGCTATGCTGGCAGGATATTTCTTTGAACGGAGCAGCGCACGATACCTCGCCCTTAGCAAACCATCCGGATGGTTGATTTACCTGGCCACCCTGGTGCTGATGTTTGCCTGCCTGCCCCTGATCAACTGGATGGTAACGGTAAATGAATCCATGAAACTGCCCGGTTTCCTCAGCGGAATGGAAGAGTGGATGAAAACCACCGAAGAGCAGGCCGCAAAGCTGACAGATACGTTTTTGATTATGCCGTCCGTGGGAGTACTGATTTTTAACCTCGTGATGATCGCGCTGCTGCCGGCCATTGGGGAGGAGTTCCTGTTCCGGGGACTGCTGCAAAGGTTGGTGAAAGAATGGCTGGGGAACATTCATGTCGCCATTTTTATCGCTGCATTTTTGTTTTCAGCGCTGCACATGCAGTTTTACGGTTTTCTTCCGCGGATGATGCTCGGGGTGATGTTCGGATACCTGTTTTACTGGTCAGGCTCACTTTGGGTGCCCATCTGGGGACATTTCATCAACAACGGTTCTGCCGTAATTTTTGCCTACCTCGGGCAACACGGTTTCCTGAGCGGGAATTATGAGGATTTCGGGGCAACGGAGAACGTTTTTTATATTATTTTGAGCGGGTTGGCGGTTACAGCGCTTCTTCTGTTTGTTTTCAGGAAGAGGTCGGCAGAACAGCCGGGATAACACAGAATTTTCATATTGATGAATATAACGTCTCTTTTTACCGACCTGCCCGGAAGCAGGCTCTGTCCTTTTGACATCATCCTGCTTACTTTGTATGCCCTGACATGCCTGGGGATCGGACTGTATGCCAGCCGGCGGAAAACGGATGCCGATTTTATGATTGCCGGCAGGAAGATCGGCATCATCGGCTTCGTGACCTCCGTGGTTGCCAGCTATATCGGCGGAGCGGCCCTGGTTGCCTACACCGCCTATGTTTATCGTTTCGGAATATCCGCCATCGCCGTTTTTCTCGGCACCGCCATTGGGTTTATTGTCTTCATCCCCTATGCCATGAAACTGCGGAAATTCAGCGGGGTGCGTGAATTTTACACCCTCAGCGACTGGCTTAATTTCAAAATGGGGAAAACCGTTGGCCTTGCTTCATCCGTCATTCTCATCATCGTTTATTCCGGGATGCTGCTGAACCAGTTTATTGCGGGGAGCAGCATTCTTGCCAACATCAGCGGGTGGTCCTATGAAACAGGGCTGCTCATCAGCAGTTGCATCATAGCAACCTACCTGCTCGCGGGGGGCTTTCGCAGTGTGATACGAACCGACATCTTTCAATATATGGTGATGGTGGTGATGCTGGTGCTGCTTGGCATTGTGATGATGGGCGACCGGCGGTCGTTTGTGATGGAAATGGTGGATTTTTCAAGGATGAATACCGGCATGACCGTCGCCTTTACCGCATTTGGCATCCTGATCATATTTCAGTCGGCTGAATACTGGCAGCGTGTTTACGGTGCCAAATCCGACAGGGTGGTTAAGTCCGGTCTTATCGGGTCGGCGGTTTTCACTGTGCTCACCGGAATTGCCATCACCATGGTTGGCCTTTCGGCACATGTTCATTTGCATGGCATTGAGGCCAAAGATGCATTTGCGGAGGGGTTGACCCTGTTGATGCCCGATAAACTGCTGGGTGCTGCCCTGATCCTTATTTTTGCGGCGATCATGAGCTCGGCGGATACACAGATATTCGTCCTGGCATCCTCTGTCGCAGTTGACTGGGTTGACAAGCTATCGAAGCAAAAATCAGACAGCAAGCGCCGCATGAAGATAACCCGCCTGGGTATCATCGGCTTTACCGGTTTAAGTTTCCTCGGTGCATGGTTCCTGCGCGACCTGGTGGCCGTGATAATCTTTATAACGGGGATCGGGTTTTCGATCATCCCGGCCGCAGTGGCTTCCTTTCACTGGAAAATCAGCAGCCGTGCCGCCATGGCAAGCTTTATCAGTGGCCCGGTGTATGTGTTCATCCTGCTTGGGGTAGCCGCCATGCAGCCGGAGCCGTTTGAGTTTTTCAAGAACAATGCCGACCTGGCAATCCTTTCCATTGTGATATCCACCATTTTCCTCATTCTTTTCCAGGTTGCAGGAAAAAAGAAGACGTAATGCCATGAGAAAAGTCCTTTGCCTCCTGTTTGTATTGATTGTTGCTGCCGGATCGAAAAGTTCTGCCCAGCCGGATTCCTCATCCATGCCCGTGAAGGAAAAGAAGAAAACCGGCTGGACTTGGGCAGGGCTGCCGGTGGTGGCCTATGATGCCGATATGGGGCTGCAACTTGGCGCACTCGGACAGGTTTTTTATTATGGCGACGGTTCCACATACCCGGAATACAAACATACCATTTACGCGGAGTGTTCCTGGTTCACAAAAGGAAGTTCGGTATACCAGCTTTTTTACGACTCTAAATACCTGATCCCCGGTGGAATCAGGGTTTCCCTCGACCTTGACTACCTGCCCGAAAAGGCACTTGATTTTTACGGGTTCAACGGGTATGAGGCCAATTATGAAGCTTCTGTAACCGATCAGAACTCGGCAGATTACATTTCAAGGGTTTTTTACAAGCAGGAGCGTAAGATGTACAGGGTGATGGCCGATTTCCAGGGTCCGCTGATCGGGCAGAAGCTGCGGTGGCTGGCAGGAATAAACATTATTGGCATTCAAACAGGTACCGTGGATGTTAACCGCATCAACAAAGGGAAACCGGATGATAAAAAGCTGCCCGATACGGCACTTCTTTACGATAAGTATGTTGATTACCAGCTGATCCGCCCGGATGAAAAAGACGGAGGTACCACAGTTTACCTTAAAACCGGGCTTGTTTTCGACACCCGGGATAACGAAGCCTCCCCCAACAAAGGGTTGTGGTCGGAGGTCATGCTCCTCAGCGCCCCGACCTTCCTGGGAAATCATCCGTATGCGTTTGTAAAACTGGCCATCACACACCGGCAATATATTTCCCTGGTAAAGAAAAGGCTGGTGGCAGCCTACCAGGTAAGCTACCAGGGCACGATCGGGGGAACAACACCTTACTACATCATGCCATACATCTACAGTTCCTACAGCCTCACCACGAGGCCCGACGGGCTGGGCGGCATGCGGACCGTCAGGGGTGTTCTGCGCAACCGGATCACAGGCGACGGGGTTGCTTTTGGTAATATTGAACTCCGCTGGAAATTTTTTAAATCGGTGATTCTGAAGCAAAATCTCTACCTTGGTCTCACCGCATTTCTTGACGGAGGCATGGCGGTTCAGGAACATAAGTTGAATATGAGCAAAGTTCCCGAAGATCAGAAATCGTTTTTCTTCAATTCGGCCTGCGACAGGCTGCACCTGGCCACCGGGCTTGGCCTTCGCATCGCCGTCAACGATAATTTCATCATATCGGTCGACTATGGAATGGCTGTGAACAAACAGGACGGAACGAGCGGGTTGTATATCGGGATCGGGAATATCTTTTAACCCGGCTATCCACTGGTAAGCCAGAAGAAAGGGCCTGTATGACATTTAATTTGAAAGGAAATTTTGAGGAAAGTCATTGACAAACTGATCTTTTCACCCGGGAAAATCCGGCAGGCAGCGCGATACCTGCTGCTGGGAATTGTCATCTTTACCCTGCTGACATTCATTTTCCGGTCGCCCATGGCTTCGTGGTACATTCACAAGCGCATCGACGCATTCAACAAGTCAAACCAGGCGGTGCTGAAGATTTCCAGGGTGAGGATAAAAGGGCTCGCATCCATCCTTGTAACCGGCATCAGCCTGAAACCAGTCACAGGAGATACACTGCTTCAGATTGATTCCGCTTATGCATCCATCGGCATCCTGAAACTGTTTGCAGGCAGGGTAGCATTGCACGATGTAAAACTGATCAATACCATCATCCGGATTGAAAGCCATGACAGCACTTCTAATTACGGTTTTCTGCTTCGCGGCCGGCAGCCATCGGGCGATACTTCATCCGGCCCGGTAAACTATGCCACCACCGTTGACCGGCTTATGCGGTTTGTTTTTGACAAGATTCCGCTTTCCCTTGATATCCGCAACTTCAGGCTGTCACACAGTACCAATGGTCATCATCTTGATTTTTACCTGGAAAAATTTGCACTCTCCGATCATTATTTCCGTTCCTCCGTACACGTGACTGAAGACAGCGCTTCTGCACAATGGATTATGGCCGGGAAAATGGACAACCACAACCGGGTTGCTGAATTCAGGTTGTATTCGTCAGACACATCAAAGGTTTCACTGCCTTTTTTAAAATACAGGTGGAATGCCAGGGTTGACTTTGATACCCTCGCCTTCAGTATTGCCCAGCAGGAAGGTGGTGACGATCTGTCGCAAATCAGTGGGTTTGCCTCGGTTTCCGGACTGCGTGTTGACCATGGCAAGATTGCCGCAGCACCGGTGGAATTTGAAAAGACCGGGATCAGGTACCTGCTCAACATTGGCGCTGATTATGCCGAGCTTGACAGTTCCACCCAGATCACCTTCAATAAAGTTGATTTCCACCCATACATCCGCTACCGGCCTCGGCCTTCAAAGCAGGTCACCCTCAGGATTCACAAGCCTGAATTTCCTGCCCAGGATCTCTTTTCCTCTTTTCCAACAGGACTTTTCACCAATCTTGACGGCATCCGCGTCAAGGGGGACCTTTCGTGGTATCTTGATTTTGTGGTTGACCTTTCCAATCCTGATTCGTTACAGTTTGCCACATCGCTCGACAGGCATCAGTTCAGTGTGCTTTCTTACGGGAATGCGGATCTTACAAAAATTAACGAGCCATTCCTCTACACGGCTTATGATCACGACCAACCCGTTCGCACCTTTATGGTCGGCCCGGAAAACCCCGGGTTCAGGCCGCTTGACCGCATTTCGCACTTTCTGCAGGCGGCTGTTATGACAAGTGAAGACGGTGCATTCTACCAGCACAGGGGCTTTTTACCTGATGCATTTCGTGAGTCCATCATCACCAACATAAAGGAACACCGGTTTGCACGCGGGGGCAGCACCATCAGCATGCAGCTTGTGAAAAACGTATTCCTGAGCCGAAGCAAAACGGTTGCCCGGAAGGTTGAGGAGGCACTGATCGTATGGCTGATAGAGAACCAGGGATTAAGTACCAAAGACCGCATGTTTGAAGTTTACCTCAACCTGATTGAATGGGGGCCGCTGGTCTATGGCGCCGGTGAAGCTTCACATTTTTACTTCAACAAGGACCCCTCAAAACTAACCCTGGCAGAGGCGATCTTCCTGGCTTCCATCATTCCTCGGCCAAAATGGTTTAAGTATTCCTTTGATGAATCAGGCCATTTGCGGGAATCCAATGCAGGTTTTTACAGGCTTGTTTCGGAAAAAATGCTGAACAAGGGCTGGATCACATCCCAGGATGCAGAAAAACTTGTTCCGGATGTTGATTTGAAGGGGCCGGCGAAGTTGTTGTTAAAAAAGCAGGTTGATATTCCGGTGGATACCATACAGGATTGAGGTACTTACTAAGAGGCTGTTTCACAAGGCCATTATTTATTTTTACCGCAGAGGAGCAGAGACGCAGAGAATTCACAAAGATAGTACAACGGTTTCATAATCAATATCCAATTTCTCTGCGTCTCTGCGCCTCTGCGGTAAAAAAACATTTACTACAGCCACCTGGCTTCACAAAGACAATCCATATTCTTCGTACTTCTTCATACAATAATTCCTACTTTTGTACCTGAATATTATGAACCGTTTAAAATCAAGCCATTGCGAAATATTATAATGCTCATAGCCGCCATCCTGGTGTTGTCACTCCCGGCAACAGCTCAGGATTCACGATCGGACTACAAACAGAAGGAAAAAAATAAAACTCAGAAGCACGGGCAGAAAGAGGAGGAAGAAGACCCGAATCCGTTTCCATTGAAGAAATTTGAGTACGGGCTGAATTTCGGCGCATACTTCGCCAATAAGTATTCCGCTAACTTTTACAATGGAACCCCCGGCAATATAAACAGTATTGAGGACCTATGGAAGAACCCTAATTATAAGCGCGAGATCAGGCAGGCACTTGGAATTGATGAAAGCGACACCATTACCCAGATCTCAGTGGATGAAGGCAACGGGTATCCCACCGACATGCATTACAATGTGGCATTTTTTGGCGGGGTGTTCCTAAGGGTAAATTTCAACCGGAAAAACAGCATTTTCCTTGAAGCGAATTATACCCAGCTTCGGGCAGCTGATGCGGTGAAGGTGCTTTTATATAACCCGGTGGCTCCTTCCACGTGGGATGATTATCTTATGGAACAAGTCATCGGAAAAGAGGGCCGGGTCATGATTGACCTGGGTTACCAACGTTCATTCCCGCTGAAATCAAGTATAAACCTGTTCGTCCAGGGAGGCCTTACGATGTGCTATACTCAGATGCAGAAGTCGGTGTTCGTGGTGGAAGGAAGAGAGTTTAACCTGGTTAATATCTATGGCAGCCAGGGATATAACCCGGGATACAACCAGCAAACACTGGAAATCAACCAGAATGCTTTTGGTTTTGGCGGTTACCTGGGCGTGGGTGCAGGGATTCCGTTAACAGCCGTCTGGGGGATTGAACCCGGCTTTTTTACCCATTACTACCCGACCAACCTGGAGGGTTATCCCGACTTCAAACCATCGTTCGGCCTATACCTGCGCATCCTGATGCATTTTGGGGCCACGGATGATGATGAATAGCATTATTGCTTAGGTTTCCTCATTTCTCAGTGTACCTCTGTGTCTCCTCCGTGACTCTCTGTGTAATAATTTGTTGCACAGAGGTTCACTGAGAAGACACAGAGAACCACAGAGAAAAATAAATCCTTAAATAATCAGGTGTTTACTCAGGCAGCAGGCGTTTTCCACCACCTTTTCTTTAACATGAATGCCACATTCACGAGGGCGATCAGCACCGGTACCTCAACGAGCGGCCCGATCACCGCTGCAAATGCCTCTCCCGAGTTGATACCGAAAACAGCAATGGCCACCGCAATGGCCAGCTCAAAATTGTTGCTGGCAGCCGTAAATGACAGGGTTGCCGATTGCTCATAGGTAGCGCCCGTTTTCCAGCTCATGTAAAACGAGAGCAGGAACATGATCAGGAAATAAATCGTAAGCGGGATAGCGATGCGGATCACATCCAAAGGAATCCTGACAATGTATTCCCCTTTCAGAGAGAACATCACCAGGATGGTGAATAACAGCGCAACCAGGGTTAGCGGACTGATCTTCGGAACAAATTTGGTATGGTACCATACCTTGTCTTTCACCCGGATCATGATATAGCGTGTGAGAAATCCCGCCAGGAAGGGGATTCCGAGATAGATAAATACACTTTCTGCAATCTGTTTGATGGTAATCGCTTCAACGGCGCTGTTCGTAGGTAATCCGAACCAGGCGGGAAATACTGCAATAAACAGGTAGGCATAAACGGAGAACAGGAGTACCTGGAAGATGGAGTTGAAGGCTACCAGCCCGGCACAATATTCGGTATCGCCTTTCGCGAGTTCGTTCCACACAATCACCATGGCGATGCAGCGGGCCAGTCCGATCAGGATCAGTCCGTACATGTAGTCAATGTTGAACTGCAGGAAAATGATGGCAAGCAGGAACATCAGCACAGGGCCGATGAGCCAGTTCTGAACCAGTGATAACCCCAGGATCTTTGTGTTTTTAAAAACATCTCCCAGCTCCTCATATTTCACTTTGGCCAGCGGGGGATACATCATCACGATGAGGCCGATGGCGATGGGGATGTTCGTGGTTCCCGATGACATTGAATTCCAGAACCCGGCGATTCCGGGGAAAAGCCAGCCCCAGCAAACACCAATGGCCATGGCCAGGAAAATCCAGAGGGTAAGGTAGCGGTCTAAAAATTTTAATCGTGTCTTCATGTTGTTGATAGATGTTTGTTTTTGTGGAAAATCAATGAGTTCAGATTTAGCCCTTCGCTATTTTTCCGCCGACACTGTAATGCTGAATATCCCGGTACCACCGTCTTTAAATTCTGTCAGTTGCACCGGCGACAAGTATTTTAACAGGATCTCATCAGGGATTTCAATGGCTTTTTGTTTGTGAACCACGATGCCCTTAAACCCAAGCTTTTCAATGATGCCCAGGTAATCTTCCATTTGAATGGCACCTGACACACAACCGGCATACATTTCTGCATCCTGCTTTAACTGAAGGGGCAGTTCACCTTTGATGACGACGTCGGAAACGCAGAAATGGGCTCCCGGTTTCAGCACCCTGAAAATTTCCGTAAAGGCTTTCTGTTTGTCGGGAACCAGGTTCAATACGCAGTTTGATACAACCACATCTACTGTTTCACCCGGAACAGGCATATCTTCAATATCGCCCTTCACAAAATCAACATTTGTATAGCCAAGTTTGGCATTGTTGAGACGTGCTTTTTCAAGCATGGCATCTGTGAAATCCAGCCCGGTCACCCGGCCGCCATCGCCAACAATTGCACGGGCAACAAAACAGTCGTTCCCCGCGCCGCTCCCAAGATCGAGCACATGGTCGCCCTGTTTGATCCCGGCAAAATCGGTGGGAATCCCGCAACCAAGTCCGAGGTCGGCATCAGGATTGTAGCCTTTGCTTGCTGAATAATCCTCACTGAATATGGTGTAATCGGGTTCACAACAGGAACTGGTGCCGCCACAGCATGACGACTGGTTCTGTTCCTTGCTTTGTTCAGCGATCAGTCCGTATTTCTCCCTCACAATTTCCTTCAGGTTGTTTGATTCCCGGTCGGTTTCATCCTTGATCCTGCTGAGATAAAAATCATGAAAACCTGCTTTGATCTCATCCCTTACCCTGCGGTAAACAGCGATGACTTCATCGTAGGATCCCACCGCATCCGCCGGGTCGTCAAAACCAATGTGGAGGCGGTTTTTAACCATACCGGTGAATGCCGGGCAAACCTCTTTCGCCCCGCCGCAAACTGTGATGACATAATCAAACGGATCAGCCGTGAAAATGTCCACATTTTTGGGTTTGTTTTTTGAGATATCAATGCCGATTTCCGTCATGACAGCCACTGCGTTGGGGTTGGCATGCGAAGCAGGATGCGTTCCTGCCGAAAAAACTTCAAGTCTTGAATCAAAAAACCTGAGAAACCCTTCGGCCATCTGGCTTCGGCAGGAGTTCCCGGTACATAGGATGAGGATCTTCATAATGTGTTGATGTGTAAATTAGTTAATGTGCTGATGTGTTGATTAGTACTATGGCTTAGTTGTTTTCCCGTCCGCTTGTCCGCCTGTCTGCCTGTCCGCCTACTCCCTGCACCCGTACTCCCCCTCCACATCAATCTCCCCGAAAAAACAGTTCGCCATCGTTCCGAGTTCCTTGATTTTTTCCGGGTTCAGGCAGTAGTTAACCTTTACGCCGTTGACTGTACCCTGGATGAGCCCGGCGTTCTTTAATTCCTTCAGGTGCTGGTTGACGGTGGTCCTGCTGAGGGGCAGTTCATCTGAAATGTCGCCTGTGATGCAAACCTTGGTTTCGGCCAGGTATTTCAATATGGCCAGTCGGGCAGGGTGCGACAGCGCTTTGAAGAGCACAGCGGTGGCATTGAGCCTGGGGTCAAAAAGATCGGTTTTTGCGAAAGCCATATCAAATTACGATTTTACGAATTACGAATTACGATTTTTCCGTCGCGCAGGTGAAGTTTCATGCTTCCGTATTCTGCTGCAACGGGGCTGTGCGTTACCATCATGATGGTGATATGCTGCTCCCGGTTGATTTTTTTCAGAAATTCCAGGATTTCCAGCGAGAGTGCCGGATCCAGGTTGCCAGTAGGTTCATCGGCCATGATGATGGCAGGCCGGTGCACGATGGAGCGGGCGATGGCAACACGTTGTTGCTGACCGGCCGACAGTTCCCGGGGCAAATGATCCATCCTGTCGGAGAGGCCAACAAAATCAAGAATTTCAGACGCACGTTTCAGTTGTTCTCCGGCCGGGACCCTGTCAAGGGCAAGCGGCATCATCACATTCTGAATGGTAGTGAGGTAGGGGATGAGGGCGAAACTCTGCAGGATATACCCGACCGATTTTCTCCTGATTTCTGTAAGTTTCCGGTCGGAGCAGTCATCAATCCGCTGGCCGTTGAAAATAACCGTTCCGGATGTTAGCCTCACAAGTCCGAACATTGACAGCAGCAAAGTGCTTTTCCCTGATCCCGATGGCCCGGTAACTGTAACAAAATCACCTTTTTCTACCATGAATGACACCTGGTCAAGGGCGTTGATCACTCCTGATTTGTGCTTGTATTGTCTGACGATTTTATCTCCCTGTAGTATCATGGCTCAGTCCTCCTGTAAATTATTGTACGGGTCAAATCTGGCGGCAAGCCATGTTGGAATCAGTGAACCTGTGACGGAGATAGCCACCGCAAGCAGCACTGACCATAACAGGTAGAGATAGACAGGCTTAACAGCAATACCTGCAAGGTAAGGGCCCAGTACAACGCCGGCAACCGTACCGAGAAGATAACCCAGTATCCCTCCTGTAATCCCCAGGAGGAGTGCTTTCAGGAGAAACATCCTGTAAATGACAGCACGTCCGGCCCCCATCATCCTGAGGATGCCGATTTCCCGTTTTCGTTCGTTGACATTGGCCCAGGTATAGTTTCCAATGGAGATGCCCCCCACAAAAAAGATAATGATGAGCATAACCAGTGTGATCTTTTTCATCAACTGGTTGGTCTCAATCTGTGTTGATACAATCTGGCCGATGGTGGTTATCCGTGTATCCGGGAGAATGTTCCGCAACTGGCCCAGCAACCCTTCCGAAATGGCATTGCAGCATCCCATGATCTCAATGGCAGAAACCTGGTTTTCAATGCCGAGAAGCTGCTGAACATCCTTCAGGTTGGCAAAGATCCGGTCGTCATCAACGGTCCCTGTTTCCGGAAGGATCTTTACAACCCGGAAATCCTTGCCCATTATGTTTACCCTGCTGTTTGCAGAAAGTTTCAGCTTTGTGGCAACCTGCGATCCCGCCATGCAGTCGTTGAAGTTAAGTGTGTCGATCACCTTCCGCTTCAGTTTTTCATCTTCCATGCCATGCGACTGGTTGGCCGCCTGGTCGGGAGCGCATGCAGTCTTTATTTCTGTTCCGATCAACCCTGCAGTTTGCCACAACGGTTTAGAGGCGATTTCGCTTTTCGGCAAAATACCGGTCAGCACAACATCTTGTCCTGCGGCTTTGACCCTTCGGGTAAGTTTTGGCGACATGTTGTCGACCCCCGAAATCGTTGAGGTCAGAATGCGTTCAACATAATCCATTGGCAGGGTGGGGGCGTCTATGTCGCAGGTGTAATAGTCATCAATGCTGGCCCCCTGGGGCAAAACGAGAATGTTGGCTCCCAGGTTGTCGAGGTTACGGGCAACATTTTGTTCCGACACAACGGAAACACTCTGGATAGCCACGATTACAGCGATCCCGAGGGTGATGGCAAGCAACCCGGTGATCAGCTGCGACCTTCGTTTCCAGAGTTCGAGCAGGACAAGTTTGGTTATAGTCATTTGAAATGTTTATTTACAGCCGGATTTGGAACCGCCGGGGCAGCAACTTCCTGCTGGTGCCTTCTTTAATGAGCTAACGAGTGTATTTACATCTGTGATGCCACTGTGGGTTCCGATCACCTGGCCGGTAGGATTGACCACATACGTGACAGGTTCTTTGGCACTCATGTCGCATTTAAGGGTCTGGAGCAGTTTCGTTTCACGCTTGTCGTCCATATCAACCTTGACGGCAATGCTTTTATTATCCATTTTGCCACATGCCATGGTACAGTTATCCATGATGTTCTTCTGATCCGGCATCCCAGCCTTGTATGCTACAACATACACCGATTTGCCCTCGCCCATGGCTTTGAGCAGCTCAGATGTTTTCGGGGTGGGAATCATGTCAATCAGTTTTGCTGCGGTGGCATCTTTCAACTGCAGTCCCCCCGCAACAATCCCGTTTTTGTCGAGCACAAGGATGAGGGGCAACGGCGCACCTGCCATCCGGTACTTTGTAACCAGTGCAGCGTTGGAGGCATCTGCTGCATTCATTTTAATGACCGTGGATGCTGCTTTCAGGGTTTTTTGGGCTTCCCCGGCGATGGTAAAGGCCTTGTCGGCATCGGCACCATTCTGGTTGTAAGCTACCAGGAAGACTGGCTTGCATGCTTTTGCAGCTTTTTCAATTTCAGTGGCAGTTTGACCGCTGACCCGGATCATTCCTGTAATCAGGAGCAACATGATGAGTGGAAGCTTTTTCATTGTTTTTGAGTTTTGGTGTGGCGCAAATATACGTCATAATCTGTTATAACGTAATAATACGTCATAAAATATTCTGACTTTTTCTTGCATTTCCTTTATTATGATATATATTTGTATGGAATTAGTCTTAATAAAGTATAATATTCATTGAAAGACAATTCGGTATAAAAAGTGGCAGATGGATAAAAATAAATCGACCGGGGGTAAAGCTATCTGTGATTTCAAAATGCCGGCAGGCATTAAATGGAACACAGATGACACAGATTTTGCAGATCAGCACAGATTTATCAGTGAAAATCTGTCCAATCAGTGGCATATGTGTTCCATTGTGCTGGCCTCCCTGCACCTCTGTCCCAAAAATGAAAAATCCATTAAATTGATGTCCGGACTTTCGGTTTCTACCCGTATTTTGTGCCTTAGGCACAACTTAAAATACATAACCATAACTAAATAAGTATTTTAATCATATTCTAAGATGTCACTAACCGATTTGACCGGCAAAGCGAAAGTAATCTTTGAGAAAGTAAAACCTCTGATCATGAGTGAAATTAGCGGCAGTGAGAAATCAAAAAACAATCAACCTGAAATAAAGTCTGAAAAGGCTGAAAATGCATCAGTTCCTCCTGCCGAAACAATGCAGGAACCTGAAATACAAGGTTCTGCCGCAGGCTGGTTAAACATAACCACAGCCGTTATCAATGGAGCAGGGGTTGGCCTGTTGCTGGGTGCATTGCTTGGACTGGCGATTTCACCTGTTGTAAGCGGGGTGATCGGCACTTTGTCGGGATTGCTGGTTGTGTTGCTTGGCACCAGTGAAAAGTATATGAGCCCGCTCAAAAGCATACGGATCGGTTCCTTTGGCATTTTCTGTGTAGCGGGTATCATCCTTGGCATGAATATCCGGATCAATAAGATTTTCTTGCCAAACCGCCAGAAGATGATGAATGATTACAGGATGGTTGGGTTTTCAAAGAAGGAGGCACTTGATTTCATTGCATTCCGTGAATTCGGGCTGGCACCTGCTGGCTCTGTCGGGGTGCCGGCGGGCAACCAGGAACAACCTGGCCCTGACACCACAGGAAAGGGGAAACCGGGTGCAGAATTAAAAAAGACGGAACCTGGTAAACAGGTGGAGAATACAGCGGATAAACCTGTCACTTACGCGGCATCATCACAGGCAAGGCAGTTTGTAAACGCACAGCAGAGCGCAGCAGAAAGCAGGAGTGTTCTCTATGCTTCTGAAGTAGACATGGGGCCCTGTTACATGCTCAACATGGCCGATACCAGCCAGCCTGTTTCTGAAATCAAAGATAAATTTGAACGGGCCGGTGGTACCTGGAAGGAACTGGCACAGGCACTTGACAAAGAGCTTCCCGAAAAGATCTATGTAGCGGCTTTACTGACATTGCGTGAATGCCTTTGTGTGCCGGGAGGAACGGGCAAATTTAAAATAATAATAACCCCTGAGATCAGGAAGATCCGCAGCAGCCAGTCGCTGGAGCAGATCAGGCAGGCAATGAAAAATGCCGGCGGGACGCTGAAGGTTATTGATGAGCGGGTTGGCAGCGATATTCCCGTTGAATATCAGAAATCACTTTTTCTTCACATCATTAACATTTTCAAATCATGAAACATCTATATCTTGTTACATTATTTTTGACTGCTTTTGTGTTTCAGTCGTTTGCCCAGTTTAGCCCTGAACTTGCCGAGAAGTCGCTTGTGAAGGTAATTGTTACCGGAAATAAAAGGCTGGTGTGCAGTGGCTTTATCTGGAAGAAAACCTCCTGGATCGTTACCTCCCTGCATACCATGCAGCCCAACGGGGTCATTGAAGTCATGTACCCGGGGGGAATCAGCAGCAGCGGAAAAGCGATCAGGGTTCTGGAAAGCGCTGACCTGGTGCTTATTGAGACAAATATTGATTCAAAACCGCCGTCGGCCAGCCGTGTCCCGTTAACAACATATTACCCGGGAAAACCGCCATTCGGGGAAAAGATCTATGCCATCGGTTATCATGGCGGTTCCCTGGGCAATCAGACCCAGCCGCTGGAAAAAGGGCATGCCAACCCTGAAACACTCTGGTACCTTGTTCGGCCGGAGGACCAGGCAAGCCTTGCAGCCATCGGGTTTCCTTCGATGAAGATTCCAATCTATTTTCTCACCGGAAGCCTGCTTCCCGGATTTTCAGGATCACCTGTTTACAATAGCAGGAATGAACTGATCGGTATCGGCGACGGCGGGCTTGAACGTGGCCAGATGAATGTGAGCTGGTGCATCCCGGCAAATAACCTTGACCTGCTGGAAGCTTCCAAGGTAACCCAATTCCCCGCAAAACTCGGTGAATCCAGTCTCCTCTATACTGCCGAGGTTTCGATCGATGTCAATGCGGGGAACCAGAACCAAAGCTACCAGGAGACAGCGCAGGAACTTCAAAACAAGTATAAGACCTATTCTTACGGGCAGTTCAACTTCAACCAGACAAAAACAAGAACCCTGAAAGAAATGGTCAGTACGGCCATTGACCAGGATAATATTGTCGGTTTCGCCAATGAATTCAATGAACAGAAGATCTTCTTTGATTACAACAGCAACGAATTTGATTTTGATATTTATGAGGATGTCAACAATGGCTTTGTCATAGCCCTGCCGGTCGGAACCACCCTGTCGTATGACAAAGAACTTGACATGTTCAGTGCCGACTTGCCGGATGATGATGACAACGCCGGATACTTTAACCTGTTCTACGGCATGGAAACACATGACGGCGATCCTGTGGGTGAAATAATCAAGGGATTCACTGAGGCATTTGGCAGCCAGACAAACGGAATGACGAGGGATCCTGCTTACAATCGTTCGCACCCGCTGAACAGCGAATGGCGAGCCGATTATTTTGTCCTCCAGGGGAATGGGACCTACAAATTTGATGAAACAGACGAGGGAGAGGTACTTCCAAACTTATTTGTGAGCCTTATTTCAAATGATAAGGAGGTTTTTTATTCCGTGGCCCTCTGTTTTGTTCCGACCGACCGCCCCGAAGTTTTAGCGGCTTTTGAAAATGGTGTTGACTGTATCAACCAGTACGACGGGAACACCGCGTGCTGCGACTATTTTGGTTGGTTTTTCCATGTCATTGCCGCCAGCCAGCTAACCACCATTTCTTCATACCAGGCAAGCAGGTAACCGGCACCCGGGATAATTAAGGCGATTAGCACAGGATAAAGGAACTTCATTATATTTGCTACAAGGCTTATAAAAGCAATATAATGAAAAACGAAACCTCCTTCTCCAGGCTGCTACCGGTGCTTTCCGGTTTTTTTATCATGGGATTTGTTGATGTTGTTGGCATTGCAACCAACTATGTCAAACAGGATTTCGCCCTGAGCGACACCCTGGCCAACCTGCTTCCCATGATGGTATTTCTCTGGTTCGCCGTTTTTGCAGTGCCCACCGGGCTGATGATGAACTCCATCGGCAGGAAAAAGACTGTCGTGCTGAGTATGGCCATTACGTTTCTCGCCATGCTTGTTCCCCTGGTCTCCTATGAATTTGAGGTCATGCTGGTTGCTTTTGCCTTGCTTGGAATTGGTAACACCATTCTGCAGGTATCTCTCAATCCGCTGTTATCCAATGTGGTGCGTGGTGACCGGCTCACCAGCAGCCTGACCTGGGGGCAGTTTATCAAAGCGATTGCATCGTTCCTTGGCCCGGTCATGGCAGGCTTCGCGGCGGTAAGCCTCGGAAACTGGAAACTGCTTTTCCCGATCTTCGCCGCCATCACGCTGGTTTCTGCGTTATGGTTGTTTTTTACATCCATTGAGGAGGGTAAGGTGAAGGGAAAGACCTCTTCCTTTGGCGAATGTTTCGGTTTGCTGAACGATAAAACGATCCTGATGTTCTTCCTGGGGATTCTTGCTGTTGTTGGTATAGATGTTGGGCTGAACATCACAGTCCCAAAGTTTTTAATGGAACGGTGCCGGATACAGCTTGACCAGGCCGGGCTTGGCTCCAGTTTGTACTTTATTGCCCGTACCACCGGCACCTTGGTTGGTGCGATCATGCTGGTAAAATTCTCTGCGCGAAAATTTTTCATCATAAGCATGGTGAGCGCGATTGCCGGGATGGTTCTGATGCTCCTGCTCAGCAACCTTTGGGCAATCCTCGTTTTTGTGTTTATCATCGGGTTTGCCGTTGCCAATGTTTTTTCAATTATATTCTCTGCTGCACTGCAAAGAAAGCCTGAAAGGGCGAACGAAATTTCAGGATTGATGATCATGGGTGTGGCGGGAGGGGCTGTTATTCCCCCGCTGATGGGTGTGGTTGCCGATGCGATGGGGCAGACAGCCGGAATGGCCGTTTTGCTTGTGGCCATGGGCTACCTGTTGTTTACTGCGTTTAACCTGAAACAGGAGATCATTCAGGCTTTAAAGTAAAGCAGAATTTAGCCCCCCGGTTTACTGCTCCTTCTGCCCAGATTCTTCCGCCGTGCCGGTGAATTATGCGATGAACAATGGCCAGGCCCACGCCTGTTCCCTCATAATCCTTCATATTGTGGAGGCGCTGAAAGACCACAAAAAGTTTGTCGGCATATTTCATGTCAAAACCTACCCCGTTGTCTTCAATGTAGTAAATATACTCGTCCCCCTGCTGATACCCGCCAATGGTGATCACTGGTTTTTCACAATGAGCGGTGAATTTTATGGCATTTGAGATCAGGTTTGTCCAACCCTGTGTAAGCATGGCAAGATCACCCCTGATCATGGGGAGATTGGTGACCGTGAGGTTGGTTTTTGATTTAAAATCCGGTCCGGCCAAACCTTCAAAGCACTGATTTACTATTTTGTTCATACTCACAAGGGAGTAATTCATGTCTGTCCGGCTTAAGCGGGAGAAGGAAAGGAGGTCATCAATAAGCAGTTCCATCCTGGTTGTGTTTTCAAGGATAACCCTGAAAACCCGTTGTCCTTCTGCATCAAGACCTGTGAAATTCTCTTCCTGAAGGATCCTTGTAAATCCGCCGATCGCCCTGACAGGTGCACGCAGGTCGTGAGAAACGGTGTAAGCAAATGCTTCAAGTTCTTTGTTGGCAGCGGTTAGTTCGGTGGTTCGTTCTTCCACTCTTTTTTCAAGTGAGAGGTTCATCTGCCGGATCTCCTCCTCTGCGTTTTTCCTGTCGTTGATATCGCGGAAGTTGATGACGATCGCTTCAATGCTGGGTTCTGAAATCATATTGGTAAAGGTGCTCTCTATCCACCTCCATGATCCGTTTTTCTCCCTGAAACGGTATTGAAGTACCGGTGTAAAAGCAGGATCGGCAAGAAGCTTTTCAAGATTCTGAAGAACCATGGCAAGGTCATCCGGGTGCGTGAGTTCCCCGGGATTATATCTGAGCAGATCGTCGTTGTCGTAAAAAAACATTTTTTTTGCTGACGGACTTGCATATTTGAAGTCTCCGCCCGGACTGATCAAAACTATCCCATCAGCTGCCTTTTCAATGATCATCCTGAAGCGCTTTTCGGCCAGTCTTAATTCATTTTCAGCCTGGATCCTTTCTGAAATGTTACGTGTTACGCCCAGGAATCCTGTATGGGCGCGATCATCGTCAAACATGGGCTGAACAACAGATTCAGTAAACACCACTGATCCGTCCCTGCAAAGCTGTTCAAGGATGATCGGAACAGACGCAAAATCTATTTCGCCCCTGGCGATTCTTGCGTATGCCTCGCCGATCAGGTCACTGACCTTTTGTGCGGAGGCGGGGGTCAGCGTTTCTTCAGGCGTCTGAAGCAGGACCTCTTCGGGTGTAAAACCCCGGAGCTTTAATATGGACGGGCTTACATAGGTAAACCTGCCCTGCTTGCTGAGGAGCCATATTACATCAGCTGAGTGTTCAGCAAGAAGCCGGTATTTCTGCTCACTTTGCTGAAGTGCATATTCTGTTTTTTTACGTCCTGAAATGTCGCGGGTGAAAGCAAGAAGATAAGTAACCCCCTGGATCTCAAATGTCCGGACAGACATCAATACGGTGATGCTTTGCCCGTTTTTTAATTTTACAACTGTTTCGAAATCGGTAACCTCGCCATGTTCTTTCAGTGCTGTGATCATCCTTTGCCTGTCGGCCCTGTCTCCCCAGAGGTTCAGTTCAAACGACGATTTTCCGATTACCTCCTGGCGGGAGAACCCCGACTTTGCCAGGAAACTGTCATTCACATCGATATACTCCCCGTCGTCAAAACGGGAAATACTTATTGAATCAGGGCTTACGGTGAAAACAGCCTTATATTTCTCCTCGCTGAGCCGCAAAACGCCTTCCTCTTTTTTCCGGCGAAGGTTAACTGCAGACATCCATGCAAAGAAACGGAGAAGGTCCATATTTGGATCCGGCTGATTTTTCTCAAGACAGACAAAAGAAACACCGTACAAACTTCCGGCAAGGGCGTATGCAATGCGGATGAACCTGTCGGTAACGGTTGCTGCCCTGATCACAGATTCCATCGTTTCCGGGATGATGCCGAAAGAGAGATCCTGCAATGAACTGCCAAACGCAATGGCCTCTGCAGTAATTCGCTGGCGTTCATTTGCGCCTGCACTGACACGTACCTGGGAGAATTCATGCCAGGTGGATTCAATCACACTGCTGACAGAGGAATCTTTTGCTTTCATCAGGTATGGCACCGCCATTTCCCTGGTTTCGTCCACATCAAAAAAAATCAACAGGTTGGTCCCGGTAATTTTCCGCAGGTATCCTGAAAGCACTTCTGCAAGATCAGTGGACGGATCAATTTCTGCAAGCAAGACCGAAAGTTCTGAAAGGACCTGTTTTTCAGCAAGCAATGATTCAAACGTCTCCCTGGGAACTGTCATAAAAGAAAGGTGTACAGAAAGTACAAATATATAAAATCATACGTATAAATCACGATGGTTTCTTATACTTGTTAACTTTGCAACATTGGGAAAATATGAATGAAAAACAGTGTTTATAAGATTTGCCGGACATTGATATTTCTGCTGTTGGCAACTGCAGTCACCATGTGTAAAAAGGATGACAAGGAGCAGCCGGCACCGGGCGGAACCATGTCCTTTACCATTGACCACAGGGTAAATGGGCAGGCGCTAAAGCAAAATGAACTGAAATACATCAACGCTGCTGGTAACCACTACATGGTCACCGATCTGATGTATTTTATTTCCGATATCACCTTTTACCGCTCCGATGGGATGAAAAAAATGATCAGTGCCGAACGGGAAATATTTTATGTGGATGAGAACCTTCCAGAAACAAAAACGATTCATTTTACCGATAAAATCCCTGTAGGAACCTATGATTCGATTTCCTTTGTTTTTGGTCTTTCTGAGGAAAAAAACAAGTCGTTCCTTTTTGTAAATCCTCCGGAGGTGCTGATGGGATGGCCTGAAATACTCGGCGGGGGATACCATTACATGATGATGAACGGAAAATGGGAAGATACAAGCGGGGCGGTTGTACCGTTCAACTTTCACCTGGGGAGGGGCCAGCTGTATCATGGCACAACTTTCAATACCGATTCAATTTATGCTTTTGTTCCGAATTTTGTATCCGTACATTTGCCGGCATCATCGTTTAGCATGGCAGATCAGGAAACGGCAGTTTTCAATCTGACGATGAACATTGAACAGTGGTTTGAGAACCCCCATGTTTATGATCATAATCACTGGGGAGGGGCCATCATGCAGAACCAGGCAGCGATGAATACAGCAAAGGAAAACGGCTGGAATGTTTTTTCCATTATCAAAAATTAACCCAATAAGGATTGCAGTTTTCTACCTATGATATCGCCCTGCTGAACTGGCTGCACACGCATTTGCCGCCTAACGCAATACCTGTGCTTCAGTTCGTTTCTGATACAACAACGTATGTTAGTATCAGCGTGGTTTTACTGGCAGGTTTATTTGCCTTCGTGAAAAAGTCAAGGCCCATGTGGTTGAATTTCCTGTCGCTGGTTGTATTGCTTCTGCTGGTGGCGGCCTTTACACAAGGGCTAAAAGCTGTTATTCACCGCGACCGCCCGTTCGACACCTATCCCTATATCGAGAAACTATCCTCCGGGGGGGATTCATCCTTCCCGTCGGGGCACACCCTGGAAGCATTTGCGATGGCAGCGGCTGTTTCATTCCTTTTTTCCAGGAGGAAGATCATTTTCACAGCCTATGCCTGGGCCGTGGTTGTTGCCTATTCAAGAATGGCGCTGGGGGTTCATTATCCTGCCGACGTGGCAGCAGGAATGGTTATCGGAACTGCATTAGGGTTGCTTGTACCCTGGATTATACAACGTTTGCGGGGAACAATAAGTCAAGATTCAAAGACCTGAAAGACCGGAATCACCCTCTCTTCATTCGCCATCTTCATCGGTGCACAACGATCTTCTTTTGGCCACCAGGTCAGTAAGTTCAATCACAAGGTCCTTGTTTACCTGCACGGCCATCGGAAGGACATACTTCTCGGTTTGGTCAAGATATTGCGAAATCTTTTTGTTTGCGTGTGTGTCAAGGTGCAGATCGGTAAGATTACTGATCCGGTCGGCGCATTTGAGAATTTTTGCGTTGGTCGACCCGTGCTCCAGCACACGCTCCAGATATTGCGACTTGGTTTCATCGTTACGGTGGGTAACTTCAAGCACAAGGCTTACCACGCTGTGCCCATCATGGTCAATTTTCCTGATTTCATCCACCTCTGTTTCGGGCAGGTCTTCAAGGAGGTCATGCAGCAGGGAGGCTTTCAGGAGAACGGCATCATAAAAGTACTTATAATCAAGAAGAATGCCCAGTGTGGCAAAGGAATGCCGGAATTGGTTACCGCCCACTTTCCGGCCAACACTGATCAGGGCGGTGGCTTTAAGTATATAGGGTGCGAGCACCAGGTTTTTTAATGTGTTTAAGTCATCCATGGATTGCGAAGGTCAATAAATGACAAATTTACAGAAAGAAAACCAATGATACTAATATTTGGACGGAATCAAAACATCAGCGGAATCCCATTGTGGGCATGTTGCAGGGTGTGCTCTTTTCTGATAAAGATTCAGACATCAGGCCGGTCGCTGGTTAGGAAGCTGGTAATCGAATAAAGGCGAATGACGAATATGGGAATGACGGATATGCGAATGAGCGCTTAGTAGAACTGCATTCGCATATTCGTCATTCGCATATTCGTTATTTCCCTCCCCCTACCCCCTCCCTTGTTATAAAATCGCAAGGCCAAATTAAATTTAGAAATATTCTAAAAATCTCCACTTAATCCAATGGAGGTATATCCCATAATGTATTGAAATATAAACCTAAGTGCTTGTTAAATTATTAACAAGCAAGTGCCCCTTTAATTTTGATATTTTTGTTAAAAAAATAACAATAGCCCCGAGTAGTATAATTAATACTGAAAGAGATGAAGAATACAGGTTTACCCGTTTTAACGAAATTTTTTGGTGCTCTCTTGATGAGCCTTGCGGTTAGTGTGACCGTTTTTGCCTACCCTTCAGGATCTCCTGCCGGATATACCGGATCACCCGGCGACGGGCAGCACTGTGTAAGTTGTCACGGTGGTTCTGCAGCAACTGTATCAGGGTGGATCACCTCCAACATTCCCCCGGCCGGCTATACCGCGGGTTCAGCTTACACCATTACAGTCACCGTTAGCGGTAGCGGTAAAAAAGGATTTGAGGTTTCACCCCAGAGTGCAACCGGAACCCAGCTTGGCGTACTCGCTGCAGGCACCGGCAACAAACTTGTTGGCGGAACAAAATATGTAACTCAGAGTTCATCAGGCAGCACCTCCAGTACGGTGTCATGGTCATTTACCTGGACAGCACCGGTTTTAGGAACAGGTAACGTAACCTTCTACGGTGCTTTTACCGTAGGAAAATCAAACACAAAGCTTTCAACACTGGTTGTCAGTGAAAACGCAGTTATTCCTCTTGCTGTTACTGCAACTGCCAACCCCACAACTATTCTGCTGGGTGCCACCTCGCAGCTGAATGCAACCGCATCGGGCGGATCAGGAACATATACTTATTCGTGGACATCAGTACCTGCCGGGTTTACCTCCAACCTGCAAAATCCTGTCGTTACGCCCACTGCCACCACACAGTACAATGTAACGGTTAACGACGGCACATCAACGGCCAACGGAAGTACCACGGTCAACGTTACCATACCTGTACCTCTTGCAGTTACAGCAACCGCCTACCCGGCATCCATCACTGTTGGCCAGACATCACAGCTGAATGCAGCGGCATCAGGTGGCTCAGGTACATATACATTCTCATGGACTTCTGTTCCGGCTGGGTTTACGTCCAACCTGCAAAATCCTGTTGTTTCTCCAACAGCAACGACCCAATATAATGTAACGGTCAGCGACGGATCGGGCAATGCCCAGGGCAGCACAACAGTCACGGTAACTGCAGCACCGCTTACTGCGAATGCAACCTCCGTACCGTCCCTGATTTGTGCCGGCCAGACTTCACAGCTTGATGTTTTCCCTTCCGGTGGAAGTGGAAACTACACCTACTCCTGGTCTTCTGTTCCTGCAGGATTTACCTCAACGCTGAAGAACCCGGTGGTTACCCCGTCTGTTTCAACCCAGTATACCGTTCATGTTTCCGACGGAACCCTGTCGACAGATGCACCTGACAATGTTACTGTTAACCAGGCAGCTACGGCTGCCGCCGGCAATGATACCACCTTTGTTTACATCACAACCCAGGTTCCCCTGAATGGCGCCTGCGCCAATTACACCACTGTGCTCTGGACTACTTCCGGAACCGGAACATTCAGCGCAGCCGGTTCAATGGCTGGGACTTATTTCCCGAGTACGGCTGATAAAGATGGAGGAAATGTTACCCTTACGCTCACCGCATCGGCACAGTCACCTTGTTCTGTTGCAGCTGTTGATACCCGCGTAATTCATTTTGACGGCCCCACGGGGATCAGCGATGCGCAGGCACAGGCAGGCATGACTGTTTCTCCAAACCCGTCAACCGGGATTTTCTATCTCCGGGTAAGCGGCATTACTGAAGCCATTGTCACAATTTCAGACATCTGTGGCAGACAGGTTCTGTTGCAGACCATGCAATTTGCGTCGACAAGGACTGAACAAATCAACCTTGATGGGCAGCCCAAAGGACTTTACCTGGTGAAAATTCAAACTTCAACGCGGTCGTTGGTTCGGAAGCTGGTGATTGAATAAAAACGAATGACGAATATGCGAATGACGGATATGCGAATGAGCGCTTAGCAGAGCTGCATTCGCATATTCGTCATTCGCATATTCATTCATTTTTTTCTGTTCCTTTGCAATAAAATCACAGCCATGAGCGAATTTGACGACAAAGCACAGCAATGGGACCAGAACAGGATGCATCTCGACCGCACGAAGGCTGTTGCTGCGGAAATGCAGGCCCGCATACCCCTGACAGGAGCGATGAAAGCACTTGAATTCGGCGCCGGAACCGGTTTGCTGAGTTTTTACCTGAAAGAACGGTTTGCATCGGTCACACTGATGGACACCTCTGCCGAGATGTTGAAAATGGCGGAAGCAAAGCTTGGCAGCGACGATGCCGGCAGGATTATTCCACTTTTCTTTGACCTGGAAAAAGAATTGTATTCAGGGGAGAAGTTTGATATCATTTTCAGCCAGATGGTATTGCATCACATAGCAGATGTGAATGCGGTTCTTGAGAAATTTTCAGGCATGTTAAACCCGGGCGGTTATCTGGCCATTGCGGATCTCTGCTCCGAAGACGGAACTTTTCATGATCCCGGCGTTGTGGTACATCATGGGTTTGACCAGGCCGAACTCTCCGGATGGATTAAAGCAAGCGGATTTGTTGACATATTGAGCGACACCTGCTTCATCATCGGGCGCGAAACAACTGCCGGCGCAATAAAAGAATTCCCGGTATTCCTTCTTACGGCAAAGAAAGCCTGATCCCTGTTATAAACGGCTTTATTCATCGTACCTTTGTATTGTAATTTTAAATAAGATCAGCCATGACACATATCGTTAATACTTCCTGGAAAGGGAATATGCTGTTTGATGCCAATGTAAGCGGGCATCATGTGATGATGGATTCACTGCCAGCCGGCGGAGGTGAGGATAAAGGCTCGCGCCCCAAGGAGCTGATGCTTGCCGCACTTGCCGGTTGCACCGGGATGGATGTTGTTTCTATCCTGAAAAAAATGCGTGTGCCTTTCACCGGGCTTGATATACGGATTGAGGCCAACGTTACAGAGGAGCATCCGAAGCACTATGATAAAATGCACATCATCTTTGAGTTTACCGGTGAAGGACTTGACCCGGCCCAATTGAACAAGGCTGTCCAGCTTTCGCAGGAACGCTACTGCGGCGTGGCTTATGTGTATAAAAAAGCGATGGAACTTACGTATGAAGTTAAAATAATCGGTACCGTTTAACAATCAGCAAAGACCCAACACCATGGAATACTATTTCAGCACCATACTGGAGTGCAGTTTTGAAGCTGCCGAAGCAAAAGCGCTTGCAGCCCTGAAGGAAAAGGGATTTGGCCTGATCTCGGAGATCGACATGCGCCAGAAACTCAATGAGAAACTCGGCGTTGAAATCCGGAGCTACAAAATCCTTGGCATGTGCAATCCCGGTTTTGCCTACAAGGCACTGCAGGCAGAGGAGAAAATCGGCACCATGCTTCCCTGCAATGTGCTGGTAATTGATAAGGGGAATGGCACCACTGAGATCGCCGCCGTCAACCCGATGGCTTCCATGATGGCCATTCAGAACCCTGCGCTGGGGGAACTGGCGAATGAGGTGACGGAGGTGCTCAGGAAGTTCGTTGAAGGGCTTTAGGTGACGGGTGACAGGGTACTTACATTTTTCAAATGAATTTTACGGTAATTATTCTTGCAGGCGGATTGAGTTCACGCATGGGTACTGATAAAGCGCTTGTACTATACAAGGGCAGACCGTTGATACAATATTCCGTTGACCTGGCATTGTTTTTCACGAGGGATATCCTCATCAGTGCCAACCATTCAGGCCTTGAATACCTGGGGTTTCCTGTGGTGAAGGATTATTTCAGGATCAAAGCGCCGCTGGCGGGGATACATGCAGGCCTCTGTGAAAGTAAAACTGAATGGAACCTGGTACTTACCTGCGATATGCCGAATGTTACCTCACAGTTGGTTCACCAGATGTATACTGCAACCGGTGAAAATACCAGGATTGTGCTGCCGGAACACAACGGTTATAAGGAGCCATTATGTGGGTTTTATCACCGCGACATCCTGCCGCTCATCGAAAAGCATATAAAACTGGAAAAGCTGAGTTTGCTTGATCTTCCAAAGGAGGTTCCGCACAGGTCCATCACGCCACATGGGCTTACCGCTGATGAAATGCTGCTGCTTTTCAAAAATGTGAATGTGAAACAGGACCTCATCGGGTAACCCGGCGATCAGCAACCACCTGAGGCTTTCTTCTTTTTCTTTACCGGGACAACGCCGGGTTTTGGCGTTGAACCTGCCGTTGATGCTGCCGGTGCGGCCGTTGATGCATCACCGCCGCCCAGGCTCTTTGAAGCCGCATGCCTGAAGTTATACTTTGCAATCTCATCGTTGGAGATAACACCTCCGGTTTTCTGAGGATTTAAAATGGTTTCTGTCCAGTAGTTAAGTCCGCCCTGCAAAACATAGTTGTTCTGGTAGCCCAGCTGTCGGGTGAGCAGCCATGCTTCGTTGGCTTCCGTTGACCCGTTGGAATAGAGGATGTTCATCTTTGAACCCTGGTTGAGGAGGTCAACATTCTTCTCGGCAAGAAGATCCTGCAACGGGATGTTGATGGACCCGGGAAGGCTGAACATGTCGAATTCCCTCGGATTTCTTACGTCAATCAGCTGAATGGAGGGATCTTTCCTGATAATTTTGTCAGCCACTTCATCGGGGCTGATGAATTGGGTCCCTGTCCGGATTTCGGCAAGCAATTCCTCTGCGGTCAGCTTGTAGGGCCGGGTTGTATTCTGGGGAACAAGAGCGATGACCAGTGCCAGGATCAAAAGGACCATGGTGAGATAGTGCAATGGTTTCATAGTGCAGTGTTTTTAACAGATTTTAATATTCTTCTCTTGGAAATCTCTTCTCTACCCATTCGGCAGCATAGAACATGCCCAGTGCAACCACTACAAGGATAAGTGCAAATACCCCATCACTGATATCAAGCATGGTTGAAATTTTCTGAGCGCCCATTGGTGTTGCTTTATATAGGGTTTCAAACATGGGGTAACCAAATGCGAAGATGTACACCCCGATGAACAATCCCACGATAAATATCATGGCGTCCAGCTTTCCGATGGCGGCTCCGCAGAAACTGGTTCCGGGACAAAAGCCACCCATGATGAATCCGGCTCCCATGATTAACCCACCAACGATGGCCGATGCCAGGAAGGTGGGGTTGACATACACCAGGTTCAGGTCCACCCATCCGAAGAGGCTGAAAAACAAAAGCCCCAGCATGGCCGTCACACCCCCGGTGAAGAATACTTTCAAAACAACCATGTCGTACCCGTAAAAGAGCCCGGCAAGCTTCCGGCTTGATGAGAAACCGCTCTGCTCAAGCACCAGGCCGAATGCGATCCCGATGATAAAGGCGAGCAGGAAATTGGTGTTGGGGGAGATGATATCGTTAACAGCTAAAGGTCCCATTTTGATTTACGATTATGTGATTTTCTTATTGTTTGTTCAATTTGTTTCGGAATCTGCCATTTCCCCCGCTCTTTTTGTAGAGGGGGTCAGGGGGGTGAGGTTATATCCAGTTCCTTCGGAAGAAATAGGCCAGCGCATAGGCCCCGCCAAATATGCCCATCATGGTGATAATACCACCGAACGAGATCACGGCGATTCCGCTCAAAGCAGAACCGCTGGTACATCCCCGCCCAAGCTGTGAACCGATACCGAATAAAATACCTCCAAGCAGCGCGAATAACAGCCGGCGGCGGGAAGTTATTTTCGGGCTGTGCTCAACTTTGAATTTTAACCGGCCGGCCAGGGCGCCGGAGGCAAAACCTCCCACAATCACGCCAAGCATCTGGAAAACCAGCCAGTTTTTCATTGGAGAACCTGAATGCTCCTCATGATACTCTTTGAAATACTTCGTCCGTTCGGCATATTTGGGTGCAACTGCCTGCGTAGAGGCCACCACCACGCTTTTGATAGCCCCGCTTGCACCAAGTCCGCGCCCGGAGATGAAATTGGCTGCGAGCAGCACCAGTCCAAGCAACACCCCCCCGATATAGGGATTCATATACTTTAATTTCTTTGGTCGATCTGTAGTTTCCATATGGTCTGATTTCAAAATTCGTTGATCAATATTCAATATTTTTTATTTGTCAAATGTCAAGTGCCAAATGTCAAGTATCACCTGTCACGTGTCACCTGTCACGCGTCACCTGTCACGCGTCACCTGTCACGCGTCACCTGTCACGCGTCACCCGTCACTAATACAAATACCTGCTTGCCTGCCCCGCATACACAATAATAAACCTCAGAAACAGCCCCCCCGTAAGCACCAGCGCAGAGGTCAATACAATCGGTATCTTATATCCCAGCAGTTCGAGCACTTCAAGAAATGCCGGCAGCAGCAATCCGATAAACACCACAAAAATCCAGAACACTTCTGTATACGGACCTCCGAGAAACATATTCGCGGCATCAATCTGTACCTGCGTGCTCGCCTGGAACCCCATGAACATGTGTACGATCAGGAAAAGTTCTATGGCAATCATGATGAGGTCGATGCGGCTGAATATATTCCTTTCAAGGTGGCTTTTTGCCATGAACATGATCACAGCAGCACCTGTTGACAGACTTGAAGCAAAGAATAATGGCCCGAGGATGCTGGTATTCCAAAGTGGCCTGGCATTGAAAGCAGACAGCAATATCCCTGTGTAAACACCCAGTATCACCGATGCAATCAGCATGATCCAGGCAATGATGAAACGGTGTTTGATAAAGTATGCCTCCCACTGGTCAAGGATGGGATATTTCCACTTCCACCCCGGAAAAAGTTCTTTCAGCCAGGTGGCCGACCAGATCACTGACAATGGCGTGATGATCATGAGGATCCATGCACCCCACGACATGGGAGATTCAAAGCGGATGGTCAGGTAAAGCTGCCAGAAAAAAGCCTTGTGGTTCAGGTCGAGGAATAATGCGCCCAGGCCCAGTGCAAGCAGGAATGGGGTAAGCAGGGGCGCCCATTTGATTGCCGCTGTATATTTTTTTTCGCGCCCCATGATATAGTAAAGCGACGCAAAAAACAGGATGCCGGCAGCGATGCCACCTAAGAAGAGGTAAGTCGGGATCTGCCAGTGCCAGATGTTCAGGTTGGGATCCACCATGGGGTTCATTCGACCGCTGATGATCAGTTCTTCTCTCATGGTCTTCAGATTAAAAAGTAGAGGTTGGGATCGGTGCCGGCTTCAGGAATCAGCCGTTTAAATTTCCTTTTTTTCAGCACCTGTGATATTTCGCTCCGGGGATCATCGGTATCGCCAAAGTACAGGCATTTGGTGGGGCATACGGCCACACAGGCCGGAGGCAACCCCTCTTTGACCCGGTGTACACAAAAAGTACACTTATCCACATAACCCTTCGGATGGGTGTACCGTGCATCATACGGACAGGAGGCGATACATGCCCCGCAACCGATGCATTTGTGCGGAGTGACCAGCACGGTTCCGCCATAATCATAGTGGCTTGCCCCTGTCGGACAGCACCGCACACACGGGGAGTTGGTACAATGGTTGCACCGCTCCGAGCGGATCTCCATTTCCAGTTGCGGGTAGGTGCCGTCGTTAACCTCCACCACCCAGTCGCGACAATAGCCGATCGGAACATAGTTTTCTGTCTGGCAGGCCACAACACAATCGCTGCAGCCGACACATTTCCTGGTATCAATAGCCATGGCGAATCTCATGCTTTGCCCTCCTTCTCCGGATTTTCAGTGATGAATGTGACGAAATTCCCCCGCATGCCGGTTCCGCCCATCACCGGGTCAAGCAATACTTTGGTGATCAGGGCTGAATCGCTCACCCCTTTGCCAAAGGCGCGCGAGAGTTGCTTGCCGGTATGGCCGAATCCATGAACGATATACACCGAATCCCAGCGGATCCGTTCGGTGATCCTTACCTTTGCCCCGAAACCGGTCACAGCGCCATCCTGGTTTTTAAGCCACACCTCCTGGCCGTCTATCAGCTGCCAGTTGGCAGCCACTTTTGGGTTGACCCACACCAGGTTCTCAGGCATAATGGCTGCCAGGTTCGGGTTGTTTGATGTACGGCTGAAGGTATGTGACTGTGTTCTGCCATAAATCAGGCGGTAGAACCCTTCGGGCGGCTCTTCATGGGCTGTGTAGCGTGGCAGCGGATCAAAGCCGGCCTGCTCCAGCTGCGTCGAATAGAGTTCAATCTTTCCTGAAGGAGTATCAAAAACAGGCGGATTTTCGGCAGAAAAATAGAGATCACCGGAAGTGCGCTCATACTTTTTAACACCGATTTTTTTCATCTCCGCCAATGACGATCCCATCCGGTTTAGTTTGTAGTCAAGGAATTCCTCAAAGGTTTTCCATGCAAAATATTTTCCCAGTCCCATCTTTGTGGCGAGTTCCTTCGCAATCCACCAGTCGGGCTTGGTATCGTATTTGGGTTCTGTAGCGGGCATGCGCAGGGCAATCACAGGTTCCCGGTTGTGATCGTTCCGCAGAACATCGTACCGTTCAAGGTAGGTGCATTCAGGGAGGATCACATCCGCCCAGCCTGTAATTTCCATGGGCATGGTGTCAATGACAACAAGCAGTTCAAGTTGCTGGATGGCTTCAAGCGTTTTGCGTGTGTCGGGCATGGTCATATTCAGGTTGCTGCCATTGACGATCCATCCACGGTATTGAAAATCGGGGAGGTTACCTTTGATTGAGCCATCAACAATAGCATTGGCAAGGGGAAGTTCTGCAAACGGGTACTGTCCGCCCAGGATGTCGCGCCACGATTTATTCACCGGCGGGAATGGCGGGTGCGGGTATTCAGGAATTTCTTTTAATTCAGGAAGATAAAAACCTCCTCTGCGGCCCCAGGAGCCGAGCAATGCATTCAGCATGGCAATGGCCCGTGATCGCTGTGTATCATCGCCGTACCAGGTAACATGCCTTCCAGGGTGGATAATGACAGCCGGGGAGGCGCTGGCCATCTCCTTTGCCGTATCCCGGATCATATTGGGATCAAGGGTGGTGATTCCGTAGGCCCATTCAGGAGTGAACGGCTGGATGTACTCTTTCAGCTTGTCGAAGCCGGTGGTATATTTTTCAACGTAATCCTTGTCATACCACTCATTGGTAATGATTACATTCATCCAGGCCAGTAGCAGGGCAATGTCGGTGGAGGGTTTGATGGGCAGCCAGTATCTCGATTTACTCGCAACGGTTGAAAACCTCGGATCCACGGTAATGATGGCGGCACCACGGTCGATGGCATCCGCCAGTTCCTGAACCTGTGTGTTGTGCATGTTCTCACCGAGGTGACTGCCGATCAGCACCAGGCAACGTGTATCCCTGATGTCGGTAGGTTCGGGAGATTCAAGCCCAGCACCAAATGTGAGGCCGAACGCCACCTCGCGAGGGCCTTTGCACTGTGCGTACGACGGGCCGGCAACGGAATCGGATCCGTACGCCTTCATCAGTGTGGTCAGCAGTTTCCCGCCAGAACCGTGGGTGATGAGGGCAACTGTTTCAGGTCCGTATTTTTTACCGATGAAATCAAGTTTCTTTGCAACAAAATCAAGCGCTTCGTCCCAGCTTGCACGCTTAAATTCCTCTTTACCCTTCGGGCCAGTCCTGATCAAAGGTGTTTTCAGGCGGTCCTGGTCATGGTACATGCCAACGCCACCTGTCCCGCGTGGGCACAGCCGGCCGTTGCAATGGGGGTCATTTTCGTTGCCGATAATTTTCCAGATCTCGCCCTGGTCATTTTTATACACCCAGCCTGCACACTTCCAGAAACATATTTCGCAGTAGGTAGGGGTTCGCACGTAACGCGACTCATCAGGATGGGTGTTGCCCGTGAGCCGGTCAATCAGTGAGGTCTCTTTTCCCCCTCCGAGCCCGATGGTTCCAAGCATTGCTCCACCGGCGCTGAGTGAGGAGATGCGGATAAAGTTTCGTCGGTTCATGTGGTGTTGGTTTGGTAAGTGGTGGACAAGCGGACAAGCGGACAAGCGGACAAGCGGACAAGCGGACAAGCGGACAAGCGGACAAGCGGACGGGCGGACTGGCGGACTGGCGGACTGGCGGTCGAGTGAACGGGTGAACAGGTGAGCAGGTTAGCAGGTGAGCAGCCGGGATTATATGTTCACCCGTCCGCCTGTCCGCTTGTCCGCCTGTTCACTTTTTTCAAATACACTAATCTACTTTCATCCATATATCAAATATGCATAATTTTTAATTGTTAGATTTGTAAAAATATCAGGCACGGTAATCCATGAAAAAGAAAAAAACAGAGGTTGCAGGGAGGTTGTGGGTTGAGATTGACGGGGAAAACTTCCTGGGATCGGGTAGGGTTGAACTCCTGGAGAAAATTGAAATGCACGGGTCTCTAAGGAAGGCAGCTATTTCCATGGGACTGTCATACCGTAAGGCATACTATGCTGTTCGCTCGATGAATGACCTTGCACCTGACCCGCTGGTTGAATTGCACCAGGGAGGAAAGGGGGGAGGCTGTGCAAAGTTGACATCGTCAGGACGAAAATACGTGCTCAGATACCGGGAAATATCACAGGAGTTTGTGATATTTCTGACACGACAATCTGATGTTTTTTAGTGCAATTTTTTATTACTTTCGTAACGTTATTCATCAACAGGAATAACGCTTTGATGATGGATATTCCCCTGCTGTTTTTTCTTTCCCTGCTGATTGTTTCATTCATGTATTCCATGGTGGGGCATGGCGGTGCCAGCGGGTACCTTGCCGTGATGTCCATATTTGCCGTCAGCACGGTATATTTCAGGAGTTCTGCCCTGATCCTGAACCTCTTTGTAGCCGGGATCGCCTTTGCCAATTTCCGGAACGGTTATTCCATCCGCTGGCGCCTGTTCCTGCCTTTCCTCGTTCCCGCCATACCAATGGCTTTTCTTGGGGCGCTGGTCCATATTGATCCGCGTACTTACAAAATCATCCTTGGCATCATGCTTTTGGCTGCACTGATGCGGCTGTTGTATCGGCCATCGCGCGAATATGAGATAAATCCTGCACCGGGAATTTTCATCTCTGTGGTCATCGGTTCCATCCTGGGCCTGCTTTCCGGCATGATCGGGATCGGCGGCGGGATCCTTCTCAGCCCGATATTTATCCTGATGAAATGGTCGCAGGTGAAAGAAACGGGGGTATACTCCTCCCTGTTTATTTTGTGCAACTCCCTGGCCGGGTTGATTGGTTTACGGATCAGCGGGATTATGCTACCGCCCCATTTTTACTACTGGATACTGATTGTTGTTGGCGGCGGGCTGATCGGGTCTATGAGCGCAACAAAATTTCTCCCGGTCCGGTATTTCAAAATTTCCCTGGCGATTGTACTGCTTTTTGCCTGTTTTAAATTGCTTATTCCGTGATCGTATTACACTGATGCACCGCCAGTCATTCCCAAACTTCATCATCATCTCCGGTTCCGGAAGAAATGTTGGCAAGACCTGGCTTGCTGCCGCTTTGATCCGTCAGTTTTCCGTGGAGTTTCCGGTTGTTGCCCTGAAAATATCACCGCATGTTCATGATTCCTCCGGCAGTGCTGAACTCATTGCAGATACTGGCGGGTCAAGGATTTTCAGGGAGATACTGCCGAACCTTAAAAACAGCGGGAGATTCCTGGAGGCGGGGGCAGCGGAATCCTATTTCATGGAGACCGACGACGCGCATCTGCCGGAAGCGTTTCAGATCTTCCTGAACAAATGTAATCGCCTGAAATATCCTGTGATTTGCGAATCGGGGGCATTGACCAGGCTGGTTAAACCCGGGATTTCATTTTTCATTCTTCGCGAATCAGAGAATCTTCCGGCGCATAAAGCAGAAATCATGAGACTGGCGGATGTGGTGTTGCCGGCACAAATATTTTTTCCACCTGCGATTATCGATATGGTAAACTTTACCGGGAACAGTTGGAGTTGGAGTACCCCTGGGGAAAGTGTTTCTCCAGAACCTCCTCCAGCATGGCCGGTGTGAGTGGTTTGAACCTGAAACGGTCTACGCCGAGTTTGCTGTGCGCTTTCGCCTTGTCGGCAGGGTTTGATGATGTGGTGAGTATGATGATGACAACCCCCGACTTATCGCCTGTTTCCAGCTTCTCATATTCATCAAGAAACTCCCAACCATCCATCACCGGCATGTTGATGTCAAGGAAAATGATATCGGGCAGTGGGGCTGGATTTTCAGCAACCCCCGGTTTCACGAGTGAAGCAAGAAAGTTAATAGCTTCCTGTCCGTTTTCAACAATTTCTATCCGTTCTGTTATCCCTGCTTTTTCAAGGACCCGCCGGTGGAGAAAATTATCCGAATCATTGTCATCCACGAGCAACACGCAGTTGAGTTTTTTCTTCATGAAACCTGGATTTTTGGGATGGTAAAAAAAAATGTACCGTGCAAGGGGTTTGGCATGGTAAAATTATGCATCTGATTTTCAAAGATAAAAGTTTTTGTTTGCCAAATAACAACAGGCCTGTAAAAAAAATTGTTAAAAAATGCGGTATTGCTGTCTTACGAATTTCCAACCGGATAACTTACCGCCGCGAGCCACGAATGGTAAAAAGCGATATGGAACACAGATACCACTGATACGAGAGATCAACGTCGTAATTTTAGTATCTTTACACAGTGATGAGGATGAAATTACCTGACAGATTTATCTCATGCCGTTTGTATCTGATACTGGCTCTTTCATTCACGTTGTCGTCGCACGTCTTCTCCCAGGTAACGATCGTTCCGGGTACCAATATTTCCCTTACTCCGCTGCAATTTGTTGAAACGTACCTCGTAGGTACCGGGGTGACTGTGTCGAATGCCATGTATAACGGTTCTGCATCCCCGTTAAATGTGCTGAGGTCTCCCTCTAACACAAAGGATCAGATCGGGAACTTTACCGCCTCGGGTGCCGCATTGCAGTCACTGGGGCTTGCCGGTGGCATTATGCTGTCAAGCGGTAAAGTGCAGCATGCCAGCAAGGCAGTTTTGCCCGGCGGACTGGCAAATTTCACCTCCAATTCAGGGAGCGATCCCGACCTTACCCAGCTGGCAGGAATTGGTTCTGAAGACAAGTCAATCCTGGAGTTTGACTTTGTGCCGCTCACAGATGTAGTCAGTTTCCGCTATGTTTTTGCATCGGAGGAATTCGATGCCTATTGCTACCAGTTCAATGATGCTTTCGGATTTTTCATCAACGGGCCAGGCATCCCCCCGGGGCCATACGGAGGGGCCCAGAACATAGCCTATTTGCCAGAAACTATACAAACCGTTACCATCAACAACATCTGCGTCTCCGACAGCGGTTCCCTCAGCGGGGTATATTCGTGGTGGAATGGCGACGGGCCGGTATTCAACTACAACAGGTTCACCCATGTTTACACGGCCAGCATTGGTGTGGTCTGCTCGCAAACCTATCATCTTAAACTTGCAGTAGGAGATGCCTTTGACAAGCAGTTTGACACGGGCATTTTCCTTGAGCAAAACAGTTTTTCCAGCAACAATTTTACTGGCTCAGCCTCATTCTCCAATCCGCTCACCGGGCAGAACCTGGTGGAGGGGTGCAGCAATGCGGAGCTGGTATATGAGATTCCTGCAGCAAGGTCAACTGATCTGACGATTGCGCTGAATATAAACGGTTCTGGCACTGCAGCACAGGCCGACATACTGCCAAACCCGTTTCCGACAACAGTAGTGATTCCGGCCGGCCAGTTACAATCTGCACCGATTTCCATCGTTGCCGTGGCGGATGGATTGCCCGAGCCTGCAGAGAACCTTGTCATTGATGCCTCAACCACCGTTTGCAGCATAACCAACCTGGTTACCCATAATTTCCATGTCAATAACTACGACCCGTTTTCCGTCAGCCTGAATAATGTATCGGTTTGCCTCGGGATGCCGGTTAGCTTGAATGCCGTTGTTTCCGGCGGACAACCTTTCCTGCCGGGTAATGATTTTCATTATACCTGGAGCAACGGTGAAACAACATCCTCCCTGGTTTTACTGCTTCCTGCAGGGCAAAGTACGTATACGGTAACGGTAACAGATGCCTGCGGACAGGTTGTCATCCAACAGGCCACTGTTGATGTGTTGACAAACCCGGGTCCCGCCGGGACACTTGCCGGCATTTCGTCTGTTTGCACGCCGGCGACAGGCCTGACCTACAATGTACCGGTCATACCGGGGGCCGTAAGTTACCTCTGGACGCTGCCCGCAGGGGCCGTCATCACATCCGGCAACAACACAAATTCCATTACGGTGGATTTCACCGCGGCGGCCGTCAGCGGGAACATCAGTGTTAAGGGACACAGCGACGCCTGCGGGGATGGAACGGAATCGAGCATGTTGCTTACTTTTAATGCGTCTCCGGAACCTGCCGGCCCCATCAGCGGCACCAGTGTCATATGCCAGGGAGCACCAGCCACCACCTTTTCTGTGGCGCCGCTTCTCCTTGCCACCGATTATGACTGGACGGTACCGGCCGGTGTCACCATCGTTTCCGGTGCGGGAACAAAGCTCATCAGTTGCCTGTTTACCGTGTCGGCGGTTTCAGGCAATATCACCGTTCGCGGACACAATGCTGACTGCGGATATGGTGCATCCTCCTCATTGTTTATCACCGTTAATCAATTGCCCGGAGATGCAGGCCAGATCTCAGGCCCACCCGTTATCTGCACTCCTGCCGGCGGACAGGCCTATGCTGTTCCGTTAATTTCCGGGGCAACGAGTTACCTGTGGACACTGCCAGCCGGGGTTTCTGTCGCTTCAGGAAACAATACAAATGCCATCACCGCCGATTTCACTACTGCCGCTGTTTCAGGAAATATGCGTGTTCGCGGGCACAGCAATGATTGCGGCGACGGAGCCGAATCATTTCTGCCGCTGACCATTAACCCTGCACCAGAATCAGCCGGGAACATTAGCGGCCCCGCTGCTGTTTGCCAGGGGGCCGGAACTGTTTCATATTCCATCGATGCGCTTGACTTTACCACGGATTATGACTGGATTGTGCCGCCGGGTGTTACAATCGTATCCGGTGCCGGAACCAGCTTGATTTCCTGTCAGATCACACCGTTGGCTGTTTCCGGAACAATATCTGTCCGTGGGCACAATCCTGATTGTGGCGATGGTTCTGCTTCCTCATTGCCTGTTACAGTAAATTCCTCACCCGGAGATGCAGGCCCTGTTACCGGACCACAGGATATCTGCACACCAGCCGCCGCGCTGACCTATTCAGTTCCGGTCATTCCCGGCGCCGACAGCTATATCTGGACCATGCCACCAGGCGTCTCCATAACATCGGGAATCAACACAAATACGATCACTGTTGATATTGGAACATCTGCCTCTTCAGGGAATATCTCTGTAAAGGGGCACAGTATCTTCTGCGGCGACGGTGCCGAAGCCCTGCTTCCACTCACCATCAACCCATCTCCCTCGCCGGCCGGGACGATCAGCGGTGCGGCATCGGTTTGCCAGGGGCAGGCCACCGTTGTTTATTCCATTGTCCCGCTTAATTTTACCACCGATTACGACTGGACAGTGCCACCCGGTGTGGCGATCATTTCCGGTGCAGGAACCAGCGCAATCACGTGCCAGTTCACAACCACGGCGGTTTCAGGAAACATCACCGTTCGCGGGCACAATGCAGCATGCGGTTACGGATTGGCAGCGACCTTACCGGTGACTGTTGTTCCGCTTCCCGGGGATGCGGGTACGATTGCCAGTGCCAGCGGAGCGGAGGTTTGCCAGGGTGAAACCGGTGTGGGCTATGTCATCAGCTCCATTCCAAACGCGACAGATTATATCTGGACATATACCGGCACCGGTGCCGCACTCACCAATAACGGAACCAGCCTGATCGTTGATTTTTCTTCCTCGGCGACCTCCGGAATGCTTTTAGTTAAAGGACATAACCCATGTGGCGACGGGGTTCAGTCACCGCTTTTCCCCATTACGGTTAAAGCAAAGCCTGAAGTAATATATTCAGCATGTCACACAATTAAAACGACTAAGAACGGCCGCCCGATTATTCTTAAAGGAGGCAGCCCGACGGGAAGCGGAGGAGTTTATAGCGGAACAGGCGTATTCATGATGTCACCGGGACAGTATGTTTTTGATCCGTCAGCCAGCGCCGTAATTGGTGGGACTGCCACAGCCGGCTCAAACAACCCGGTTACCTACAACTACACGAATTCACAGGGTTGTTCCGGGCAGCAATCAACATCAATCGCAGTATTTCAGTCTAATGAAAATGATCCCTGCCCCGGGATGCTGACAGATCACCGCGACGGAAAGACGTACCCGACATTTTTAGCCGGTTCGGGAGCAAACCTTCGATGCTGGATGGCTGCCAATCTTGATCATGGCACATATACCGACCATTCGGCCCCTCAAACAGATAACTGTGCCGCCGAAAAGTACTGTGAAAACAACCAGGCCACACAATGCGGCATATATGGAGGCAATTACCAGTGGGGCGAGGTCATTGCATACAATGGAAGCGCTACTTTTCAGGATATTTGCCCCGCCGGATGGCATTTAGCAACCTCTTCTGAATGGGATCAACTCATTACAGGATCGCTTGGAAATGGTATTGCCGGAAGCACGTTAAAAGATATGCAGGCTGCAACCGGTTTTCACGGGCTCACCGGGGGCATCAGTTATCTTAACTCCCTATGGGCATTTACTTCAGGCACCATCACAGCCACCATGTTCTGGACCTCCGACGCACTGGCAGACGGTCGCGCTGTTGCACGGGGGTTGAACTCCATCAACCCGAGTGTTTCATCGTATCCGTCGTCCCGTGCCAATGCATTTTCGGTGCGGTGTGTGAGAAACTGATCAATTGGCGGTAGATGTAATTTATTCATTCGGATTCTGATAAACAAAACACAGAACGCTGATGGCGCTATTGGAACAGATAAACACTGATTTTTTTCAGGTTAGTTTAAATCTGTCGCGTGAATTGTTGAACATCCTTATATTTGGCGGTGTTTCAAATAAAAATCAACCACTAAGGCACGGAGGGCCTGAGAAGCACTTAGAAAAAAAAGATTTCTTAAGATAAATTCTTAGTGTTCCTCAGTGCCCTCCGTGCCTAAGTGGTTAAAAAAAAGTCTGATAGCAACCAATCCATTATTCTTTGTTATTACAGGAACCAAAAAGCACCTCTTTAAGTAAAACCAGTAAAACATTTACAAATCAATGACATCCTCAAAATGCGCTTACTGCAACCGGGAAATGGCCGGCAGCAAAATGGTTTTAAATACCTGGGATGGCACGGGCCGCAGGGATTGCACCTTTTATTATTGTTCGCCGGAGTGCAAAACCGGGATCGAAGAATTTTCAGCGGATTTGAATAAACATGTCAAACATTTCCTTTTCCTGATCATCCTCGTCGTTATCGCAGTGATCCTTTTTCCATTACTGGCTCTCCTGTTTTCAACCACAAATTTACTGGTCGCCTCATTTGGCATCCCCTTCATTTTGCTGGGGTATGTGCTTTTCAGGTATCCATTTGCCACGCCCGGCACAAACAGTAATCTGGGGATAAAAAGAAGCAAGCGGCTGCTCGCATTCTTTGGAAAAACCTTTGTCATCATCGGGGTTTGCATGGTGGTAATTAACTTATTTTTAATTTTATCGTGAATGTCAGTATAAACCGGAGGAATAAAGGGCTGCTAAGTACCATATGGCTGGTAAAGATTGCTAAGCGTGAGACGCAAAGAGACTCAACTTTTGAAAAACTATTGGAAAACCAAAACAGATAACAAAAATTTCTCGCAGATTTTCGCAGAAAAGGACGCAGATTTATGCAGATTTAACCTGTATTTTTAATAATAAAAAGGAATCAGTGCAAAGGGTACAGTTTTACAAAAACTTCTTTGCGAACTTTGCGTTTTTCCTTGCGTTCTTTGCGTGAGAAAAAGGTGTACAGGCAATACAATCAAATCCCGGTTATGAAAAAAACACTCCTCCTTTTTACGTTCCTGGCAGCCGGATTTGCTGCCGGGGCACAGGTCGTTACATCCTTAACGCCCGGCTATAAAAACGATACGTCATTGACGAAGGGCCAGAATCACCTTTACCAGGTCAGGGTAAACAAAGGTGAGTTTTTTGACATGGAACTTATGCAGAAGGGTGTTGATGTTATTATTGATGTGTTTGACAACCAACGGCATAAATTAAAATCGTTCGACTCGACAAACGGAACAGCCGGGCCTGAACTGGTAAAATTTGAAGCACCGTCTGCGGGGGTTTTCCGGCTGGAGGTGCATCCGTTCAATGATTCTGCCGGAATGCCCGCATCGGCTTATGCGGCCATGATGGAGAGTAACCAGGGCAAATATGCGATCAGATCGGTAAAAGTATTGTCGGCCAAAGAATACAGGCAAAAGGTTGCGGAGGAAAATCAGCAAGCGCAGAAGGTCGTTCAATGGTTATCCGCCAATGTAATACCATTCAGCACCGTAAATGCCGGAAATGGGTTTAACGATCTGCAACCCCTGAAACAAATTCTGAAGGATGTGAAGTATGTCGGACTTGGCGAAGCAACACACGGAACAAGGGAGTTTTTTCAGATGAAGCACCGGATGCTGGAATTCCTGGTAAAGGAGCTGGATTTCAGGGTGTTTGCCATTGAGGCCTCCTATGCCGGTTGTGTGAATATCAATGATTATGTGATGTACGGGAAAGGTGATGCCCATACAGCGCTGGCCAGCCAGGGTTTCTGGACATGGGATACGGAGGAGGTCATTGATTTGATAGAATGGATGAGAACGTACAATCAATCCGTTTCCAGCGACCGGAAAGTGAAATTTGCAGGTTTTGATATCCAGGTAAATACAAAGGGGGGCGGGGTTAAAAAGATAAAGGATTACCTGCAGAAAGTGGATTCCACCCGTTTCCTTGAAATGCGAACACTGCTCGACAGCACTGAATCAATGGAAAATTCACCACAAAAAGACAGTGTGGTAAAGATGTATAACGCATTTCTTTCATTCTTTACCATGAGTAAAGGCAACTATGTTCAGCGGTCATCCCCGGAGGAGTATGAAGATGCGCTGGCATATTGCCGGGTTTTAGGGCAGCTGGTTGATGCCTATTTCATGAAAGACAATGACCCCAGGAAAAGAGAGCGCGAATGGCGCGATTACTATATGGCATCGAATTTTATCGACCTGGTTGTACATGAAAAACCGGGAACAAAGATGGTACTGTGGGCCCACAATGGCCATATATCGCACAACGCCGGCGGATTTGTGAACGGCGGGTTAAAGCCTTTCGGTAGTTATCTTAAAGAGGCGTATGGCCCGGCTTATTATGCATTCGGATTTGAATTCAACCAGGGAGGATTCCAGTCGATGGAGATCGATTCAACCGGAAAATACAAAGGACTGCAGGAGTTTGTGGCGAAACCGGCAACGGAAAAATCATGTGCATGGTACTTTGCACAAACCAACAAGCCCCTGCTGATCTTTAACATCCAGAACATTGAGTTGCCCGGCTTTATGATTGATTTCGTGACAAGTCCAGTTCCGACGCGCGATTTCGGTGCGGCGACAATCCGGAATTTGATTGATCAGCCGAATGGGGTGGTTACGCTGAAGGAGGATTTTGACGGGATTATCTTTATCGGAGAAACGCATCGGTCGAGGGCGACGGAAACTGGGAAAAGGTAACACAACAAAGTGGCAAAATGGTAAAGTGGCAAAATGGTAAAGTGGCAAAAAGGTAAAACGGTAAAAATGAGGTACCCGGCGGGGTTGTTCCTATTTTGCCATTTTACCTTTTTACCGTTTTGCCAATTAAAAGCTTCTGATGAAGTGCTGAGGAGGCTACTTCATAGTTAGCCCATGGCTACAGGTTAGCTACAGGTTACACGGACTTCACTAGGGGGACAATTGATTGAAAGAGACAGGAAGGTAGGAGAATCAGGCTTGAAAGCATAGAAATAAGTTATTAAAACAATATATATCAATACATTAAAGCCGGCTTAATGAAAATTCAGATTGTATTAATTGTAATTCCTGGTTGAGATCGAACTACCCTTGTGTTACAAACCCCGAAGATGTTGCTTTGCCAGCCCTTTAGAAACTGCAAATTTGTTATTTCCCCGCTATTCGAAATTCACTGGTATGATAGCTCAATGAATGGTGACAGGAGGACTGTTGTATCGCTTCACGGCCATGCCAGCGGGTTCTATTTCATCCGGCTCAGTGCGGGAGGGAGATCTGACATCTGAGATATGTGATTTGAAATCTGTATTTTACCTTGTGTGGGAATAAAACAAAAAACGTTGTAATTGTTTAGATTACAACGTTTTTTTATGTTTCTGCGGAGAGACTGGGATTCGAACCCAGGGTACACTTTTGGCGTACACACACTTTCCAGGCGTGCTCCTTCGACCACTCGGACACCTCTCCAGGTCAAAATTTAAATGGTGAAATCGTGAATTGGCGAAATGGTGATCAGTTTAAGTCATTCAGGATTTCAGGGAGCAAAGGTATTAAAAATATTGATTTCTCAAACTGTCATTTCACCGCGGAGCGATGTTTGCAGCAATTGTTTCACGCTTTCGGTTGAATAGCCGCAGCCGAGGAGGTACATGAGCTTGGTAACGGCCGATTCTGTTGTGATGTCGTAACCGCCGATTACCCCGATCTTGCCGAGGCCGGCACTTGTTTCGTATTTGCCCATCTCCACGGTACCGCCTTTGCACTGGGTTACGTTGAACACAATGATGCCGCGGGATACAGCGTCCTGCAGCTGGTCGAGGAACCATTGAACCGTAGGGGCGTTGCCTGCGCCAAAGGTTTCCAGGATCACAGCCTTCAGCCCTTTGGTGTTCAGGATGGCTTCCACCGCGCTGGGTGAAATTCCGGGGTATAATTTCAGAATGGCAATATTTTCGTCCAGCTCCTTTAGCACCTGGAGCTTCTTGAAGTTGGGCTTCAGAATCAGGTTGTTGTAGTATTTGATGTTCACGCCGATCTCACCCAGCAGAGGATAATTTCCGGATACGAAGGCCTTGAAATTTTCGGCATTCAGTTTGGAGGTGCGATTGGCGCGGTACAGTTTATTTTCAAAACAGATGGCCACCTCGGGTACCACCGGGGTGTCAAACTCTTTGGCGGTGGCTATTTCAATGGAGTTGATGAAATTTTCACGGCCGTCGGTGCGCACCATCCCGATGGGGAGCTGCGAGCCGGTGAAAATCACCGGTTTGTTCAGGTTCTCAAGCATGAAACTCAGCGCCGACGCGGTGTATGCCATGGTGTCGGATCCGTGCAGCACGACAAATGCGTCGTAATCCTCGTACTTTTCTTCAATCACGCTGGCCAGGTGGATCCAGAATGCCGGGTTCATGTTGGAAGAATCAAGCAGCGGTTCAAACGTGAAAAAATCAATGTTGCAGTTGAAATTCTCCAGCACCGGGAGGTACTTGTAGAGAATGTCAAAAGTAAGTGGCTTCAGGGTCATTGTTTTTGGATCCTGCACCATGCCGATGGTGCCCCCGGTGTAGATGACGAGGATAGTTGTTTTTCCGATCATAGGTTTAAATAAAGTACAAAGGTAAAGGGTAAAATGACAAGTTACAAATGACAAGTGACAAGTGTCAAGTGGCAAGTGTCAAGTGCCAGGTAGTACGACCGTCCGCTTGTCCACTTGTCCGCCTGCTCACCTGCTCACCCGCTCACCCGCCACCAAACAACCTCCCCGCATTCCCACTCGTCACCTCCGCCACCGTCTCCAGCGACGCCCCCTTAATCTCCGCAATCTTCTGCGCGATAATGGGGATATAAGCCGGCTCGTTGCGCTGCCCGCGATGGGGAACGGGTGGGAGGTACGGGGCATCGGTTTCAAGCAGAAGGTGCTCAAGGGGGGTGTGCTCAACAACGGCCTGCAGCCCTGAGTTTTTATAGGTAAGCACGCCGCCGATACCCAGCATGAAGCCCAGTTTTATTGTCCGAACCGCCTGCTGAACATTCCCGCTGAAGCAGTGGAAAACGCCGCGCAGGTTTGCATCCCGGCGGGCTTCAATCATTTCCAGCGCAACATCCATTGAATTCCGGGTATGGATCACCACCGGGAGGTTGTATTTCACGGCTAAATCAAGTTGCATGTCAAAGGCAATACGCTGCTCCTTTTCATGGGTTTTGTCCCAATAAAGATCAATGCCGACCTCCCCGATGGCATAAAACTTCATCGAAGGGTCAGCCAGGTAGTCAGCAACGATCTGCAATTCATCCAGGTAGTTCTCTTTGACGGATGTCGGATGCAGCCCCATCATCGGGAAACAGACATCGGGAAATGCCGCCGTAACCTGAAGCATCTTTGAATGACAGGTTGAATCAATGGCCGGCAGAAAGAGTTTTGTGACATTGTTCTCCTGTGCCCGGAGGATCATGGGAGCAAGGTCGTTGTCGAATTCTTCGGCGTATATGTGGGTGTGGGAATCTGTGAAATACATAAAAAAATGACGAATATGTGAATGACGAATATGCGAATGAGGGAATGACGAATATGTGAATGACGAATATGCGAATGGGGGAATTACGAATATGTGAATGACGAATATGCGAATGGGGTTCTGCTCATCAAGTTGGTAATCTGTTTGCCAAGCACCGCATTCGCATATTCGTTATTCGCATATTCGTCATTTATTTTGCCCTTCCGAATTTAAAAACCTTACAACCATCTCAACATCAATCTCCTTCATGCAATTAAAATGCCCCTTCGGGCACGCACCAAAGCCCAGCTTACTGCATGGCCGGCAGGAAAGTCCGTCAACTTCGGCGATCATGGAATTTGCTTTATCACGTTCCGGCAGATAGGGATACATTCCAAACGCCGGAATTGTATTTCCCCAGACGGAAACGATCTGTTTTTTAAAAGCGGCCGCCACATGCATCAGCCCGGTGTCATTGGAAAGAACCGCGTCAGCCTGCCGGATGAGTGAAGCAGATTGATTGAGGTTGTAACTGCCACATGAATTGAATGTGTTGCTCCCGGTGCTGTTGCAGATCAGTTCACCGCGTTCCCGGTCTTCTTTTCCTCCGAGGAGGATGACCGGCCTGGTAAGCTTTTTAACAACTTCAATAACCTTTTCAGCCGGGAAGATCTTCGTATTGTGTTTTCCGCCAATAACAATGGCAACATAGCCCTTCTGATGCGAAACCGGGAGGGTGGAAAGTGAAACCTCATCAGCGGGTGGAATGAAATAATCAAGTCCCAGACCGTCATTTTTTACATGCAACGGCTCGGCTGCTCTGAAATACCTGTCAACTATGTGGATGTCGGGCAGCACCCGTATTTTGAGGCGCACGGCCAGCCATTTCTGTACGTTTAGTTTTGGAAAGGAAGCTGATTTTACGCCAAGCCGGCGTTTGACAAGAGAAGAGCGGAGGTTGTTGTGCAGGTCCACGATGAAATCAAATCCCTGTTCTTTCAGCATGGGGATCAGCGTTTTGAAATTGCGGTCGTAACCCCAAACCCTGTCAATGTTGGGATTAGCCGCCAGGATCGGCTCAAACTGCTTCTTGGTAAGGAAATGTACCTCGCCCTGGTTAACCTGTTTTTTCAGGCATCGCACCACTGCACTGGTGAGTACGATATCACCAATGGAACTGAACCGGATGACCAGTATTTTAGAAGGTTTCTTTGACATTTCCATGTTTTATTTCCGTAACTCGTTGAAGAGGATCTCTCCAAAGTTTTTTTACCGCAGAGACGCAGAGACGCAGAGAGTTTTTGTTTTGATTATGATGTAGTTAATCCTTCTCTGCGTCTCTGCGTCTCTGCGGGTTATAAAAATAGTGAAGTCAATCCGGGTTACCGGATAAACGGATTATTTTCCATTTCGTACCCGATCGTCGTTTCCGGTCCGTGACCGGGAAAAACGGTGGTGTCGGGCGACAATGTGAACAACCTGGTTTTGATGCTGGTCATCAGCTCGTCAAAATTACCCGACGGCAGGTCGGTGCGGCCGATGGTGTCCTTGAACAGAACATCCCCGGTGATCACAAATCCCTGGTTGTCATTGTAAAAACAAACGCTTCCTTCTGCATGGCCCGGTGTGTACAATACCTTCAGAGAGGAACTTCCCCAGCCAACCGTTTCGTTATCTTCCAGGAACCGCGCAGGATCCGGGGCTTTTCCAACGTCATAGCCAAAGGTTGACCCGATCTCGCTGAGCGTGTGGAAAAATGGCAGTGAATTCCTGTGATATTCGGGGTAAATACCATATTCCGAGGCAATGAAATTATTACCGAGCAGGTGGTCCACATGGCAATGGGTGTTCAGGTTGCGCATCAGCTTAAGGTTGTTCGCGGCAATAAACCGCCTTACTTCTTCCTGTTCAATCTGTTCATAACATGCGGCGTCGATGATGATGCATTCGCCGCTTTCATCATATAAAATGTAGGTGTTAACCATGAAGGTATTAAAGACAAATTTCCTGATATGTATCATCTGACAGTAAAGTTTAGTATGTGCTGCAAAGGTATGAAAATGCGGCCAAATGACCGGTACAAAGAAAATAGTCGTACCTTAGCACCTCCATTTAAATTCCCTTGTATTATCGGATATGACGAAGGAAGCATGCCTGAACCGAGGTTTAAAAATCAGGACAAAAGCATGGATCATTCTTGGTTCGCTGCTCCTTTTTTCGGTTACGGCCTTTTCCCAGTTTTACAATGGGTCGCAGCTAACCTTTGGAAAAAGCAGGGTTCAGTACACTGATTTTATATGGCTGAATTTGCGGTTTGAGAAATTTGACACCTACTTCTACCAGAACGGAAAGGAGCTTGCACTTTATACGGCCGAATATGCCGATAAGCACATGAAGGAGATTGAACTTGACCTGCAGTCAAATCTGGAGGAAAAGATGCAGTTCATCATCTTCAACACCCTTTCAGATCTGAAACAAAGCAACATCGGGCTTTTCGGCGACTGGGATTATTACAACACCGGCGGTGTGACCCGTATCGTGGGAGGTAAGGTCCTCCTGTTCTTCGACGGGAACTATGAGCATTTTGACCGGCAGATCCGTGCCGGCATCGCCCAGGTGATCCTCAACAACATGATCTACGGAACCGGCATCGGGGCGCAGATCAAGAACAATGCGCTGTTTACGGTGCCCGAATGGTACATGAACGGCTTGATATCCTTCATTTCACGCAAATGGGATGCCGATATTGAAAACCAGGTACGCGATGCCATCCTCAACCGCAGGTTCGGGAAATTCAACAGTCTGACCGGGGAGGAGGCAACATTTGCAGGTCATTCTCTCTGGAATTATGTTGCCCTGAAATATGGCGCCGCCTCCATCCCGAACATCGTATACATGGCACGCCTCAGCCGGAATGTGGAGCGCGGCTTTCAGTATGTGGTGGGGGTCGGATTCCAGGCAATCATCCAGGAATGGCTCGCCTATTATAAAAATGTATATACCACCCAGGAATCGGGAAGAACCGCTCCCACGGGAGACATGGTAAACAAACGCAATAAACCCGACCGGCTTTACAACTCCCTCAGGATCGGGCCCCAGGGAAACACGATTGCATATGCCACCCATCAGCTGGGCATTTACAAAGTGTTTATCCAGGATACAGAGACAGGAAAGAAAAAGCGGGTTTACCGGGGCGGCTACAGGCTGGCCGACCGGCCTGATAATACGTATCCGATTATTGCCTGGCATCCCAGTGGTTCCATCCTCGCTTACCTTGTTGAACGAAAAGGAGAGGTCCGCCTTTGTTTTTATAACCTGGATGACAGGAACACGACACATGTTCCGCTGGTAAATTTTCAGAAAGTGCTTGACATGTCCTATTCCGACGACGGGTCGCTGCTGGTTCTTTCAGCCGTTCAGAAGGGACAGTCGGATATTTTTATTTACAACATCACTTCCGGTTCGCACGAGCAGATCACCAAAGATAAATATGACGACCTTGACCCAAGGTTCGTCAATCATTCCCATGATATTATTTTCTCATCAAACCGCATCAGCGATACCATACGTTTTGATGAACCGGTGAAAATTGAAAACCTGAGGTATTCCAATGATATTTTTATTTACAACTATGCCGCCAGGCGCAGTGTTCTGCAACGCCTTACAGCAACGGATGATGCCAGCGAAACGCAGCCCCGGCCCTACGGCGATAATTTCTTCTGTTTCCTGAGCGACCAGAACGGCATTGCTAACCGTTACCTGGCAAGGTACGACAGCACCATTGCCTTCATTGACACCACGGCACATTACCGTTACTTTTCCACCATTTACCCGGTTACCAACTATTCAAGGAACATCCTTGAACACGATGTGTCGCCAAAGGGTGCCCGGCTGGGGGAGGTGGTGCTCCTGAAACGCAACTTTAAAATGTTCACTTCCGACCTCGTTCTGCCAGATCAGGTGTCGAAAGTTGAACTTCAGCCCGCTTATTTTAAAACCCTCAGTTCCGATGCCACCCGGAAGGGGTTGGCTTTGCAGGCTAAAGACAGTCTGAGCAGGTTGTCGGAGCCGTTTAAAGCCCCGCAGAAAAAGCACTTCAGCGTGGTCAGGCAAAAGGTGGTTGAGACAAAGACCTATGTGTTTTCCGACACGTCAAAATCGGGAATCGTGAGATCCGGATTTACCGCGATACCTGCAAAGAAGGACACGGCAAACAAATACCTGGACGCCAAAGCACTGAATTACAACGTGGAGTATTTTATCGACCAGATGGTCACCCAGATTGATTTCACCTACCTGAATTTCGCCTACCAGCCATTTACCGGGAGTTTGTCGCCCGTTTTCGTAAACCCCGGACTGAATGCCCTTTTCATGGTCGGGGTCACCGACCTTATGGAGGACTACCGCATCAGCGGCGGCGTACGGTTGAATGTCAACCTGATCAACAACGAGTACCTGTTCAGCTATGGGAATTACCGGCGCAGGCTCGACCACCAGATCGTGTTTCATCGCAAAGCAGTGGAGGAGACAGGTTATTATTCGATCGTGCGGCATAAAATCAATGAGTTGTATTACGTTGCCACCTATCCGTTTAACCCTGTTCTGAATATCAAGGGGACTGCTGCCGTGCGCTACGACCGGGCGGTTTATTTGTCAACCGACCAGTTTAACCTCCAGCAGCCCGACGAGCACAATGTGTGGGGCAGTGTGAAGGGAGAACTTACCTACGACAATACCCGCAGCCTGGGGGTCAACCTATACCATGGAACGAGGTATAAATTCTTCGGTGAATACTACCAGCTTCTGAATCACAAAGGAAACAACCTGGTGGTGGTGGGAATGGACTTCCGGAATTACCAGAAACTTCACCGCACCCTGATCTGGGCCAACCGTTTTGCCGCCAGTACATCTTTTGGCAACAACAAGCTGTTGTATTACATGGGCGGCGTTGACAACTGGCTTTTTCCAACATACAACACCAGCACGCCGGTTGCTACTGATCAGGATTATGCCTTCCAGACCCTTGCCACCAACATGCGCGGCTTTGATCAGAACATCAGGAACGGTAACAGCTTTTTCGTTTTCAACACCGAATTGCGGTGGCCGTTGTTCAGGTATTTGTTTAACCGCCCGATCCGTTCCGATTTTATCAACAACTTCCAGATCGTCGCATTCGGTGATGTCGGAACTGCCTGGACGGGTAGCACTCCCTGGTCGGCCGAAAACCAGCTCTTTACCCGTTACATTTCGCGGAACCCCTTGTTTATAAAAGTGGAAATGCAGAAAGACCCACTGGTGGAAGGCTTCGGTTTTGGAGCCCGCACGAGGCTGTTCGGCTATTTCCTGCGCGCCGATCTCGCCTGGGGGGTGGAGGATGGCCATATCCTGAAGCCGGTTTTTTATTTCTCACTCAGCCTTGATTTTTAACCATGACCCATCCTGAACAGCGCATCATTGACTTTATAGGTGACCACCAAGTGCTGACACTGGCCGTTTCACGGGATAATGTACCCTATTGCGCCTCCTGTTATTATGCCTATCTGAAGGATGAAAATAAGTTCCTTTTTACCTCAGATCCCGCAACGCGGCATATCCGGGATGTGGTTACGGGCAACAATTACCGGGTTGCCGCTGCAATAGCACTTGAAACGAGAATTGTCGGTAAAATTATGGGAATCCAGATTACCGGCCTGGTCAAGTGCCTGGAAGGAGAAGAGTTGAAAAGTGCCCGAAAGGCTTATCTGAGGCGTTTTCCGGTGGCCCGCCTCATGCCGCAGCTGCACCTCTGGGCGCTGACACCTGGCGTGATAAAAATGACCGACAACCGGCTCGGTTTTGGAAAAAAATTGATCTGGACAGCCGATGATCCTCTGAAACCCGCTCTGGACGGGCGTTAGCTGAATTATCAAAGTATATGTTTTTTTAAGTCAGCGGGTTACCTTTCCAATCCTGATCTCTGTTAATAACTATATTCAGCGATACGCGCTGTTCGTTGTATCTTGCCACTCCAAAGAATTCCCCAACTATTTATTGGAACGTTCGCAAGAACAATCAATTAACAAAATCAGAACATAGCAGTTAAACCTGTTCATGCATGGAAAAAAACACGATGATAAACACAGAAACGGATCACAAGGCAGACTACTACGATGATGTCCTTGCCAAAAGGATCCGACCAAAAATTACGATTGAAGAATTGGAAATGAAAGAGAAGACTACAGAGAGAAGTGAACGGAAAATTTATTCGTTTGCCGAGGTTATTGAAAAATCAACAGAATATTTCAGGGGCGACAGCCTGGCGGCCAATGTGTGGGCCAACAAGTATGCGCTGAAAAATTCTGAGGGCCATCTTTTTGAACTGACACCTGACGATATGCATCGCAGGATTGCACGCGAACTGGCCCGTGTTGAAAAGAAGTATCCCAATCCCATGAGTGAAGAAGAACTCTATGAACTCATGCGCGATTTCAAATACATTGTGCCCCAGGGAAGCCCCATGGCCGGCATCGGAAATGATTTCCAGATCGGTTCGCTCTCAAACTGTTTTGTGATCGGTAATGAAGGCGCGTCCGACTCCTACGGCGCCATCATGAAGACAGATGAGGAACAGGTTCAACTGATGAAACGCAGGGGTGGAGTCGGCCACGACCTCTCCCATATCCGGCCGAAGAACAGTGAGGTTAGGAACAGCGCCCTCACCTCCACGGGAATTGTCCCGTTTATGGAACGGTATTCCAACTCCACCCGTGAAGTTGCCCAGGAAGGCCGTCGTGGTGCGCTTATGCTCAGCATTTCTGTTGTTCACCCTGATGCCGAACATTTCATTGACGCAAAACTGGAAGCCGGTAAAGTGACCGGTGCAAATATCTCCGTGAAGATCACCGACGAATTTATGGAGGCTGTTGTGAATGATACGGAATTTGTTCAGCGTTATCCCGTTGATTCATCTGAGCCTTTAGTGACAAGACCGATGAAGGCCCGCGAATTATGGGAAAAAATAGTTCATAATGCATGGAAATCGGCTGAACCCGGAATCCTTTTCTGGGATACCATCAAGCGCGAATCCATTCCCGATTGCTACGCGGACCTGGGTTTCCGCACTGTGTCAACAAATCCGTGCGGCGAGATTCCTCTTTGCACCTACGACAGTTGCAGGCTGCTTGCCATCAACCTATACAACTATGTTGACAAGCCCTTTACGGCTGAAGCAAGCTTTGACTCCTCCCTTTTTATCTCGCATGTGCACAAGGCCCAGCGGATCATGGACGATATCATTGACCTGGAGCTTGAAAAGATTGACCGCATCCTGGCTAAAATTGAAAAAGACCCGGAATGCGAAGAGATCAAGGTAAGGGAACGCAACATGTGGCTGAACATCAAGAAAAAAGCCATCCAGGGACGCAGGACGGGCTTTGGTATCACCGCTGAAGGCGACATGCTTGCCGCCCTCGGAACACGCTACGGTTCTGATGATGCCACCGATTTCTCCGTGGAGGTTCACAAAATACTGGCCATTGAAGCGTATCGTTCATCCGTCACCATGGCCAGGGAACGCGGGCCATTCCCGATTTATGATACGGAGCGCGAACAAAACAACCCATTTATCCTCCGCATAAAGGAGGCAGCCCCTGATGTGTATGCCGATATGTCCCAGAACGGACGTCGTAACATTGCCATGCTTACCATCGCCCCCACCGGATCTGTCAGCATCCTGACACAGACCACGTCGGGACTGGAACCGGTTTTCGCAGTAAACTACAAGCGCAGGCGCAAGGTGAACCCCAATGATAAAAATGTCAAGATCACCTTCACGGATGAAGTGGGCGACACATGGGAAGAATACAATGTGTTCCATCATAATTTCGTTACATGGCTCACCATCAACGGTTACAATGTTGAGGAGGTGTCGCGCATGTCGGAAAAGGACCTGAAAGGCATCATTACGAAATCACCCTTCTATAAGGCAACAGCCAACGACGTTGACTGGGTGGCCAAAGTGAAGATGCAGGGAGCCGTGCAAAAATGGGTTGATCACTCTATCAGTGTCACGGTCAACGTGCCCAATGATGCCAAGGAAGAGATGATCAGCACGATTTACGAAACTGCCTGGAATGTAGGTTGCAAGGGAATGACGGTATACCGCGACGGTTCCCGCGCCGGTGTGCTCGTGAACAATGATTCAAAGGACAAGAAAAAGAAGGACAAGGGCGATGAGTTTGTTGAAACGAAAGCACCTCACCGTCCCGACAGGCTTGAATCTGAGATCGTAAGGTTCCAGAATGACCATGAAAAATGGATTGCCGTGGTGGGTATCCTGAACGGCCGGCCGTATGAGATTTTCACCGGTGTGGCAGAAGACTTCTGGATTCCGACATGGGTGCAGAAAGGCTGGATCGTAAAGACCCGCCCGGACGGAGTTGGTTCCAGGTATGATTTCCAGTTTGAAGACCGCCAGGGGTACAAGATCACCATTGAAGCCCTCTCACGCTCCTTCAACAAGGAATACTGGAACTATGCCAAGCTGATCTCAGGCATCCTGCGTCACGGTATGCCGCTGCCTTTTGTGGTCAACATCATCTCCAAGCTACACTTTGAGGTTGATTCCATTAACACCTGGAAGAACGGCATTGAGCGCGCGCTGAAGAAGTTCATCCCGGATGGAACCAAAGCCGCCGAGCATGCCTGCCCGAAATGTACCGACCCCAATGGCCTCGTTTACCAGGAAGGTTGCCTGGTGTGCAAGACCTGCGGTTATTCCAAGTGCGGTTGATCATTGGAACTTATTTTACTTCTCCGGTAGTTGCCCATGACCTGGCGAATGGCAGGTACGCAGGAGTGTTTTCTCCGCTAAACTGGCGGTGTTCCTCAATAACATAATCCTGCCCGAGTGATTCGTCACCCAGTTGCCCGAGTCCAATGTCTTCACCTCCGACAACAAACGCAGTCTTTGCCCATTGTGTCACAAGGTCCTGATCCTCTGTAACAAGGGCACTAAGGTACCTGCCCCAGGTGAATCCTGTTGGGGAAAGGTGGAAATTTTTCTTCTTTCTTTTTAGTATATTGCTGGCAGCCACTATGCCGTTTTCTCCCACAACCTGACCGGGATCGACCCCAAGGATCCTTGAAAGGTTATTCACCCAGGTCTGGACTGCTTGGGATTGGACTTCGTCATCAGGGACGCCCAACAACTGGAGGACAGGGGTTTTCAGGATAACGTTCAACTCATTTTTTATGAATGCCCCTGATTTTGGATTATCCTGCCCGCGGAAATTTGTTGTTTCCAGTCCCTCTCTAAGTTGAATCAAATAAGGTATTGCGTTCCAGTTAAGGCCTTTGATCCACCAGTCTGGGATTGCCCCGGTATTTTTTTCTACCCTAACGGCTGCAGTCATTTGGGACTGAGGCGTAAGTGTGTGGTCCAATTTAAGCAGCCGCACGCCCGGATGATTGAGCCTGATGTCAGGATGAAGTTCAGCAGGGAATAGAATTTCAAGGGATGATGCATCATTTATGGCCTGGACAAGGGTTAAAAATGCTGCCTGGTCCTGCTCAGCTGCTCCCTTGTCTTCAAGCCATTGTTCTGGAGTAAGGGGTTTTGTTACCACTTCCAGGTTAGAGCAAAGCTTCAGTGTGCTGTCTGCCGTACCTTCCCATGTGCCGTTGGGCGCAGTAAAAAGAACCTCCCTTTTTGCAAATCGTGCATTGTCAAACCAAAGTTGGTTTAATTCCGAGGAATTGTCAACTTTTGACAACAATCCGGCTTGCACATCACTGAGTTGATCAATATTGAAAAGGATCACATTGTTAAATTCGACTTCAAAACCTGCCTTAGGACCACTTCCGATGTTTAATTTTTCATCATCGTTCAGCTTTCGTGCATTTGCTGTTCTGCGGAGCATGTTAATTTTTTCGGTAAGCGAAAGGTCAAGATTGTTGAGTGCTGTATTGCGTGCATTCCGGGTAGTCTGTTTCCGGTGCGTTGACCGGGCAGCCGGGATCAGGCTTATTATATCCTGCAGCAGCTGAATTAATTCACCTGACTTTGCAGATTTTACGCCCTCGATTTCGAGGTTACCTGCTTCGTCAAGATTTACAAGAATTCTGAGGTAGGCTTGATTGCTGTCGCGGCTGACACTTTTACTGACCAGTGTACTTTTTATCCTGTTGATGCTTGTACGCTGGATAACACCTGCGCTCCCATTATCCGGAGAACCATTCATGATCTGAGTTGTACGGGAAGTTTGCTGCACCTGGTGGCTCAAATCAGCGATCCCCTGGAGCTTTCGTTGCATTAAGGATTCATGCCGGTTATCTTCAAGCAGGTCAGAAAGACCGGTAGCGGCTTGGTATTCGATAAGATCACGCGATGGTCCATTGATTCTGTTCCCCGGGATTTGATCTGCATTTGTACTCATACCAATGGCGAATCAACTAACCCTGCCCCCGAAATATGGTGCTGTTCTCCTTGCAATGTCGCGTGGTTCATCAAAAGACACATCAGGTCTCTGGTTTTTATGAACTGATTCGTTCCATATATTGTTGTCAGCTTCATTGTAGTTGAGTTCGTTCCTTTTTCCTTTTTTAAATTCCCTTACAACATGAAAATGACGCACTTCGCCACCTGCCTTGATCGCTGAAACATGATGACCCGCTTCATCGTATTGCCAGCGCTGGCCCTTGGCATGGTAGAACCCCGAATCCAACATCATCTTGCTTGTCATCGGAAATAGTTGCATTACATTGTTTGTATGCTGGCTGTTATCTGCGATTTCTTGCATCCGGCGTTGAATTGCCGCCGAGGACCGGTTATCCTGGATCCCGCTGTTCCCGCTGCCAATGTTCCCGTTCTGAGTGAAACCCGGTTCAAATGACCTGGTTTTATTTTCCTGATTTCTGCTGCTCAATTTCTTCATAATTTTAGCTTTTCATGTTACGTTATTTTCCAATGATTCGTTATTGCCATTGCTGGTCATAGTCTTTTCGGATTTACCCTGCTTCAAGTGCTTCAGCTCTTTTAGCGAGGGTGCCAACCGAAATTTCCAGTTCATTAATTGCCGCGTCGTTCCCTAGTATGGCCAGTTTTTTTATCCAGAGCTGGACCCCTTGACTGTAGGAGTCTGCCAGGGTGGCACGGAAATTCAATTTTTTTAACCATTTTTTCTTCCACCCGGGCAAAGGCTCATCCGGGGATAAGGCGGTCAGTTCACGATCGATTTCACTTAAATAGATAAGAAGCCGGGAGCGTTTGGCTTCAAACAGCGCTTTGTACATGCTGCGGTCCTGTTCCTTGTCCGGATCACGGGTCTCCATATCCAGTCTTTTAAGTCCATTTTCCAGGTTTTTCAGTGATGAAGCATCAAGCGCTCCGTTCCTTGCCGCTTTTTTAAGCTCTTTTGATTTTTTCTTGACTTTGCTGTTCGGTGTCATGGTTCTAACGAATTTGGTTTTGCCGGAAGCCTCGGCATACAGGGTGGGAACACCGAGGAACTCTGGCTTGAATATCAACAGCTGTTTTGTCTTTATCCGGAAAATCATCCTTCCTTTTGCGTCGTCGGCCCCCACACCTTTCCTTCGCTCACGCAGGTAACGCGCTTTGTGTTCAAGTGAATCCGGGTCGATCAACCCTGCTCCGGCATCCGCTCCGCCTATTTCCCTTGCTGCTGCGAGGAGTTCCTTTGTCTGTTTCCTGATTTTAACCAACGCTGAAATTATGCCTGCATTGAAGTTCTGGTCAAAAGTGTTAAAATCAGTTGTGATGTTGAAATTTGACCCCTGCGCATCGCTAACCAGCAAGTCGTAAATTATCTTCCGTTTGGATGGATCAAAGAGGGTTTCAAGGTCAGCGGTCCGACGTTCAGTATCCAGTCCCAGGGGATTTGCTTTGATATGTTCCTCTCCGCCGCTGATGAGAAACTTCGCCCAGTCCTCAGCAGTGGTCACATTACCGGCCTGACGGAGCAGATTTAACCCGGGAATTTGAGTGTCATTGTCAATGGTACTGATCTCTTCGTTCGCCAGAACCTTGAAATTATCACCTTTTATTTGTCCGAACCATGCTTTTGATGCACCTTGCGACTGCATGGCAGTGACCCGGTCGCTGTTGCCGAGAAGCGCGTCAGCCGCAGTAAGACGGCCAAGTTGTTTGTGGAACAATGACGAATTTAAAAAAGCAAGGTTTGCAGTTGGATTTTTTAAGATATCCCAATATTCATCACCTTCGGCCGTATCCATAATCAGGACACTCCTGGCACCTTCAGCCAGGCCAATCTTGGAAAGGATCTTTGCACCGATATTTTTTTCCTCATCGTTTGCAGATGACTGGTATCGGATGGCAATTTCCATCAGGTTCCTGATGATCTCTGCCTTTTGATCCATATTGGCAATTTGTGAGTTGGTGCTGCGCACACCAGCAGCCTTAAGCACTTTGTCAGCAAAGGCGGCACGGCGCGTATCCTCTTTAGAAAACTTGACGGCTGCTGTTTCTGTACCGTCCCTGAAAAGGTAGATTCCATGGTTTGCAATTCCCTTTTCTATCACCTTGGTGATGTCAGGCGCCAGGGTAGGATCAGCACGCCGCTGAACCAATGCCCGGGGAGAAAGATTCTGTTGTCTGCCATGAACAACCTGATCGGCAATCTCCTGTAATTTTCTTTGGCTGACCGACTTAGCCCGGTTATCTGCGATCGAAAAACCCGGTTCATGGTTATTCTGTGCTTTGATAAATCCGGCCAAAGACTCGTTGCTGTTATTTCGGGTTGAAGCGACATTGATCTTCATATCTCATTATTCTGAATAAAACTGGAATTACCTGTTCATTTTTACTTTAACGATTATTGAGAAATTCACATGTATCTGTTCATGTTTTTCAGACGTATCAGCGGACTATGGCAACGGCCTTTTCCGTGTGTGGATAAATGGCATGATCCCAAGGAACACCAAACCGAGGGTGAGCACGAAGATGATTATCTGCCAAAGATTCCCGAAGGATAATACCAGCAGCATGATATTTAACAATACAATGACTCCGCTCACAACGCCAAAGGGTTTCATGTAGCCTGAAATGAAATCATGAACCTTACTGCTCAGGTAAAAGAGGATGAACAGACTGAGTAATGCGACAGACAGGACATTCAGCACCAGAACCAAAACGGCAAACATGATGAATCCTGCCCCGGAGATGCCGACCTGGTCAGAAATGTTTTCAGGCTGGCTTGCCATGTTCGGTGGATTATCCTGAATGGAATACCAGATCTTTTTGATAACCCCCGGAACTTCCCTGAACACGTCTGCCACTTTCTTCAGGAAGAGAATTGTATCAGAAGATTCCCCTCCCTGTTTGTCTGTCTGTCCGGAATTGTCGTTGACATTGCTCTGGGCCTTGCCCGGTGTGTTGTTTGTGGTGATGTACATCCCGTTACCGACGTTTCCGAAATAATCGAAATCGGCAGTGGTAATGATGTCCGGAACAGCCAGAATTGATCCGTCAAACAGCAGGCTGTCGGCGCGTGCAATGCTCAGCACCAGTTCCATATCATTCTGGTGCAGTATCTGCCGGCAATACTGCAGGAAGAATTTGAATTTTGGGATCTGCGCTGCTGTCAGGCCGCTGAAATATATATTCACCCCCGAAGCGTCGCGCTCCGAACCCGAACCCTGTGCGACATTGGCCTTTGACAACGCAATGATATCTTCAACTTCAATGGCCTGGAAAAGGTTATCGTTCAAAACGAGGTCAATGTTGGCTGTCCCGTTGCAGAATACCACGATATCCACCTTGCAGTCCTCCTCTTCGGCTGTTTTTAACAGGGATGTGGTTGTCCATGAATAGGCTTTGAGCCAGTCTGAATTGTCTGAAAAGATGAAGTATCCGAAATACCCGATTCTTTTAATGTTCTGGAATTCATACCTGTTGTAACAGGTTCCCATCCAGAAAGGATGAAAGGCATAATTAACCTTGCCTGCCGCGCCCGGATATTTGTAACCAGTGATGCCTTCCCCATTCCGAATGGTATCCCATTGCCGTTCTGTTTTGAAGTTGTACTGAAGATATCGGGCCAGCGGTTTGGTATACAGCGAATCCGGCGAATTGACGCCATCAACATGCATCCATAACAACATTAATGTTATAAGTATACCCCAATATCGTGTCATTCGTTTCAAGCGTTAAGCAATGTTGAGCACCTTTCCTTCTTTCCTGAATTCTTTTCGTATTCCATCAAGTATCAGTGGTTTTGTAACTTGATCAAGATTATTCTGGAGCATTTTGATGGCAATGTACCGTATCACATTGATGATGGCCCCCCCGGTTAGCTCATAATCATTTGCAATTTCGCCTATCAGGATTTTTTTATCCAGTTCCATTTCGGGCGGAATCATATTACTCCATAAACGGTGTCTTTCTCCGGGATCGGGCACCGGGAAATGGATGATGGATTGAAACCTCCGGGCGAATGCTTCATCAATGTTTGTTTTAAGGTTCGATGCAAGAATCACGACTCCCGGGAAATCTTCAATACGCTGGAGCAGGTAGGATACCTCCTGGTTTGCATACCTGTCATTTGAACTGTTTGATTGTGTCCTTTTCCCGAACAGCGCATCAGCCTCGTCAAAAAAGAGGATCCAGTTTTTATTCTGTGCCTGGTCAAACACGCTGGCAAGATTTTTTTCGGTTTCGCCGATATACTTTGATACAATCATGGAAAGGTCAATCCGGTATACATCAAGTCCTACAGATTTTCCGATAAGACATGCTGTCAGGGTTTTGCCCGTTCCAGGCGGACCGTAGAACAACGAGCGGTACCCGGGTTTGATGATCCGGTTAAGCCCCCATTCTTGCATGATGGTGCCTGAATGTTCAAGCCACGCCTTGATGAGACTGAGTTCATCCATTACCGGGAAAGGCACAACAAGATCTTCCCAGTTAAGCGGCGTCATGATCAGTTTGGCAGGGAAGAAAATGTTGTAATCAGGCTTATGCGTCTCACCGGTGGTACATTTATACAGGTATTCCGGACTGATAACGAGTTTGCCGCTGAGGAATGGTTCATTGTCGCCATTGTTCTCCAGTTTCAGTATGTTCTTTGACGAAAAAAAATGATCCTTTTCCATCATCACAGTCACTTCGAACCGTTTGTTTAGATCTGTTCCTGCAACGATGAATGCAGCCGTTTGTCCGGTCGGGAGGAAGCCGCTGTGGGTGGTTCCTTTCCAGCCGCCAAATTCCGTAAACGGCCTGACAAAATTCTTGTTGTTTATAAACAGCATGTCAAGTACCTCGGGTCTGATATGCGGAACGATGGCAAGCATCAGGATGATCCGCTCCGCGAAGTTCATGTTGTGTTCTTTTACAACCATGCCAAATGCAGAACCCGCTGAAACTGCAGGAGGTGCGATCTCCGAAATGTCAGTATATTGACATTCCTGACCGAAATAGAGTTGAATCCTGGTCTCCAGGATCAGACTGAACCAGGTAAGTTCCGCCTCCAAACTGTGCACATTGCTGGTCATATGGTCTTTATTTGTGTTTTCCCCTGCAGTAATCCTCAGAAGTGTAATAGTTATTAACCAGGATGTCTTTGTTTTTCCCGATAATGAACTCTGAAAAACCTGTATGCTTCCTGTTATCAGGGTTCCAGTCGTAGGAGTATCCCAACTGTGTCCAGGGATAAGTGCTGTAAAGCGTGCAGTTGTAGTAGGAGTTAACCCGGTTCCGGTTAAACCAGCTGATATAGGATGAATCGGTATTCGCCGGGAAGCATAGCTGGCATTCGCTGTCGGTGATATCACTGTCGGGACATGGCCGGAACAGGTCGGCGGGTCTGACCCAGAACTCTACAAAAAATTTCTTCTTTGCATCGGGTGGCAGACCGAACCGTTGTTTCAGCCGCAGGTCGCTGTCACCGGAACGCCTGCAGACATCCTTTAATTCTGGAACGGCTGTGACCCAGATCATGTAATTCCCGGTGTTATAGGGACTGTTCCGATGGTAATAGGATGTGTCGGCCTGCCATGTAACGACCAGCACATATTGTTCATGATTTATAGTTTTCCATATCAGGCGTTTGTTTGCTTCCGTAATCGCCAACAGGTTTTTGGAAACCTTGTTGTGTTCGGGATAAATGGAATTCGCGATGGCGTTCCGGTAGAGGGTTTCAAATCCGTCAGATTTGCCTTCCTCCTGGGCATAACCAACCAGATTGCGGAGCAGAAGGATCAGGATGAATACCGGGAGGTATAAAAGGTGCTTTTTCATATTTATAAAAGGTTCATATAATTTGAATCATGCTGGCATCCAGCTTATCATTCTGCAGCCCTGGCACCCATGGCATCGGCTTCCTGTTCAAGAGACTGGTCGTCATTTACCGGCATCCCTGAAACCTCCGTAGTTGGCTCCACACGGCCTTCCTTTTGCTGGACAACATGCGCCAGTTCATGCCCGATGAGTTGTAGTCCGGCGGAGGTATCCGGTTTAAATTGCCCCGGCGCGAAGTGGACGTCGCTGCCCTGGGCATAGGCCAGCGCCCCCACGTCGGTTGCATGCGAGGATTCGGGATGTACGCGCACATCAGAAAAATTGCTGTTCATGGATGTTTCCATCCTTGACTTTACCTCGTCAGGCATTCCGGTGTTGTTCTGTTTCTGCTGGATGGGGAATTTTCCCTGCATGGGTTCTTTTTCGTCTTCTTCTGAAAGCTGTGAGACAAATTTTCCCTGAATAGGTTCTTCCTCCTCCTCCGTTTGCAACTGGGAAAGAAATTTTCCCTGAAGAGGCTCTTCCTCTTCATCCTTTTGAAGTTGGTAAACAAATTTTCCCTGCAAGAGATGATCTGCTTCAGGTTCCTGACGCTGGATGGCGGAACCAAAAATCGAATCCAGCTTTTTCCGTTGCATCGTGATCCAGGAATCCTGGACCTGGTTTGTGTGCTCTGCCGGTTGACTGGTAATGGCATCCTTCTTCTGCAGGGAAGTGATGCTCCGGTGGTCATGGGTGGTCTTGATATCTTTTGTTTGCATTGTTTCCGAATTTTAATTGTTTGGTTTTTAAATCCAGTCCACGTAAATTGTCTTATCCATCCATTGGTGTTTAATGATGGAAAAGGACCATGGAAGCTGGTCAAGGAGGATGTCGTATCCCCTTTGTTCAATTTTAAGATGCCAGGCATCTTCAACAAGCCTGAGCTGGCCATCCCGCTGAAGGAATGATTCACGGAGTCCGGCAAGTGAAGTGCTCCCGATGGCCTTCCAGTTCTGGATCATCGCGTCAAGAAGGCTTTCTATTGTGCTGATCTCCTGACCGGCGACCTCAATTTCCCTTGACAGTGGCTGGCCATTGTTGAATCCACACAGAATGCGGTTCAGTGCAAGTTCGTGTTCGGGAAAATCTGTCGTGGCATACGCAGCAAACTGTAGCAGGTGAATTGCTCTTTCGGCGGCGGCTTCGTCAATGAACTGGTTGTTACTGGTGAGCTTAAGCATGGTAAACAATTGCGGGAGGAATACTGACATCAGTACAAGACCGGAATTCCGGATGAAGATATCTTCGCCTTCCTGATATTCAAGGTTCTTACCGGCAGACTCACGGGCTTCGTTTACCGTCTCATCTTTTTCTGATGGGACAGGAGCCTGCTTTTCATCCTCCCGGGATTCATTTTCTGGGTTTCCGTGTGATACAGCAGCAACCGGGTTAACAGTATCTGATGTTTGCCGGTCATGGACCCCGACTGCTGAAACAGATGAGTGCCAGTCAAAGCCTGACGAATAGTGCTCAGGATGCAGGTCAAGGAATGGCTTGAGAACCCGGTATACTGATTCTGTTTCCTTGATTACCCCCGGATCGTCTGAGTCAACGAGGGCCATGCGAATACCGGATGATATTTCTGAAATGGACCGACCCGGCGACACCGAGACAAAGTAGTCAAGGAAATAGCGTATGAAATGCGTTTCATCAAACAATCGCTCCCTGTTTGTCGCCATATATAAGACAAGAAGCGACCAGCCGGTCAGGTAGACGGTGCTGCCTGCCTGCCTGCCATCGTAGCGTTGCCAGGAGGTCATGAGAACCTCCATTGTCCTGATGGCAAATGTGGCATAGGTCGGTTCAGCCAGGTGAATCAGACGACTGAGCTCATATACCGGCTGACTTTCAATCAGTGATGTGAGGAATTCTGCCCCCTCCGGGTTGCCAGTCAATGGAAAGCCTGCTTTGTCCATTCCGGCTATTCCCGGGATCAACTGAAGGAAGTTGCTGGTCAAAGGAATAATTCGCAAATTCAGCAGGGCAATGATCACAGATGGATTTCTTTTGCGAACCAGAAACTCAAGCAGTTTTTTATTTTCCCACAGTTCAGAGGTCAGCCTTCCGGCCAGTTCCTCGTTTATTGTCAACAGGCGCATGAGAACAACATGTTCCGGGATGTCATCATAATACCCGGGCATGTCGTCGGGAACGGCCCCGGTCTCAAGGAACAGAAGTAACTGTTGAAACGGTTCTTGCCGGGTTGTACTGGTTTGAAGTTTACCTTGCTGGTATGCGGGGTTCGGGAGTTCTTCTTCCACAGAGATCTCAAGAAGGATTGACGAAAGCCGGTGATCAGAGTTGGATGTCCCGGTAACGCCAATGGCCGTGGTGATCAGGAAGCGCAGCAGGTCGGTATATTTTAAATCGTAATGGGCCGCGATCTGTCTAAGCGTGACCTTCAGGAACTGCTTCCGGTTGAATTCTGTACCCCGGTCTTCCAACAAAAAGGCCAGGATGTAATGCCACCGGATAAAATAAAAATCATCCGACCTTAACGGCAGGTGTGCTTCGGAATGCTGAACTTTTTCAAGGGATTGCGAATAACTTGTGATGAAGCTTTCCTGCCCGGGTTCCACCAGGTATACAATCCCTGTGATCAGCGACTCTGGAAAATGCAGGATCATGTATTTCCTCATGGCCTCGCTTTTCCCTTCACGAAAGATAAGCTCCTTCGCTTTGGCCGGATCGGATCGCATCAGTTTCTGAAAGCGGGCTGCCAGTGTGTCCGCTGTCGGATTGTCATGGCCTGTAAGTCCCGCCAGATTCCAAAGGAACGATGTGATGATGGCAGGGTTGTCCGCCGCACGAAGGTTCCTTTTTTCCTCAACGGTCTGTTCTTCTTCATTTATTAAGATGAGAAGTTCAATCAGTCCGGAGCCTTCGGGGGAAAAATACTTTAGTCTTTTTGTTGTCGAAAGGAGCATCTGCAAAAAAGCGTGATATTCAATGCTGTAGCGGGAGGATATCCCATGCATCGTGATCTTCAGGAATTCCTTCCGGTTGAAGGCAGTACCCCGGTCCGCAAGAAGATAGGCCAGGATCACATTCCAGGTGATGAAATAAAAATCATTCCGGGTCACTTGCAGGCTCGGATTGTCCTGTTGACTCTTCTCCAGGGAGTCAGAATAGCTGATGATGAATCCGGCGTCCAACGGTTCAATGACATGCATCATTTCGGTGATCAGGGACTTTGTCAGGGTATGGATCAGAGCCAGCCTTACCGACTCACGCTTTCCTTCCTTTTTAAGGATTGCTGCCACCCTGGCCGGGGCCTGGTCAAATACCCTTTTAAGGTGTATCAGGAATGATCTTTTGGCCATCAGGGCCTGGTCCGGGCCACGAAGCGCTTCAGCAACAATGTTGAGCGAAGTTTGAACCGGATCAGTTTTTTTACGGCGCTTTTCCTCATCCTGCAAGGGTCGTGTATTGACCACTTCCTGAAGTTCCGCGATGATATTGGGTAGTGATGTTTTGAAAGGATAGTTCCTTAGCAAAGTTGGAATGGTCCTGGCCATCAGGTCAATAAGTGATTTGTAGTGTATCGAATACCTCACGGCAAGTGAATGTATCAGTCTGTTCACAAATTCCTTCTGGTTGAAAAAAGTTCCTGAATCCACGAGGAGATAGGACAGGATAAGTTCCCAGATAATGTAACCGAATTCGATATTGCTGATTGGCAAAAGGGGCTGATGCCTGTGGGTTTCCCTTATGTCGACGGAGAATTCTATGATGATGACAGCATGGACCGGGTCGAGGAGATGAACGGTGAGACGAAGAGCCTCCTCACGGAATTGCCGGGCAAACCGTTTGCGCATCACTTCGTTGTGGCTATTTTGCCTCAGCCAGCTTGAGAATCCTGCAGGATTCCTGTCAAGCACGGAAGCAATCAGGTTATCAATGGCCATCTCCTTTTTTGTACCGATGCCCCAATGAAGGGTTCCGGTTAAAAGAAAATGGATTAGCAACTCAAACTCCGATGTCATTATGGAGGTAATGGTATCATTTCCCACGGGTGAATGACGCATGGATAGTATCCTGCTTTCCAGCAATTCGGTCAGTTTCTCCCTTAGTGCCAGCGGGATTTCATCCTGGTAATTTTCGTAGGTGAACCCGCCCAGGTCGATATCCAGCCGGCTGATCCGGATGATCTCAGCTTCACTATCCACTTTGTCAAACACCTCCTCCATCACCGTTTTAAGCCGGTCGTTGAACAAGGATTGAAGGTCGTTCTGCATCTCAAAGCCCTTCTCCTCCGAATCTATCGTTATCTCAAACTGTGAACGTGTGATTATATGCATATTGTCTGCGGCTGAAATTGCCATCTTATGTCAAATTTTTCATGTGTATATATTCCCTGACCGTTCATGTTGCAACAAAAATGAGATCAGGTTGACTGCAGCAGTCTCGAGCTGACCGGAACTCACCTGCATTTTTTCATCAAGCCAGATCCTGTATAACATCTCGAACTGTTCCATATTCTCTGGGTTCAGCCAGTAATATTCGGAGTAGATATGCGCAGGAGCATTGCCGCTGACCGTTTCTTCAGCAAGCATCCTGAACTTCGAGTTGTGGAATCGTGATGTCCAGTCGGGGAACACGACGCTGATCCGCATCGGGTAAAAATCATCAGGAACCAGAACCCCGTTTCCTCTTACCGAATATTTCCTGAAACACGATGCTGCGTTACTACTGGCCTTTGATGCCTGCATATACCCAAGCAATTCCGTCCTGGCCTCCCTTGCCGATTCTTCACTGGCATATGTTGTCCTGCTTACCAGGATCTCATCCCCGGGCAATGTCAGATGAAGGCAGTACGGTTCTTCTCCATCCCTGCCTGCATGGAAGACCGTTTGATCATTCAGGCTGTTCATGATATCTTCAACCATTTTCTCCCGTTTTTCAAATGGCATGTTATCAGGATGAAGGAACAGTTCTTTCCCATCTTTGCCTGTAATGCCGAATGTGAACTTGCCTGAATCGTTTTGAGGACGCAGCAGGATATGCTCCACTACGTGCATCCCTTCGCTGTCCTGGTTCAGGAGGATGAGGAATTTCCTCGCTTTGTTGATTTTTTCGCGGGCGGTGCGGAGGTCTTTGAAGCTGGAAACATATTGCCACTCATTCTTCACCGGGTGACGGAACACAGCGATAACATTATTTGAATCCTCATAGGTGCCAACCCTGAAATTTTCAAGTGTAACGCCAAACCTCAGAAATGTGTCAACAATGGTGTTATTCCTGAAAATCTCAATGGAGGAAATAAGTTCCCTTGTCTCATGGTAATCGTAAACCTGTTCGACCTCCATGTACGGAACCTTCGTGAATTGCTGTTCAATATATTCTTTATTGACGACCATGTTCGCAAATTCCGTGTCGGGGAAATATCCGAGCGACTGGTTCGGTGGTTGTTCAGACACCAGCCTGAACCCCCATTTGAGGAACGTATCTGAATAGGAAACCTGCTGAAGGCTTCGGATGCCCAGCAGGATCATGCATTTGTGCTTTAACCCGGAGATGTTCTCCGTATTCCAGGATTGTTCAAGGTAATTAAATGATTTTGAACGGTTTTTGTTGATGCTGATCAACGATTTCAGGAAAGCGATCTTGTTGTCGATGAGCGCTTGCTCAAGCAGGTATCCTTCATCATAATAATTGTAGCGCTTTAAAGCCTTCTGTTTAAAATCCTCGCCGTACAGAGATAAGAGGTAATCAAGAAAACGGTTTCTCCGGTCGTAGTTGAGGCCGGAGCAGCCGGTCAGCCGGTTGATTTCTTTACCGGCCTTTGAATCAGACATGTATAGCCCTTCCATCCCGGGAACCCCCTCCAGGATCTGTGTAAAATAGGTGTTGCCTGCCAATTCATCAATCGAATAGAGGTCTTTAAGGTGTGCAATCTGTTCAAGGTAGTTGGCAAGCAGCTGTTCAAAGACCAGCAGGTAGGCTTTCAGCTGTTTTGCCTGTATCTTCCTTTTTTCGGGCTCCGAAGGTGCCAGCCCGAAAGCATTGATCCCATAGTTGATGGGGAACTGGTGCTGAATGGAATAATATTCATTGAAATGCTGGAAATTCCCGGTCGGAAAGGAGAACAGTGAATCCGGGCTCTGCTCTGAAGTATAAACCGCCCAGCGTTGAGAAACGAGCTTCCAGTAAATGCCCTGCATTTTCTTTATATTGACTTTTATGGAGCGGTAGTCTTTGCGCAGGGAAACCTTTATTTCATCAGCTGTTTCTGGAAAATTCAGGATGGGAACCATGTCACCCCCCTCCAGTTTGTATTCATCGGAATATTGCACTCCATCTGCTTCAATGTTGAGTGTTGAGACACTGATCACACCCTTGACCTTATCAACCACTTGCATGAGGTCGGTGCAGAACACGGTGTCGCGTGTAGGGGTCATTTCCTGGTCATTAATCCAGCCGTGTTTCAGGAGGGGACCGGTCAGTATCTCATCCGCAGGCATTCCCCCGGAGGCCATTTCCTCAAATGAATGATAGGTAATACCTGGATTCAGAAACTTTGAAACCATAAAATAGATTTCAGCCAGGATGGCTTCCGGTTCGTCGGAATTTGTTATCTCAATGTCGGCCACAAGCGTGATGTTTTTAACGCTTGCGATCCTGATCTCATCAAGGTCTTCGCACAGGTTCCGGTTGTTGCAATACGAATTCCTTGTCTCTTCAACAATGCGGAGGAGTTTGTTTTTATCCGTGAGGTATCTGTTTCGCGGCTGGATCAGCAATGAATATAACCCGGAATAATTCTGCTTTGTTGATGTTGTGATCCAAATGTCCACGAGGTCGCTTGATTGATCAAACAGCAGTTTGCGGTAATCATTCACCGTGATGGCGATGCTTGGATATATATCTTTCGGGAAATAGAGGGCCAGCCTGCTGTAATTGATATTGCCGTCTTTTTCAACCAGGTAATCCTCAACATTGAAACCGGATTTGTAGCTGAGTTCAGTGAGTGCATAACACAACTGCTCAAGGATCGTAACGCCCGGGTCATGCACGTTGTAATCAGTCCAGTGGTCGCCGGAAAGCTCCTGCAGGATCCTGATGCCTTCCTCTTTCAGTTTGATGAAGGTCAGATCTGACGAAGCCGGGTCATTTTTCTCTATGTACCTTTCCTTTATCATGTCAGTTCATCGCTGGTAAATTCAGGTGAAGTATGGTCGGTGTTCGGGTTGCTGTTTTTCATAAAGGGATCAAACCATAACAAGCTGATGTTGTACTGAATATTGACGTCTGCACCGTAATTGCTCCTGGTTTTCAACTGCAGGCCATAACTATGCTGCTTTCCCACCCAACGCAGTTTCATCTTCTTGAAAAACAGTCCATAGTGCGCCTGCGTGACACGGATCCTGTTCCTTGAATGAAACGTGCTTACAGCCAGTGCATGCATCAGCGCGTACTTTCCTGTTGCGTGTTTGCCAACCCCGCTGATGATCTCAAATGCATTGCAGCCATCAAGATTGTCAATGATGGTATGCCATTTCCCGTTTGCAGGTACCGTGCCCTGCTTGAAATTGCCAATGCGGCCTGATGAGGCGATGGTTCCCTTTACATCCAGTTCCCAGGCGGGAGCGGGGGTGTTGATGCCGATTTTATGCTCCTGGGTAATGCTCAGAACCGGGATGTTTTCCCTGTCGGAAATTACATAGCTGTTTATTTTCAGGTCTGTGGCACACGTCCATAAAGGTTGGGCCGCACTTGAATTATGATAAACACTGAATATCTTATTTGATTCTCCGATCAGCGAGATTTCAATTCCGTTTTCACTCGTTTTTAAAAAACCTTCATCAATAATGTTAAGGGTCGAATCTATCAGGTCATAGAAATGTTCCTCCCTGGGGATCTGTCCTTTCTTGAAAAATTTCCTGAGTGTCGCCCTGTTTCTTTTCGCCATTTGGTATTGTAGTTTTATCGTATAATAAATGTTTCATCCAGTTCCAGCCTGTTAATTCCTGATGGTGCCGGCTGAATGATTATTTCTGACGGAATTACATCAATTGAATGTTTTGCGGCGGAGATCAGGATCGAAGAAGGGAATGAGGGCTCAAGCTCCCATTTCAATTCAGGTTGCGCATCTTCCCCTTCTCCGGGCGAAACAGTATCCACCACACTGGCAAAGCCATTTCCGTCCTCTGTGATCTGCAGGATCGAAAACCCGGTTACAAATTTGATATAGGACCTGTTCTGGATAAAAGACAGGATATCCGCACACCGGATGGTCTCGCCGAACCGGGGGCGATCCTCTTCAAACTTTCCCCATGGCGACAGTCGTTCAATCAGTTCATCGTTAAGCTTTTCCAGGAAATATCCTCCTTCAATCCCTTTTTCAAGCTTTACGTTGCAATGAACCATGATCTTCTCATATACCGGGTTGCATACTTCAATAGCCGCAAATGGAGAAGAGATGCTTTCTGCGAATGTTTTTATCCTGTGCAGAAGGCTGGAATTTGCAAATGGCTCCTCAGCGACTCCTTTCTTTTTCACAGACTTGGGGTAGGGGATGACCGAAATCAGTACCGAACCGGGTTTGATCCTGTTCGCAGAGGTTAAATTGGGAAAGCACTTTACCTTCATGATCTCCGGGAAGTTCTGCAGGATGATCTGCTCGTAATCGTACCCCGAGCCTGTCCGGTTCTTATGTTTCACCCGTTCGGAGATTCTCCGGTAGATCTCCCCCGGGTTTTCGGGCAGAACCCCTCCGAATGACGACATGGGCTGGAAAATTTCCCTGATACCGGCAACAGGTACCTTGGTTTTTTGGATACTTCCCGGCAGCAGGGACGTTTTAAGATGTTCAAACGAGTTGTTATCATTCACCCATACTGCTTCCACTACCTGTGTCCTGAGGTCGATCAGCGAGCAAACGGCTCCGGCATTTGCTTCCAGCGACACCTTCAGCCAGGTCAGGGGTTCAGGGAAGATGGTATTCACTTCCTGTTCTTCCGGGGCGGGCACTGAAATGGTGATGATCCCCGAATTTAAAAAGTTACCGGTGGAATCTGAGATGATCTCATGCTTCTTCAGCTGGCGCCATTCGTTGTTTTCGAGGTAAAACCATTTGGGTTCAGGGATGACAACCTGTGATCCGTTTACAGCATCATTTTTTAAGTGGAAAAACAGGCTGACAGTTGATGGAGGAGAAAAATCCGCAATTCCGATGAACAGGTTTCCATCATCATCATACCTTGGGAAAAGGTAGTTCGGCTTCCCCTTGATTGAAGGAAAAATCCTGTCAAACCCCCATGGATGGATGTGATAAATGGCAGGATGGAATTTGTCGGTCCCTGTCGACTTGCTGTGATAGGCCATGATCTCGGCATTTGCCTTGTAGTTGAGTGAGATCCTGGCGATGGATGGATTATACGGAATATTGGGCATTGGCAGCGGCACCTTTTTCCTTGCATTTGCAAAAATGGTATTTGAGATCAGGTTTGAATATTCCGCATTCCCGAAAGCAATGGAAGGACTTGACAGTGTAAGGCGGATAAAGCCCGACTGTGTATTGTTGTCATAAAGGAAATCTTCTTCATCCTGTAAAAAATCAGGCGAAATCGCCATCGGCGTACAGATGTTCTCGAGCAATGTGCCAGCTTCCAGCTGTCCGGAATTTTCGTCATACCTGAACAGTTGATATTCCTCATCCTTCCTGCTTGCGGGAACGGCCCACCTGCCTTTTTCAAGGGCAGCGGCTTTTACTTTGAAACTGTCATTCCTGATGCCCCCATAATAGGATGCGTAGTATTCCTCAAAACCACCCCTTACCTTCGGAAGATCGGCCCACTCAATGGCCAGTGAAAGCGAGGAAACTTTTTTTGACCTGGTTTCATATGAACCAATGATAATCCAGGATCCCAGGGCAGGAGATATGCCGAAAGGTTGAAAGGCTTGCACCGGGTTGAGTTTACCAAGCTTATTGTACAAGGTAAGGTTGGTCACCCCCTTTACTTCAACTTCGAACCTGATAGTCTTGACAACAAGATCTTTGACCAGGGAATAGAGATATTGGTAGGCGTTTGGATTGCAAACAAATTTCATGACCGGGAGCCGGGTGTCGAGGTTGCCACCATGAATTTCAGGTTGGTAAGGGATGAAGGAGGGGTCGTCTGATTCCAACCGGAAAAACAGTTCAATCGTGTTTTCTTTTACTGCGGGGTTGACCATGCTGCAGTCAATATCCTGCGGAACGATTCTGTACCAGCCGCTCTTCGTCGTCATATAAATATAAAACCCGTCCTGGAATACTTTTTCAAAAACCTCTTGTGCCGGACGTTCTGTAAAAGATGCCATCTGCCTCATCAATGTGTCAAATTCGCTGAATGAAACAGTCGTGAAGGAAATGGCGCAGCGGATAGTCCTGGTCCCCTCTTTCAGCAATAGAATATTTGATGCAGCTGCAAACCCAAGGTCGGCGGATTCATTTTCCCGAATGCCTGTATGCCCGGGCCCGGGTGCCCCGAACAGCGGCCTTGAAACAACCGGCTGGTCGGATTCCGAGACTGCTTTATCAGGGATTGGGACTTCAGAGGTAATTACGCTTGTAATGAATCCCAGTTCACTGGCGGGAGATATCAGTTTGTTCTTTTCAAGGAACAGGGTTCTGAGGTTCCTGATTTTCGCTGAATTGAGCACTACATCCATGGTGGTGAGATACACAAGGTCCTTTTTCGTCAGGTCCTTGCCAGCGAGGAACCCTGTGCCGCTGGCCAGCAGGACCTCTCCGCCGGGTGGCTGCGGGGCAATGAGGAGACAGACACGATCGGCCTTAAAACTGCGGGGAGTTACATGCAAAATGTTGTTATAGTAGAAATCGAAATGACGTTTAGTAAAATTATTTATGGTTTCCTGCGATTTGAGGTACAGGCGGGCGAATGCAATGAAAAGTGACGATTGGGCAGGGTGATCCTGGTTCACGAGGGATTCTGCCAGGCATGACGGTGCAACCTCCTGTAAATAGGCAATTGCGTTGTAGAACGCATAGAAAACAGATTTGAAATAGTCCCTTATCTGCAATCTTGAAAACGATACCGGTGATCGTTCCCAGGTATATAATTGTGCTTCGGGCAAGTTCCATACGTGACCGAAACCGGTTGTGTTGAATACCCTGTTCGGGTTCCCCTTAGCGGTTAGCTTTTGAAACGAAATCAGCGAGTGAAGTTCCTTTACCAATGATTTCTGGATCACGCCTTCGAGGATGGCACTGAACCTGTTTCCGGGTGAAAGGATGGCGGGGGTTAGATTCTGGTGCCAGTTGTTTACAGTTGAGGCCACCAGTTGCGCCTGCCTGATGAGTGCCGAGACATATATGCTTTTTGATCCGCTCGTAATTTCCGTTATCCGTAAGAACCTTTTTTCCAGGCCGGGGAGATCAAATTTGAGGACAAGGGATAAAAGGATCGCCTCGTCTCCGAGAAAGAAAGGCTCCCAGTTCTGTGGTGTTTTTTCATGCTCGGAATAATACCGGATAAGTGATGAATACCGGGCCCCATATAAGAGCAGGTCTGGCAGGGTTTGCTCATCAACGGTCACATAATCGTCCTGGAGCGCTTTTAATCGCCTGCCTGCCTGGCTCAACCCGTCTCTGACGTAATGGTTCATAACAGTGTCCCTTCCTTCAGGTAAAACGGAAAGACCATGTTGCTCCGCGTGTTGGTGGAGCGGATGGTATATTCGATGTTGAACAGAAGGGTCCCCTCATTAATCTGCGACGAATCAAGGCTGATGTTCTCAACGGTAATCCTGGATTCAAAAAAAAGGATCGCATGTTCAATGCTCTCAATTGCCAGCGATTTGGTGCTTTCATTTATGGTTCCGAATACCAGGTCATGGATCCGGCAGCCAAACAACGGATTTAATACGCGCTCACCGCAACGGGTTGATAAGACAATTCGCAGGCTTTGTTCAATGTCCTCCTTTTTGCTTACCAGTAAAACATCTTTGTGTTTAAGGCTGAATTCAGGGGGAAACCCCCATCCTGTACCCAGGAATGAGTTGTTCATCCGTTAACCTCCTATTAATACTGTAGGACATCCCAAAACCACAGTGCCTCCATGCGCGGTTGCATCTCCCATCCGCGCAGCGGGCCGGCCGCCGATCATCACAGTCGCCGATCCCACAACGATACTGTCGGGAGGACCAACGCAAACAGCCATATCGCCGAGCACAGATGCAGGCAGGTTCGCGATCAGCACCGTTGGCACACCAGGCCCGGCAATAGGACCCCCAACATGGGGAATCGGCACTATTGCCGGGGTTTGCATCGGGCAGGTATGCATGTCTGTCAATCTTGCTGCTGGTGGCATATATTGCTTTTTAAAAATTAATTTATCAAAACCAAAGCTCCTTTTACCGTGGTTTGCCCCGCGGCAGAAAGCTCCGCCGTGGCATTGCCCTTTCCCGTAAAACCAACCTGGGCGTTATTGCTGATATTCAGCGCGCTCACATCCACATTTGCTTTTGCATTGATCTCAATGTTGTTCAACGCGCTGAGCGAAATCTTTCCCTTTGCGCTCACTACTATGTCCTTAGGAGAGTCAAGTGAAATACCCGACGTATTCATCTCAATTGTATTGTTATTCTGATCGCTGATCAGGATAGACTTCTGGTCATCGTTTAAAACGATCTTATTATTTGCGGGAGTCTGGATTGTCAGGATCTTCTTGTCTTCATCCATCTCAATTCTGATCTTGCTCCGCGTCACGATTGCCTTGATGTTGTTTTCGGCGGTGAATTCATAAGGGGGTTTGTTCTTGCTGCTGTAAACACTTCCAAGGATCACAGGATGGGAGGGGTCGTTATTGAGAAATCCTACGATCACCTCATCAGAGATCTCGGGAAGGAAAAATGACCCGAACCCATTTGAGTGGTAGAAAGCGTTGAGCCTGGCCCACACACCATTGACCTTCGACTGCATGATGGGTAATGAGACCTGTACCATATATTCACCGTTCGGATCCTGGTCTAACTGTGTCACGATCCCGATGTGAAGGCCCTGGATGCCGGGCAGCAGGCCGGTTGCCAGGGGTGCCGCAATGTTTTTCCGTTCGGAAAACCAGGCTTCGGAGAGCCCGATGCCAGCCTCGGTTGCCCATTCACCGTCACCGATCGTATGCGTAATGGAGCCAACGAATGCATTGCCGGAAAATCTTTCACCGATACCCAGAATCTCCAGCATATCCCCCGGCATGAGCAGCGAATTGCCCTGGAATGATATGGTGCCCCTGATCCTTGATAACTCTGATTTCAGCAATTGCGCGTCAGCCCATGACTTCAAGGTGTCTTCCTGCGTTGGTGCATCGGTTTGCATGACCAAAGAAGTGAGCCCGATCACGGTTGAAAGATCACCGGCAGAGAGGTTCCCCTGAACATTGAGGCTCTGGGCAGAACCATCCTGCAAGGCAACCTGTTGGGTGGCCTGGTTCCACGAAACGCCCTTCACAGAGGAATACTGGTAACGGGCGTCTATATCCAGGTCAAATTCATGGATACTGTCACCAAAAGCTACCGAAAGGATAGGTGTTGCACTGAGATTTGGTTTGACTACATGAATGTCTGATCCGAAGGTAGTCACAATCATTCCGTTTGCTTCAGCACGGGAAAGGATAAAATCCCAATCAGTTGAATAATATTGAACCACCTCCTTAATCCGGATGGATGTGGCATCAATCGTAGGGCTCATACCGTATGTGCCGATCACAGCACCAATAAGATCACTGTCAGTACTGTCGGTGTACATGGCATTCTTCCTGCCAACGGTCATTTTAACTGCATCATTCCTGCATTCTATTGTCATCAGAGTAAACCCGTCAGACTTGCATTTTACCGAATGCCTGATAATGATCCCGTCAAAGATGACTGCGTCGACAGAATTGTACCCTGCCTGGATGGTAATTTTTTTCCCCGGCAGGAAATCTGGCAAGTTACTTACAGGGAAATCTTGTCCGGAGATGTCACCGTCAATCAGTTCGATCACCGCTGAGGATACCCGGTTGACCTCATGGCGGACCCGGATTGACAGGATATGGATATAACTGTTGATTTGCTGCCCTTCGTTCAACACCGAAATGGTAACCAATGATCCTTTATTTTCTGCTGGCGTTGACATATTATTTTCTTATTGGTGGAAACTCAAGGCTGGTCCCTGGCTGAAGTCTTCTGAAGCTGGTTATCCCGTTTATCTTCGCCACTTTCTGGTAGTACGAACTGTCCTTGTATATTCTGAAGCACAACAACGGAAGGGTGTCGCCTGCTTTTACCTCAACAAGGTGTGTCAGGTCGGGCGAACTCTGCTTTTTCTTTTCTTCCTCTTCCTTTGCGCTGATATAGCCCACGAATCTTAGGCTTACCTTTGCCCGCAAAGGTTGCCCGCTGGGTGCGAACAACTTATAATTAATCGTCATGCCCTCAAGCCGGCAGCGGAACACAGTGCCTCCCCAAACAACCTTCAGGAAGTTGGGCTGATGAATATCCCCGGTATAGGTGTAGATCGTTTTTTTCAGAATGAGTATCTGTGACCGTACCGATGGCGGTGGAGAAGAACCTCCCTGGATGGCACCCGTCCCGTCGTAGATCGTTTCAAAATCAAGAGAATCCTGGGCCATTGATGTAAATTTGGGACTTGTATTCGTGTTGCCCTGCGATTTGTCTGCAGTATATTTGATCCCCGATGTCAATTTGTAACTTGCCGGATTGATCATTACCTCCACTTCAGAACCCGTCTCAGTGTCAAATCCTTCATCCTTGAACGCGATTATTTTTAACTTTTCAAAACTCATGTTTTTAGGGTTCAAAAGGTTTTTGCAACATCTGGTTCACTTTTTTAAGGCACTCCTGGAGAATTTCAATCTTCAACTTCTGAATATCAACCGGTTCCCGTATTTTCTCCCCGGCGTCAATATTGGTCCTTATGATTATTTCCTTGATCTCGATCGGCATCACATCTATTTTTCTCGGGTTGAAAATGAATAGGCCAGCTCAATTGATTCTATTACCAGGTCATTTTTGGTTGAACTGAGATTGTCAACTACCCATTTCACGGGATAGGCATTGTTGAACCGCCACATACAAGCCACTTCACCTTTTTCATTCAGTAGTTGGACCAGAACCGTCTTGGGCTCTATCAGCGTGCTTAAATCCCCCTGCAACGTGGATTTACACCAGTCAGTGAGGTCGGATTCCATGGCGATGATCCCTCTTTTCAATACAAGGTTCCCGTGTCTTGAAGCCTTTGGAACTATATGAACATAGCTATTCAGACCGCCTTCCTCAATAGGTTCAGTGCTGATTTCCATTGATATACCTGACACTTCCTGGAATCCCGAATCTGGTTGCTTTGAGGAAGTCGGATCGGTTACCACATCAGGAAACTGAACCGTGAAATAAAATGCACGTGGCAGAAACGGAATCGGTGCCGGTGATGAATCAGGTTGTGGGTTCATAAAGAGGTGCTGTTATAAAGTTTGATAAGAGGATGTCTCAATTGCAATCATCCTCCTTTTAAATGGGAGAAATTTGCGTTCAAGACAACCCCTGGGTAAGTTTTAGTTCAATAGGACCTACGATCCCTTTGTCTGCGTCAGCTCTTCATGTGCGAGTTCCAGTGTTTCAACCGCCACCTCATTCCCGTCGGCCTTCAGGTCAGTAACCGTGATCTTGGTCGGCCACGCATTCTTAAGGGTCCAGAGCATCAGTGCATCGCCTTTCTCATCCATGAGGGTTATTTTGACGTCTGTGCGCTCAATGGTATTCATGGTGATCTTGTTATACCAGTCCCAGAATACCGTATCGCCCTTAAACATTCCTTTTTTAAGCGTGACATTGTTATACTTCTTAAGCCCGGGCATCTTTGCCTTCGTAAAATTTTTGTCATCCCCAAAACGATATTCAATGATTTGGGATTCTACGTTCATGCCCGACACCTCGCTGAATGATGCGGTTCCGCCGCTGCCCAGGTCAACTGAAAAGTGAAATTTTGGGATTGGCCACTGGGTTGCATAATCAGAGGCTTGCGATTGTTCAGATCCATTGTTTGCCATAATATCTGTGTTTTATATTGTAATTAATAAATTGAAAGATTAAGATTCCTGCATTTTCTGCTGGAAGGTGATCTCAATGAATTCGGCAGGGTGGGAGATTGCAACGAGCACGGTGATTCTCAGGATGCCATCCAGAATATCATTGGGGGTCATGGTTTCGCCCAGTCCGACCTGCACGATAAAAGCCTGCTCCGGTTTTGAACCCGCCAACCCTCCTCGTTTCCAGATATCTGTCAGGAAGTTTGTGATCATTGATTTCATCTTCACCCATGTGTTCGAATCATTAGGTTCGAATACATATTTCTTGCTGGCAATCCTGATAGATTCTTCCAGCATGATCATGGTGCGACGAACATTCACGTATTTCCAGTCCTGGCTGTTGCCGTCAAGGGTGCGAGCACCCCATACAAGCGTTCCTTCTCCTGTGAACGAACGAATCGCATTCACCGACTTGCCCTGGAGCGTGACATTAAGATCCTCCTGGCCTTCGCTGGTAATGCTTACAGCAGGGGAAACGACATAATTCAGGCTCACATTGGCAGGGGCTTTCCACACACCGCGGGTATTGTCAACCATCGTGTATATCCCTGCGATGGCACCGCTTGGAGGCATCAGGTTGATTTTGTTTTTCACCTCTTTAATAATGGACTTGTACAGTTTGCTTGATGCAGTAAGGGTCTTGTCCAGGATTACCTTTTCAATCTCCGGAAGATCATCGTTTGAAATGTTTGTGATCTCGGCAGCCAGTTTCTTCTGGACGGCAGTTGCGTTTTCAGGAAGTGTGGCCAGTCCAAGGTCGCCAAGAAGCTGGGCCTGGAGTTCATCCTTGTTGGAGATGTTGAGATAGCTCAGGTCACTGGGCTGTACGATGACTGTGTTAACCCACGGATAATAGACCGCGCCGAAGTCCATAAAATTGATTCCAAGGGAATCTCTGAAATTGTCTATCACATTTCCGGATGGATCGTTGCGGTCCTTGTAACCGTCATAAATATCAAGGATTGAGAAGCGGTTTTTCATTTCTTCACCGCAGTGCTTCAGCATAATCTGCTGCACCGCAATGCAGTCCTCGTTTGACAGGAGAACTGCATCCGGAATGACAACGAGGGTGGGTTCCTGTTCTTTTTTTAGTAAATCGATCCCGGATGTAAGCACATCGGGCTGAATTGTGCTGGTGTAATCGCCAACGGATACGATATAACACGCCCCACCACCGTTTGCGTAGAACAGCATCAGTGAATAATATAAGAGGAACTTGCCCGCATTCTGTTCAAGGCGGTAATCGTTCCCGTTGAATGAGAAATCGGGAGCACCGCCTGCCTTCTTGGCTGACGTCAGGTTGGTGAGCTCGAACATTGGAGTTGGAGCGCTTCCGAAATAGGTGTGATATTCAGCCATGGAGGTGATACGCCATGGCTTCTGAAGGAGCGACTTGTTCTCATTCACAGCTTTTTCAGTATAGCCTATGAAAGCAGGAACAGCAGTGGCCACTTCAACGATTGAACTGGGAAAGGCATTCATTTCTACAATATAAACGCCCGGTGTTTTCATTTGTGCCATTTTGTGAATTGTTTAGTTAATAATAAATGAAGATGGTTGATGATAATTTGCCGTTGACCCTGGTTAAGAAATCGGGGCCCGGCTCTGCAAGGTGAGAGATGATTGTATGTTCAATACCGTTTTGAGTTCCTTTAAGCACGAAATGGTAGCCGGATATTTCCTGCAGGGGAATTCTTTCATTGCTTTCAGTCACAAGCATGCTGGAACCGTCGAAATCCTTCCCGGCCACCATTTCTGAAAAGGTAAACTGTCCGTTTAAATCAATAACCTGCATCGCGTCAAACTGTTGATCCTCTTTTGACCTGAACTGGTATCTCCAGTAGGTTGACCTTGCCCTGAAACTGATTGATCCCGTTATAGAGATAACCGCGCCATTCTTGTCCCCAAAAATGAAATCCCTGCTTTTTTTTGCGAATGGAATTTGAATCAGCGCAAATGAATTCGGTTTCAATAAAAACTCTTTCGGGAGGGCTGCTGCAGATGCATCTGAGAGGTTTGTAAGGTCGTCGGATGAAACAAATTCGGCATGGTGCAGCGTGACCATTTCCCCGGATATTGCCGACTCGTCCCGTGTCTTTAAAAAAAGGAAAGAGCCGTATGGAATGTCAAGTTCCGTGAAGTTGAGAAAATCCCGGTTCTTAAGGACCATGATAAACTCAAGGCAGTCGGTATCCGCATCGGCCAGGTATTCCGGGAGCATGCTCAACCGGGTCGTATCCAGGAACAGTTCGAATCCATCTGCACGTTTCCTCAAATACACCAGGTCTTTGCTCATTAGCATCACCGCAGTCCCCAGTGGTATGAAGTCAAGGGGAAAATTCTGCCGTTTTCTGAAATAGTTGTGGTTCACTTGCAACCTGAAAAACAATGAAGGAGAGGTCATGGATGTTGGGATAAATTGGGCTGGGTTTTCAGAATGGCAGGAATTTCACTTTGTACCTCCTCAGGGTCAATCGTCAGCATGCGCACTTTATAAACCACAGAAGGCATGTACTTGCATCCAAGGGCACCCCATAACTGGCTCAGTGTCTGAATGTCAATATTGACAATCTCAAAGGTGAGCTTTTCAATGTTATTGCTTAGCCATGGCGTATTTTGATGGTCAATACTGAAGTTGACCTGGAAGAATTCAACAACCGTTGAAAGAAGTTTGAGGGCATTGGGATAATGCTTGCCGCTTGAAAGTGCGATGAAAATCACAAACAGGTTAATAAATGCAGGCGGGGCACTCACCCGATGGGTGGTGCCACCCTTGTCATAACTTCTTGGAAATCCATTCAGCAACGGTTCCCGCTCAAGGTTGATAAGCGAAACGATGAGTTTATTTGTTTCTTTCAGTGTAAGGCTGCCATCCTGTTCCAGAATATTCGAGAGTTCCGCCAGGTCTTCATTGGTCCCGTAACGTATTTTGATAAAATCATTCAGCTTTAAGGTTAAAGACTGCAGCGCACTATATATCATATTCAATAACTGTTTTTAAGTCAACCCCGGTCAACATTCAGGTAATTGTTTCCATGAAAACCGGTTTGGGTAGCCGATGACAAATTTAGAGCCTTGTTACACCCTTGTAAAGACTTGAAAACTTCTATTTTACAGGTGGTTTGTACGCCATTGTCATGGTAATATTACACTGCGGGAAGTGTATTTTTACACATTGTATCAGTGTAGAAACAGCAATAATTAATTGGAATATTGAAAATCTATATTATCTTTGTTATGAAATATAATGTTTATTTGAACTAAATAATAATTGTATATTATAAATCCGGAGACATTGAAAAAGAGCATCCTTATCGTCGAAGACCATTCAATTTTCAGAGAAGGTTTGAAAAAGATCATCAGCGAGATGGACGACATCGAAGTTGCGGGTGAAGCGGAAAATGGATATGCCTTCCTGGAATCATTGAAAACGATCACGCCGGACATTGTACTGATGGACATTGTGATGCCTGTCATGGATGGACTTGCAGCCACTGAGCAGGCCCTGCTTTTATACCCGTCCTTAAAGATTCTTGTTCTCAGCATGTTTGGAGAGGAGGACTACGTATATTCCATGATCGACAAGGGCATCTCCGGTTTCATTTTAAAAACCTCCAATGTGGAGGACTTCAAAAGGGCGATCCGCCGGGTGATGAACGGGCAGCAATATTATTCTGAGGAGGTCATGGCTCTGCTTGTCAAGCGGTTCAGAAAACCTGATACTGCTGATGCCATCAATTTGTCCGATAAGGAAAATGACGTGCTCCGATTGTTGTGTCAAGGGTTCTCAAACCTGGAAATTGCGGAGAAACTTCACATCAGCGAACGTACCGTTGAAAATTACAGGAACAGGCTGCTGCAGAAAACAGGGTCGTCGAATGTGTTGAAGTTGGTCATATTTGCGGTGCGAAACAAGTTGGCCATAATCTGACGTTATGCAAACAGATCTTCCTGTCATGGATGAAGCCTTTTACGCCGCAATCTTCCATTCGATGGTGCACCCTGTTTTTTTAAAAAATACAAATCTCGAATATGTGGCGGCGAACCAGGCTTTCTGTAGTCTTATGGGATTGCGCCTTGCCGAGATAGTGGGCAGCGATGACCATCTTTTCTTCACGGAAGAAGAAACTGTCTCATTCAGGGAAAATGATCAGAAGGTTCTCCAAACAGGTAATCCTGAAGGAAAGGAAGAATTCACGAAGTTGGTCAGAGGGTCAATGCGTCGCTACCTGACGACAAAGTCGCTTCTGGAGGCCCCCGACGGCACAAGGTATATTCTGGGGGTTTCCTCAGAGATCACGGATAAATCGCTGATTTTTGACAAACTCCGGGAAAGTGAATCGCTGATTCGAACGCTGGTTCATGATTCTCCGAACCTGGTGCTTGTTCACGCCAACGGGAAAATCCTGTACAAGAACCTGGCGATGACGCAACTACTTTGTCACCCTGGCGGTGAATTCATTGCCAAAGACGGGATCGGGCTGTACCGGAAGACAGGCAAGAAAACACTGAGAGCTGCCCTTATATCCTTAGCCTGCCAGGCCATCGGCCAGCATGAAGAAATTGAAATGCAGCTCAATCCCTATGAAGGGGGAACCAGGTATTTCCTTTTAAAGAACAGTTACAGTTCCTACCAGAATATTAAGGCCATCATGTCGGTTCTGGTTGAAATTACTGAACGAAAACATCTTGAGTCGTACGTGCTGAACAAGATCATCGAAACGGAAGACCGCGACAGGAAAAGGTTTGCCGTTGACCTGCATGATGACCTGGGGCCAATTCTGTCAAGCATCAAGATTCATCTGGGCCTTGACAGGAACATGACCGATCCGTTGCAATTCCTGGAAAATATGGAAATATGCAAAAAGCTGATAAAAGAAGCCTTTGAAAAAATCAGAATCATTTCCAACAACATAACGCCTTCGGTCATAGACATGTATGGGCTGGATCCGGCAATAAGGTCGTTCATCCGGACATTGCGGGTTGAAAAAACCATATCAGTGCAGTTTCACAGCGATCTGGGTGACAAACGGTTTTCAAACGAGCTTGAAATGCATTTTCTTAGGATTGTATGCGAACTGATAAACAATTCCATCAAACATTCAGGTGCCGCGAAAGTTAATGTACACCTGGGCTATTCTGGCAGTTGCATTACATTGTTATATTGGGACGACGGCAAGGGATACAACGTAGAGGAGATTATGAAAAGTGCAACCGGCATGGGGATATCAAATCTTTATTATCGTGTCAGTGTGATTGGCGGGGAACTGGATTTCCTTCACAGGAGAGGGAAAGTGATCGTCAGGATCAGGAAGAATTTCAAGTGAAAGTTTTTTCATCGCGGACAGGGTCTTTCCGGTGGAAAACTTAGAACTTCTTCTTGTGATAATCAAACTCCGTGTTGTCGCGGAGGAACTTGATTCGCTGCGCCATCATTACAAACGGGCTCATATTGTTCCCGTGCAGCCAGTTGATGGCCTCCTGCTTGCCCCGGCAGGCATCTGCAAATACAGCAAGGAAAGGATGTTTGTTGGTTATCAGCCACTGGTAGGCCTTCGGGTTTTCATCAATGGCCGCATCCAGTGCCGACAGGTGGAAGAATTTATTTTGAAAAAGCCATGATGTGGCCTCCTCGCTGCCCCTGATCGCATGAGCCAGTGCAGCAACCTCAGGGTAGCCGTTTTTCATCAGCCACCCTGCAATTTCCGGGTTGCCATTGATCGCTTCGCCAAAAGCCAGCCAGATTTTTGCCGGATAATACAAGTTTTCCATTCCCGAATATTTGAAAACTTACTCTAATCACTAATAAACCCCAACACTCAACCCCGCTCTCCGCACCTTAACCGCAATCGCCTCCAGTTCCTCCTGGCCGATCTTTTCAAGGTTATGCACCGGCGTTGCCCGGGCAATGGGGTAGATCATCACCATTTTCGGTTTTATTTCAACGATGCGCCTGATCCATTCCTCCACCTCTGCCGGGGTGGTGTTGTCAACGATCTCCCCTTTGAAGGTGCCGCGGAGGAACATGCTCTGGATCACCAGGTTCCCGTTGAATTTCGTCAGGTTTTCAACCAGGGAGTCAAAAGAAACCGGGTCAACCGGGTTGTTGATCAGGTTGAAGACCCGTTCAAAACCCGCGTCCAGCTTGAGAATGTTGTTGTCAAGTTTCTGCAGGGCAGCAAAAACGGCAGGGATGTGAATCATGCTTGCATTTGACAGCACTGTGACCTTTGATAGCGGGACGTACTTGTCCCGCAGGGCAATGGTGTCATCCACAATACCGGCAAATTCAGGATGTAGCGTGGGCTCGCCGTTTCCTGCATAGGTGAGGGCATCGGGAAGGTAATCCTCATGAACCAGCTGCTGAAGACGCTGTTCAAGGAAAAGCTTTACTTCTGCACGTGAAGGGAACACCGGGTTGGGGGCCTGGTTGGGAGATGTCCAGCCGCATTCGCAGTAAATGCAGTTAAACGAACAGTATTTTGTGTGCAGCGGAAGCAGGTTGATTCCGAGTGAGAGCCCGAGCCTCCTGCTGCGCACCGGGCCAAAGATCACATCATTAAACAGAAATCCGGACATGTTGGGTAGATAGGATTGCAAAATTCTGCATTTTCTGTGTTAAAACCTACATTAAGATTACACCATGTTTTCTTTTAAAATAACCACTAAGTGCCCTCCGTGCCTCAGTGGTTTTTAATCCCTGTTATCGCCGTCAGCATAAAACGGTTTCACTTAAAATGATTACTTTTACATCGTAAATCATCCAACCCTTTGGTATCACTGAACGACATAAAAGCGCCCATCTCCGGCCACATTGAAATTTTTGAAGGCAAATTCAGGGATTCAATGAAGAGCTCTGTTCCATTGCTGGATACCATCACAAGGTATATCATCAAGCGCAAAGGAAAACAGATGCGTCCGATGTTCGTTTTCCTGTCGGCGGGGCTCAACGGTACAGTGAATGAAAGCACCTTCAGGGCTGCCTCCCTGATCGAGTTGCTGCACACCGCAACCCTCGTTCATGACGATGTGGTGGACGATTCAAACCTCCGCCGGGGATTTTTCTCCATCAATGCGCTCTGGAAAAATAAGATCGCCGTGCTGGTTGGCGATTACCTCTTATCACAGGGATTGCTGCTTGCACTGGAACAGGACGAATTCAAACTGCTTAAAATCGTTTCAAGCGCAGTGCGCGAAATGAGTGAAGGGGAACTCCTTCAGATTGAGAAAGCCAGGAAACTTGATATCCAGGAATCGGTTTATTTTGAGATCATCCGCAAGAAAACCGCCACGCTGATAGCCTCCTGCTGTGGCTGTGGTGCAGCATCTGTGGGAGTTTCAGAGGAACTCGTTCAATCCATGTGGAGTTTTGGCGAACATGTTGGCATTGCCTTTCAGATAAAGGACGACCTGTTTGATTATGAACACAATAATGCGACAGGAAAGCCCAACGGTACCGACATCCGCGATCAGAAAATGACCCTCCCGCTGATATACCTGCTGAACAATTCCGATTTCATGGAGAAGCGCTGGATCATCAATACGGTTAAAAGCCACCACAACGATGCAGAAAAGGTCTCAAAGCTGATTGAAAAGGTGGTGGAACGCGGTGGAATAGCTTATGCCCGTGAAAAGATGATTGAGTACCGTCAGAAATCCCTTGAGATCCTGATGTCGTTCCCCGACAATGAGTACAGGAAATCCCTTGAACAGCTGGTTCTGTTTACAACCGAACGGAACGCCTGAGATCAGGTTTTTTTCAATGTAAACCCAAATGTAGTGCCTACTCCGATCGTACTGCGGACGTTGATCGTTTGCTGGTGTGCCTCCAGGATATGCTTGACGATTGACAGGCCAAGGCCTTTACCTTTTTTGGTGGCGGCTCTGCCGCGTTCGGTGCGGTAAAACCGTTCAAAAACCCGCGTCAGGTCCTGTGTGTCAATGCCCAGCCCGTTGTCGGTGACTTCGGTCAGGATGTTCTCATCCATGTCAAAAAAACTGATCTTTGTTTTTCCGTTTTCACGGTTGCCATACCTGATGGAATTGTCGATGATGTTGGTAAGCACCTGCCTGATCTTATCCTTGTCACCCTCTACCATCACAGGCCTCCCCGGATCCAGAATGGTTATCTGGATTTCATGTTTATGCGCTTTCATCTCCAGCAGTTCGGCAATCTCACGGGTGAGGCTCACAATGTCGAACCGGGTAATTTTCAGTTTCATCTGGCCCGATTCAAGTTGCGAGATCTCATCCAGGTCTTCCAGGATCTTTACCAGGCGTTCAATGCTCTTTTCCGTACGTTTCAGGTATTCCCGGTTGATGGTGTGGTCCTCCAGCCCGCCGTCAAGCAGTGTTGAAACGTATCCCTGGATGTTGAATAAGGGGGTTTTCAGCTCATGTGATACATTCCCGATGAAGTCGCGGCGATATTGCTCCAGCCGCCGGAGCTGTTCAATTTCACGTTGCTTCTCCCACTCCCAGTTCTCCACCTCTGCCTGAACATTGCCGATCAGGTTGGTTGACGACTGCATGGTTGTTTGCTCTTTCTTCCCCATCTTCACCGAATGGATCGACTTGTATATCAGCCGTATCTTGCTGTAAATGAATTTATCAAGGGTATACAGGAAAATGCCGTAGGCAATGAGGAAAATCAGCGCTGAGGTCAGGAAAAGCGCAACAAACGTATAAAAATGCGAATAGGCATTGGTGAAAATGATTCCGACAGAAAGGAGAAAAAGCACGGCATAAGCGCCTGCGATGATCGCTGCATTAAGTAAAGCAAGGTTCTTTGGTTCATGAAACTTCATCCCTCGTCAAATTTGTAGCCGACCCCTTTGATGGTTTTAATGCTGTCAATTCCCAGCTTTTCGCGGATTCGGCGGATGTGAACATCAATGGTGCGGTCGCCAACCACGACGCCTTCACCCCACACCCCGGTGAAAATCTCTTCACGGGTGACCACCCTTTCAGGACGGGATACAAGGAACTGAAGCAGTTCAAACTCCTTACGCGCCAGCGTAATCTCATCTGTTCCTTTCACCACCAGATACTGGTTTTTATCAATTGTAAATTCTCTGAGAACAATGATATTGCTCTCTTCAGGCGTTGCTTTATATCTTCTCAGCATGGCCTGTATCCGGCTGATAAGCACTTTGGGCTTGATTGGTTTGGAGATGTAATCATCGGCACCTGCTTCAAAACCGGCAATCTGGGAATAATCCTCCCCGCGGGCAGTCAGAAAAGCGATCAATGTTCCTTCCAGTTCAGGGATCTTCCTGATCTCCATGCACGTTTCCATGCCATCCATTACAGGCATCATCAGGTCAAGGATGACAAGTTGGGGCTTGTGTTCCCGGGCAAGTTTCAGTGCTTTTTCACCGTTTTTGGCCTTGAGTACACGATAACCCTCTTTTTCAAGGTTATAGCCGAGGAATTCAAGGATGTCGGCTTCATCGTCAACGAGCAGGATAGTGATTGCAGTGTTTTCCATTGTGATTCTATAGCTGGTTGTAAAGATAATCTAAATCGTGTTTAAATCTCCCATCTCCTCTCCCGGAAATATGTATTTACCTTTGCTGATCAGAATTCCCTAATTTTATAAAAAATTTCAGAATGAAAAAGAGCATCATCCTCTGCCTTCTAATCCTGCCATTCATCAGCCTGGCGCAGCGGTTCAACGGAGGTATGACCGCCGGCGGACTGGTCAGCCAGATTGACGGCGATACCTGGCAGGGGTACCATAAATTCGGGTTCCTGGCAGGCGGGCTGGTCAGCCTGAAGGTATCCCCGCATTCCACTTTTCAGCTGGAGATGGAGTATATCCAGAAGGGGATGAGACAAAATGGCGATACGGTGACAAATACTGGAAATACGTATCTTACGAGGCTCCACTATCTTGAGATCCCGCTCCTTTACCAGTATACTTTTGCAAAGAGAATGCAGGCAGAAATTGGCCCTGTAGCCGATGTCCTGCTGGGTACCTACGATGAGGTGAACAGTATGGAAGTCCCTTATCTTACTGTACCTTACAGGAAGTTAACCCTTAGCGGTATTCTCGGAATTTCCTGCTTTTTATCCGATCACCTCAAGGCCGGGTTCCGGTTAAATTATTCGCTGCTATCTATCAGGGACGGGCATGTGGCAGGGGAGCGGAAAATATTCTTTGAATACGGGCAGTACAATAATGTGCTTTCACTGAGTTTGAGTTGGTATTTTAAACCGCGGGACTAATTGAAAATTACAAGTTACAAATGACAAATGCCAGATGCCAGATGCCAAATGTCAAGTGCCAAATTGAGGCTTTGCATGGATTCGGGAAAATGATCAGTTTTATTCACCTGTCACGCGTCACCTGTCACGCGTCACGTTAAATTTCACCATGGCACAACATAAGATCATCATCGGCATCACGGGAGCAAGCGGCGCCATATACGGAAAACTCTTGCTGGAACGTATCCAGGGGATGGCCGACCAGGTTAAATCCTGCGGGGTTATTTTTTCAGAAAATGCCAGGGCGGTTTGGAAATTTGAATTGGGCGAGGACCCTGGCCAGTTCTTTAGTGGAGACGCACCGCAGTGCGTCTCTGCGGAAGGGACCGAAAAATTCAAATTGTACCATCCCGATAATTTTTTCGCCCCCATGGCTTCCGGGTCGTCGGGGTACGACACCATGATCATTTGTCCGTGTACCATGGGAACCCTGGGCAGGATCGCCGCAGGTGTATCCTCCGACCTGCTCACCCGCGCAGCGGATGTGATGCTGAAGGAGCGAAAAAAACTCATCCTCGTTCCCCGGGAAGCACCGTTCAGCCTCATCCATCTCAATAATATGAAAACCCTCGCAGAGGCAGGGGCGATCATCTGCCCTGCATCGCCGTCGTTCTACAGCAGGCCGGCCACCATCCGGGATGTGGCGATGACCGTTGTTGACAGGGTGTTGAACCTGGCGGGGTTTGACGTGGATTCGTTTTCGTGGGGATCGTAAACAACCCATTGTAGAGACGCACCGCGGTGCGTCTAAAGACAGAGACGCACCGCGGTGCGTCTCTACCGCAAATTACGTTTCAACCGTTGATACCCCAACCGTTTCACCCCCGATTTTTCAAATATCCGGTCAAAATCGGGTTCCGTCAATGCCACCCAATCATCTTTACGCAGGTTCTTCAGGATTTCCGATGGCAGGAATTCAGGTATATTGTGAGGTTGCGCAAATCTGTTATACGGGCACACATCCTGGCACACATCGCACCCATAGATCCGGCCGTTCAGTTTGCTTTTCAGGTCGGGCGGGATTTCCTCTTTGCTTTCAATCGTGAGGTATGATATGCAACGGGGAATGTTGAGTTGATAAGGGGTGCTGAGTGCTTCTGTCGGACACGCATTGACACACTTCATGCAACTGCCGCAATGGTCGGTTTCGGGTTCGTCGGGATCAAGGTCAAGGCTGGTGAGGATGATGCCGATAAAAAAGAAGGAACCGGCAGATCTGTTGATGATCAGCGTGTTTTTTCCCTGCCAGCCAACACCGCACTTTTGAGCCCATGCTTTCTCCAGGATGTTCCCGGAATCGACAAACCCCCTGGCTTCCATCGGGCCAAACGACTGTTTCATGAAGTTAATCAATTCTTTTAGCCGTTGTTTGATGACTTTGTGATAGTCATTCCCGTAAGCATATTTTGAGAAAATAAAATTGTCATCCTCCGGGATGGTCTCATGCGGGTAGTAATTCACCAGAAGGGCAATGACAGACCTGGTCCCTTCCACCAAAAGTTCAGGATGCATGCGTTTCTCAAAGGATGTTTCAAGGTATTCCATGCCGGCATGGCCATTCCTGCTGAGAAATCCGGAATAAAAGGGCCGAAGTTCCTCCAGCGAATCATTGCATGCCACACCGCAATGAGAAAATCCAAGGCGCATTGCCTCGGATTTGATGAGCTGTTTAGGGTCGGTCATGGCCTGTGAAGGTTAATCAAAGAGCCTTGGGTGTTCACCTGTTTTGATTTTACCGAGATGACGGTATGCCAGTTCAGTGACCTCGCGTCCGCGCGGGGTGCGCATGAGGTAGCCTTCCTGGATGAGAAAAGGCTCGTAAACCTCCTCAATGGTGCCGGCATCTTCAGAAACCGCAGTGGCTATTGTACCGAGGCCGACCGGGCCGCCTTTGAACTTTTCAATGATGGTGAGCAGTATTTTATTGTCCATCTCGTCGAAGCCGTTCTTGTCGACATTCAGCGCAGCCAGTGCATACTGACTGATTTTCAGATCAATATTCCCGTCGCCCTTTATCTGGGCAAAGTCACGTACCCGTCGAAGCAGAAGATTCGCGATACGGGGTGTTCCGCGGCTTCTCCGCGCAATTTCAGCGGTTGCGGCATTGTCGATGGGCACCTCCAGGATCTCAGCCGACCTGTGGATGATCCTGTCGAGTGTTTCAGCCTTGTAATAATTCAGCCGGGAGTTGATGCCAAAACGGGAACGCAGCGGGGCCGTAAGCAATCCCGACCTGGTAGTTGCTCCAACCAGCGTGAACGGGTTGAGTTTGATCTGGATGCTACGCGCATTCGGCCCGGTTTCAAGCATGATGTCTATCTTGTAATCCTCCATCGCCGAATAAAGATATTCCTCCACAACGGGCGACAACCGGTGAATTTCATCAATAAACAGCACATCGTTGGTTTCAAGACCGGTGAGAAGTCCTGCAAGATCGCCGGGCTTGTCGAGCACCGGCCCCGAGGTAACGCGCATGTTGACATTCATCTCATTGGCAATGATATGCGCAAGGGTTGTCTTTCCCAGTCCCGGCGGGCCATGGAGCAAAACATGATCAAGCGCCTCACCACGCTGCCTGGCTGCCTGCACAAAGATTTTCAGATTTTCAACAATCGCCTCCTGTCCCGAAAATTCAATAAAGCCTCCCGGGCGCAATGTGCGCTCAAGCTCTTTTTCGGCGGGGTTCAGCAACTTTCCGGTAGGATCCAGATTTTCATTCATCTATACAAAAGTAAATTATTTTTGTAAACAGGGAATGTAAATAAAATTACCTATTTTTACGTTATTATTCTAACGAAACACTACCCATGCAGCCCTTAATCGTCGCCGTTGACTTCTCCAATACTTCCATCCATGCAATGGAATATGCCATATCCCTGGCCAATAAAATGAGATCGGATATCCACCTGGTGTGGGTTGACAAAATTAACTCCCAGGAATCAGTTTACCCGGATACATCCAATGAAAACAGGCAGGAAGCGAAGAAGCGGTTTGACGAGCTCTGTGCCCAGTACAGCAAGAAACTGGATAAAGGCATTACCATGGATTTTAAATTGAAGAAGGGTCGGATCTACCGTGAAGTTGACAACATGGCGAAGCTTGTGGATGCGGAACTGATTGTAACCGGGGCCCATGGTATATCAGGATACGAAGAATTCTGGATCGGCAGCAACGCATATAAGATTGTTACCTATGCCACCAATCCTGTCATTACTGTTCGGCACGACTTCCCCATCAGGAACAATGTTGAGCGGATCCTCGTGCCCCTCGACGGCTCCCCGGAAACATTACAGAAAATACCTTTTGTGCATAAACTCGCCACGCTCTTCAATTCTGAGGTGCATCTTGTCACCACACATAACAGCCATCTCAAATCCATTCAGCGGATTGCCGATAAAATTGCCCAGACCGCCATCGCCTATCTTCAGAAGCACAAAGTCAATATCGTTGAAGACATTATCGTGGCGAACGACCTGACCAAAGCCGTGTTGAACTATGCCGAAAAAGTGGATGCCGACCTGATCGCCATCATGAAAGAACAGGAAACACCGGTGAACATTCTGCTGGGGGCGCAGGCGCAACAACTGATCAATCAGTCGCCGGTTCCGGTATTGAGCATACATCCACAGGAAAAATTCAGTCTTGTATAAAATGAGATATTTTTGCTACATCTGTTCTGTGCTGATCATCCTCCTTACCAGGGTTGACGTTGTGTTTGCCCAGCAAGGGGATTCTTCAGGCACCAATACAGAGATTATACAGGATGAACGCGTTGACATACTGGTAAAGAAACATATACAGGTCAACCAGGTTCTTAACACCATGGACGGATTCAGGATCCAGGTATTTTCTGATTCAGGAAACAATTCAAAAAACAAGGCACAGTCGGTACAGGATGAATTTCTTGCCAAATACCCTGCAATGGGTGTTTACCTCACGTTCAAGTCACCCAACTACAAAGTCAGGATTGGTGATTTCAGAACAAAACTCGATGCTCAGCGCTTTCTCATAGAACTAACTGCAGATTATCCCAATGCCTTCATTATTGCAGACCAGATCAATTTACCAAAAACAGATTAATAAAACCTGCCGTTATGAACAAAATAGTCGTGGCCATTGATTTTACAGAGTGTTCGATCAATGCATTTCAGCATGCGCTGTCAATTGCAGAATACTGCCATGGGGAACTGATCCTGCTATGGGTGGAGAAAGCCGTGAATGAAAAAGATAAATTGGGGATTAAAGCTCCCGACGCATCAGCGGAGGTGGAGAAGGCTTTTGAGAACCTGATTTCCCGTTATCAGCCGGAGCATCCGGGTGTTAAAATATCCTGGAAGATCAGGAAAGGCAAGATTTACAAGGAAGTTACAGAAGAGGCCAAACTGATAAAGGCCATGCTGATCGTTACCGGAACCCACGGGGCATCAGGGTTTGAAGAATTCTGGATCGGAAGCAATGCGAATAAAATCGTGTCGTCCAGTACCTGCCCCGTGATCACCATCCGCGGCGGAATTAATATCAAGCGCCCGCTCAAAAGGATCGTCCTGCCAATCGACAGCGCAGATGAGACAAGGCAGAAGGCTGCTTTCACCGGTTACATTGCAAAAAGACACGGTGCCGAAGTGTTTATCTTAAAATTATACACTTCCAAATTGAAAGCCATGCGACAAAAGGTCGACATTTATGCTGCGCAGGTGGCAAGTTATTTCGGCGAGGAGGCCATCCCGTATCATTTTGATGAAGTGGCGTGTGAGAATATCTCTGATGCCACCATTGCCTATGCCACGAAAATTGATGCAAACCTCATCGCCATCATGACCGAGCAGGAAACAACCACATCAAATATATTCCTGGGTCCCTATGCGCACCAGATGGTCAATCATTCCCCGTTCCCCGTTTTAAGCATACATCCTAAAGATACACTGGCAGCCGGGACGGGGTTCTGACAGGAACCACCATTGTTTTTAAACCGCAGAGACGCAGAGATACCGATGTCCCTCAGGGGTCCATTAAGCGTCTCTGCGTCTCTGCGTCTCTGCGTCTCTGCGTCTCTGCGGTTAAAGAAAACAATGAATTCTAATACCTGTCGAGACAGTTTAAATCGGCAAAGGCAACTTTCAGCCTTTCCACCAATGATTTTTCACCTTCACGCAGCCAGTTCCTCGGATCATAGAATTTCTTGTTTGGCTTGTCTTCGCCTTCCGGGTTCCCGATCTGGCCCTGCAGGTATCCTTCATTCTTTTTATAGAAGTTGAGGATTCCTTCCCAGAAGGCCCACTGGGTGTCGGTGTCAATGTTCATTTTTACGACGCCATAGCCAAGTGCCTCTGCAATTTTTTCAGGTTCGGAGCCCGACCCGCCGTGGAACACGAAGTTAACAGGGTTGGGCCCGGTATTGAATTTCTGCTGGATGTAGAGCTGTGAATTGTGGAGGATCTTCGGTTCCAGTTTCACATTTCCCGGCTTGTAAACGCCATGCACATTGCCAAAAGAGGCGGCAATGGTGAAATTCGGACTGACGCTGTTCAGCACCTCATAGGCATGAGCCACATGCTCAGGCTGCGTGTAGAGCCTCGAGCTGTCGATGCCGGTATTGTCAACACCGTCTTCTTCGCCACCGGTAACTCCAAGCTCAATTTCCAGGGTCATTCCGATCTTGTGCATGCGTTCCAGGTAGCGCTTGCAGATCTCAATATTTTCCTCCAGCGACTCTTCCGAAAGGTCGAGCATATGGGAGCTGAAGAGGGGTTTGCCGTGTTTGGCAAAATATTTTTCACCTGCATCGAGCAAACCGTCAATCCAGGGAAGGAGTTTCTTTGCGGCATGGTCGGTATGCAGGATAACAGGGATCCCATAGAGTTCGGCGATTTCATGAACATGATGCGCCCCGGCGATGCTCCCTTTGATGGCTACACGTTCGTTTTCATTTTTCAAAGACTTTCCGGCATAGAAAATGCCACCGCCGTTTGAAAACTGGATGATAACCGGTGAATTAACTGCCTTTGCAGCCTCCATGACTCCGTTTACCGAGTCTGTTCCAACTACATTTACCGCAGGCAATGCAAATTTCTGATCTTTTGCGATGCGGAAAATTTCCTGTAAAGCCTCGCCGGTGGCTACACCGGGAGCAACTTTATCCTTTATTTTTTCTGACATATTTTTTTGAATTGGTTAATCAGCAATAAAGGTCAAAAGTACTCATTGGAGGCGAATTCTCAAAATATATTTCTCCTAATATTAATCAAGTCTAAATAAATAATATCTTTGTATTGTGAAACTTTAAACAAATATTTGTGAGAAAAATATTCCTGCTGATCATCGTAATTACCTTATCAACCGGCCTGTTTGCGCAGGACCGGATATTCAACTACATATACCAGAGCGGCGTTCTGGGCAAGGATCAGAAAGAACTTGAGATCTGGACGACCCTGCGTACCGGCCGGGAGGATTATTACCGGAGGATAGACACCCGGGCTGAATTTGAAATAGGACTTGGAAAACGCCTTCAGACTGCCTTTTATCTCAACTATTCGTCAAAAGCAAGCGGAATAATGACCGATACTGTTTCAACCCTGGAACGCGAGAGCGACTTCAGCTTTTCAAATGAATGGAAAGTCAAGTTGAGCGACCCTGCTGCGGATATTGTCGGGTCTGCAATTTACGGTGAGCTGACCATCGGTACGGCAGAATTTGAAGCCGAACTCAAGGTGATCCTCGACAAGCAGATCGGGTTGACCACCCATGCGCTGAACATCACCTTTGAACCCGAGTGGGAGTGGGGTCCTGAGAAGGGACAGATAAAGGCAGAAGCAGAATACAAATTTGAGTTTGACTACGGCGTTGGCGTGATGCTGGGCAAAGGTTGGACCCTGGGGGCGGAGATCAGGAACCCCAATGTTTATGTTGATGATTCCTGGGCTCACAGTGCCCTGTATGCCGGCCCTACTGTTTCATTTTCGCGGAATGATTTCTGGGTGAACCTTACATTCATGCCCCAGGTAATCGGTCTGAGGGGAAAAACTCCGGGCCAGGGGCTTAACCTGGAGGAGTTTGAGCGGTACCAGGTGAGGTTGTTGTTTATGGTGGGGTTGTAGGGGGTGACGGGCGGACAGGCGGACAGGCGGACGAGCGGACGAGCGGACGGGTGATCGGGTGAACAGGAGGACAGGCGGACGAGCGGACAGGCGGACGAGCGGACGAGCGGACGGGTGATTGCAAGGGAAAATGGGGTTAGAAACTGAGGGTATCAGAGGATGATAAAAAGGAAGTTGATTTTATTCGGGCTTTTCGGGTTAATGTTGTTTATCGCATGTGCACCGGCATTGTATTTGCCAAATGCGGAGGTTGCGCGGGTGAAAAACAAGCCGCTTGAAGGTCTGAATGCAGGAAGAAGCCTGTACATTGACCATTGCGGAAGCTGCCATCAACTTTATCTGCCCTCCCGTTTTGCTGATTCATCATGGCGAAGATCTGTTGACAAAATGCAATCAAGGGCACGGATCAATGATGATCAAAAGCATTTGATCATGGATTATATTCTGTCGGGAAAATAATTTATATTGTATCTTTGCGCCCTGATTGGCTCCGTAGTTCAATTGGATAGAATGGCAGATTCCGGTTCTGTTGGTTGGGGGTTCGAGTCCCTTCGGAGTCACTAAGCAGTTCTGAACAGGCAGTAAATACTGGTGTTTCAGAAGGTGGTTGCAAAAAACTGACAAGTTTTCTGTCAACTCATAAAACCCAAACGATGAAATCACGCGATTTTGTTGTTTGGGTTTTTTCTTTGTTATCCCCTGTAAACATTGGTAATTTTTGTTAGTGCAAATCTAACATTTTTCTCAATTGATTTTGTCTTTTCGACATTTACCTGTCTCCTCGTTTCACATCCATCCACTTTTTCAACATTGAATAATTTATTTCGATTCTGAATTGATTTCGCAATTCATTTATACCTACAATATTCCCTAGTTACAAGGTTACATTGGGTTTACTTTCAGGTTATTATTAGTTTACTAACAGGTTATATTTCAGTTAGTTGTTAATAAGTTGGCCTTGGGGTTATTCATTAGAAACATACTTTTGCAAATGTAAAATTTGTTAAAAACTATGAGCGAAAAATCAATTATTGAAAAACCGGTTACAGCCCGATATATCTGTAAAATGATAGGCGTGAGCAGACCTGCACTTCATAAATGGAGTAAAGAAGGAATAATCAGAGCACATAAGCTCGGCGGCAAGCTATTTTACTTTGAAACAGAAGTAATGGAGGACTTGAAAAAATGTTAATTAGTTGGCAATTCATTCATTCTCTGATGCAACTTGACGGATGCTTTGTATGTTAACAAATGATTAAATTGTGACCAAAAAAATGACGTAAAACTAATCAAATCATTATGCATCTATGAAAATTAGTAATGAAGCACTGACCATACTCAGAGCGGAATTACCCAGGGGTAGTGTTCCGCAAATAAGACAAAGACTTTTGAAAAGAAATATTTCTTTTTCCCATCAGTATATCTATCGCTGTCTGGATCCAAACCAGCCGGATTACAAAGAGATCATCATCAGGGAAGCTGTCTCATTGTATGAGGAACTCGCCAAAGGAGCTGTTGATCTGGAGGAAAGAGTTCTTAAAGTGAGAAAGGCTTTACAATGAAGACATTTTCTGCCATGAGCGAACCTGATCTTTTGTTGACCAGGAGTGCCTACTTCAGCCATATAGAAAAACTGAAGAAGGATTTTGAAGTCAAAAAACTTTCAGGAGTTGAAATTTCTGATAAAGAGGCTTCGAAAGTTCAAAAAGAACTTCATCGCCTGCATGAACTGATCCATGCGATAAGTATGCAATTCCCTAAAATGACATTGGCTGAATTCTGGGAGTGGAGAAAAAGAACAACTTAATTCAGCTCCGGTCTTGAAACAAAATACACCTAATCTTCAATGAAACTGACCTTTTCTAACCGGAGAATGACTTATGATAGTGAATTCAGATGAGATTAAAAATGCCATTCAAATAAGTGACATCCTGGGTGATTTCATCACCCTGAAGAAAAAGGGGATCAACTATACCGCCTGTTGCCCTTTCCACAACGAAAAGACTCCCAGTTTCATAGTCAACCCCGCCCGGGGTTCCTTCAAATGCTTTGGCTGCGGCAAATCCGGCGATGCCATCGAATTCCTTCGTGAGCATGAGGCAATGAGCTACACGGAAGCCCTCACCTACATTGCAGGTCACTATAATATCCCGGTTAAATTAAATAGTTCTGATCAGCAATACTCCGAAGCAGAGAAAAGAAGAGATGGCATTTTTGCCGCATTGAAATGGGCACAGCATTTTTTTTCAGCCAACCTTCAGAAAAACAAACCGGCTCTCTCTTATTTGCAACAGAGAAAGTTGGATCAGGCCATTGACCTCTTTTTGATCGGTTATGCCGAGACCGGCAATGATCTTCTTCATAAAGCACAGCAGGCAGGTTTCTCCAATGAGATTTTACTTGCAGCCGGATTATTGAAAAAAAACGATCAGGGGCATTTGTATGATGCTTTTAGCCGGCGGATCATATTCCCGTTTTTCGACCGGACAGGAAGGGTGATCGGTTTTACCGGACGGCTGATAACTACCGAGAAAGATAAACCCAAGTACCTGAACAGCGCCGAAACCGACGTGTTCAAAAAGAGCAGGTTCCTTTATGGGCTTTACCAGTCCAAGAAGGAGATCATGAAGGAGAACGAATGCCTGCTGGTAGAAGGTCAGACCGATCTTATAAGCTGGCACCTGGCCGGGATCAAAAATGTTGTGGCCGGTTCGGGTACCGCCCTGAGCGAGGATCAGGTAAAGATGATCCTTTCACTCACCAGTTGCCTGACTATCGTATATGATGGTGATCCCGCTGGAATAAAAGCCAGTGTTTCAAATATCAAATTGCCCCTTCAAATGGGTCTTGATGTTTACCTGGTCGTTCTTCCGGATGGAGAAGATCCCGATTCGTTTGTGATAAAGCATGGCGTCGAAAAGCTTAAAGATTTCATCGAGGATAACCGCAAAGACATTGTTTCCTTCCGTGTCGAGATGGTTAAGGAGCAGGTCGAAAAGGACCCGCTTCAGAAAGCCAGGCATGTCAAAGAACTTGTTTCACAGATTTCGTTGATCAGCGACGAAGAAACCAGAGGATACCTTATCGCTGATATCGCGAAAAAACTCGATGTCAGCCAGGAAGATCTACACCGGAACATAAAAAAACAATTGCCAAAGCCTGAAAAGACAGAGAAAGGTTTTTTTGGCCTGGATGCTTCCGTAGATATGATCACGGAAAACGGCTTTGCCATACTGCTTTCTGATCCTGTCCGGGTGGTTTCCTATCATGCAGAAGGGAAAGAAAATACCATCAGTCTGCCTGCAGGTCCGTTAAAGAAAGATGATCTTTTCAGATTATCGAAGCTGACCAGGAATGTCAAAATCGAAGGTCTTTCAAAGGTCGTTGATGATAATGATATTGAACTGCCGCTGGCCGAAGCCGGCAGGATGCTTACCGAACAGGGGCTTCGGGTCGAAGTCCGGGAAGATGGAAGCGTGGATGAAACTTCGGAAGATGAAAAGGAACCTGTGTACATTGACTTTTTGGATTTCTATGTCCATGGGTTGACTTACAGGTTGATCCGGCAACCTGATACCAAAAGGTCCAAAAAGTTCGTGGAGATGACTGCCGATTTCCTTTCAAAGCTCGACAATACCATCATCCATATTAAGACCAACGAGATAGCCAAGAAATTCGGCCTGACCCAAGGGGCGTTCTCTAAGGTTTTGCGCCCCTTTGTCGAGAAACGAAAGAACCTGGCTGTTCAGCAGCAGGAGCATGTTGTTATTGATGATGAGCAATATGTTTTCGATATCGCCCATTTACCTGAATATGTCGATCAGTCGTTCTTCCAACGATACGGGTTCTTCCCCGCTCAGAATAGCTCAGGGAATAAGATCTTTTATGTTTTCCGGACACTGGACAATACCCTCGTCAAGGTCGGTAACTTTTACATGGAACCCTTGTTCCAGGTGCATGATCCTGACCCGGTAAAAAACAAACGGTTTATCAAACTCTTCCACAGTGAACTTAACAAAGAGGAATATGTTGAGTTCAAGAGCAGCGACATGATCGAGTTGGCCCCGTTCAAAAAATTTCTCTGGAACACGGGAGCCTATATTTTTACCAATGGCAAGCAGTTCCATCATGAAAAGATTTTGGAAAGCATATCGCTTCAGTTCCCCAAGTGTCATGAGCTTTCAATATTCGGATCCCAACCGGAAGGCTTTTTTGCTTTCAGCAACGGGATCATTTCCGATGGCGCTTTCCATGCGGTTGATGAACTCGGGCTGGTAAAATTCAAGCGAGAAACCTATTATTTACCGGCGTTTTCGAAGATTTATAAGGATCAGCGCACCGATAACGACAAGTACGAGTACGATCGGTTCCTGGTTTACAAGCATGATCAGCGCACATCATGGCAAGAGTGGGCAGAGCTGATGTACAAGGTGTATGCTTATAACAACAATGGCATGTGGGCACTGCTATTTACCCTGCTTAGTGTAAACAGGTCGATCATCTTTCCGATCGAGCGATTTTTTACTTCACTGTTTTTCATCGGTCCGACCGAAAGCGGAAAGTCAAGAATTGCCGAAAGTATCCGGGCCCCGTTCATGTACGGCGCTCCTTTATTCAACCTGAACTCTGGCACCGATGCAGCCTTCTTTACATCACTGGAGAGATTCCGGGACATCCCGGTAATCTTTGAAGAGTATAACGATTACCAGATATCCGACGTGAAGTTCCAGGGATTGAAGGCCGCCGTTTATGACAACGAAGGCAAGCAGAAGCGAAAAGATGCAACCAGCAAGGATATTGACGTTTCCAAAATATACGGTTGTCCACTGCTGCTTGGCCAGGATGGCCCTGAACGTGACGATGGAGCCTTGGGAAACCGTGTGGTTCAGAAACATGTTCCGAAAAAGGATAACTGGACCGACGAAGAAGTAAACCTTTTCACGGATCTTAAAAAACGGGAAGCCGACGGGCTTTCAAACATCGCCATGGAGATCATCAAACGCCGGCCCCTTGTGCAACAATATTTTGCCGGATATATGCGCCAGTACCAGAAAAAGGTAAAGGAAGATATTAGAAGGGAAGGTGGAACCTACCAAACCCGTATGATCAACACGGTAAGCCTTTTCATTGCGATGGCCAAAATGTGGGAAGACCATGTTAAGGAACTGCCGCTTCCATTCTCGTTTGACGAGTTTTACGAAGATGCCAAACGGCAGATCGTTCGCCAGAGCGAAGAACTGAGCACCAGCAATAAGTTATCTGTATTCTTCGATACGATCTCCATGCTGTATGCCCAGGGACAGATCATTTCGGGGAGAGAATTTGATATTTCCACGGAAAAGCGGGTGACACTGCGGATATCCCGAACCGAAACAGAAGAAAAACATTGGGACGGAGAGGATAAGAAATTGTTGTTTTTGATCATCAACGATGTGGTTCAGATCTATCAGAAACTGCACAGCTCAGAAAGTCTGAAACTCAACTCCCTTCGAATGTACCTGAAGGATCACGCAGCTTACATCGGGGCCGTTAAAGGCCACCGGTTTATTTACCAGGTAGAGTCATGGGAGACTGATCCTGCAACTGGCATAAACCGAAAGATCGTTCAGAAAGCCGAGCGTGTTACCAGTTGCATTGTTCTTGACTATAAAATCATAGAATCTATGGGGATCGATCTTGAACGCTTTAAAACACCAGAACAGACATCCCTGAATCTGAATGATCCTGAAAAATTGTCAGATAAGCCGGCAGAGCAAAATGAGTTCCCTTTTTAAAAATTCACATGGAAAAACCTGCCGGCAAAGTCCGTGACAACGTGCCAACGTGCCAACAAACAATAAAATAAATAATTATAATCTTATATATCAGTTTATTATGTTTTTAGAATCCCGTTGTCACACTTATTTTCTGTTGTCACATGTTGGCACGTGCGGGGTCAGCCATTCTGGTTTTTGTTGTCACACCAAATCGGTGCCACAGACCCCTGAAATGTGCCTACAAGACAAATCATGTTTCATTATCAGGAGATTAACCATAAAAATAGAGCTTTTGTTGTCACGTTGTCACGTTGTCACACAAAATGACCCCCAGGGTAAATGCAGAAATTTTTTTTATGATTGATCAATATGGATGGGAGTATCATGACAAATTGCCGGAGGGTTTTCGCCTTGCGACCATGGACGATTTTCATGTTAGCGGAAAGAAGAAAGTCGGTATGCAATACCTTATTAAAAGAGCAACGCAGGATCATTATGAGGTGCATTATGTAAGGGAGCACACCCGGTCGCAAAACCTCAAGCCTTTCCTGGATCATGAAATGGTTTTTGTGAAATCAACGTGACCTTTATTTCCCTATGGATGAAAATTACATTTGCTCCATGAAAGACGAAGAAAGACCTACATTAACGGTAAAGCTAAAGCCTTACCTCCAGGAGTACCTCAGAAGCGAACTCAGGCGAAGCCATGTATCAAAGCGAAATATCCTTGGGATCATTCTCATGCCTTTGCTGGAGAGACGCCCTGCGGGAATACCGCCGTTCATGTCTAAGGGGGCTGAATTCATAACCTTCACCCTGCCATTCACCCGGGATATCAATATCCGGGGCGATGTCTGGATTTCACCTGAAAACCAAGAGATGCTGGAGAAATACCTTGAGTGGCATTTCAAGCAGCTTTTTTTCAATTACATGAATGACAAGGTCCGCTATTGTGGCTCATTCAAGAAAGCAATCCTTCAGTTCTGTGCGGATTATGAATTCGCTATGAACCATATCAACTACGAAATGCTAAAAAAGGATTATTACCGTAAACGGAAAAGAAAAAAAGAGGAAAAAAGTTTGCCACTTTCTGTCCCTGGATTGTCCCCTGGATTTTATGGCATTTATGTTTCACTAAACTGACATGGGAAATATTCTACGACATACCGGCATCAACATCGGCGGACTGAATTCCATAAGCTGGATTTTCAAAGAAGATGTTGGCGGGTTCAGTTTTAACCAGACTAACCTTCTGTGCCAGGTCACACCGAAGCTTGGCAAAGCCTGGAATGCTATCTATGGCACTCCGGAAACGATCCAGCTTGAATCCGAGCAACAGGACACCCCGGGAGGGATGAAGTATGTCTATAAGCTGAAGATCCTCGTGCCTAAGGATCGTTCCCAGGTCGAGACGGAACTCTATGCCATGACCGGCCGGCATCTGATCCTCAAATCTGGTGATAAGAACGGAACCATCCGGATATTCGGCACCCTTGAATGCCCGATGAAAGTATCCGGAAAGCTTCTTAAGCCGCTAGCCATTGAGGGTTTCAACGGCTTCGAGCTTCTATTTACGGGTGAATTCACTTATCCTGCGGCCTATTACGTTCCGCCGACCGGCCCGATCCCCGATGATGAAAATCAAGATTGACACTTAAGCTTTTCAGTCCTTTATTTACCGTCTGCACCATTATAATATTGTACCCTCGAAAAAGGGTATAATGAATCCAATCCTCAGTGAAATTTTCTCCAGCCCCTGGCTGATCTCCACCGAAAGATCGGCGGCTTATGCTTCCGTCCTTCTGTCGTTGATCAAAGGGGAGAACATTTCTGAAGGTGATTCATCTCTTGCAAGGGAAAGAAACCGACCGTTCGTGCTGGCCGGCTCCGGGGATCAGAAACAACGCTTTGGATTTTCAGACAGCAACATCCCTGGCGGTTCTGTTGCCGTGATCCCAATCCGGAGTGAAATCCTTAAATACGACCAACCCTGCGGACCCAGGGGAACCCAGTCTCTGTTGAACGATGTCAAAGCGGCTGATCAAAATCCCAATATCAGCAGCATGGTTCTGGTTGTGGACAGCCCAGGTGGACAGGTCGCCGGGACTGATCTACTGGCTGAAGCCATAAAGAATTCATCTACACCCATTGTAGCATTTATCGACGGATTGGCTGCCAGCGCTGCTTACTGGATCATCTCCGGGGCAACCAAGATCATCGCCAGCTCAGACCTTGACAGGATCGGTTCCATCGGCACGATGCTCATGGTGGAAGATCTCAAGCCTGCCCTGGAGCATCTCGGTGTTAAATTCCATGAAGTTTATGCCAGCCTGTCAACGGATAAGAACAAGGATTTTAACCAGGTGCTTGACGGCAATTATGATCAGTACCGCAAGAATGTCCTGGATGTGATCAACACGAAATTCTTATCCACTGTAAAGTCTAACCGGGCAAACCTTGACGATTCCACCCTGACGGGTAAAATCTATTTTGCACCCCAGGCCATTGAACTCGGGCTTATCGATCAGATCGGAACGCTAGAGCAGGCAATAGAAGAAGCCTTTACAATGGCAGAGACTTCCCGGGAACAATCAATTGAAAACGAAACCAAAAAAACCGAAACAATGAAAATGAAAATTACCTGGAAGGCCATTCAGAACTTTTTCAAAATGGACCCGACCAGCCTGGATTCCCAGGAACTGACCGATGAACGGGTACAGCAGATCAATGATCAACTGGCTACCGTCACTTCAAGGAATGAAGAACTTGAAAAACTTCTTTCGAATGAAAAATCGGCACATGCAAAGACACTGGCCGACCTGGAAACTTTGCGTGGTGAAGATGCCGGCAGTGAGACTGTCGCCCCAAAGGGAGCGGACAAGCTTCCCGGTGGCAATGCTGATGATCAGCCGGTCTTTGCCCATGACAAGATCGCCGATGAATATTGCGCCTGATCAACTTTGAAACCAATAAACCCAAAATAAAATGGCAGAAACAATTTCGTTACAGGACCTTAAAACTGCGTTTGGTACCTATATCGGTACCAACCAGAAGGACATCCTCAGGCTGTTGACCCAGCCGACCGTCTCTGAAAAATACATGACGACAGTCGCTTCCCAGGATCTTGTTCACCGTGCCTCCAAAGCTGTGATCGATGATCTGGTGCAGGGTTTTCAGAAGACCTGGACACCCAAAGGAAAGGCAAAGTTCACCCCGATCGAGATACCGCAGCGCCGGCACAAGATCGATCTTTCGTTCTATCCGGACGAGATCATGGAAACCTGGCTCGGGTTCTTGGGCGATGAAGCCACTGACCGCAAGGCATGGCCGATCACCCGGTATATTATCGAGCAACTCATCCTTCCCAAAGTCCTGGATAACCGTGAGCTGAAACTCATTGGCACAGGGGACTACGCTCCTCCGGTTGATGGCACCGCCCAGGCTGTCGGACTCTCCATGGACGGGTTCTGCACGATCCTCAAGGATAAGCATACAGCCGGGAATTCCAACATCAACTTTATCACGCTGGAAGCACTTACCGAGGAAAACATCTTTGACCAGGTCGAAGGTTTCGGTAAGAATGTAGATGCCCTGTATTTGGACCTCTCCATGAACGTCTTCCTTTCCCGCAAATGGTACGCTGCTTATCACCGCAAGCGTAGGGACCTGCACGGCATGGACACCAACTATACCGGGATGAAAGATGTGATCGAAGGAACGAACCTGACCCTCGTTCCGCTTCCTTCGATGACCGGGGAGAACATCGTGTTCACCACCCCGAAGGAAAACTTCATCCGGTTGATCAACCGCAACAACGGCGCTTCTAACATCACTGTGGAAAGCATCGACCGTCAGATCAAGGTCTTTGCTGACTGGTACGAGTCCGTCGGCTTCGGCATTGAAGAAGCAGTATTTGCCAGCGTTCCCGCTTAACCTTAAAATCTTAAAAGACCATGAGCATACCACTTTTTGACCTTTTCAAGCCCACCGTCAGAAACGCCGGAGGTGGCGGCGGGATAAAATCCGAGATCATTCTGATCATGGAAAATGATATCGACTGGACTACATTCCCTGACAGGGATGCGGACGGGGTGACCATTTCCAGCGATATTCCGCTTCTTACCGGAAAATTCATGCACAGCTTTTATATGACCCAGGGAACGATCAAGCCTTCGCAGAAAAAGCTAAAAGGTTCTAACCAGGACTGCGGCGGTTACGAAATCGGCGTGGAAGGCTTTTACCCCGGGATCGAAAAAGCGGTGCAGAAATGGATCCAGAACTTCGGGATCGATTTCAAAGGGATTGTCATCATCCAAAACTGTGCTTCAGCCAAGCGCTATCTGATCGGTGAACCCTGTAACCTGGTGCACCTTGAAACGATCGAGACCACCTGGGGTGAGGAGATCGACAAGGACAAGGGGCACAAATTCGGTTTCCTGTGCAAGCAGGGATCACCGATGGCCTTCTATGAAGGTGCCCTTGTGATGGATCCCAATCCACCCGTAAATTAATCAATGAAGCTTCTGTAGTGTTTTCATAGGTGTTAGTTTGAGCCTGTCGGAGCGATCCGGCAGGCTTTTTTTATCAAAAATGAAACAGCCCTTCATATTGAAAAACAAAAGACTTATGAACAGGATCAAATATAAAGTCGTCTGAAGGAAGCAAAAATTATTATACTTTTAATCCTGAAATACTTTCAAACAAAGATGCAACTGACCATTGTTTGGAGAGGTTAAATTTTATTTGAATTTAAATTTCTAGTTATGAAAATTCGGGTTGATAAGAATTTTATTCAAAATTTTGAGAATCTTTGCTTTTTCTATGGCTTTCGTGAATGTAAGGCAGATCCTACAATAAATTTCTTAAAAATTAATGATAGTGATTATTTGCTTTTAAAGCTGTTTTCCAAAGGCACAATTATCGATCTCATACATGCCAAATTTGAAGAAGGTGAGAGTCCTTGTTCTTCAGAACCTTGTTGGGAAAAACTTATCAGGCCTGGCTTTGACCCACAACAAGATTCGAAAATTCTTAAGGAATTAATTAATAAATTGAAATAAACTGAAAATGTATTTCAAGAAGTTGTGAGAAAACGTATTCCACAATTTAGAACATAAAATTGATCACGGTCAGGATAGGAAAATGCTTGCTTTCCTAAAGCAGGCATTTTTTATGTCCTTTAATCACTGCAATTGCAGCGATAATTTCGCTGCATGGATCATGAAATCTTTACTTGGCTGAATTCAGAGCAGGATTACCCTTCAGGGCTTTTATTGTACGACCGGTTCTGCAAGAACCCAAACCTCGGGAGAATTCTACGAGTTGGGGGAGCAACCGGCAAGAATCGGTTGACCCTTGCATACGAGCTGGGAAAGATCGTCCGGCACTTGGTTTCTCTTCATGTTATTAAAGTGACACAATCTCAGAAATATCAGGAAAATCATGAAGAAAAGAAACCGGTGCAGATACCGGCCATCCTGATTGAAGATGTCCGCAAAGAGCAGAAAATGATCTATAAGATGCTCGACAATCTTCATGCTATCCTTCCCCTGAGAGACCTCCAGGAGCGCAGGGAGATCGCTTTTCAAATTCTGGACCTTGATGACCGGCTGAAGGAGATCACCGAAAGGATCGCCCATTATGAAAAGCATGGCATCCTCTTGCCAGCACCTGAAGCAGAAACCCTGCAAAAGGCTTCTGAATTGTCCGATGCCGACCTGATCCGCCGGCAGATCAATGTCCGGACGTATATCACCAGGTACAAACGCCTGGTGGCAGATGCCAAATCAATTAAATCCTTATCCAGGAACAGGGAGCTTCTGGAGAAGTTCCAACTTGAACTGGAAGACATTACCAAAAGACTGAACAAATGAGCCTTTTTACAACCGATGATCTTTCAAGGAAAAAGCCGGACAGAAAACAGTCCGGATCGGTTGCATTTTCCGGAACGAATGTCCTGAAAATAGGCAAGGCAAGGGAAAAGCTTGTGCAGGTTTTCGGCAGTGTTATTCAAGGCCAGAGTATACATTATGCCTCCCTGGGTGAATGGTCAACACATGACCTGTTGTTTTTTCTCCTGGAACAGACCGGTCCTGCCCGTGTCTATTTCACAACCTGGGCGATATCCGAGTATGCCATCAGGCAGTTGTACCAATTCATTGAACAAGGCCTGATCCTTGAACTGAAAGGTATATTCGATTATCGCAATGGCATCCGCAAGCCTGCCGAGCTGCAGTTCCTCCAAAAGATCACCACCGATATCAAAGCCGCCAAGTGCCATGCCAAGGTCACGGTCGTGGAAAACGACCTGTGGGGGATCAGCGTAGTGGGATCGGCAAACTATACACGCAACCCCCGCATTGAAGCGGGTGTTTTGTGCTGCGATAAAACTGTGGCAGCATTTCACCGGGATTGGATATTAAATGAACTCTCAAATACAAGCGCCTTTGATCGACCTGAATGAATCTTTCATCACCGAAGTTGAAGCCTACGCTTCGCTGATGTTCACAAAAGAAGAGATCGCCGTGATCCTGGAAGTTGACCCAGCAGAGTTGGCCACAATTCTTGAGGCTCAGGATAATCTTGTTTTTAAAGCTTTCCAGCGGGGTAGGCTCAAACGTGAAGCGGAAGTCCGCAAGGGGATCTTTGACCTAGCTCAGAATGGTTCTTCGCCTGCTCAGACCTTTGCCATGAAGCTGATTGAAAACGCTAAAGCCGATGATTTATGAAAAGCCTGATATCAGAAACAACTCTTGAGCGGATCAGACTGTATTATCTGAAAGGTAACGTAGAATTATCAGAGCATGATCAGCAGCTTCGCGAGCGTTGGGAAGCCGCCCATTCCATGCTGATAAATCAAAACAGCGTTGTCCGGGAAGTTGTAAAAATGCTAATGAAAGTCTATAAAATATCTGACGTACAGGCCTATCGTGATGTCTACAATTGCACCCGGTGTTTCGGACCTGTCGGTGGAATGGACCGCCAGGCGCTCAGGAACATGGTCACGCAATGGGCAATAGAAGATTACCGTAAAGCCCGGGTGAAGAATGATTTCAGGGCAATGGACAAATTCCTGGAAAGAATCACCAAGGCCAACAATCTTGATAAAGAGGATATGGAACTGCCCGATCCTTCGAAGATCCAGCCTCCGGTTCAGCTTTTGTCCATCAATTACACTTTTCTCAATTCAGAGTTTTTCAAGCTCATTGACCCCAAAGCCCAGCAAGCTCTTTTGGCATTGAATGAAAAGGTGATGGCGCTAATCGATGCTTCCCCAATTGCAGACTATAAAAATATCCTTCTTGCCGATGACACCCACTATGAAGATGTCCGGGACTGAAGTCGGACCTGCCCCCTTTCTGAATGATCCTCAGGTGGCCATCCAGCTTTCTCATTGTCCGCATAAGGTTTTTATCGGTGGCAGGGGAGTTGGCAAGACAACCATCATTGCCGAAGAGATCATTAAATATTTCGTTGCAATGCCAAGGGGAAAGATATCTCTCAATGGCCTGACCTATTTTCATATTCGTACCAAATCCCTGCCCCCAATCATTGATCACTTGGAACGCCGTGGGATTTACCGGGGCATACATTATTTTATCGGTCATAAAGCTCCAGCAAAATACAACTGGCCGGAACCGTATGCCCCACCGTTGGATTATACAAACTGCATTCATTTCCATAACGGGTTTGTCGTTGAATTCAACTCCTTCGATCGTCCGGAAATGGCCCGGTCAGGGTCCTATGATGCAATGATTTTTGACGAATGCACGAAACTCAAGAAATCGGCCATTGATGCCGATGTTCTTCCTGCAAACCGTGGCAACAGGGACCGGTTCGGTCATTTACGCTTTCATCATGGCACGCTTTTCCTGGGCACCATGCCACTGACCCCGGATGGAGATTGGGTTTTCGACTACCAGGAACTTTCAAAACAGTTTCCTGACCGTTATTTTTACATGGAATCTTCCGCCATGAGGAACATACATATCCTCGGAGAGATGTACTTTAGGGATCTTAAAAGAGTTTTACCCAAAATCGTCTATGACTTGGAAGTGCTGAATATACGGCGCAAACAAAACACCAATGGATTCTATCCGCTTCTGAAGTCTTCTGTTCATGGCTATAGCGACTCTTACGAGTACGGCTATATTGATGAAGCCAGCCGGCAGACCAGGGGGAGCGTCTTTGACTGTCGTGCAGACAAGGATTGCATCGACAGTGAGCCACTGTACATTTCCTTTGACTTTGGCACAACACAAAACTGCCTGATCGTTGCACAATGGGACAGACAATTGAACGAGTGCAGGATCATCCGTAATTTCTATGTCGAAAACGAGACACTATCAGCCCTGGTGCAGAAGTTCATAGATCATTATAAACCCAAACAGAACAGGTTCGTATACCTTTATGGAGGGTCGGATGGAAACCGCAAGAATGATGCTGCATCGAGGGATTCGTATTTCGATGATGTTAGAGACCAGTTATCAAAGGCAAGATGGGATGTCCAGTTAAGAGCAGAACTGTATGAAGCACACCACATGGACAAGTACCAGTTCTGGTACAAGTTCCTGTCCGGGGAGTACCCATCCCTGCCTGCCTTTCGCATTAACCTGAACAATGCAATGGAGACATTCTTCTCAATGGAGAATGCTCCCATCCTTCCCCAGGAATTCAAGAAAGACAAATCCTCAGAAAGAAAAAAAGATCAGCCAAGATGGAAAGCAACAGACTTGTCCGATGCTGTGGACAATCTGTTCTATTGGCTGCTCAGTCCATTGGCAGGGGATCAATACCCATCCAATGATATAATGTTTCTCCCAGGTCGATAGGGGAGCTTCCCTCTTTATTTTCTTTTTTATATTCAAATTGTGATATATGTAGTATCAATTCATATATCCAAAAAATAAACGAAAAGTGCAATTGTATTTTTCGATAGGGCGGGGCGTGCACTTCGTGGAGATTTTGTAACTACAAAAGAAATTTTCATTCCTTTTGTAGTTACAAATCAGCAAAATAACATTTCTGTTTTGTAGTAAGCCAAACGGGCGAACTGCTTTTCTTTGGATAGTGGTGTCAAAGCAAAGCAGCAAAAGAAAACACCGGCAGGTAAGGACCTGCTTTTCAGCGGTGTACTTTTTTCTTTGTCAGTCATGGTCAAAGCAAAAAGTACCAAAAAAGAAACCCTTTGGCCGGCGCACGGTTTAGCTCGAAATTTTGCTACAAAGTTACCTCCGAATAATTCGCTTGAAAAGTACCGCCTGAGCCTGGTACAGCTTAAAACTGTCAAGGGCGACCTCCTTATGGAACTGTCGCTCGTTGAGTTCTTTCATCCAGCATTCGCAGGAGTGACCCTAACCCATTGACATTATTTATTATTCTCGGTAGTTGCCTTTGGCGTAAAAAATTTCTATTAACCTCTAAATCAAACGCTCTATGAAAACTTACGCCAACACCACAAAAGAACAGTCAATCGTTGAAATCTTCTCCGAAATGATGGATCAGATTTACTACGAAGGTTACACAGAAGATCTCATTGCTTCAGATCCCATAAAGTTTGACTGGGAACTGAAAGAGTTCCAGGCGCTCTTCTCAAAGAAAAGCAAATAACATCACCAAGCACGGCAGGCAGCGAAAGCTGCCTGCTTTTTTTTATGCTCGCTGAGATCCCAAATGAGTGCCACCCATGCACGGTGATCAAAATGAAATTCACAAAGTTATGCTCATGAAAATATTTTGCACTAAACACGACCTCCTGATGGATATGTCGCCTTCCAGGTTCATTCAGATTCTTCCTACGGAACAATCTGACCTGAATGTTTGCTGAAAATTTTCACTCCGCATCCTGCCCGGGTAAATTTCATTTACTCACCATCGGCCAGCCGGCTGATTAAAACCAATCATCCTATGAAAAAAGCTAACACAACTTCAGATTTCGCCAGGGAAAACGGCGAACACTACGAAAACAGAATCCCTATGCGTCTCTGGGCTGAAGACGACCTTCCCAGCGAAAAGATGTTGATGAAAGGTTCCGGAAGTCTTTCAGACGCTGAACTGCTAAGCATCATCATCGGTTCCGGCATATCTGGGGAAAATTCCCTTGAGATTGCCCGTAACCTGCTTTCCCGCTGTGGAAACAGCCTTTGCGAGTTCTGGAAGATCAGCGTTTCAGACCTGCAGAAGATCAAGGGCATCGGTCAGAAAAGGGCTGTGAAGATCTGCGCCATGTTTGCCCTTGCCCGCCGCAGGAACGAATCAGAAGTTATTCTCAAAGACAAAATTTCAAGGAGTACAGATGCCTTCGAAATCTTCAAATCCCTGATCGGCGACCTTCCTTACGAGGAATTCTGGATTTTGATGCTGAGCAAGGCAAACCGGGTCATCAAAAAAGTACGGATATCCGAAGGTGGAGTATCCGGAACAGTTGTGGATCCGAAAAAGATTTACAAGATCGCCCTTGATCATCATGCTTCCAGTCTTATCCTGGGTCATAACCATCCTTCAGGCAATATCCAGCCCAGTGAAGCAGATCAAAAGATCACTAAGAAGATCAAAGAATGCGGCATTTTACTGGATATCGCTGTCCTGGATCATATAATCATTGGTGATGACCGGTTTTATTCCTTCGCTGATGAAGGCACAATATAGATTTTTGCCCCGGGAAACCGGGGCATTTTTAAAAAAACTGTTCATTTCAACAAAAAAGCTATAGGAGATTGTCTGTTTTGTGAATTTTCATAAGAATATGGTTTAATTTTACCATCCTTACGAATCAAAGTGATGTAGGAAAATTAATTTGAATTATTTACCAACGACAAAATGTAATCCGATGATTTTAGATTTCGAACAGTTTACCAGAGCCGCAACCGAGGTCGAACGAATTATCAACTTGGGCGGTGAATTTGATTTGAGAAGGGAACTTGAGAATTCTGGTAGGGACATTGAAGATCCAAGAACCAGACGGGAGTTTTATAGACATATGAATACTTTGTTCTTGAATATCTTATTGAACAGACTTAATAGTTTGCCCCCATATGCAGAGCAAAGGGCTATCGATGCAAGAATGAATATATTAGAAATCATGCAAACTATTCAACTATGATTCAGTTTTGTAAAGAATGTTATCAGGAGGTAATTAATGCTCCCTCATGGATAACGCCTCTGGCGCAAAGTGTCACTGCATTAGCTGCTGTAATTGCATTAGTAGTAGCATTAAAAAATCTGAAAGGTTTAAAAAGAAATCATACACTTCAAGCACAAATGAATTTAATTTCTTTGGAGAATGAAATCCGGAAAAACCTCATGAAGTATAAAATCATTTTGGATGAATATTCAAAAGCTGATCTTACGCGAATAGATGGAATCATGACAGAGCGTTTAAATGCATTCGAGCTTTTCGTATCATCAGCAGACAAACTTGCTGCACTTATAATAGCAGACTATGTTAAAATTCAGTTTCCTGAAAGAGATTGGCAGAATGAGTATAGGGATTTTTTCAATCGAGTTAAAAGGTATCATACAAGCGAAGACACAATCATTCCGGAGAAAGATAAAATGATGTTAAATGTTGATTTGTTATTAACTAAATGGGGAGTTTGATTAAATCATTATTATGGATGTTTTAACTACAGATCAGCGCAGGAAGAATATGCAGGCAATCCGTGGGAAAAGAACAAGGATAGAAGAAAAATTGTCAAAAGCTTTGTTTGCACTTGGCTTAAGATACAACCGTAATGATAAAACGATCTTTGGTAAGCCGGATATAGTATTTAAGAGATTAAAGATTGCTATCTTTTGCGACAGTGAGTACTTTCATGGTAAGGATTGGGAAAAGGAGAAACACCGGATTAAAACCAATACTGAATTTTGGCATAAGAAGATAGAAGAGAATATGTTACGAGATCAGCAGGTTACTGCTGAACTGTTGAAAAATAATTGGAAAGTTTTACGCTTCTGGGGCAAAGAAATCGAAAAGAATATCGACTTTTGCATCGGGAAAATAATCAAGGCAATTGAGGAGCGTAAACATGGTCAATTACACTGAATTACGAAATAAATACCGCATCGTGGTTGATAAAACCACAGATACTCAACTGGCCTGCCTTACCCATTATCTTCAAAATCAGAAAAACGGAGTATCTCAATTTTACCGTGAGCCGGCGATCGAATACTATAAAAACCTTGATCTGGTTGAAGATATTGATTTGTTTTCAGAGTATTGCCCTATATTTTGGGATATCCCTTTTCCTTCTCCTGTAAAACCTAAGTTTAAATTTATTGATTTATTTGCCGGAATAGGAGGAATCAGACTTGCTTATCAAACCCTTGGTGGTAAAAGTGTTTTTACTTCCGAAATAGATCATTTTGCGAAGAAGACTTACGAAGCAAATTTCGGGGAAGTGCCCTTTGGAGATATAACCAAAATAGACGAACGTAATATTCCTGACCATGATTTGTTATTGGCAGGATTTCCCTGTCAGCCATTTTCGATTGCAGGTGTTTCAAAGAAAAACAGCCTGGGAAGGGATCATGGTTTTCTGGACCTGACTCAGGGAACCTTGTTTTTTGATGTTGCCCGGATAATAGAAGCAAAGAGACCACGAGCCTTTATGCTTGAGAATGTAAAGAATTTGAGATCGCATGACAGCGGTAGGACATTTTTGGTAATTGAGAATACACTGAGAGAATTGGGTTATTCGGTCTATGCTAAAATTTTGGATGGCCAGCATTTTGTTCCCCAACACAGAGAAAGAATCATTATCGTTGGATTTGACAGGGACGAATTTAACGGTGAAGAAAATTTCGAATTCCCTAAACTTAATAAATCAGCCAAAAGTTTTAAAGATATTCTTGAGCCTCATCCAGATGCTAAATACAGCCTCACAAATCATTTGTGGCAATATCTTCAGGACTATGCTAAAAAGCATAAGGCCAAGGGTAATGGTTTTGGATTTGGACTCACTGATCTTAACGGTATTTCACGCACTCTTAGTGCAAGATATTATAAGGATGGTTCGGAAATCCTTATTCCTCAAATTGGGATGAATCCACGACGTCTTACTCCGAGAGAATGTGCCAGACTTCAGGGCTTTCCTGATAAGTTTGTTATTCCCGTTTCAGATACAAGTGCCTATAAACAATTTGGCAATTCAGTTGTGGTTCCCTTAATTCAGTCTGTCGGTAAGAAGATTGTGAAAATACTGGTCAATGAGTGAAATAGTGACTTTCGCGATAGAAAGTGTATTACGGAGTAAGACTTCATTCTGCAAATTCATCTCCGCCAATGATGCTGGTAAAACCGGTGGACATCAGGAAGGATTCTATATTCCAAAAAATTCAATCCCTTTAATGTTTGATTCCCCGCGTCCCAAAGGGATAAATGATGAAAAATTCATTACTATTAGTTGGCAGAAGAAATTTGAAACCCACAGCAGGTTTATTTATTATGGTCAGGGAACAAGGAATGAATATCGCCTTACAAGGTTTGGTAAGGGGTTTCCTTATCTTACCGATGAACATGTCGGCGATCTTTTTATTTTATGTCATATCGGAGAGGATTATTATGAGGGGTTTATTTTAGAGTCCGATGATGATATCGAAGAATTTTTCACTGCATTTAATATTTCTTCGGGCGATACAAACCGTCTGATTGATAAAAGCAATGTTGTCACAGCGCCCGACAAAATCCTCCTTTGTTTTAAGAATTATTTAAGAACCCTTAAGACAGAGTTCCCGGTAACTTTCGAATTGGCTCTGAATGCAAGATTTTGTTACAACAGTTCATTCGGAATCTCAGACCAGGTAATAATAAATCACCCTGATGATACATTACTGAATTGGCTCAATGCAGAATTTGATCTGTTTAAGACCATTGAAAATGACCGTTATTCTTCACGCATTCAGACTCCGTTTAAGACAGTAGAAGAACTGATTGAATGTGCCAATACAATTTTGAACAGACGTAAAAGCAGGGCCGGGAAATCTCTGGAGCATCATCTGACGGAAATTTTTTCCAAATCAGAATTAAAATTTGATGCTCAGGTTGTGACGGAAGAAAACAAGCGTCCTGACTTTATTTTTCCTGGTGCCGGTTACTATCGTGATACATCTTATGATCCCGGACGATTGGTTTTCCTTGCCGCAAAAACCACATGCAAGGACAGATGGCGTCAGGTATTAAATGAAGCTGACAGAATTCCAGAAAAGCACCTTTTTACATTGCAACAGGGAATTTCAACAAATCAGTTAACGGAAATGTATAATTACAATGTCAAGCTGGTAGTCCCAAAGCCGTATGTTACTTGTTTCCCTTTACCATTTCAGGACCGTATACTTACCTTAGAGGCTTTTCTCACTTACGTTAAAGGAAAGCAGGGCGTACTCCCTGTTTAATGCCCCAAATTGCCCCACTTGATTATCAGCTGATTGCACAGTGCTGAAGTAAACCTCTCTTTTCAACCCCCGGATTTTTTCACCTTTGACAGCTGGCAATTTCCTATCGTCATTTGACAAACCTGTTATCATTCAATCGCCGGGTCATTTTCCTTATTCAGGATCCCTTCTTCTGATTTATGATCGTTGACAAGCACAATTTTCTTTGACCATATTTCTTCAACCTCCTGTTTTTCTTTTCCAGGATTGGTTTTGCAAAGATTCACGCCTTTGTTTCCCGGTCAATTCATCTGCTAAGCTAAAATCCCCTTCCTGGGTACAGTTCCACTCATTCAAGGATTTTCCCGGCATATCCTGCAAGTATTCGGTATTCCAGTTCCTCCTTGAGTGCCCCTCCAGGGTCTTATTTACACTTGCATATAAATTAACCTCTAAAACTCAAAGCCATGAAAAAATTTGTAAAAAACTACATCGGAAAAGCAAAGAAAGTCGAAGGTCTTGAAATCATAAAGATCAACCTGAAAATCGCAGACCTTGTAAAATTCGCTCACAAATACAACGACGAAGATTACATCTCCCTGGAAGTCGCAAAATTGCAGAACCCCGACAATTTCGGCCATGATTACACGGTTTACGTCAACCGCCTGGAAGAAGAACAGGTCACTGAACCTGCCCCGGCTCCGAAAAAGCAGACCAAAAAATCCAAAGCTGCAAAGCAGGAAACCTCCGAAGTGCCCTTCTAATAGGGTACTTTTCCCTCAAGAGAGCTGGTCTTCGGATCGGCTCTTTTTTTTTGTGCTTACGACCGCACCTCGCTTTTTTCTTTGATACCAGGACAAATTAAAAAGCTTGGCAAAAAAGAAATCCACTCCCGGGGAAACTTTTAGAAAAAGTAACCAAAAGCCTGGGACTGTTTTCTTAATTCCTGTCAAAGTTAAACTCGCCAAAATCTCATGAGTCAAGTACGACCTCCTTTTGGCACTGTCGCCCTTTGGGTTCTTTCATCCCGCCCAGGCGGGAATGACCCTAATACTTGACACAGAATTTTGCGCTTCGTTTGGTTTACCCGCCAAAAATTATTCAAACGGCGGGCCAGATGCCATAACAAGTCGCCAGGGCAAGCGCAGAACCTATGAACAATACTCAGATTTATGCAGCCATCACCGAAAAGATCATTGCCAACCTTGAAACAGCCGGGAGCTGGAAGAAACTCTGGCAGATCCCTTCACCGGTAAGCCTGAATGGTCATTATTACCGGGGAATTAACCGGCTGATCCTTTCATCGGATCCATTCAAGAGCCGGGTCTATGGAACATTCCAGCAGATCAGGGCCAACGGTGGCAAAGTCCGCAAGGGCGAAAAGGCCACTGTCGTTGTTTTCTGGAAAATGTCCGTCAACAAGGATGAAGAGACCCAGGAAACCAAAAGAATGTTCCTGCTGCGGTATTTCCATGTATTCAATACTGATCAGGCCGACTTTGATGAACAGGGTCTTGCAAAGATAGACCAGCTTCAGAGCCTTGTTGAAGAAAAGCACAATGAAAGCCATGTCGATGCTGAAGAGATAATCAATGGCTATCAAAACAAACCTGACATCCATTTCTCGGATAAAGACGATCGAGCCTACTATTCTCCAATGGCCGACATGATCTCTGTTCCGCAGATGAAGTACTTTGCCAACGCCTCAGAATTTTTTCGTACGATCTATCATGAGCTCGGTCACTCAACAGGCCACCCGAAAAGGCTGAACCGGTTTGATTTCGTTTCCAATCGCTTCGGGGATGAACCCTATTCCAAAGAGGAACTGGTTGCCGAACTCTGCTCATCCTACCTGGCCGAGATCGCTCACCTGGAACTCAATATCCGCAATTCTGCCGCATACATTTCAGGTTGGGCATCAAAGCTCAGGGATAACCAGAAATGGATCCTTTGGGCTGCATCCAGAGCAGAGAAAGCCGCTGATCACATCCTGGGAATCGTTTCCGAGGAACCTATTCCGGCTGACTCTTCAGAAGTTGAAATCCTTGAGCCTGCAATGGCTGAATAATCAATCTTTTTTCTAACCGGCGTGCCAGATGCCAAAGTAAGTCCGCAGGGCAGCGGCAAATTCTCATGTCACATACTCATTATTCTGGTGATCCAAGGCAGATCACAGCCCGTTTTCCTTCAACCTGCCATACTTGCGGCAAACCAATCAAAAAAGGTGAAACCATTATTTACTGGCCAAACGGCAAAAAAGCCGGCCATTACGACTGCGATATACAGGACTACCGCCAATCAATAGCATCGTTCGAGGACGAAGACCGCTATAACAATGTTTATCACTGATTCACCGGGAGAGCCTCCTTGATGAAGGCTCTCCCTTTTTTAATGCTTTTTTTCTTTGATAGTCCGGGACAAAGAAAAACCGCAAGGGAAAAAAGAAATCCATTATTCCGGGGAACTTTTTGTAAAAAAGTACCAAAAACCCCACCCACAGTTACTCAAAATTCCATGCAAAGTTAAACTCATGAAAATGTCGTGTCACTAAATGCAATCGATCATATTCCTGGATTATCGATCATATTCCTGGATTCGGGAAAAAGATCGATCGCCCGTTGGGTTCATTCATTCCGTTGCACGGAAGTGACCTGAACATTTGTTCCAGAATTTTCATTCCGTTTGTTGTCAGGGGCATAAATTTTTTTAACCCTGGCGAGCCAGATGCCAAAATAAGTCCGCAAGGCAGCGGCGATCTGAAATGACAAAATTAACGAACACCGCACTGAAACCGGGTAACGGAAAACCCTCTGCCGAAGAGATGACCATCGTTAAGACGATCCTCAATCCCGCAGAAAACAAGACCGAGGAGAAAAAGCCGGTTCTGCCGATTGAACCCGAAAAACCGGTCATTCCCGCTCCCGAGCCAAAGAAGGAAATGACCATGATGGAGAAGATCCTCAAGATCGAAAACCTCCAGCTCGTCATTGAAAAGAGGGCCAAGCTGGTACAGACCCGGTCCGAACTGGATCGCTTCCAGATCTCCTCCAATGACTTCAACTGCACGATGCGGCTGAATGACTCAGACGGAAATGTCTTCACCACCAGCTTCACACCCGGCATCAAGAAAGTCATCGAGTTTCTCAAGACCTCATTTGATGCAAGCATCACTGAAGCTGAAAACAAGATCACCTTCTGAATCTTTTCCTTGCGTCAAGATTCCGGCGTTCCGGCTCAGGCCGGAACGCTTTTTTTATGGTCGTAAAGCCGGGGATAAAATAGTGTCCTTTATTCTTCATTGCTGCGGTCGTAGTATTGCTGTCATGAATTCAGAATTTATCCGGCTGTGGGATGTTTTAGAGATCATGGACTCCGTGGATGCTCATGGAAAACCTGTCCGGTTCCAGGTGAAATATGTCACTGCAAACCGGACAACAAAAGAGGGTGGCGAGATCATCGAGCTAAAGGATGCCTGTAAATGCTCGGTAAAAACGAGAAAGGGAGAAGAAATCTTTCCCGAAAAGAAGCACTTCCATACAATTGAGAGAATATCAAAGGATCCCCGGCACTGGACCAATTCGACCAGGAACATTCTTTTGCCAAACGGACAAAAGCGAAAGCTCCACATCCGGCTGATCATCGAATTCAATCATAAAAGAGTCTGCTACTGATGAAACAAAAGATCGTATATGAAAACGATGTAGCTTTCCTTCCGGGAGCCAAAGCAGTTGTCACTTCCTTTAAGAAGAACCAGGATGCGGCTGTCGAGCAGGTGGTGATCCCGAAAGAATTCTCTTCTTCACCCTGGTCTCCCTGGGGTGATGACAATTTGTTCCCTCAAAACGTCCTCAAAGACCTTGAAAAGAACTCTATTGCCCTTCGTGCGCTGGAAAAACGCAAGACAGTCCATTATGGCCGGGGGATCATGGCCTACCGGGATAAAGGAAAAGACAATCTGGGTGCTCCAATCCGGGAACCGGTTACTGATCCAGAGGTGGTTGAGTTTCTTCGCATCAACCGCCTGAATTTCCAATGGATCGATCTGATCGGCAGCCTGGAAATTTTTGCAAACGGATGGGTAGAGTTCATCCTGAACAAAGGGCAGGACAGGATAAACCGGGTCTTTGTCAAAGATCCGGCCTATTGCCGGAACGGGAAGATGGATGCAGATCATCCAACCCGGATTCCGTTCCTGTTTTATTCTGCTCAGTGGGATTTTACACCATCGGAAAACGATGGCTCACTGGTCAAGATCCCGATGTTCGATCCGGAAAAGTACGACGGTCGCCGTTACCAGGAACCGCAATTTGCTTATCCTGTCTTTTACCGGTCGTTCAACAAATCCTATTACCATTTATCGGTCTGGAACGGCATTCGTGAAAGTGGATGGCTCAATATCGCCAACAAGGTCCCGAGACTCAAGCAGGCGATCATGAAAAACCAGATGACCATCAAGTATCATATCGAGATACCTGATGATTATTTCATGAACCGGTATCCTTCGCCTGACTATACCCGGGAACAAAGGGAATCAGCAAGAACAAGGATTCTTGAGGAAATGAATGACTTCCTTTCGGATGTCGAAAACTCTGGAAAGGCATTTCTCACTTTTACCTTCTTCAATAAGTTCAAAAGTGAGTACCTGTCGGGGTGGAAGATCAATGTGATCGACAACAAGCTCAAGGATGATGCTTATCTGCCCGATTCCCAGGCTGCAAATTCGGAGATCCTTTTTGCAATCGGTGTCGATCCTTGCCTGGTCGGTTCTGGCATCCCAGGAGGAAGCCTTGGCGCCGGCAGCGGCTCAGATAAGCGTGAGGCCTTTTGGCAGCTTAATGCCGAGATGGGCATTTACCGGCAGATCAGCCTTGAACCCCTTTATTTCATCAGGGATTTCAATAAATGGTCGCCCGATATTGACTTCGATTATGTGGCCGTGGATACATCCCAGACTATGCAAGACCATCCGACAAAAATTGACAAACGAATTGACAAGAATATCGCATGATAAGTCTGATTGATAATCTTTCACAGGTTTTGGCTGCTGCTTCCATAAACGTAAGCAACACGATCGAAAACTGGTTCCCGTATATAGGGGAAGCTCAGGAGACATTCATAAAGCCGGTTCTGGGCGATCCTCTTTACCGGCAGCTCCTGGAAACGGCCCAACCGATAGTTCTCGGACCGGAGAATAAACCTATGGACACTCACCTGGTCGATCTTCTTGAAATGATCCGTAAACCGCTGGCGCTTTATGCCCTGTGGCTTGGGGCTGATGAATTCGGTGTGAGCGTATCATCCCAGGGTATTCAGGTTATTGAAACGCCTACCCATAAGACCGCTCCGCAGTACCGGGTACAGAACCTGAAGGAAAACTGGATAAGACGAGCCAATACGGCGCTGGACCTTGCTCTTAAATTCCTTGATGAACACAGGGATGATTACCCGGATTACATCTGCCAGGATGCAGACCTTTTCATCCGGAACACCCTGGAGTTCAACAGTGAGGTGGATATACGCGAGAGCAGAAGGGTTTTCGTAGCCCTCAAACCTGTTATCCGCTCTGTGGAAAGAAAGTATATACGACCTGCACTTTCTGGAGACTTGTTTGATGAGCTGAAGCAAGTTCTGCAATCAAACGCCGAAATGTCCAAAGAACAAAAGGCGCTGATGGATCTGATCCGTCCTGCACTGGCTCATCTTACCATTTCCAGGGCACTGCTGGAAATCTCGATCGACGTTCTTGATTGGGGCATCTTCGATACTGCCGGCAACACATTTGCAAACGTCTCTTCCAAACAGGCTTCCAATAAAGACCGGATTTCCATCATGGCCGAAGCCAATCAGAGGGATGGTGAAGCAGAACTGAAAGCCCTGCAGCAGTTCCTGGATGAAACCGCAAGCGAAACGGTTTACCCGCTGTACTTTAATTCTTCAAGGTACGCCGGTAAAGCCAATGCGGAAAAACGGATCGAATTTTTAAACAAACCCGATAACTCATTTTTCCTTGCATGAAACCACTAGACCTGATTCTCCAGGATGTTTTCGATGTGATCAAGATCATCGCAATTCCCCTGATCGGCTTTTTCCTGTATCAATTCTACAACGGTGTCACTTCCCTGAAGAAATCTGTCGATAAGCTGATCATCCAGATGCAGTGCCGTGAAACCTATTGCATTGAAAAGCATAAGGAAATCGGAGATCATTTGTGCAGGCATGACTCCGGGATTGAAGAAATGAAGGCAACACTGGGTGATCATGGCGAAAGGATCTCCAAGGTGGAAGGACAACTCTCAAAATAACAGATATGAAAGAACGGATTTTCAAAAACTGGAAAACCACCCTGACCGGCATTCTGATGCTCGGGGCAGGCTTGGTAATGGTAGGAATCGGCAAAGCCACCCTGACGGAATATGTGATATTTGCGCCGGTATGCTTTGCACTAATTTTTGTCAAAGACCCTTCATTCAAGCAGTGATATGGCAAAGATAGAACTGTTTGCCCCCAAGATCCTTGCCTTTGAAGGCGGGTTTGTCGATGATCCAAAGGACAGGGGTGGTGCAACGAACATGGGTGTTACTCTTTCGACATGGAAGAAGGTCGGGTATGACAAGGATGGAGATGGTGATATCGATGCCGATGACATCCGGCTGCTTTCAAAGGAAGATGCAATCGCTGTCCTGAAGCTCAGTTACTGGAATCGCTGGAAAGCGGACCAGATCAACAATCAGAGCATTGCTGAAATCCTGGTGGATTGGCTGTGGGGCAGTGGCAAATGGGGAATTGTCATTCCCCAGCGATTGCTCAAAGTGCCTGAGGATGGTATCGTCGGGCCTTCAACACTTTATGCCGTGAATTCTTCTAACCAGCGAGGACTTCACACCGCAATATTCCAGGCCAGGGTATCTTTCATCCGGGACCTGGTCAATAACCATCCGGAACAAAACAAGTTCTTCAACGGATGGATGAATCGTTTGAACAAATTCAAATTCGTCGCATGATAAAACCGGGTTTTCTGATCCTGCTCCTGGTCGTTTCATTGACCGGGTGCGTTTCTGAGCAAAGATGCCAGAAACGGTATCCACCTGCTGAAAGAACCGAAACGGTCATTCAGCATGATACTGTCACCAGTGTGAAAGATTCCCTGATCCCGCTTCCTGCCGATAGCAGTTTGATCCGGGCGTTGCTTGAATGCAGGGAAGGAAAAGTTGTTATCCGGCAGATCGAAGAGATCAGGCCCGGGAAGAAAGTCGTTCCTTTTATCAATCTCAAAAATAATGTTCTCACTGCCGGGGCAAAGATCGACAGCAGTTCAATTTATTTTACCTGGAAGGAAACCCATATCCGGGAGTCAAAGGTTCAGTTAAAAGTCATCGAGAATCCGGTCTATAAAGTGACCGGCTTCCAGAACTTTCTGATATGGTCGGGCAAGATATTTTGGGTGATCCTGCTTCTGGTTATTGGAGTTGCATTGATCCGTGCATTCATCAAAAAGAAGTTTCCAATATGAACCTTGTCGAAATTGACCATATCCGGCGATCCCTTCCTTCAGAATGGAACGAGCTTTCCCGAAAGCAGCTTCTTTATGTTTCAAGGCTCTTCAGCGAACAGCTCACTATAGTTGATTTCAGGGTAAAAGCCCTTTTTGAATTTCTTTCCATCAGAAGAAAGACCTTCAAACTAATTGCTCCGGAAGATGCCTTTACCCTATGTGAAAGCCTTGATTTTCTGAATAAAGAAGTAAATCTGACCAGGAATCTAATTCCAGTTATCAAAGCCATCTTGAGAAAGTACTATGGTCCTGCGGATAATATGGTTTACTGCACCTTCGGAGAGTTCACCCTGGCCTGCTCTGCCCTGGATGAGTATCAAAAGACAGGAGAGGTAAAACACCTTGATCAGCTCGTTGCCATCCTCTACCGGCCACAGAAATTCTTTTGGTCCATCCGGAAATATTTTACCGATAACCAGGATCCCCGGGCGAAGTTCATGAACCGGACTTTAAAGAAACGAGCCTGCAAGCTTGGAAAGTTGGATCACTGCTTGAAGTACTCAATCTATCTATTCTTTAACGGTGTTCTGAACTCATTGCCAACCCTGTACCCATATGTTTACAAGCAAAAGGGTGAGACTGAAGACCAGGACAACGGCTGGGCATCGCTTATCATCTCCCTTGCCGATGGCAAGACAGATGATAAAAGCCTGGAAACCATCATGAATTCAAACCTTTATAATGTTTTCATCGGACTGAACAAGAAGGCAAAAGAGTATCATGAATACATGAGCAAAATCGAATCCTATGACCGACATTAATAGCTATGTAGAGTATTTCCGTACTCTTGCCCAGGAGCATAAGGAGATCAGTGACTTTTACATGATGGACATCAATGAGCCACTTGATGCGCTCAGGTCAACCATTAAGTATCCTGCCCTGATTCTGACAAGCCTTTCCGGGGCTTTTGAAGCCTCGAACCTGGATAATACCCTGGATTCAGTCAATGGAGGTTTCCTGATCATCGGCCATCTGGATCAGGTTGATAACTTTTCCGCCGAAATGCAGCTTGTTTCAAAGATGAAGCAAATCGGAATCGATATCATTTCCCGGATGCTTCATGACCATTTAAAATGCGAAACGCTTGCGCTGAAAGCCATTCCTGGGTTCAATGTCAATACAGTAGCTTATGAGACACTGGGGCCGGTGTTTGATAATGACTTTGGGGTTATGTTTTCCTTCAAACACCAGGATTGTCTTGATTTGGAATTTGATCCTTCCAAATGGGAAAAATCATAGATGTTATTTCTTTCAAAAGTAGTACTGAAAATATTCCTTCTAAAACAAGCTTATTCAAATATTTAGTACATTTGAGTAAGTTTTTGTTTTCGAATCTATAAAAGAATAGCATTACGAAGAAACATTTAAATAGGTATTGACATGAAAAAAATCTACCTGTCATTTTTTTTCGCATTCGGCATTTTTAACGTTTTCAGCCAAAACCAAATCACTCTGACTTTTATTGGTAAAGATTCTCTTACTCAGAATCTTATTTCATTGGACAGTGTTTATGTAAAAAATTTGACAGAGAGTTGCGATACATTATTGTATGGACCAGTCGCTGTGTTATCTTTTTTGGTTAACTGGCCAGTTGGCATTAATGAAACGAATGGAAACAGGTCTGGTTCATTCATTTTGAATCAAAATTATCCCAATCCTTTTCAAGGTTCTACTTTTGTTAACATATCCCGAGAGTATGGTGGGCCGTTGACCATGATGTTATTTGATGGGTTAGGTAAGAAATTGGCAGAATATCAAAACGATTTTGATAAAGGGCTAACTTCATTCGTTGTCTCATCATCCGGTAATAAAGTTTTAATGCTTACTGTGTTTGATGATAAAAATATCCGGTCAATTAAAATTGTCAGCGCGGGCCAAGGAAATCTTAATAGTAACATTCAATATCTTGGACATGTTCAGATTGATGAAAAAAATACATTGAAAAATTCAGATAATTCAGGCTTTATTTTTTATCTGGGAAATCAATTGATGTATACTGCATATGCAAATGGTTATAATAACAAATCAATCACGGACAGCCCTTCAACTAATGCTACATATACTTTTTTAATGGCACCAATGGGGGTATCACCTACAGTTTCAACAACGCAAGTCTCAAATATCACACAGACCACTGCAACGAGCGGAGGGATTGTTACATCAGATGGTGGATACCCTGTAATAACCAGAGGTGTTTGCTGGAGTACTTCAGTAAATCCCACGATAGCAAACAGCTATACGATAGACGGCAGCGGTTTAGGGTCATTTGTAAGTAATCTGGCGGGATTAGCCCCCGGCACAACTTATTATATACGAGCATATGCGACAAATGGAATTGGAACCGGCTATGGAAATGAATTTTCATTTATTACTTTACAGAACGTTACATTACCAACAGTAACAACTGCTGCTATTACAAATATTACCCAAACCACTGCAACAAGCGGTGGGAATGTTTCATTTGATGGAGGAGCATCGGTAATGGCGAGGGGGGTATGTTGGAGTACTTCGCCAAACCCAACAATTGCAAATAATTATACGACAGATGGCAGTGGGCTTGGTTCATTTATTAGTTATTTAACCGGATTATCCCCGAATACTCTTTATTATGTTTGTGCATATGCAACCAACAGTGTTGGCACGGCATATGGCAACGAAAACTCATTTACTACTGGTCAAACCATCACACCGCCAACAGTGACAACATCTGCAGTGACAAACATTACACAAACCACTGCGACTAGTGGCGGAACTGTGACTTCAGACGGAGGAGCCACAGTAACTGCAAGAGGAGTTTGCTGGAGTACAACTTCATCACCTACAATTGCAGGAAATCATACTACAGATGGTTCTGGAACTGGTACATTTGTGAGCAACATTACGGGGTTGACTGGAGGTACTCTTTATTACGTAAGGGCATATTCAACCAATAGTGCAGGAACATCTTACGGGAATGAATTAACCTTTACTACTTTGACTTTACCTACTATAACTACAAATACCACAACAAACGTCACCCAGACCACAGCCACAAGTGGTGGCAATGTTACATCAGATGGGGGGGCGACAGTGACAGCGAGAGGTGTCTGTTGGAGTACTTCTTCTTCACCAACCATAACTGGAAACCATACAACGGATGGAAGTGGATTAGGTACATTTATAAGCAGTATCACTGGTTTGACCGGAGGAACTTTGTATTATATTCGTGCATATGCAACCAACAGTGTTGGAACATCCTACGGAAATGAATTGAACTTTACAACCTTGAATTTACCAACAGTAACCACAACTGCGATAACTAATATTACCCAGACTACCGCAACCAGTGGTGGCAATATAACATCAGATGGAGGAGCAATAGTTACAGCGAGAGGAGTCTGCTGGAGTACGTCTGCAAATCCGACAATTTCAGGGAGTCATACAACTGATGGAAGTGGAATAGGCACGTTTGTGAGTAATATTACTGGGTTGACTGGAGGTACTCTTTATTATGTGAGAGCATATGCAACCAATAGTGTAGGAACATCTTATGGGAATCAACTGTAATTTACGACACTGACTTTGCCAACTGTCACAACGACTGCAGTAACAAACATTACATCAACGACTGCAACTAGCGGAGGCAATGTGACATCAGATGGAGGAGCAATAGTTACAGGTAGAGGAGTCTGTTGGAGTACATCTGCCAATCCGACAATTTCAGGGAGTCATACAACTGATGGAAGTGGATTAGGTGCGTTTGTGAGCAATATTACTGGGTTGACTGGAGGTACTCTTTATTATGTGAGAGCTTATGCTACCAATAGTGTAGGAACATCTTATGGGAATCAACTGTCATTTACGACACTGACTTTGCCAACTGTCACAACGACTGCAGTCACAAACATTACATTAACGACTGCAACTAGCGGAGGCAATGTGACATCAGATGGAGGAGCAATAATTACAGGTAGAGGAGTCTGCTGGAGTACGTCAGCAAATCCGACAATTTCAGGGAGTCATACATCTGATGGAAGTGGATTAGGCGCGTTTGTGAGCAATATTACTGGGTTGACTGGAGGTACTCTTTATTACGTGAGAGCTTATGCTACCAATAGTGTAGGAACATCTTACGGGAATCAACTGTCATTTACGACACTGACTTTGACTTTGCCTACTGTCACAACGACTGCAGTCACAAACATTACAACGACTACTGCAACTAGTGGAGGCAATGTGACATCAGATGGTGGGTCACCAGTTACTGCAAGGGGAGTGTGTTGGGGTGTCAATCCCCATCCGGATCTAACAACCAGTTTTTCGATTAATGGAACAGGTGTTGGGAACTTTATTAGCAATATTACAGAACTTATAGGAGGGGCTGTTCGATATTATGTTAGAGCTTATGCAACAAATAGTTTTGGAACGGGTTATGGTAATGAATTAACATTTTTGACTAGTAGTACAACCTGTCCTGGAGTTGCCACAGTCGTGCATGGAGGCCAAACTTATAATACAGTGCAAATTGGGAATCTTTGTTGGCTAAAAGAAAATCTTAATCTAGGAATAAAAATCAATTCCTCACAAAATCAAAGTAATAATGCTATTGTTGAGAAGTATTGTTATAATAATCTTGAATCAAATTGTACTACCTATGGAGGACTTTATCAATGGAATGAATTAATGCAATATTCAACAATTGTTAGGAGCCAGGGATTATGTCCGACAGGCTGGCATATTCCTTCAGGATCGGAGTATTACTGGATGATGCATCATCTAGACACAACCGTAATAAACGTAATAAATACATTAACTGGGACTACAATAGGTCAAATGCTGAAGACTCCCACAGGTTGGTACGTTAATAATGGAACAAACAGTAGTGGATATACTGCACTGCCTGCTGGCGTTTATAATGGTACAAATTTTGGTAATTTACTTTCCAAAACATATTTTTGGACTTCTGATTATATGTCATCTCCACCTTTTTCGACCGGGGTTTATATAGATTATTTGAGTGGTCCAATTTCTTTTTATTACCTTGAGCGAACAAATGGAATTTCTGCAAGGTGTGTTATGGATGGTTCTGGAAGTGGGCCCTGTTCTGGATCACCAAGTGTGATTTATGAAGGTAAGACATATAATACTATGCAAATAGGAAACCAATGCTGGCTGAAAGAAAATTTAAATGTTGGGACTAGAATTAATACGCCTCAGACGCCTTCAAATAATACCATTAAAGAAAAATATTGTTATAACAATCTTGAATCAAATTGTACTACCTATGGTGGACTTTATACATGGGATGAAGTTATGCAATACTCCACGAATGTAGGAACGCAAGGGCTATGTCCGCAAGGTTGGCATTTGCCTTCAGCCTCTGAGATAGAATCACTAAATGTATTATTAGGTGAGGAACTTATTTCAGGAGGCACTTTAAAAGAAACCGGCACTTCTCACTGGATTTCACCAAATACTGGCGCATCAAATGTTAGTGGATTTACCGCTCTAGGGGCAGGTTGCTATGATAATCTTAGCTTCTACAACCAACTTATACAAGGAATTTTCTGGACCTCTGAATCATCAGGAACAACAGCAGCCTATTATTCAGTATCTTATTCGAATCCAGAGTTGTTTAGATCTCCTGGGGCTAAAACTGCTGCATTATCAGTGAGGTGCATAAAAAATTGAAATACAGATTGAAGGATTTATGAGAAGCCTTTATGTTGTTGTTTACAACACGCCCAAGTTTACCAGAGCTAGTCAAAAAACAAGCAAGGATAAGACCATATCAGAATTCCTTCAAAGATTAAAAAATCACAAGGTTTGGCATTATGATATTGGTGATGATCCTTCTTTTTACCAGTTTAATCAAGGAAAGAACTTAACGTGGGGTATTTGTCGAACTAATATTCGAAACAGATTAAAAAAAGATGATGTTGTACTCTTCTTTTGTTTTTGCAAAGACTGTTTTGCGTACTATTTGACTGGTTATGCCACAGTTGACAATATCATAAAGCAATCAGAAATTTGGCAAAAAAAGGAATACAAACTATACCGAAATTATTTCAATATCCTAATAAAACCAGATGGTTCAAAAACCAGATGGATTCATTCAGAAATCTTGGCAGATATTACTGGAGATCATCCTGATTGGTTAAAAAGATTAATTGTGTCGAAAGGACCTAATAAATTGTTTGCATTAGATAAAGACACCATAAAAGTTGCATTTACTGAAAGGAACAATTACATTATTTTCAAGCAAGACTCCGCTGACACATTCATACTTAAGAATCAAATAAAGATTGCTACTTGGGAACCAAAAGACAAAAAAGAAGTTTGGTTAGAGTCCGATCTTTCAAACAAAATATATGAGTTTTCATTTAATTTATCCAATCATAGCAAGTACGAAATAGTCAGCCAAACAAATCGAAACTCCTTAAGAGTGCATGATCGAAATCAATCTCATGTATTTATCAAATATGAACTTGAAATAGATGGTTTGGCCCAATGGAAAAAAGATTTTAAAGAGTATCTAGAACAAAATGAATGAATAGTATGCTGTTATAGTCAATAGCAATTGTCTTCGTCTAAACGGGAATTAGTTTTACTGTTGCATGTTGTAAAATTGTCCTTTAACTCTCTTTGCATTCTGCTTTTCTTTGCTCAATGCAAACCTCACAATCCAAACTTTCCGAACGAGAAATTAGCGAAGCCTGGGCTAAGATCACCATTATCAAATGGAAGAAGAAACTTGCTTCTAACAGGATCGGCGACACAGGAACTCTCCTTAAAAGTTTCAAATACAACGTTCTTGCATCGGCACAGGGAAATGTGCTGAAAATCACCCTGCTTTTTGAGTATTACGGCCGCTTTGTCGACATGGGAGTCGGCAAAGGCGTAAAGATTGGCGATGTGAAAGAATCTGCCGCTTCACGAAAGCTTTCCGGGAAAATGCTCGGAAACCGCCGGCGACCGAAGAAATGGTATTCAAAGACCTTCCATGCCGAAGTCATGAAGCTGAGCGAAATCTTCGCCAAGGAGTACGGTCACCGTGGAGTTGTGGCAATTACTGAAAACCTTTCTGATAAATCCATCCAGAATGGCTAAAAACGAAACATCCACCGCCACTGTCATTTTCAATGGTGAAAAGGCCAATGCAACGCTGAAACAGTTGGAGGCCGAAGCCAGGAAACTTAACGCAGAACTCCGGCAATTAAATGTCAATTCAAAGGAATTCGGAGAGAAAGAAAAGGAGTTTCAGCGGATAAATGGCAGGGTCAGGGAAATCCGGGGTGAGATCAACCAAACCGGTGGAGCTTTTTCAAAACTGGCGGACCAGGCTAACAAGTACCAACAGATCCTTCAGATGATCACCGTGGGGCTGATCGGGTTTGGCGCTTCGCTGGTCGGCCTGATCAAAGGCAATGCGAAACTTGAGGATTCTCTGGCCGATATCCGGAAAACCACCAAACTGACTGTCGATGAAGTAAAGAAACTGAATACAGAACTGGGCAAGATCGACACCCGGACTTCCCGGAGCGATCTAAGGGAAATGGCAGTGGTCGCCGGTCAACTTGGCATTGCCCAGAAAGACATCCTTCCGTTTGTTGATTCCATTGATAAACTCAATGTTGCTCTCGGGGCTGAAATCCAGGGAGGGGCAAGTGCGGTAGCAACCCAGATGGGAACCCTCCGAAATGTCCTGACAGACATGAAAACTTCTGCGGTTTCCGACGATATGCTTCGGTTGGGTAATGCTATCAATGTCCTGGGTGCAGATGGGTTCGCCACAGCGCCGGTACTGGTCGATCTTTCAAACCGGATTGGTGGTGTTGGAATGTCGCTCGGTTTATCTTCTGCTGAAGTGATGGGCATTTCTGCCACCCTCCAGGAGCTTGCAGTTTCCACCGAACGTGGCGGAACGGCAATGACGAAGATCCTGATGAAGATGACATACAACACCGCCGATTTTGCAAAGGTGGCCGGGATCCCATTGCAGGAATTTACCACGCTTGTAAATACTGATCTCTATGGCGCTTTCGTGAAAGTTGTTGAAGGATCGAAACGTGGCGGAGAAGGAGCAACGGTTTTGGGGAAACTGATCCGGGAACTTGAAATTTCCGGCGCCGGAGCTTCGGAAGTCTTTGCAAAACTCGGTGACAATACTGAAATGCTCCAGCAGAAAGTTGACCTGGCCGGCAAGTCATTGCAGGGCACCGATGAAATCATCAGGCAATTTAACGACAAGAACACAACCCTTGGAGCTACCCTGGATAAACTCGGAAAAGAGTTTTACAGGTTGATCACCTTACCGGGAGTTACTGAGTTTCTCAAATCCATGGTCGGATCGGTGGTCAATCTTGTGGCATGGTTCAAAGCGTTGCCGGAGTGGATTGACAAGTACCGTATTCAACTGATCGCTGTCACCGGCATCATCGGCGTTTACATTGCAGCCCAGACAAGATCGATCCAGGTTGCAATCCTGAACAACCTGACATTAAAGGAAGGAATCCTTCTGAGAATGAAGGATGCTGTGGTTCTCGAATACCTGGTCATCAAAGAACAGTTGCTTGCAATCTGGAAAGCCAATGGCACGGTTGCAACGAAACTGGCAACAACTGCCCAGTGGCTCTGGAACGCTGCCATGGCCGCAAACCCGATCGGTCTTGTCATTGCAGGTATCACCGCCCTAGTTGCTGCTGTAAAGACCTACGAAACGTATAACAGCCAGGCCATTGCCCTGGAAAAATTAAAAGCTTCGACCACTGTTCTTCTGGCCGATGCCAATAAAAGACTTGAAGATGCTTATGAAAAGGTCGCAGGTACCGTCAGGAACCTGAACCTGCTTTCGGTTCAAGAGAAAAAGGATCTCCAGGAAAAGATCGATCTGACCATCAAGCAGGCAGAAGCGGAATTGGTTCTCTTGCAGGCAAAACAAAAGTCGATCGGCGAAGCAGCAGCAAAACCGACGATCCTGCAAAGGATCTGGAACACGGTAAAAGGTGCCGGCAGTCCGGGTGGTGCAGCAATGACAGTGGCCGGCAATGCCATCGATGCTGAAGAGAACCGTGCTGAAGCTACAAAACCCTATGATGAAGGGATTAAAAAGCTTCAGGATAAAATCTCTCAATTCAAGGATGCGAAGCAATCGCTTAGCGATGTTCTTAACGCCGAAAACATCGGCGATAAAATAGTAGGGGAATCGCTCGACAACCTGGAAGCAAAACTTTCAAAGTACCAGGTCGCACTGAAGGCTTCGGTTGCCGGCTCAGAAGATTTTATCCGTGTCCAGGGCAAGATCAAGGAATTGAATAAGAAGATTCAATCGTTCGACCGTTCGGATCCGGCATCCGGAACACCCGGCGATGCTGAATCCAGCGCAAAGAAACAAGCCGATTATCTTCTTGACATCAAAAAACAACTGGCACAGGCCAGGGCTGCTGTCACCGAAGGCGAGATGGAACGGGAACTGGCCATAGAAGAAGAGAAACTGGCCGAACGCCTTGGAAAAATAAAAGGTAATTCAGCCGATGAGATCGAATTGCGCCGGCTCCTGACCGACCAGCTCATCCAAAAGCAGGATGAGATTCGGGCCAAATACGCTGAAAAAGAACTCCAGAACCAGTACAGGATAGACAAGGAGCTTTCTGAGGCAAAAATGGAAGCCCTGGACAAGAATTCCGATGAATACCTGCAGGCGGTACTGGATTCTCTTCAGCGGGAAATGGAATACACCCTGTCGGTAACAAAGGCAACCGAACAGCAGAAACAGGCTATCAAAGCCACTTATGCACAGAAGGCCACGAATGTCGTGACAAAGCATAAGGATAATGAAGATCAGGAACTTTTCAATTACCAGGAGCAGCTTAAAACCCTGCGCCTTAAATCCGATATCGACCTTGCAGAAAAACAGGTCAAGATCCGGCTGGAAGTTGATGCAAAGTACCGGAAGATCCTTGAAGACAACATCAAGGATGAAGCCCGGACCGCTGAGATCAAAAAGCAAATGGCTGAAGAGGTCGCTGCCAGGCAGATTCAGCTTTCCAAGGAGACCGCCCTGAGGGTTGCCGATGATGCGATCTCTCTTGCAAAAGGGGCTGTCGATGGACTGGCTCAAATCTTCGCCATGCAGACCGATGCTGAAAACCAGCAACTCCGCCAGGATGAACAAGCCAACGACAAAAAGAAAGCAAATCTTCAGGCCCAGTTGGATGCCAAGCTGATTTCAAAAGCACAGTATGATGCCCAGGTTGGCAAAATGGATAAAGACCTGGAGAAGAAGCGCAAGAAGCTGGAGCATGATCAGGCCGTCAGGAACAAAGAGGTCGCTTTGTTCAATGCGCTGATCAGCGTTGCCACTGCTGTCGCATCAGCTTTAAGCGCCGGCCCGGGTACAGGGATCGTGCTTAGCATCATCACTGCCGCCCTGGGAGCGATCCAGATCGGTTACATCCTGAGCCAGAAAGTTCCGGAAGCTGCCATGGGCCGCTACTCAGTGATAGGCCAGGATGATAATAAACTCTACCGGGACGTTCCCTTGGTGAACAATCCTGAGACAGGATTGTATTCGACACCTACACTGATCAGCGAGACCGGCCAGGAATTGGTAATTGATCCAAAAACGACCAAAAACCTGATGATCAACTACCCGCAGGTGATAGAGGCGATCAACTTTGCCCGGGTTCCGCAAAGAGCTGTGGGAAAATACATGGAAACACCTTCGGCGACTTCCCAGCCGGTTGCACCGGTGGTCGATCCGGAGTTCACGGCAAGCATCAACCGGCTGAATTCCCTGATCGAACAGGGTATTCCTGCCTTCATTTCCTTTGAGCACCTCAGAGAAACAACCAACCGTGTAAACCAGATCGAAGCCGAAGTTTCAAAATAAATCCATTATGCTCTCCATCCTTATCGCCGACCAGCCGCTTGATTTGTCCGATGATTTTTCGGTTTCACTGAATCTTAAATCACCGCTTTTCAATGATGTCGGGGATTATTCCTACCCATTCAAGGTTCCTGTCACAGCAAGGAATAAGGCAATCCTGGGGTGGAAAAACCGTATTGCCGCATCCCAAAGCATCTATGAAACTTATGAGGGCAGCTTCCGGTGGAACGGAATCGTTCTGTTCAAAGGTCAGGTTAGGATAAAAACAGCCGGAGAAAAGACCTTTGAAGGCATCCTGTATATCAATAAAGGAAATTTCAATTATGAGGTGAAAGACCTTATGATGAACAGGGTTGATCTGGGGCTGAAAGAGTTCGCCAGCGATCAGGATGCGATCAATTACTTCAACTGGTCGCTAACCCATTTTTATCCGGAGGTCGATTTCTCCATGCCGAAGATCGGAAACCTGGATTATTACGACCCGCCAGCCACCAATCCGGAGTTGATGGCCTATAATTACGTTTTCCCGGATGGATTGCTGCATAAAACCACTTCGGATGGCACCCAGCGAACGATCCTTGTACCTTTCCTTTACCTGAAATATGTCCTGAATAAGCTGGCTGAAATCTTCGGCTACAGGCTCGAAGATGAATTTTTCACTTCCAGTACCGAGCTTTCCCGCCTGGTCATATACCATTCGGTAAACTTAAGCGAAGTAATTTTCGGTCTTCAGCAGCTCTTTTATTGCCGGTTTGTTCCCAAGGTCAAGGTGAGCGAGTTTATCTCCGGCTTAGAAAAATGGTTCAATTGTAGCTTCCATGCCGATTCTAAACAACGGGTCATCCGCATTGTCGGCAACAGGAATGTGTTGCTGCATTCCGAATTGCTTGAGTTTTCCGAGAATATCATTTCAATTTCCCAGGAGATACCGGATGAAATTACCGGGTATAGGTTCATGATCGGACCTGATGCAGGTGATAAAGTGTACCAGGCCCAGTTGGATGCCGAAAAGGGGATCACGGATTACATCCGTGGCGCTGTCGGGAGCTTCTCGGAGATCCCGCCATATCCCTTTACGTGGATTGGAGACATCTATTACGTTGTTGACACGAATACCTGGTGGCAACTTGGAGTCAACGGTATTACCTTTCTGATCGAATGGATTCAGATGCCAAACGGCCCGGTACTGACTGACAAGTTCTTTTATAAATATGGTGATGAAAAGAATAAGTTCGAGACGAGCTTCTCTTCGCTGTACGACAGGTTCGGGATCGTAAGCTGCGGGAACATGGGAACTGATAAAGACAAAATCACTCCAAGGTTGTTCTGGGTAGGTATTACAGGAGGGTATGGATATCCTGTTGAACTCCGTGGACTTGCCGATGGCGGTAATCTCTCCCTGAGATATACCGGTTCACACGGCATTTTCAATCTTTTCTGGAAGGACTGGGTGGATTGGATCATGAATACCCGCAAGAGCGTAAAGATTGAAAAGCAGATGGATTTCATCGAACTGAAAAACATCGATTTTACGAAGCGATACCGGATGAACGGGATCAATTATCTGGTCAGTGAAATTTCAGTTACCCTGAACAAATCCTCGATCAAATCTGCACAACTGAAGTGCTTCTCCTGTCCCTGATCCTGTCCTTTATTTCACCGGTTCATCATGGTACTATTGCACCATGATCGACATCACCGAAACCCCTAACCTTGTTTCGTTTGCCGGGAACCCGGTCTTATTCGAGGCCTGCTCGTCCGAATACCTGGTCTCGCTTGGGACCAGGGCAGAGTTTGAACTGGTAGTTTCCGGAATAGATACCAATGTCGGTCATTCGTTCACCCTGAAGTTTGCCGGCAAGACACTTGTCTTTAAATCTGCCGGCATCACCGAATTTAACGGCCTTTTGTTTGAGGTCGCATATTACGGCTGGACTTACATTGATTTTGCCTTCAGTATTTACCAATGCTTTCTGGAAAACTATGATATTCAGAAAGCATTCGATGTTACGATCGGTCCTGTGGGAACCAGTGAACGCAAGATTACACTCAGGGCAAAGGAAGCAGGTGCAGACTATTCCGTTACCCTGACCAATGTCGGGGTGTACGGTGTTGCCCAGGGAACGAATACACCCGGAACCGATGACGTGTACCAGGATTTCTTTGGCATCCTTTGCTTGATCCGGGACAGCTATGGTAATGCGATCGGAGAGGATATCAAGCCCACTGATCTCATGGGAGGAGCCCAGTTCGATATCTCTGATTACATCCGGTCAAAGTTCGCTGCCTGGGAGATAACCCGCTTTGAGTTCCCCGAATTGACTGGTAATGTCAAGATGCACGGTTGGGATTACCTCCTGAAATACCGTGTATCCTTTGCCGAAAGCATTGCAGGGCATGTCAGGGGCCTTCAGTCAACTGGCTGGAAATATGCCTTGGCCGGCGGGCTGAACCATGAGCTGCTGACCTGCCTCAATGAGAATTACCAGGAATACTTTGAGATAGAAGCAAACAAATCAAAGTTCCTTACCTGGCTTCCCACTACAAAATATTCCCGCAGTGGCGTTGTTGAGAAGCTCTTTTTTCTTTTTCAGAACAACCCTGACCTTGTCCAGTACAGGCTTGTAGTGGTCGTCACTTTTACCGACTACACCCATAAGATCATTAATGCCACTCCGCTGGCGATGTATACTCCATATACGATCGCCGAGTTCAAGGTCGGGTTTGATCACCTGAACCTGGTCAATGCCTGGTACGGAAAAACCGTCCGATCATGGGAAGTAATGTTGATGGATAGTGATGATGAATACCTGTCCGAACGCCGGATTTACATCAATGATTCAAGGGTCTTTGAGAATGAAAAGGTCTTCTTTTACAGGAATTCATTTTCCGCCTATGATACGTTCAGGTTCCTTGGTAAATCAGAAATGAACCTTGAATATGAGAGAGCTGCCGGCACTACTATTCGGGAAGAGAAGTATTCCTTCTTCAACGCCTCGTCCCGGCAATTCAGCTCAAAAGAAACCGAGATCTGCAAAGCAAACTCCGGATGGATCTCCCTTGCAGAAAAGAATTGCCTGAGGGAACTGCTTTTGTCCACCGAGGCTTACGAGCAGATTGGAAAAGAGCTTTTCCAGATCGTCGTAAAGACGGCCAAGTTGACTCCGTTCCTCAAAGAGGGTGAATACCTGTTCAACCTCGAAATCGAGTATGAACGTGCTTATGAGAATTCATTCTTCTCAGTCCATGTTCCTGAGAGTTCAGCGAATCCGATCATTCCGCCGGTAGCGCTGACCTGGGATAACATGGAAGTGAGTTTTGATAATGTTGAAATAACCTTTGACCAGGTAACATTCTAAACTATGGCAAGACAGGAAATAAATATCGGGATTGTCCCGGGTGATAAACGGGGTGACAAACTCCGTGTAGGTGGCAAAAAGATCAATGAGAACTTCACGGAATTATACAACTTCCTTTTCAATGTCCAGTCTTCGGCTGTCATTGCCGGTTTTCATGAGATTACCGAGGATGAAAGTAACCGGTTGACGGAAAAGAATGTCATTATACCGGCTCCCGGGGTTGATAAAATCATCGAGCTTGTTTCTCTCATTGCCAGGATCACTCCAATGCCGCCACCCATCGGTGGGTTGCAGGTTTATTCCTACCAGACGCTGAATGTTACTACCGATGGAGATACGGAAACCCAGGATTGGGGTTTCTTTCCGTCAGACTTCATCATGTCACAGTCTCAGACGATCCAGCGAATGACTCCGGTATTCTCGACACAGATCTTCGAAAATACACCGGTCTATGTTTGCCTTTCCGGTGGCGAAAATCCCAAATCAGGAAGTTCAAAAATTGAACTTTTTTACCTGTATCGGATCATTGATGGTACGGGTGGTTCCGGTGGCGGTGGTGGCGGGATAGCGATTGACCAGGTGGTGCAGTCTTTCATAAACCAGAGCGAGATCACAGTTTTGCACAACCTTCACAAATACCCTACGGTTGTCGTAGTTGATACGACCGGCAGAGAATTGGTGGCAGAGGTTACGCATGAATCGACCGACCAGATGGTGATCCGGCTCAACCCGGCCGCAAGCGGAAAACTTATTTACAACTAACCTTCATTAACCTTTAAAATAGAAACAATGGCAAAAAAAATCCTAGTCCCCCTGGACTTCAATAAAAACGAATTGCAGAATGCTGTGATTCAGAACCTGGCAACTGCGCCGGCAAGTCCGGTCAAAGGCCAGAAGTATTTCGACACCACCGACAACTTCGAGAAGTACTGGAACGGTACAGCCTGGGTCAAATCGGTTGATCCCTCGGCCATCGACCATAACACGCTGCTCAACCGAGGCACAAATACCCATGCTGCCATTGATACTCACTTGGCATCGACCTCAAACCCTCACTCGACGACCAAGACCCAGGTCGGTTTGAGTAATGTCGATAACGTTCAGCAGATGCCCCTCTCATATCTTGATACCGATGGTACGCTTTCGGCGAACTCAGATGTTAAGGTGCCCAGTCAAAAAGCGACCAAAACTTATGTTGACGGTCAGATCGCCAACATCCAGGGGCAGATTACCTCCGGCATGGTTTACAAAGGCACCTTTGACGGCAGTCAAACCATTGCCGCCCAGGGTATCACGACCATTCAAAAAGGATGGTTCTGGAAGGTGATTGTTGCAGGAACCACTTCCGGAGTGAGCACCCCTTCAAATACCGGCGTAAATATTGGCGATATGGTCATTGCCAATGTCACCAAGGCTTCCGGGATCACGGCAGCAGATTTTGACGGAGTGGACAACACCGAATCCGCCGACCTGGTCAAGTTGGCCGCAACTCAGACACTCACCAACAAGACCATCGATGCTGACCTGAACACCATCACCAACATCGAGACGGCTGATTTCAAGTCCGGAGTTATCGACACTGATGGCACGCTGACAGCGAACAGCGATACTAAGCTCGCTACACAGAAGGCGACGAAAACTTATGTCGATAACAAAACCAATGGCCGAACCAAGAAATACATCGGAACGATAACTGCCGTATCCACTCAGACTATCCCGGTGGCGACTCATGGGTGTGGCACTGATACCGTTGTTCAGGTTTATGAGACAATTTCCGGCACCCGCTATGCAGTTGAAGTGGATATATCCATCAATGCTGCAGGTGACGTGACCTGGATTGCTTCGACCGCCATCACCGGGCAGGTCATCATCATCGGATAAAGACTCACTCCCAATCCTTTTTATGCCAACTTTCAAAACGAATCTTGAAATTCAGCAAAACCAACTTCTCAATGCTGTCCTGCACAAGCTACGGGATTTACCTCCAAATCCCGTAGCAGGACAGATTTATTACAATGAAGGCAAAGGACTGGCTTACCTGTATGATGGTCAGTATTGGATTCCCTGGGGAAACTCATCCGGAGGTGGAAGTGGTGAAGTCAGGCAGTTTGTGACAACAATCCTGAACCCTACTATAAGGTCAGGAGCGATCATTGTCAGGTTGTATGAGGATCTTGTTGCGGTCAGAGTCGATGCTCAATTCAGCGCCGTGAATACGGTTTACTTCAATATTGATATCCGGGGAAATGTAATTCATTCCGGCGCCAATATTACTGACAGACCTATGATGGCGACTTATGAAAGTAATGAGTACACAACGATTGATCGCCCATTCTTGAAAAAAGATGACTGGCTCTATCTCAGTATAGCATCCGGGTCAGGTGATACCGGCACACCGATAGAAGGCGAGACATCCGGTATAACCGGGGGTACTGGAACTGAACCACCGGCAGGAGATGGTGAGGTGATTGGAGTATTGACAGTGATCTTGACGGGAACAGTTTATTGATCTTTTCTCTCGTTATAGTATATTCCGTGTTATCTTATATGCCGATTTGGAAAGATTTGTTTTTTTGGTTGTTTTCCAGTTTGTATTTATTTTTATTTTTACGCTTGAAATTATATAGAGATACAAATAAAAACAACCTATAATTATGAGACAATACTACATACACGATGGAAAAGACCAAAAAGGTCCATTCACATTTGATCAACTTAAAGGACTTAATATCAGCAAATCAACTTCCTTATGGTATGAAGGTCTTGAAAATTGGACAACTGCAGGTAATGTCGATGAGTTAAAGGTCCTATTTAATAATACCGCACCACCACCATTCGAAAAACCACCAGTATCGCCGCCACCAATTCCTAAAATTGCTAAACAAAAGACCATTATTACCAACTCAAAGAAAAAAAGCAAAACTTGGAAGATCTTACTCTGGCTTATTATTCCTTTACTAATCATTGGAGTAATATTCATCGTTTTGAATAAAACTAATGTTGGAGGAGGTTCTGGTCCGGGAACATACCAAGAGAAAATTATGTCAATTGAAGATACGGAGAAAGCTAATCCAGCACAGTATCTTGAAGCAAGTGGAACCTATAAAGAAACTTTCTGGGGAGGAAAATTTAAAATAGAAGGTACTGTTACAAACAATGCAACCGTTGCGAAATATAAAGATGTCGTTGTCGAAGTCGTCTTTTATACTGAAACAGATACTGAATTACAAAGAGAGAGGTATGTTATCTATGATTATTTCCCACCTCATGAAACTAAGAATTTTGAGTTAAAAGTTGAAATCCCATCCGGAGCGAAAAAACTTGGATGGAAAGCTGTTGATGCTAAACCATATTAGTGTAGATGGGTATGTGAATTATTCCTCCCCTTTTTAAGAGAAAAAGGGATGATCCTTGAGTTTTTCCGCTGTTTCAAGTTTCGTTACCCTTATGTATGTAAGAAATGAAGCTGTTGTTCTGTGGCCGGTAATTTGCATGATATCACGCATTGGAATTCCTGACAGGTACGCATTGGTGGCGAAGGATCTCCGGGCTGTATGAGTTCTGACTTCAAGCCATTTTTGAAAATTCCCGTTACCAAGTTTTTTCTCAAATGCTTTCTTACCTATCCATTTTAACGAATCATTCGTCTTTTGATTCGATGGGATATAAATTGTCTCATATTTATCCAGGATTTCTTTTACAAGCGGCTTTACCGGAATGATTACAGGCTCCTTTGTTTTATTGGTTTTGACATACAATCTCCCGTCTTGTATTTTTTCTTTTACCACTTTTGGCCAATCAGAATGCCTTAATCCGGTATAACAGTTCAGAACAAAAATATCACGTATTCTCCCATATCCGGGAAACTCGATAGGCATTTCATAAAGTGTTCTGATCTCAGTCTCATTCAGGAATATTGTATCTGCATCCTCTTTTGTGGCTTTGAAGTACCTCTTCTGGTGTTCACGGTTTGTAGTAAGGTTATCCAGAATCGCCTCGTTCATCAATCGTTTGATCCTTTTAATGTGGCTTCCAATGGTGTTTGGTTTATAGGTCTTTGCCCTCAGGAAATCAGTAAACTTGAAATAGAATTCTCTTCCGATAGTATCAAAATCAATCCTGAATGCATGCTTCTTTTCAAACTCTTCAAGATGCCTTTTTAGCCCGCTATAATGATCAAGGTGTTCTTTTGTGATCCGGTTCTTAAATCGCTCTGTGAAAATATCAAAATATGTATACAAAGTGATTTTTTGTGCTACGCTTGCCTTCTTCCTTCCGGTAAACACCCTGAATGCCTCATTCATTTCTTCTGCCTTTCGGCTGACTTCTTCCTCAGACAGCTTGATTCCCTTTGGAAAAAGCTCATCATATTTGTCTAGAAAAAAGTTGACAGTTTCACGAAGCCTCTTATTTTCATCTGCAAAATCCTTGACCGGTTTTATTTTCTGCGCTTCCTGATCCCATTTATTGACGGGAACATGAACACCGCTTGAAAGTCTCAAACGCTTATGATTGAATGTGAATGAGATAAGAAGAAGAGCTTTGCCGTTTTTTTCTTTGTCTGGATAGAAGATTACTGATGCCATTTTTTGTACTTATTTTTTGTCAGCTCAAAGGTACGAACTGTCAACTTCTTGTACAAATTTGTCAGTAAAAGTTATTAACCGCCAGTAAACGGCTGTAAACGATATTTAATATGATGTAGGAATAACGGGCATTACAAAGATATTGACCTGATTTTCAATTTGCCCTATATGACCCCTTCGGAGTCACAAGACAAATGTAAAGTGCAAGGTGCAACGTAATTTGCACCTTGCACTTTTCGTTTCTGACCTGGCACTTTGCGCATGCTTCGTCCTTTAATACGTACCTATGACCTTCGTTGATAAATTGAATGAAAAACTGAGATTATTTGTCCAGTCTTTGAATCCAATGATTGTAGGAGTAGCACTGATGCTCTCAGTAAATACCCCGCCCGATCCCGTGCCCTGCTGCGCACTTGAGACTCTCCAATTGGTGAGTTTTATCGAATAATACGGCGTAGCCTGCCCGGGTACATATATCTTGAATTCAATCATCCCGAGCAATGTACCTCCAATCATCGAATTTAAAAAGCCAATGGAATTGATATCCTTGCTTTTGGTAAAGAACACATCCTGAACATTGGTAGTGTTTACAGTGGTGCCTGAATTTGACCCCCCGAACGACATAGAAACTACTTTGTAATTGCCTGCAGCAAATAAAGGATTACCGGGGCCGGAGATAGCATACGTAATTGAATCGCCAGTGGATCCGGAAAGCGCACTTGCCAGGGAATTCCAAACGGTGCCGTTATAAAAGGCAGGTGATTGGGTACTCATATTATAGATCATCAATCCTGCGGTAGGGCTGCTTACGGCGCTGGTACTCGCCACCCTGGGCAGCATGAGGCCCTTGTTGGGACTGGTCAGGTCCAGCACGGAGTTGGAACTGGGATTCGTGGTGCCAATGCCTACTTGTGCAGAGGCTGCCCGGGCTAAAAATAATAGGCTGATTATGATAAGTTTCATTTGTTTCTGATTATTGTTGCCTACTCTAACCGGTTTTCGGCTTCCCCGTTTTTTATCCATACTGAACCCCGGTAGGTTTGCGGTTGCAGAGCCGCCCGGATTCTTAATCCTATGTTATTGTTTTTGATTTGTTCAGATTCCAGATAAATTCCATCTACATATCCGGTTTTGTTATATAAGCGAGGTGAAAAAGCCAAGAAGGTCCTCCGCCGCATCTTCAGCCTGGTTGGCAGTTTCCCGTGCTGCATTTTCAACAGCAGAAACCGTTGCTTCAACATCATCAGCGGCCTGCTGAATTGCATCTTCAGCCTTATCGAGGGCATCTTCGGCATTTTTTGCGGCCTGCTCGCTGAAAGCGGTTAAAGCTGCCAGGGCGTCGCCTGTGAGGCCTTCTGCCGCAGCAAGTGCCCTCGCTGCCTGGTTTTCCCAATACTGCACTGTAGCGTTTGATTGAATCAGGCCAACAAGTTCTTTGCCACCGGATAAGATCGCATCCCATATGTCTCCCGGTAATTTTTCCAGCAACTCCAGTTCTGAAGTTACAACCGAAAAAAGAGAACTTTTTTCAACCGCAGGATCCGTTACATCGCTTTCTTTTGGCAGCGGTTCGCTTAATACCGCAAATGCATCGATGATTCCCGGCCCCCAAAGCGTTGTATCCCAGGCATGACAGGATGGCTTCCAGGCCGTTTTCCGGATGATATGCCTGAACACATGGGCAAGCGGTTTATTCGGATAATGGTTTTGTATCAGATTGGCTTTCCCCCAATAGGCCAGCCACAAAGCTGCAATTCCGGCAACAATGGGCGTTGCAAATGAAGTCCCCGATCCATAGGTGATCCCGGGTTCGCACACCGGGTTTAAAACATCCCAGTTGGCAAACCAGATATGTTGCGCAGGCGCCGCAATATCGACGTTGGGCCCACGGCAGGAATCATCCCAGGGTTTCGCAGCAGGATTTGATCCTGCCACCGCTATTACATTGGTATAGGCACCAGGCTCAATCACACTGTTCCCGGGGGAAAGGAAATCAAATATCTGCCCTGCAGCCGCCACGACAATGATGTTGTTGGCTACTGCATGGTTTATGATGTCTTCCAGCGTACGGTCAGGTGCGCCGCCCAGCGAGATGGAAATCACATCCACTTTTTGATCGATGGCATACTCAACTGCTTTTTGAACATTGGTGTCAAATATCAGGGCTGGTCCGTCAACACAATGAATGGGGATGATCCCGGCCTCCGGGGCCACACCGGTTATTTCAACAACTGACCTGGTATTTGGTCTCCCGACGGGGATGGGATTGTTAAAAGGAAAGTCGTCGACATGTGTTTTTCCGGCAGCAGCAGGTTTGCTCACGATCATGGCGCCGGTTCCCACACCATGCGTTGGCAGGTAATTTATAAACTGGGGATTGCAGGGTTGCTGCGGAACATTTGTCCCGGTTGCATTGGTTATGACATCCTTTACTTTGTCAACAAAAATATTTTCAACGGAAGGATCAAATTGAGGATGTTTTCTCCACCCGGTGTCGGGATGTCCGACCACAATGCCCTTGCCTTTTTTTTGTCCGCCTGAAACCGGCACAAGTTCCCAGGCTTCGAAAATCCTGGTTTGCCGGATGTGCCATTCCGTATCATCCGGGATATCAGGATAGACTGGTCTGCCATCGCACATTTTAATTTTCGAAGCAGGTTTTCCTTCATCTGAACAGCAACAGTCATTGACAGGACGACAATCAGGAACCGACCGGTCATGTTTTTGGTTTTTATCCTGTATATCCTTCAGCGTGTAATGCTCAATCGGGGCAACCCGCTTAAATCCTCCTAATTCACGTAGTGCGGTTGAAATTTTATATTCATATCCTTTGATGTCATGGCATGGTATCGCAAACGCAAGCTCATAGCAGAGCTCTTTTTTGAAGTTTTTAAAAAGCGGATTTAAGGTCATCCCTGCCTTTTTCAATTCACCGGAACCGGTTTGCAGGATGGTAGAGACTGTTTTCAGCACCTGCTCGCCCTTCATAGGCTTGTCACATTCAATGATAAATTGCACGCGGGTGGCTTTTGCGTTGTTGAACGCATTCCTGCCATAGATTTTACCCTGATCTGCCGGATTGATTTTTCCGGAGGTTTTTAATTTGTGCAAAAAGAACTGGATGTTACCGGCATGAACGGTACTTTTCTTTTTACCCTTGTTATACGCAGATTCAATGGTTTGAATCTGCTCAAGGATTTGTTTCAGATGAGCGATTTTAAAGGCTGTTTCACGGCCTCTTTTTTTGACCAGGCCGGCACGTTTTTCATCCAGTCGTTCCCTGATGGTGCGCTTTGCATCTGGAAAATTTCCCTGCTTTATTTTCGGGTTGATTGCTTCGAGCAGTGGCTGGAGATCAATGCAAGGCGGATTGTCCATGATTCTTTTATATCCGGGATAATATTTTGGCATGACTGATTTGAGTTAGAAAAATTGATATCACCTACTCTTTACGGTTTTCGGCTTCCCCTGCTTTACCTGTACCTGATCGGAAACACACAATGCTGCAAACCGTCAGGCTCCTGCAATGACTATTGATTCCTGAAATGACCAAGGCATAACTTTAGCATTACTTGTGTAAAATTATATATATTTATAATGAATCCAAATAAAAAACAAAATTTTACTCCTTTTCGCCTGATAATGTGTAGAATTCACCCGCTTTCTTTGTCAAAGAACCAAAGGGTTCTTTTTCCTATGATCGGGTAACATGATGAGGATCAAATTTATATAAGACTTGTGTTACATCAGTGGAATTCTTATTCCTATTTGATCTAAATTATATTCCATGTTGTATCTTTGTAAAAATCATTTTCCTGTTCCCGGTTAATAAAGTAAATTGATGGGTCGGAGGGTGGTTTTATCACCACTAATCCTGACAATCATGAAAACATTAGCTGTTTTTTTTGCAATATTTCTGCTTTTTGGCAGCACATTATTTGCCCAGGTGGGTATAAATATCGAAAACAGCGCGCCGGATAGTTCGGCTATGCTGGATGTTAAATCCACAAGCAAAGGTTTTCTTCCGCCACGGTTGACCATCAGCCAGCGTGACTCTATTTCTTCGCCAGTTGCCGGGCTTACTATTTACAATTCCTCAAAGAATTGCACTGAAACCTATAATGGCGTCGCCTGGGTCAGCAATACACACTACATCGGTGAAAGTTATGGCGGAGGCATCGTATTTTATGTTTATGATAACGGACAGCATGGATTGATTGCAGCCACAGCCGACCAAAGTCCGGCAATAAGATGGTATGGTGGTTCTAATACCTTTACACGTGCCAGGGCAGAAGGTGTTGGTGCTGGTTTAAAAAACACCTCAATAATCATCGCCAATCAGGGCGCGGTTGACGGGAACCCATTTGCAGCCACCGTTTGCAATGAATATTCAGTAACGGTTGATGGTGTTACCTACGGTGATTGGTATTTACCTTCCAAACACGAATTGAATTTATTGTACTTGCAAATGGCCGTCGTTGGAGGTTTTGCCAATGGCGGTTATTTTAGTTCGTCCGAGTTTAATGATTACTTCGCCTGGATCCAGGACTTCAGCGATGGCTCCCAGTTCTTTCACTTTAAGTATTACAGTTTCAGCGTGCGTGCTGTGCGGGCTTTTTAATGCAGGTTTTAAGCGCACAATTATCAGCAAGTGATTAGAAACCTTCATTTGTAATGATATGCTGGTCAAATACAGTAATCTCAAACAACAAGCCTGCATTGACGAGTTTCCTGGTGATCTTTTGGTCAGCATCACCAGGATTAATAGCACCTGACGGATGATTATGACCCAGGATTCTTGGGTAGGCATGATGATCTGGTGCCACTTTGAAGATCTTTTTAGGATCAACGACTGTACCGGAAATACCGCCACCGCTGATTTGAACCTTCTGAAATACTTTGTTTGCCCTATTCAGCAGGATAATCCAGAATTCTTCATATGGTCTGTCCGTTTAGTTTGCCAATGTAAATTTGATAATTAATTGAAAAATAAATAGATAAAGAAAACGAAAGAAAATGAGTGAACTTGTTCAACTCCTTTCTGAGTCACACTTAAAATTTTAAAACGCCTGCAAATTAAACTCTTGCAGGCGTTTTTTATCGATTGTTTCAACATGGAAACGCTTCAAACTTCAATTAATATGCACCTATTATATGGGTTGATAAATTGAATGAAGAACTGCGATTATTTGTCCAGTCTTTGAACCCGAGGATGGTAGCTCCCTTTCGTTCATTTAACTTAGCTTTATAAGAGAGTTAAAGGAATTATTCGACTTTCGAAGGATTCGACGACAACGGCCTCTGGATGAACTGATGCAGAGATGACACAGTTAACTCCCAATAAAAAAGCCACGTGGAGGTGATGACCCGCACGTGGCTTTGTTAATGTTGACAGGTTTTGGCAGTGAAAGCCCCGGGTTATTTCCGGATGACTTTCTGCATGCCGGTTTTGCCTTGCTGCACGACTTTCAGCAGGTAAAGCCCGGGTGCCTGTGGCCCGAGGGTCATTTCATGGTATTTGCCGGAGATAAATTCCTTCTCCATGATCATGGCGCCCAGCAGGTTGTAGCACTGCACCTTCACCACCGAACCGGCAGGTTCAACCGATAACTCAAGTGTAAAGTCGCCGGATGTCGGGTTCGGGTAAACCTTGAAGAATGAATCGCCCGCGGGCATATCCGGAAGTACCTGCTTTCCAGTACCAGCCAGTCCATTATCAGCAGATTTGCTGACAACCGGAACACAGTAATTCCCGTCCATGGATATATAACCGTAGAGGTACCCTCCGGGGTATACGGTTGTGCCCGGCATAAAGAGGATGTTCTGACCGGCCACAAACGTTGCACTCCCGCTATTCAGCACATAAAAGTATGTTCCGCCACCAGCCACTGTGATGGTTTGCGACGCAGCGTAACACACGGTAGATCCCGGAGGAATAACAAGGTTGACAACCGGCAGGGTCAACGGGATCACCGTGATGCCCATGTAGCTGGTGAGGCTGGTACCGCAGAGGTTGTTTGCCTCAACGCTCAGGGTTCCGTCGCCCGTGGCTGTCAGTGTGGCACTTGTACCCGACCCGGCAACAGACCCTGTCCCGGAATAGGTCCAGGTGTATGAGGTGGCTCCAATTATATCCGCGATGGTGAAGACTTGCGGATCACCGCTGCCAACGGTGGAGGGGCCGGATATTGTTCCGGGTTGGGCGGGTGGCCCGTAACATACATTATAGGCCAGTGTGTAACTGCCGGCATTGGATAAATAGCCTCTCACCTTAAGGTAATAATACCCGGTGGCTGGGGCTGTCCAATCGATTTTGGATAACGGGTAACCGCAACCGTCATCATTAAATGCCACAGATAGGCAGGATGCGTCCAACAGCTCGAGGTAGGTGTCGTAATCTGCACCTGCCCCGTCACCGCAACCGGTTTTAAAGGTGTACTTGGCTCCTGCATAAGCATAGAACTTATGCATTTTACACCCTGAGGATTCAATAGAAGAGGAGGCGGTCTGCCAGGTTTCGGCCGGATACATGAGAAAGTCGTAGGCACATGCATGACAGAGTTCGGGGCAGACTAAGCTGAACGTATGAATGCCGGCCCCGTTGTCCTCATCATCCAGCATGATGTAATAGGTGGTGCCTGCTGTCCAGGACATTGTACCGAACTGGCCGGTCCCGGAGATGTCGGAAATGCAATTCCACGGTCCGGCGCAGGAGGTCGACCACATGTAATCAACCCACCCGTTGGCGGCACTTACCTGTAAGCTGTACTGGCCGGTGGAGGGTGCAACAAAACTGTATACCTGTTCAGTTCCGCCGGTTGACCAGAAGCATGTATTATTGTTCCAAACCCCTGGTCCTCCCCCGCCGAAACTGACCGATTGATTGCATGCCAGCGAAATAATTCCGCGGCAGGGGTCAGGATCGTTGATGTAAAAGGTTTGTGCACCGCCGCCGGTATTTTCATCATCCGCGAGAATATAATAGGTGGTTCCTGCGGTCCAGTACATGGCACCGTATTGGCCGGGGAAATACACATCCTGGATGCAGTTCCAGCCGGTTGATCCGCAGCTGGTTTTCCAGAAATAATCGACATAGTAGCCGGCATTGCTGGTAACCTGCAGGCTGTAATAGCCGGTGTAGGGGGCAACAAAGGAATAGACATTTTCAACACCGGGGCAGTAAAAGCCGCAAGTTGCCGGGGCATTGGTAAACCATCCGCCGTTGCCGCCTCCTTCATAGGTCTGGGTGTTTGCAACACCGGTGCCGGCGATCGGTATGATATTCAGACAGGGGTTGAAGAACACACAGAAGGTGTGCGTACTGAGCAAAGTGGATTCCGGATCGGCCAGGATGTAGTAGGTGTTGCCGGCCGTAAAGTAGGCTGATCCATAGGTGCCGGGCGAATAAACATCATCAAAGCAGTTCCATGTGGTTCCGTCGCAGGTTGCTTCCTTCCACATGTAGTCGACCCACATGTTGTTTGTGGCGGTCACTTCCACACTGTAGTAGCCTGTATAGGGCGCTACGAAACTGTATATCTGCTCGCTGCCGGGGCATATAAAACCGCAGGTAGAGGCCCATGAGGTGTACCAGAGGCCGGTTCCGCTCTTCGAAAAAGTCCGGGCGTTGGCCGCACCGCCATCGAACATGTATATGATGTCGGAGCAGGGTTCTGCGCTGCCGCTCAGCGCGATCACAGCAGGACTCGCCAGGTTGTTGGAATTGTTTGGTATGTTGAGGGTGGCCGTTTTTGCCCCGGCTGAGGTCGGGTTAAACCGGACAGTAATTGTTCCGGAGGTTCCGGGGTCGAGGTAAAGATAAGAGCCCCCGATAATGGTGAACTGGCTTGGATCTGTTCCGCCGATGTAGGAGCTTCCGGCTTCCAGGTTCAGGTAATAAGGCGCATAACCGTTGTTGGTGACAGTGACGTACTGGTAATAGTACCAGTTAACATTTCCTGTCCCGAAGTTGACGGAGGAGGCTGGTGAAACGGACATGCTGACACTGGATCCGCCGTTATACAGCCAGTAGGCCAGGTTATTGTTGTTGTAGGATACCTCGAATTTTCCCCAGATGTTGTAGTAGGAGGGGTAGTTACATTCGGTAGCACCATTCAGGTAACACCAGCCGTAAAGCTGGCCGACCACCTGGCCGTTTGGCAGTACGACGTTGCCGCCGGAACTGCCGCCCACGGTTTCACCGCCCAGGGCCCGGGTATAGTGAAAGTTTGCCGGGGGCAGGGTGCCGCAGGTGAAATCAGGGGATGTTTTGTTCAGCATCCGGATATATTTCTGGGGTATTCCGCCCGGGTGGTTCACGGAATGAAGCGTTTCATCATTGGCCACGCCACCGGGCGTCCAGCCCAGGTACCAGCGGTAACCGCCGGGATTGTCGTTCAGCAGAACAAGCGTGAAATCGCTCTGGCTGTTGGTTGATAATAAATTGGAGCCGTTGATGAGGATGATGTTCGGGTTGGTGCCGCCGTTACAGGAAGTAGTGAACATGTCGAACCGTGCCTCCAGCGAAGCAGCCGAGGCCTGGGAGCTGAAGCAATGGTTTGCAGTGAGCAAAAACGGTTGAAGGTCCACCGCACGGATGTCATTCAGCAAATTCCCGGAGCAGATATAGTAGCCCCCGCCCACCACGAAGGAGAGCTGGGAAGTGCTTGCCTTGAGTGCGCCGATGTTGGCATAGCCGTTGGCGTAGCCGCAGTTGACGTCTTCAAAGCAATCTACATTAGGCGCATCGGGCGCCGGGCGGCCAATGGCATGTACGATCCGCGGGATGACGAAAAACAGGTTCTGCCCCAATGCGGATGCAGGGATCACCACCTCAATATTTACATAGTCGGCAAATGTTGTGGTGGTATACAGGCCGAACTCGCCGATCCTGCCGTTCAGTTCCGCCTGCCGGAAAGCATAGTTGTCTTTGCTGAAGAGGTTTACCTGCACCCCTGCCGGAAAATTTCCTTCGGAGAAGTTGATACGAAGTTCTTCTGCGCCTTCTGATTTGATGCAGGTTGTCCACACAAGGGTGTCAGCGTTAACCCGGACCAGCCTTCCGCCTGCCACCGAGGTCTCTCCTTGTGAGGGAATGTCCGTTTCGTCCAGGTTAAACCGAATGGCTGTTCCGAGGTCGCGGACAACCCCGATGGCTGGTGGGTCTGCTGCCGGATCGATGTTTTTGCGCTCTTCGGTTGTAAGCGTGCCAATGGTGTGCATTTCAGGACCGTTTAGCACAGTTCCGGCCAGGTGCCGGAGTGGTTTCTGCTGAATGGCCTGTGCATTGTCGAAATAATGTTCCAGCGCCTCAACCGATGGCGGGGAGGTGGTTTGCGCAAAGGCAGCCAATGGGAAGAACCCCCTGATGCCAAGCAACAATCCAACAAACAGGGATATTTTTAATGAATATATGTTTTTCATGTATATGTTATGTTTAGTTAATATTAAATACGATTGGTGATTTAATATGGTCTAAACAAAAGTATTGTAATATTCAATAACAGGAGAGAAGATGCACGCGTGATGCATCCGTGTTTGAAAGGATAAATAACCTCCCGGAAATGGTTATAAAACGGATAAAGGGGTAATATTGAAGTCAGGGCCCTGTAATTACTGGATATCCACAAAATGGCGGTGGAGATTATTTCATTGTGTAACTTTGTAAAACACATTGCCCGTGATCCAGGTAAATGGATACCCTGGATTACCTGGTCAATTCTGAATGAGTAATTTTGTTAAATACAATTAATCCCTTTTTTATGCAAGAACAATTTTATAAACCGCTACATAACATTGAAATTTCTCCCATCGTCAGGATAGCCGAACAAGCCAGAAAAGTTGAAACGGAATACCAGGAGAGAACCGGCAGTAAATTCATTCACCTGGAGAGGGGAGAATTGAATTTAGCCACACCGCAACTTCTAATTGACAACATTAAAAAATCACTGGATGAAGGAAAGACTAAATACCCTAAATCCGGCGGTGAGTTACTGTTTAAGGAACAGCTGGTGAAAAAGCTCCAAAACAAGAACAAGATCCCCGACATTACACCAAACCACATTATCGTAACAGCTGGGGGCCAGGAAGCGCTGAACATGTCTTTCAGCCTGTTTACAAATCAAAAAATGGCTGGTTTTTCGCCAATATGGAGCGTTGCTGTGGAAAATTTTGTGCCTTACAGCAACGTTGAATTTCTCGAGGTTCCACTCAACAAAGATTTCACCATCGATTGGCAGGCATTTGAACGTGTGCTGCCTGAAATTAAAGTATTCTACCTCAATAATCCCCAGAATCCATCAGGAAAGGTGTTTACCTGTGAGGAACTGTCGAGAATCATTTCTTCGTGTAAAAAATTCAATGTATTCATCATTTCCGATGAAGCATATGAAGATGTAATTTTTGACGGTACAAGTCACATCAGCACCATGTCTGTGTCAGATTCATTCGATTATCCGGATATTATAACAGCATTCACGTTTTCCAAATCCTTTTCAGCCACGGGGATCAGGGTCGGTTATACGGTTTCTAAAAATCCAACGGTCAACAAATTACTCAATGGGATGCAATATACCCATACAGCGGGGGTTCCAACGTTTTTGCAGTACGGACTTTCAAATTTTTTGGATGTTGATTTGTCGCAACAACAAATTGAATTTCAAAAGAGAAGAGATCTGTTTTACAATGGGTTGAAAGACATCCCGGGGATGAAAACAGTGAAACCAAACGGTGCTTTTTATTTTTACCCTAATGTGAGTGAGGGGATGAAGAAATATCCCAACAGAGATGTCCTTGATGTTTTAATGGAAAATGGGTTGTGCGTTGTTCCGGGCTGGGGTTTTACCAAGCATGGCCATTTCCTGGATAACATAAGAATATCGTATTCGGCTGTGAACCTTGATGATATCCGGGTTGCCTGTGACCGGTTCAGGCAATTGTTTTCATGAAATGACGCTTGCTCGTTGGCAAACAGTTTGATGTTTTTGCGCCTCATTTAATCCGTTAAAAGTATGATCGAAAAGTCAATTTTGAAAAGCCGGAAACGGCAGTGGTTGTGAAGAGTACTAACTTTTCATTTGATTTTTTGTACATTTACAACATGAACCTGCGCCGGTCCCTGCTTGCTAAAAATATCCTGTTCATTTTACTTCTCCTTGTCGTTTCTCTGCCCCTTTTTGCACAAATTGACAAGGAATTCTGGTTCGTCGGGCCGGAGGCCTCATCAAACCATGGTGACCGGCCTGTTTATATCCGTATCTCAACGATGGAGTTACCGGCAAACATTAACCTGCGCATGCCAGCCAACAACAAATTTGTCCCGGTGGTTAGTGCAATGGCTGCAAATTCAACCATATCTATCCGGCTGGACCTGATCGCCGGCGACAACACCTGGCTCGACAGCATTGAAAACAGGCCTGCCGACAGGGTTTTACGCAAAGGACTGTTACTTACATCCGACAACTATGTTACGGCCTATTACGAGATCAACAATACAAGCAACCCGGCGATTTTTCCTCTGAAAGGGAAGAATGGCGTTGGGACGGAATTTTTCATCTCAGGCCAGACCGATTACGCGAACCAGACAAATGACGGAAGTGAGGCTTTTGACATTGTTGCCACAGAGGATGCCACTTTAATTACCATTACTCCGGCCATTGATATTGTTGGACATTCCGCAAACATTCCATTCCAGATCATGCTAAACAAAGGTGAAACGTACTCGGCGCGAACGCTCATAACGAGCTCCGCTGAATCCCTGGCCGGTTCACATGTAGTTTCAGACAAACCAATTGCAATTACGATCAGTGATGATTCAATCATTACCGGTGGCTGGGATATCATTGGCGACCAGATCGTTCCGGTAAATCTCCTGGGTTGGAAATATATTGCGATCAAAGGGTTTGCCAACAACGCCGCAGGGAATAATGATGAGCGGGTGTACATTACTGCCACACAGGATGCCACCGATATCATGATGGATGGGAACCCGGTTCCGGTTGCCACGATCAACGCCGGTGAGCAATATGATTATCCCATTCCGGCTGCATCAAATACGGCCTGTATCAACTCCTCCAAACCTGTTTGTGTTTACCATTTGTCGGGACATCCGGGAGAAGCGGGTGCATCCATCCTTCCCCAGGATTCTTGCACAGGTTCCCGTAAAATCGGCTTCAACCGTTCCAGCGCTTCCGCCTTTGCCCTACTGATTTTAACACGGAGCGGGAACGAAGGTTCCTTTCAGTTGAATGGGAACCCGGGTATTATCATTGCTCCGAATTTCAACGTGGTTCCGGGAACCGGGGGAAATTGGATGTACTACCGCCAAAATAACCTTAGCACCGCCCAGGTGCCCCTGGGTGCAAACCTGCTGGAAAATTCCAATGGGAAGTTCCACCTTGGAATTCTTAACAACGTGGGTGCCAGCTCCGAGTACGGCTATTTTTCTGATTTCAGTACGCTGTACCTGGGGGCCGATGCCAGCATTTGCCCCGGCGACAGCATGATTCTTGACGGTGGACCGTACCGGATTTCCTATGACTGGAGAAAACTGCTGGCCGGGGTGTGGACCAATGTAGGCAATACCCAGACCTACATTGCCAAGGACACTGGTTACTATTCCTGTATTACCGATGGTGATTTTTGCCTGCTGATGGATACCATACACATAGGGTATTATCCAAACGGAACTGTGAACCTGGGTGCAGACCGCATCATCTGTCAGGGAACTTCCACCACTTTCAATCCCGGAAATTATGTTACCTATGAATGGAGCACCGGCGAAATCACGCCAACCCTTACGACAAACCAGCAAGGACCGGTTTGGGTGAAGGTGACAAACAACAACGGGTGTATCGCACATGATACCGTGATGGTATACGTTGACTCGTTGCCGCTGGCCAACCATCCGGTTAATGGATTGTCAACCGTGTGCCAGGGGCAAAACAATGTAATATATACCATTGATCCGTTGCAATATGCCGCATCATACTCCTGGACATTACCACCCGGAGCTACCGGCACAAGTACAACGAACAGCGTCACGCTTGATTATGCAACCTCCGCCACAACAGGCACTCTTATTGTACATGGGCTTAATCCATGCGGGAACGGGCCCGATATTACGATGGCAGTTACCGTTGACCCGTTACCTTCGGCGGCCGGGCTGATAACCGGACCTCCGGAGGTATGCCAGGGTCAACAGGGAGTGGTTTTTTCTGTGCCGGTTATAGCCAATGCAACGTCCTATATCTGGAATTTGCCTCCCGGATGCACCATTGTTTCAGGTGCCGGTACTACGAACATCCTGGTGAACGTGTCCCTGAATGCCGCATCAGGAATTGTCAGTGCTTCAGGGAGTAACAACTGCGGAACCGGTGTCGCCTACAGCATACCCCTGCTTATAAACCTGTTCCCCCAACCGGCTGGGATCATCAATGGGCCTCCTGTTGTTTGCCAGGGACAGCAGGGTGCGGTTTACAACATTCCACTGGTGACCGGTGCTGATTCATACCAATGGATTTTGCCGCCAGGAGCCTATATTACTGCAGGCCTGGGAACAAATACCGTGACATTGTCGTTTGATTCAACCGCATTGTCGGGTAATCTTACTGTATGCGGGCACAGTGTTGACTGCGGAAACGGTATTCCATCCACCTTTATGCTCACTGTGAACCCGATACCGGTGCCGGCAGGAATCGTTTCAGGACCTGCCGTATTATGCCAGGGCCAGGCAAACATTGCATATTCAGTTCCTGCTATTACAAATGCGACAAGTTACATCTGGACAATTCCCGCAGGGTGTTCCATCCAGTCCGGGGCCGGAACCAACATGATCGGAACAACGTTCAATACGAGTGCTGTCAGTGGAACGATTACCGTTCGGGGAGACAATGCAGCGTGCGGCATGGGGCGGCGATCCGGCATAAATCTGACGGTTAATCCGTTGCCACTTTCAACCGGCAGCATTCTTGGAACAACGCCAGTGTGCCAGGGTGAACCAGCTGTTTCCTATGCGGTTCAGAATGTTGATCCGCTAACAACCTCATGGCTTTGGAGCCTTGTTCCGGCGAATGCAGGTGCAATTTCAGGAAACACGGCAGCAATTGGAATAAACTGGAACGAAGCTTTTACCGGTACAGCCAGTCTCCTGGTAAACGGGGTGAACGGATGCGGGAATGGGCCTGTTTCTCCGGCGTTCAGTGTGTTGATCAAAGCCAGGCCCGATGTCAGCTATGCTGATTGTGGTGACCTGGCTACCACAAAAAATGCACAACCAATACTTCTAAAAGGCGGGCATCCAATTGGTCCTGCGGGGGTGTACACAGGAACCGGCGTTTCGGGTGTTTCCCCGGGAAACTATGTATTTGATCCTTCCGGAAGTGCTGTGGTTCCTTCACCCGGTGGAACACCATATTTGATCACCTACAGGTACACCAACATGAATAACTGCTTCAGAGAGGCGACGAAGGTGATAAAGGTATTTCCTTCCAATGCCCTGCAGCCATGCCCCGGAACAGTTACCGATGTTCGTGACGGAAAGACATATGGAACATTCATGTCTGGTTTCGGTGCACTTGCACGCTGCTGGATGACAGAAAATCTCAATTTCGGTGAATTCTCAGATGGTGTTATGCCGCAAACCGACAACTGCATTGCCGAAAAATACTGCATTGACAATGTTGCCACCCAATGCAATCATGCGGGTGGAAATTACCAGTGGGACGAATTGATGAATTATGTAAGTTCCGCAGGAACGCACGGGCTTTGTCCTCCGGGATGGCACGTTCCCTCCGAAGCAGACTGGGATCTGCTGATAAGCGATTACCAGGGGGAGGGGCTTGCCGGCGGTTTCCTGAAGTATTCAGGAAGCAGTTCCGGATTCCAGGGATTTACCGCCGGGGTCCGGTATCTTTCCCAGTCGTGGTGCTTCACAGATACCCCGGTCAGCAGTTCAATTTTCTGGACTTCACATATATCTGCTCCCGGCACCGTTTTGTCCTATGGAATTAATTCAATCAATCCGAGCGTGTCAAGATATAATTCCAGCAAGGCAAATGCTCTATCGGTGCGGTGTGTGCGTGATTAGTGTGCACCATTGCAGCATGTTCCTCCCTACTTCCCAAACTTCGCAAGCACCTCTTTTACCGCATCCCTGTGAACGAGAAACGACATCATCTTGAGTTTGATGTAGTCGCCGCGGAAAAAACAGTAGCCGAATTCGGGAGCGGCCTCATCATTATTGCGGGAACCGGAGGCGGAATCTTTGATAAGATACCAGTCGGTGCCATCCTTTGAATACCAGCCTACGAGGTGCATGCCGTGGTCGTCGGTGGTGGTGCCGTTGGAAAAGCGGAACTGCCTTGCGGCATCGTCAATATAGTCGGAAGGGATGTCAAAGGTGGGAATCAGCGCCACCTGGTGCTCGCGATCGAAGCCGGCTTCGGAAACATCGCCCCCGATCACCATCGTGTAGTGGTTTTGAATGGCATTTTTCAGTGCGTTCATGTAATCTTCCAGCGGAACATTGTAATATTCTTTGCTGTGCCACCAGTTGTCGGCCACAGGGTATTCAACTTTCTGCCATAGAGGCTCCTGCATGCAGGAGAGGATGTCGACATAGTCGTTCATATTCAGCTTCAGCACGGCAGTGAGAAATTCTTTTGGCGTGTAGCGTGTTCCTTTCCATTCAAAACTTTCGGGCGGAACGCCCATGTAATGGTTCAGGATATTTTTTACAGTAGCGATTACCTCGGCTTCATTCCAGGCATTGGCAGCTTTTACGCCTTCCATGTAGGCCTTCAGCTCGTTAAACATCTTTTCATGGGTGTAGAATTTCCGCCCTGGTTCTATTCCGCTATAAGCCTCTTTGGGTACGATGCCATACATTTTGAATTCACGCACCACGGCATTGGCTTCAGATCCTTCCGCAAAGGCGGAATTACCCCGTTGCTGCACGAACCGTTTGGCACGTTCGATATATTCCCAGTAAACAGTATACATCTCGGAGAGTTTGATCTCCTGCCCGGTAAGCCGGTGAACTTCGGTTTCAAAGAACGACGTGGTTGAAAAGCACCAGCATGTGTTGGTGTTGCCCTGCGAAACCGGAGGCAGGCGCCATTCAGAAGCGTAAAGGCTGACCTTGTTGGGGAAATTCATTCCGGAGAGGTCGGCAATAAAGCGTTTTTCGGTCTTCGCAGGCGCTACGTTTTCGTTAACAGCACGGACATCCTTCATGATGGTATTCTGATAGTAGCCGGGTTTACCTTCCTTCAGCAGCCCCGGAGTATGAGGCGTTTGGGCGGTGGCTAAGGAAAAAAGGAGCAAAAGGGAGGCTGTGGCCGTGAGGAGTTTTTTCATGATGGAGCTGTTTTTCTACAAATTTATGGAAATACGCGAAATGGGATGTCAGTTTTAACATTTTAAAATGGATCTGTGTAATCATACCGGCAAAGTACCTCAGGGCCATCCGGTTTTTAACGTAATTTAATTTGTAATTAATCTAAATAAAATTTAATTTTACCGCCTGAACGTAACCATGGCCTATGAAAGCAATTATTTCCTCAATTATCCTGTTCCTGTTAACAGGGATGCTGTCGTATGCCCAGGTAGGCATCAACTCCGATAACAGCGTGCCCGACCCTTCAGCGATGCTGGATGTTAAATCAACATCAAAGGGGGTTTTGGTGCCGAGGATGACCATTGCAGAGCGCAATGCCATCAGTAGTCCGGCCATAGGGTTGCTGGTATTCTGCCTTGATAACAACCAGTTTTTCTCCAACAAAGGAACGCCGGCTGTTCCCAATTGGGTTATGGTTAGCAGCCAGTGGCTTAACAGCGGGAACAACATCTATTTCAATTCGGGCAATGTCGGCATAGGGGTGGCTTCTCCCACAGCACTTTCACTTCAGGTTAACGGGAAAATTGGCGCTTCCTACGGAACAACCACCGCACCTGGTTTTACTTTTGATAATGGCATCGAGAATACCGGGTTTTCCAGTCCGGCCGCCTTCAGCATCTCCTTCATCACCCAGGCAACTGAAAAGATGCGGTTAAACCAGTCAGGCGCCCTTGGGATCGGAACTACATCGCCCAGCATTACTGCAATCGTTGAAATATCTTCTACCAGTAAAGGTTTTCTGCCACCACGGATGACCTACGAGCAACGCAATGCCATTGTGAACCCGGCCGAAGGACTGATGGTATACTGCACCAACTGCGGCAGCGACGGCTCCGGTGTTGTCTCCTTTTATGAGAACGGATCCTGGCGATCTGTTGCCCTTACCTGCATAAAGCCGGTCACACCGACAGCAGGAAACCACGTGCAATCAAACGCACAGATCATCTGGAACTGGAACTCGGTACCCATTGCCGATGGGTACAAATGGCACACATCCAATAACTTCGCTGCTGCTACCGAAATGGGACCCGCCACCACCAAAACCGAAACCGGGCTTATACAGGGAATCAGCTATACCAGCTTTGTATGGGCCTACAATGCCTGTGGTTACAGCGACCCGGTTGTTATGACAGCTCAGGCTTTGTTATGTGGTACTTCATTTACAAGATCGCATTTCGTCGGCACCGTTGCGCCGGTCAACAAAACTGTTTCCTATGGCACGGTTTCCAACATCCCGGGCGAAACGGCCAAATGCTGGATTACGCGGAATCTGGGTGCCAGCCTGCAACCCGGCTCGGTCAGCGATAATACTGAAGCCGCGGCCGGCTGGCATTGGCAATTTAACCGAAAGCAAGGATATAAGCATGATGGCACCACCCGAACGCCAAATACAGTCTGGATAACAGCCATCAATGAAGATGCCGGTTGGGAATCCTCCAACGATCCATGTTCCCTGTTACTGGGAAGTGCCTGGCGGATACCAACCCTGACTGAATGGACCAATGTGGATGCCGCCGGAAACTGGTTCGACTGGAACGGGCCATTCAACTCAGGTTTGCAAATGCATGCCGCAGGCTACCTCAACAGCAGTGCAGGTTTGCTGGACAATCGCGGCGCGGCCGGTTATTACTGGAGCAGTACGCAGGGAGGCTCAAATACAGGCTGGCACCTGAGCTACAGCATTGGCAGTTGCGACTTACTCAATCCCTCCAAGGCAAACGCATTTAGTGCCCGTTGCCTCAGAGACTGAGGTGCGTAATTGGAACATATCTAAGACATGGGAGACACCCATGACGAACTTATCCGATAATCACTTCCTATTCGATAAATCGAATCATTTTACAACCATCTGATTTTTTGTAAATCCGGCTTAAATCATGTTAAAGATCAAACATTGCAACCTCCTATGAAATATATTATCTTATCGCTTCTCCTGTCCCTTTTTGCAGGAGTGGTATCCTATGCCCAGGTGGCCATCACCACCGACAACAGCGCAGCTGACAACTCGGCGATGCTGGATGTGAAATCCAATTCAAAAGGGTTGCTTGCGCCCCGTATGACCTATGCACAACGAAATGCAATCGCAAGTCCATCAGAGGGTCTCGTGGTAATTTGCACAAATTGCAAAACGGACGGATCAGGTTGCATATCCCTTTTTATGGGTGGTCAATGGTTAAACCTCGCCGGTACCTGCGACCCTCCTGTGGCACCGCCGGAAGGGAGCCATGTACAATCAAACACGCAAATCACCTGGAACTGGAGCGCAGTGCCCATCGCAGACGGTTATAAATGGAACACTTCCAACAATTTTGCAACCGCCACCAACATGGGAACAGTAACCACGAAAATTGAAACCGGACTGACTGCGGGTACCAGTTACACCCGTTACGTATGGGGTTACAACAATTGCGGGCCCTCTGAACCAACCATTATGCAAGGGCAGGCCCTTCCCTGCGGGTCCTCGTTCACCGTAGTCCACACCGCAGGAACTGTTGCCCCGGTCACCAAAACGGTTACCTATGGAACCGTTACCAACATCCCCGGCGAAACTGCAAAGTGCTGGATCACCCGCAACCTGGGGGCAAGTCAGCAGGCAACTGCGGTTAGCGACGCCACAGAGATTTCAGCAGGCTGGTACTGGCAGTTTAACCGACAACAGGGGTACAAGCACGACGGGTTGAACCGGACACCCAATACAGCATGGATCACCACCATCTCAGAAACTTCAGATTGGGAATCCGTCAATGATCCATGCGCTCTTTTGTTAGGCAGCGCCTGGCGGTTGCCCACCTTTACCGAATGGACCAACGTGGATGCAGCGGGCAGTTGGACCACCTGGACCGGGCCTTTTAACTCCGGCTTACGCCTTCATGCTGCCGGGTTTCTTGGCTTAACTGATGGTTCACTGGGTACCCGCGGTTCCTTCGGCTGGTACTGGAGCAATGTGCAATTAGATGGAACGAATGCCTGGCACCTGTTCTTTAATAGCGGTGCCAGCCAGGTGAATGGCAACCCCAAGGTGACCGGGTTCTCCGCACGGTGTGTTCGGGACTGATAAGTCCGATCAGTGTGAAGCATTGAAGGGCACGGCCCTTTAAAATATGCCTGATTACTAAAACTGCCGGGCTTTATTGGTTTTCCGGATTTACATTCCCTGTTTACATTTGCCTGCGGGACAGTTAACTTAATACTGGCGATCGCGGTGCAGATTTACCCTAGTCTTTCAGGCATCGGGAAGAGAAACCGCTGGGTTTTGCATCGGGGCCTGTCGCGCTTTCGTTGTCATAGAAGTAAAAGTCCCATGCCCCGTTAGTTGCACTTTGGGAGCTGCTCCAATAATACCCGATGAAGCCCCTGAAGTCGAGGGAACCGCTGGTAAAGAACAGATAGCCGGCCGCGTGCAGTTTTAACGCAGAGTTGAAGGGGCCGCTCCAATTCGTCCAGCTTCCGCTGGCATCCACGCTGCTCCATTCCGCATGGGTGGGAAGCCGCCAGCCACTGCCCAGCAGGATCGTACAAGGGTCGTTTGCAGGCAGCCAATCGGCGTTCTCGGTTATCGCTGATATCCATCCCGTATTGGGTGTTCTGTTGGTGCCATCGTGCTTAAATCCTTGTTTTCGGTTGAACTGCCAGTACCATCCGGCGGATGCCTCCGTGTTGTCTGTAACGGACGTTGCCTGCTGGTCGGCGCCCAGGTTGCGGGTTATCCAGCATTTTAACGGAGCACCGGGGATGTTTGTTACAGTGCCGTTGGTTACCGTTTTTGTCACAGGAGCAACATTCCCCTCCGCACGAGTTCCCCCCCCCCCCCTCAACTCCTCAAGGAGAAGAGAATGGGGGTTGAGGTGGTTTAAATTATTTATTTGTAATCAATCCAAATTAATTATATTTGCAATATAATCCTAACAACCACCTATGAAAATCATCGCTTCCTTTCTCATCCTGTTCGTGATGGCAGGAGTGGTATCCTATGCACAGGTCGCCATCTCCACCGACAACAGCGCCCCCGACAATTCGGCGATGCTTGATGTGAAATCAACAACAAAAGGAACACTTGCGCCCCGGATGACTTTTGCACAACGCGACGCCATCGCAAACCCTGCAACAGGACTCCTGGTGTTCTGTACGGAGAACAACTCCTTTTATTCCAACAAAGGAACCCCTGTATTGCCCCTTTGGATCATGGTGAATACCCAATGGTTGAACACGGGATCTAATATCGCTTATTCCCTGGGAAATGTTGGAATAGGAACCACTTCCCCGGATGTCAAACTGGAGGTGGCCGGTAAGATTGCCGCTGACTTCGGAACGTCATCCAGCGCATCATTCGTTTTTGGCAGCGGGCAGGAAAACACAGGGTTCTCCAGTCCGCAGGTTAACGCGGTGAATGTCATCACCAATGGGGTGGAACGGGCCCGTTTTACGGGTGCAGGTGCATTGGGCATCGGCACTTCTGCGCCAGGCAGTTCTGCCATTCTGGATATTGCTTCCACCACCAAAGGGATACTTCCGCCCCGGATGACCTACGTGCAACGTAATGCCATTGTGAGCCCGGCCGAAGGATTGATTGTCTTTTGCACGAATTGCAGAGTGGATGGAACCGGATGCATCTCCCTCTATTTCGGAGGGCAATGGTTAAACCTGGCC
>CAJBYO010000006.1 GCA_903959905.1 uncultured Bacteroidales bacterium
AAAAGTATCGTGAAAAGAAGATCAAGCACCTTGAAAAATTGCTGGAACAATTAAAAAAGGCTGCGTAATGACTATTTGCAAACTAAACATAATCAGCAAGTTAAAAACAAGTTATATAGTAGGCACGGAGGGCACTAAGAAACACTAAGAAAAACAAAAATCAGTAAAGTAAATCCTTAGTGTTTCTTAGTGCCCTCCGTGCCTTAGTGGTTATTTTTATTGTAATAAATCAGCAAAACTTTTAAAGCATTGAAACAATAAAACGCAAAATCAAACAAAATGTGACAGTTTTAAAAGAGTTTTTTTTCTCAGCCGGACATACATGTTGTGGGAAGACACTCCCTATTTCCGGTACGATCTTTGTAACTCAGATTCCTTTTACTATCATTGTACCTGATTCATGTTTCAACAATACCTACCTATGAAAATCACGCGCTTTATTCCGGTTCCTGCCATCATTGTTTTACTGATATTAACTGTAGCAAGCGCCTACCCACAGAAAGCCCGGCAAAAACAAAACCCAAAACCCGCCACCGCTCCGTCCGCTGTGCTCACCCGCTCACCCGCTCACCCGTTCACCCTGTTATGGTCCCGCGTTGACTCCCTCACCAACCTCGGCCAGCCTCAATCCGCCCTTAAGATCCTTGATGAGATTTATGCGAAGGCAATGCAAGACAGGGATGACGCCCAGCTGATCCGGGCCATCCTTTTCCGCATCCGGCTCAATTCCGATTTCAGGGAAAATTTCATGGTCAGGACCATCGCAGACCTGAAAAAAGAGATTTCTGGCTCGCAACAGCCACGGAAGCAGGTGCTGCAGTCCATCCTGGCGGAAGTTTACTGGCGGTATTACCAGAACAACCAGTACCGTTTCCGCGACCGCACAAAAGTGAATTCAGTTCAGCCCGACAGTGTTGAAACCTGGGATCTGAATACACTTTCAGCAGCCATTACCGGCTCCTATCTCAGTTCACTTGAAAATGCCGATTCGTTGCAACGTATCCCCATCGGGAGGTTTGAAGCAATCCTTGACCTGGAGTATCTGACAGATGTAAGCCGCGACTCGCTTACGGCTTCTGCTGCCCGTTTTATCCCAACCCTGTATGATTTCCTGGCCGACCGGGCCCTTGACTTTTTCACCTCCGAACAAATCATGCAGTCAATGCCTGCACAGCATTTTGAAGTTGACCGTGCCTGGTATTTTGCCCCTACACTCATGTTTGCCGGAAACAGGATGTTGATCCCGGCCGACACCGCGGTTCCTGCAAGCCTTGCTTTACGTGTTTTCCGCGACCTGGCGACTTTTCACATGTCCGACCGGGATCCCCGCGCCCTTATTGAGTTTGAACTGAAACGGCTTGCATTCGTCCACGAAAAATATATCCTTCCGGGGAAAGACAGCCTATACCTGGATGCATTGAGGAAGTTTGAACAGGTAAAAACCGGCTCTCCGTGGAGTACCTCCATTTCCTATGCACTGGCATCATTTCTCCATTCGCAGGCAGAAAAGTATCAGCCACTGATTTCTGACAGGCACAAATGGGACAACAGGTCGGCGGCGGAGGTGTGTGAACAGGCAACCAGGCGGTTTCCTCTTGCAGAAGGGACGCGGAATTGCAAGATCCTTGAAAAATCCGTCAAGGAGCCTTCACTCCAGGTAACCGCCGAATCGGCCGTACCTGCGGGTAAACCATCTCTGGCACTGATCGGCGTGAAAAATATCAGGCAACTTTATATTCGCCTGGTTCAACCCGATCAGGAAAAATACGCTGAAACCACCTCCATTGCTGATCAAAATGGGATTTTCAAATTCCTGACTTCCTTGCCTGCCGTTAAGGCATGGTCGCAACCCTTTCCTGATGACGGGGACTTTCAGAAACATTCGGCAGAGATAACGGTTCCGGGATTGCCTGCGGGGTTTAGTGTGATCCTTTGTTCGTCTGACAAAGATTTCACCAATGCCGGCCTGGCTTTTGCTTCTGCGCCTTTCTGGTCGACGAATATCAGTTATGTCAGCAAACGCAATACCGACGGAAGCTTTGGCTGGTTTTTACTTGACCGTGAGACAGGCCTGCCTTTGAAAAATGCAGTGGCGGAAGCATGGGAGAAAAACTATGATTACCGCGACCGGAAATACACCAAAATAAAAGGGGAATCGTACCATACGGATGAACAGGGATACATACAGATTCCGCCATCCGGAGAAAACACGCGCAGCACAAACCAGTTCCTGAAGATTTTTTACAAGGATGACTTTCTGACCACAGACAATTTTTACCAGTACCCTGTTTATAAAAGCCAGGATCAGTCGATTGTTCAAACCATGTTTTACACCGACCGTGCCATCTACCGGCCGGGGCAGGTCATCTGGTTCAAAGGGATCATCACCGAAAGAACAGGGGACAAAACAAAGATAAAACCCAGGTTTTCAACCAAAGTGGTGTTCACGGATGTGAACGGGCAGAAAATATCAGAGCAGACGCTGGTTTCAAATAATTTCGGTTCTGTAAGCGGGTCATTCACCGCGCCCACAGGCGTTTTACCCGGCCAGATGACGATCTTCAGCGAATCCGGTTCGACGGCTGTTTCTGTTGAAGAATACAAGCGTCCGACTTTTGATGTGACCTGCAATCCCCTGGAGGGTAATTACAAACTTGGCGAACAGCTTATCCTGACCGGGAAAGCGGCGGCCTTTGCCGGAAATCCGATTGATGGCGGCGCGGTTAAATACCGGGTGGTACGTACAGCACGGTTTCCGTTCTGGGACTGGAACTGGCGGTGGCCGATGCCGGCTTCCCCACAGGCTGAAATTGTAAGCGGCTCAACCACCTCCGATGCTGACGGGAAGTTCACAGTTTCGTTTACCGCCTTCCCCGATGCCGGCATTGACAAGGGAACATGGCCGGTGTTTGACTATGCGGTTTACGCAGATGTGACCGACATCAACGGAGAAACCCAATCTACCGTACAGCATGTCTCAGTTGGGTATAAGTCGCTTGTTGTGGGCAGTGATATGCCGGAGCTTGTAAACCTGGCGAAAGATACCATTGTGAAAATTACCGCCACCAACCTGAACGGGCGGCCCACACCCGCGCAGGTGACTGTTTCGTTGCAGCGGCTTGTACAACCCGACCGGGCCTTTAAAACGAGGCAATGGGAGCGGCCCGACCTGCATCTTATGACCCGGGAGGAGTTCCGGAGCGCATTCCCCTCAAGCATCTATGACGACGAAAACAACCCCGCAATCTGGGCAGTGGAAAAAACGGTCTTTGAAAAGACGATAAGCACCGACCGGGATTCTGTTCTGAACCTGTTGAATGCTGCTACCCGGTTTCCGGCCCCTGGTTCTTACCTGCTGATTCTTCGGGCCACCGACCCGTTCGGGGAGGTGGTTGAGGTGAAGAAATACCTGACTGTTTTTTCTCCGGCTTCAAAAGAATTGCCGGTGAAGGAGATCAGCTGGTATGTGCCGCTCAAAACATCCGGAGAACCGGGTGAAACGGCCCGGTTTATCATCGGGTCTGCCGAAGACAATGTCAATGTGATTTATGAACTAAGGCAAAACGACAGCCTTTTATCACGGGAATGGATCAAACTCAGCAAAAGGGCCATGTTCGTGGAACTACCGGTTAAGGAATCCTACCGCGGAAATGTTTCGGTGAACTTTATGTTTGTCAGGTACAACAGGGTGTTTCAGCATAGCAGTCTGGTTACAGTGCCTTATGCCAGTAAAAAACTGGGGATAACGTTTGAATCGTTCCGCAGCAGTCTTGACCCCGGAGCCAGAGAGCAATGGAAAATAAAGATTAACAGGCCTTCCGGTAAAGCTGCCGTAGCTGAGATGATGGCCGGGATGTATGATGCCTCCCTGGATCAGTTCCGGTCCAATGAGTGGAGTTTTAACCTGTACCAGCGGATATTTGACTTGTCACGGTGGGATGTGGACAATGCTTTTCGCATTTCATCGGGACAGTGGTTTTTGCCGGGTGGTGCCGACGACAACTTCTACTACCGTCCCGCACTAAAACTCAACTGGTTCGGCACAGGTTATTTTAACGGAAATGCACGATATGGTGCACGTGGCGCAGGCGGAAAGGCCAAGGGAATGATGATGGAAATGATGGACGCACCCATGGCAGCCAATGACCAATCAAAAGGCACCCCGATGCCACCTGAAGCGGTGCCCGGGATCGTAAGCGATACAGCAGGTTCGGCTGGCAACGGTGCGAAACCTGCAAATAAAACACAGGAACCCTCCATGCAGGTCCGCCGTGATTTTCGTGAAACAGCATTTTTCTACCCTGTGCTTGAAACAGATTCGGCCGGCAGCCTGGTCATTCAGTTTACCGCACCGGAATCGCTCACTAAATGGAAACTGCTCGGACTGGCCCACACGCAGGACCTTGACTATGGCCTGGTGGAGAAAGAGCTGGTGACAAAGAAGGAGCTGATGGTGTTTCCAAACATGCCGAGATTCGTGCGGCAGGGAGATGAGATTGTTTTCAGTGCAAAGATCGTCAACCTGTCAGCCCGTGAGCTTTCAGGTGCAGTCAACCTCGCCCTGACGGATGCGCTGACCGGCAAGCCGCTTGGCAGTTTTGAAGGCCATGAAGGTAATGCTCCCGGCCCGGTTGAAAAGGAATTTGCAGCTGGCAAAGGAAGCAGCGCCGTTGTGTACTGGCATGTGAAAATCCCTGTCAGCAGTGAGCTTTCCGTGCTTCAGTTCCGCATCACAGCGGTATCAGGGAACTTCAGCGACGGAGAAGAGAAGGTCGTGCCGGTACTGACAAACCGGATGCTTGTTACAGAATCGCTGCCGTTGCCTGTTCGCACAAAGGGAACCACCTCATTTTCTTTTGAGAAGCTTTTTAAATCAGGTGCATCGGGAGCAAAAGATGAAACCCTGAAGAATTTCCGGCTGACTCTTGAATTTGCTTCAAATCCGGCCTGGTATGCCATTCAGGCGCTACCATCGCTGAACGATAAACAATACGACAATGCAGATGCCATTTTTACCGCCTACTGGTCAAACAGTGTGGCTTCGTTCATCGCCAATTCTAACCCGAAGATCAAAGCGGTGTTTGAATCATGGAAAAACCTCACACCGGACGCCCTTCAGTCAAACCTGGCCAAAAACCAGTCATTGAAATCGGCCCTGTTGCAGGAAACACCCTGGGTGATGGAGGCGGGCAGTGAAACCGGTCGCAAACAGAAGCTGGGCCTGTTTTTTGAAAGCAACAATATGGAGTCAAACCTGCAGGAGAACCTCCGGAAACTGCAGAAGCTTCAATTGCCGAACGGTGGCTGGACCTGGTTTGCAGGCATGCCCGAAAACCGTTATATCACCCAGAATATCGTAACAGGGCTGGGGAAACTTTATCACCTTGGCATCACAGACGTGCTCAGCGACCCGGTTTCCCGCAACATGGTGCTGAAGGCAATCACTTTTCTGGACGGGGAGATGACCCGGGATTATGAATACCTGAAAAAACAATCATCCAACAACCTTGCCGACAACCATATTGGCAGCACCCAGATCCAGTATCTCTATGCCCGCACTTATTTCATGACAAAGGCCGGTTCACAGGTCCCCAATCCCGGGCCAAATGATCTTGAAGCCTTTAACTACTACGTAAAGCAGGCGGAGAAATTCTGGCTGCGCAATGACCGTTACTTGCAGGGGATGGCTGCCATTGCTTTAAACCGGCTTGGCAGCAAAGAGGCACCTTCACTGATCCTTAAATCACTTTCGGAAAAGGCGCTTCATTCTCCCGAGATGGGTATGTACTGGGCCGGAGAACGGGGTTATTACTGGTTCCAGGCTCCCATCGAAACACAGGCCCTGATGGTGGAGGCTTATGATGAAATTTTAAATGACAAAAGTACCGTGGATGAGCTGAAAGTATGGCTTTTAAAACAAAAGCAGACCCAGGACTGGCGTTCGCCGCGTGCTACCCTGGAAGCCTGTTATGCTTTGTTGCTCCGGGGAACAGACCTGCTTGCAGATGATCAGGGGGTGAAAATATCACTCGGGAAGCAAAAGATCAATACTGCGGACCTGAAAGATGTAATTAAGGAAGCAGGAACCGGTTATTTTCAGCAATCATGGGCAGGGAGTGAGATCACCCCCGATATGGGCAGCATTTCAGTGACAAAATCAACAGACGGCGTAGCGTGGGGAGCAGTTTACTGGCAGTACTTTGAAAATCTGGACAAGATCACAACGGCCTCTACTCCGCTGCACCTGGAGAAGAAGGTTTTTATTGAAACCAATACAGGATCAGGCCCTGTCCTTGAAGAGATCTCAAGCGATACGACCTCCCGCTCACCTGCTCACCCGCTCACCCGCTCACTCAAACCCGGAGATAAACTCAAAGTCCGCATCATCCTCACCGTCGACCGCGACCTTGAATTCGTTCACATGAAAGACATGCGGGCAGGCGGGCTGGAACCCGATCATACCGCCAATGCTGCGGGCCGGTGGGGCGGAGCCTCTGACGTTTTATCGGGATACCGCTACCAGGACGGGCTCGGGTATTACCAGAGCACCACCGATCAGGCTACGAACTTCTTCTTTGATTATCTGCACAAAGGCACCTTCGTGTTTGAATACGCTTTGAAGGTGAATGCCGCGGGAGATTATTCAAACGGCGTGGCAACGATACAATGCATGTATGCCCCTGAATTCACGGCACATTCGGAAGGAACCAGGATCACTGTTCAGTAATTGTTTGTTAATTTTTAAATTTGAATTATCTTTACCTCGTTATAATTAGCCAAAGTCATGAATGAGCAATTATCCATCCAGGAACTACTTTTTCAATCGATAAAAGGGAGGCTGGCGCCGAATATTTCGTTTGTGCATGAACTTTCCGAACTTCTCGGCATCAGTTACGACAGTGCCTACCGCCGGATCAGGGGGGAGAAGGAACTGTCGCTTGAAGAGTTGAAGACAATCTGCGTTTACTATAAAGTTTCCGTTGATACCCTCTTCAACACCCAGAGCAACCATGTGGTTTTCAATGCCATGGCAATAGGTGAAGGTGGTTTTGATATTGAAAAATGGCTCCAGTCGCTTCTGGGAGCCATCAAACAGATCCATGCCGCCCGGGAACGGGAGATCATCTATGCCGCAAAGGATATCCCGGTATTTTACTTTTTTGAATTTCCTGAAATTGCTGCATTCAAGATCTATTTCTGGAATAAAACACTCATCCCGGCAAGCGGCTACGAAAATAAAATGATTACCCTTGATGCACCGGAAAATTTGTATGAAATCGGGCAGCAACTGCTTTCTTATTACATCAAAATTCCAACCATTGAGATATGGAGTGAAGAGACCATTTCAAGCATCCTCAGGCAGATTGAATATTGCTACCTGTCGGGCTTTTTCCGTAATACAGACGATGTTTTCCGGTTGTGTGACGTACTGGAAGCATGGCTTGACCATGTGAAGTTACAGGCGGAATGCGGGGTCCAGTTCAGGCATGGTTCTCCCAGCCAGGGAATAGAGAACAGCTATAAACTGTTTAACAATGAGGTCCTTGTGAGTGACAATACGATCCTGGTCAATATGGACGGGCATAAAGTGTCGTACAATACCTACAACGTGATCAACCAGCTGATCACCACAAATCCTGCTTTCTGTGACCAGATTGAGAAATCGTTCAGAAACCTGATGCAGAAGTCCACCATGATCAGCGGGACCTCTGCAAAAGAACGACACAGGTTTTTCAATATCTTACATGAGAAGGTAAAGTTGCTCAGAACGAGGATTGAGCGAACTATGTAAGCAGTATTAATCACGCATGCACCTGACCGACAGTCCCGATGATTTCTCCGGGTTAATGGTCTTTACTGCCACACTTTCATTGGTTAAGGAAAGGCCTTTATTATTGCCTGTGACCTTGTCAACGGATGCCCACCACTGGCAGATCCTCCCGGGTTGAGAGAATGTTCCCGAACTGCCGCGGTTCCCGCCTGGCAGGGCAAACGTATTCTCTGTAAGGGCTGTTTTATTCGGCGGGTTCCAGTGTGCAGTGCCGGCTTCTTTCATAAAGCCTCCGGCGTTTTCACTCCCCCCAAGGCACATCACCAGTGATGTCCACTCATCGTAGGAGGGAATATGCCAGCCTGCGGGGCACAGCCCTGAGGTATCGCTGACTGCGTATCCGTTATAGAGTTTACCGTATTGCAGTCCAGTCGCCGAATCATTGTTGTAATTGCACCATGCCGGGCCGGTTGCTGTTCTCCAACCGGAGCTGTCTTTTACAGGTTGGATTTCCATGCCATTGCGAAAATGCCCTGCTTTCAGGTTTTCAGCCATGAAGACCATTGCACCCAGGGCCACCGTATGGTAAACGTTGCCATCAACATCCACTACCGTGTCGCGGAGGCGTAAAAAGGCAGGCTCGCCGGCTCCATCCCGGTAGGCATCTGAGACAAGCGAGCGCTGGCTTAGCCTTGGACGGTTTCTCAAATACTGTTTCTGGTTCCCGTGCAGGTGGACTTTGGTGCAGATCGTACCAAAAACAGCCCCGATGGCGGCCCCGCAGGCACCCATGAATATGGAGGTGAAAATGGCACCTGTAGCCTTGAACCCGGCATTGGCGCGCTCATCCGTGGCGGTATTTTCTGCCGTCAGGCCAATCACTGCTCCAATTGCCACGCCACCCAGGCCTCCGAAAAGGACACCCCTTCCGATCGCATTTTGTCTTCGGACAGTGATGTCGTTGATTTTTGATACCTCAACTTTTTTCAGATTGTATTTGCCGTCCATGTAGTTTGTTTTATTATAGGAGTCGGAAACCAGAATGGAGGAATCCCTGGTGTCATACAACACCCCTTTCAGTTTCCCTTTTTCTCCATTGAAGGTGATCCAGGTTTTATATAATTTTCCGGGTATCATAACTGCATTTTGCGCGTTGGTTCCGGTCACGAGCGACACGAGAATGACCAACAAGAGTAAGCGTGTTTTCATGGCATTATTTGTTTGGAGTTAATCAGTTGTCTCTCAGGCATCTTACAGGCAATTCTGTTGTTTTGGCTGTACTCGTAAGCATAACCGAACGGGTGGCCATGTTCACATAAAAACTTTTGGCTTTGCCCTGGTCCCATTCAGTTGACGACCACCACTGGCTCGCTGTACCACCCGTCATGAAACTTTCCTGGATTTTGTCCGATGCGCCGTTTTCGCCTCCGAGGGAGTTGTAGAGCGAAGTCCATTCTGTCATGGATGGGACGTGCCAGCCGGTCGGGCATAGTTTACGGCTGTCTTTCACTACATTCCATGAGTATTTACGCCCTGTTGCATCTGCCTCTTCAGAAGTTTCTTCTATTCTTGATCCATCACGGAAGCGGGTTACCCTGAGGTTCTCAGCCATCCATACCTGGCCTCCGAGTACGATCGTATGGTAGGCTTTCCCATCAACGTCAACAACTGAATCCCTGAATGTTTTAAAGTTCCCGTCGAGGCCAAACCCTGAATTGGTGTTGCGGGTCAGTGCATACTCGTTGAGCTTCTTTTTGCGCGCATTGAACTGGCCCTGGCTTCCCTGGATGGGGATGGTTATTTTGGAGCTCAGGATGGCACCAATCCCGATGCCGATGCCTGTGGAAACGATGAAAGGAAGTATCCCCTGCATAAAACCCCCGAATGCAAACCCGAACGGGTTCATCGTTTTCTCCAGGTGGTCCATGTATGCTGCGGAGATGAACCCGCCTACAACCGCGCCGGATAAGCCTCCAACAAGGACAGCAAACCCCTGGCCCTGCCTTCTCACCTTGATGGCTTTGATCTCCCTGATGTCAAACTGGGTCGTGTAAAAATTGTTATTGTAATAATCCTGCCTGTTCGGGGAATTTGAAACCAGTACCGATGAATCCTTGATCTGGTATAGCACGCCCGATTTTCCTTTGGAGCCTTTCTCAGGAATGATCCAGGTATGATAGAATTTTTGCAGGATAATTGAATCGGATTGTGCTTTTAATGCCTGGATGGTGACCAGGAGCAGCATCGGGATTAAGAGTTTCGTTTTCATAATGATTGATATTAAAGAAGTTTGTGGTCGTAAATGCATGGCTAAATTAGTTCCGGTCTGTCAACCGGCAGTACGGAACTTCGCCTGCCCCTTTAAGATAATTGCGTGATTTAGGAAATGGATGCATCCCATTCGGTTGGTTTTTCAATTACCCGTGATTGATTGATGAAAAACACGCTTTTTAGTGATTTCTGCAAATAATACCGGTCCTGTTTGCAAAAAATCCCACAAAAACAGACTGCCGGAATTTTTCAGGCCAACGACTTCGTTTATCTTTGATGTTCAAAGATTCACTCCATGGATTGTTTCAGGTCATTGGTTGTTTCATCTCAAAACGCCCCGCTGAAATTGGCTGGCTTTTTATGTTTCATCCTGCTGGTCACGTCATGCGAACCGCTGGCTACCGGGTTTGACGACACAGAGGGTGCAACATATTACACCTCGGGAAATGTTGTACAGGTACCCGATACCTTTAACGTAATTCGTGTCATGACCTGGAACATCCGTTTCGGGGCAGCCAGGCTGCCGTGGTTCGGCGATGCATGCGGCAACCGCGTTATCCTGACCGAGGATGAAGTATATTCCGCCCTTCAGGCCATCGCCGACAAGATCAACGAAATGAAACCCGACATTCTGCTGCTCCAGGAGGTTGACATTAATTCAAAGCGTTCAGCGTATATCAACGAGATGCAATGGCTGCTTGATCACACCTATTTTAATTATGCAGCATACGGTTCACAATGGAAGGCGCAGTTTATTCCGAGCGACGGCCTGGGCAGGATGGATGAGGGTAATGCCATCCTTTCGCGCTGGAAGATTAGCAATGCCCAGAGGATCCAGCTTGCTTTGCGCGATGACCAGGATAAGCTGACGCGGTATTTTTATGAGCGATGCTGCATGGTTACAGGGCTTATTGAGATCCCGCATGTGAATAACCTTTATGCGGTGAACATACATGCTTCGGCATTTGCCACGGATGATACAAAGCAGAAACACATCGTTCAGTTCAAGGATGAACTTGACCGTATTGCCGGACTTGGCGGGATGTTCGTGGCCGGAGGCGACCTGAACACACTCCCTCCCGGCTCCGATACCACTGATTACTGTATCCAGGATATGTGCCCGGGGGAGTCGTTTCACCAGGCGGGTGATGATCCGATGCACAAGGAGGGAAGCAATTATGAACCGGAGAAGCACTGGCTTGATACACTGTATTCTGCTTATCATTGTGCTGTGCCTGTGGATGAGTTCAGGAACAACCAGTATAAGTATTTCACCCATACCACCAGGGGAACCCATTTCTGGGACCGCACCCTTGATTATCTTTTTACCAATTATCAGTGGGTTGATCATTCAGCAGTCACCCACCAGGACGCAACCAAGGAATCGGATCACGCCCCGGTAAGCGTGTTATTGCAGTTGCCAAAATAAACAGACAGAATGAAAAAAGTGCTTCTTTGCCTGACTGCCGCCTTGCTGTTTGCGAACCTCTTTGCGCAGGATACGCTGACTGGTAATTACTGGACCGACGGAACTGCCTGCAATGTGCCGAAACACAGGTGGGAACTGGGACTTTTTACAGCATCCAGGTATGGAATAAGCAACGGGGTTGAAATCTCCGCACACCCGCTGATGTTCTTCCTGATGCCGCAGGTTAAAGTGAAAATCGGCTGGGGAGTTTATTCCGGGTTCCGGCTGGCCACTGAACATGGGATTTTTTACCCGACCGTGGCGATGCGGCTGGTGGCAGCGAAGGGAACCGGGGGACTGATTTCACCGGAGTACACCATTCCGCAAATGTTTGCCGTTTCAAACAGGCTGCTTGCATCCTTTAGCCCATTTAAAAAGGCATTGCTGACAGGGCATGCAGGGATCTCATTTGCAGTGAAATTCGGCCCGCTTAACCCGCAAAGCACCATTGATCTCCCGGTAATTTACCCCCGGCTGGCGGTGTTCTACAATGAACCTGAGTTTGATGCAGGTATTGATTTCAGAGGGCAGTTCATTCCCCGGATCGGGTGGCTGTTCAATATGGAGAACTTCATCGTATGCGGCACAGAAAACAACTATTTTCTTGAAAACAAGGCCGTGATCGCCTATACCTCCAAAAAAGAGACCCTGAGGATTGAAGCCGGCGGCAAACTTTGCTTTGGGAAATATCCATACGGACCACAATGGCATTTGTTGCCGGTGATTGACCTGGTATTTGGAATCGGGCGTTAGTCAAAACCAGATACTGTCTCAAATTTTTTTTTAACCGCAGAGACGCAGAGGCGCAGAGACGTAAATTGATTCAACTTCATCATCTTGAACGCAAAATTCTCTGCGCCTC